>NZ_PQSS01000055.1 GCF_002920535.1 Streptomyces sp. Ru71 | reverse complement strand
TGACCCCGGCCCCCCGGGGCTGGTGAACCCCGGCCTTGAGGAAGACCGGCCGAGCCCCGGAGCCGTTGCTTGTCACCCGACCCTCACCGATCGGCGACGGCTCCGGACCACGAAGAAAGAGCGGCACCCTTGTGCGGGGGTGCCGCTCTTTCGTTTCGCTGCGGTTGTGCATCGGTGCGCTGCTGGATCACCTGATGTGGTGGTGATGGGCTAGGCAGATCGTTTCTTTGCGTTTTCGTGGCGTTACAGTCCGTGATCACGGGGTGGCTGAACGGGGCCGCCAGTGAGGACGGAGTGCGCAAGATGAAGAAGCTGCTGGTGAGTTGGGCGGCGGCGGGGTTGTTCCTGACGGCTGCGGGGGCGGCGTTCGGGGCGAGTTGGGGGACGCCGATCAAGACCCTCGGTTCCGGCGGCGTCGAGTTCTACAACGGCCAGTACAAGTTCAACCCCCCACACACCAACCACGGAGCCTTCGAATGGGAGGGGATGCTCAAGGACGCCAACCACGGAGACGGTCACAACGTCTACATGCAGGCTCGTGTCGAAGGACACGGGTGGGTTCGCTACAACGGCAAGCAGAAGACCACGGTGAAGCTGCACCAGTCCAACTGGGACGGTGCTCAGCTGTACACCCACCATGCCCATCTGCGGGCTTGTCGTGACAGGGGCAGCCTGCGCCCCGACAACTGTTCCGAGACCTTGGACTTCGAGAACAAGAAGGCGCGCTAGGACCTGATCGGCCCACGGAGCCCAGGCGGTGCGCCTGGGCTCCCCGCTCGGCATAGGGGAACATCATCAATACGTCAGAAGTCCTGAGCGCCAGGGGAATCGAGCTGCGCTACGGCGCCACCACAGCCGTGCAGGACGTGGACATCGCACTGAGCCGTGGAGAAGTCGCGGCGATCACCGGGCAGAGCGGCTCGGGCAAGTCGTCATTGCTGTACTGCCTCGCCGGAGTCCTGCCTGTGGCCAGAGGTGAGGTCCGCTTCGAAGGGCGTTCCCTCGGTGAGTTGGACGATGAGGAGCTCGGCAAGCTGCGCCGTGAGCGGTTCGGATTCGTCTTCCAATACGGCGAGTTGCTGCCCGAGTTGACCATCGAGGAGAACACGGCTCTGCCGCTTCGGCTGGCCGGACAACGCAAGGCCGAGGCGCTCGCCGCCGCCGGGGAAGTCCTCGGCAGGCTCGGCCTCGCGGATCTGCGCAAGCGGCGGCCCTCGCAGGTTTCAGGTGGGCAGAGCCAACGTGCCGCGGTGGCCCGGGCCCTGGTCCACGAGCCCGCCGTAGTCTTCGCCGACGAACCGACCGGCTCGCTCGACAGCGCCAATGCGAGCTCTGTCCTTGACGAGTTCCTGACCCTCGCGCGGTCACAGGGCACCGCGGTGGTGCTTGTCACGCATGACCCCCAGGTGGCTGATCGTGCAGACCGCCAGTACTCGATGCGCGACGGTGCGCTGACTCCTCGGGCGAGGGAGGCGACGTGACGGAGCTACTGCTGGGCCTTCGCTTGCTGTTGGGCAGCGGGCGGGGCAATCGGGTGCGCTTCTTCCTCATGAGTGTGGGCAGCGCAGTCGGTGTGTGCTGTCTTGCGGTGGTGCTGGCCATTCCCGGCGTCCTGGCGGCTCAGGATGCTCGTGTCGCGCAGCGCCAACCCACGTGCGACATCGATGCTCAGGCCCACTGCATCAACGGCGATGGCGCTCCACTGGAACTGACCAGGACCGATCCGCTCGGTGCCCGGCCGATGACCCGTGTCTTTCTCGCACCAGGTACTCGCCGCATCGAGCCACCACCGGGTCTGCGGGAGTTCCCCGAGGCGGGTGAGGTCTTCCTGTCTCCGCGTCTGCACGCCGCGCTCCAGAACCACCCCCAACTCGCCCAACTCCTGCCCGGGCGTGAGAAGGGGTTCGTCGGCGCGGAAGGACTGGCCCGCCCGGACGAGCTTTTCGCCTACGTCGGCGTGGGACGCGACCAACTCCGGGAGGGCGGTCCGATCACTCGCTTCGGCATGTCCTACCCGCCCGACCCCACGGTCGAATCCTCGACCCTCGACATCGTGCGGTTCACTCTGGCCGGCGTCGTCCTGCTGCCCCTGGCCGTTTTCCTGTCCGTGTGCGCCAGGCTCTCAGCCGCCGCACGATCACGTCGGCTTGCGGCACTGCGGCTGCTCGGACTGAGCAAGAAGGGCGTCCAGCGGGTCAACGCCGCCGAGACCGTCGCCGCCGCTCTGCTGGGGGCGGTCCTGGGTCTCTGTGCCTACTGGATCCTCAACCAACTGATCAGCCGGGTGGGCCTGCCTGGCTTCACGTGGTATCCGTCCGACGGAACTCTGACTCTGCCGACGAGCCTGGTCTGCCTGATCGGCTGCCCTGCCCTCGCCTGGTTCGTGGGCCGGGCCAGTGCCCGCAAGGCCGCTGCCAATCCGCTGGCCGTGCGGCGCAGCGCGGTGGAGAAGCCACCGGGCAAATGGGGATTGCTCCCGCTCGTTCCTGGGCTCGGCATCGTTGCCGGGTACTGCGTTGCGGGCGCGACGGGTCACGCCCCCCACGAGACGGGGTTGTCCGCGGTTCTCATGCCGATTGCCGTCGTCCTCGTCGGAGCCGGTCTCGTACTCGCATTGCCACTGCTCTCACGACTTCTCGCCCGACGGGTGGCGCGTTCGAGCAGCTCCTTGCCTCTCGGTATCGCCATGCGTCGCAACGAGGTGGAACCAGGCGGAGCCCTGCGTGTTGCGACGGGCCTTGTACTACTCGTGTATGCCGCTTCCCTCGTGCAGGGTGTCCTGATCGAGCTCGACCAAGTGTCCAAGCACAACTCTCCCGTGCAGATCTACAACGTCATGTTGGACGGCCTGCCCACCGAGCAGCAGCTAGGGCTGGAGGAGGTGCCGGGGTTGCGTGCGCACGCAGTCGAGATGAGGTCAACGGACGCAGTAGGCGGTGACGACGGCAGTCCCATCAGCGCGCTGGTGGCGACGTGCAGCCAGCTGCGTGCCCTGCTGCCGAAGGTGGATCACTGCGTGGACAACCGTGTCGTTCGCCTAAGGGAGGAGGGCGATTACGAAGGTCTGGGGGAGCCCGGAAGTCCCCATGCCTTCGAAGTGCAGAAGCATGGCGACAAACGGGTCGTTCAAGTCAGGGTGCCCGAGGAGATCATCCGGTACAGGGACTGGCCGGAGATCGGAGCGCTTGACGCCGAGCTTCTTGTACCTCCCTCGTTCCTTCCGGCCGGCTACCTGCCGGTGAGCGGGGAGCTGACGCTGCTCAGCGATTCGGATCCTGCGACTGTGCGGAACGTGCTGGACAGCGTCGGCAGCGTCGATCCCACGATCGACGTGCAGCCCTTCGGTATCAATGTCACCGCTCTTCAGCAGATCGGCATCGTCAAAACCCTCCTCGCCGTAGGCATGGTCCTAGGCCTGATCATCGGCGTAGCCGCCTACCTCGTAGCCTCCGCCGACCGGGCCGTGGAACGGCGTTCGCAGGTCACCGCGCTCGCCTTGCTCGGGGCCCGGCCCCGGACGTTGCGGGCCGTGCAGGTCGCGCAGGTCGTCGTGCCGTTGGCCGTGGGGCTCGTGCTGGCCGTGGTCGCCGGGAAGGCGGCCGAGTCGAGCTATCTCGTCACCGGGGGCGGGGACATCTTCTGGGACGGGGACGGGGTGCCGTTGCTGATCGGGTGCGCCATCGGCGCCGTAGGCGTCGCCGCGCTCGGGTCCCTGCCGTTGATCGGGCGGCGGATCGATCCCGAGCTGATCCGCAGGGACTGACGCCCCCCGTGCGAGCGGCTCCGGCGGGCGGGGTCTGGTGCTCGGACCCCGCTCCCCACCTGCCAAAACGCCTTCCTCACAGCCGCCCCACCCCCACCCCGAACCCTCACACCCACCCCCGCCCCCGCTGAGCGCAGCGTTCCTCCGGGGAAACAGAGGTGAACCCACCGGGAAACACCCGCGCCGCACGCTCTTGGGCATGACCTCGAAAACGCGTGTGGTGGTGATCGGCGCCGGGCTCGCGGGCGTTCGTCTCGCCCAGCGGCTCGGTGAGCTGGGTGTGGCCGCCACGCTGGTCGGTGAGGAGGAGCACCGCCCGTACAACCGGGTGCTGCTCGCCGAGGTGCTGGCCGGCCGGTACAGCCCGGACGTGATCGCCCTCCCCGCGCCGGCCGACCTGGTGCGTGCCCGGGTGACCGGCATCGACCGCGCCGAGCGGACCGTCCGCTGCGCGGACGGGACCCGGATCGCGTACGACACGCTGGTTCTGGCCACCGGGTCGAATCCCGTGCTGCCGCCGCTTCGGGGGCTGTTCACGCCTGATCATGAACTGCCCGAGGGCGTTCACGCCTTTCGGACCATGGACGACTGTCTCGGGCTGTCGAAGGCCGTGCGGCCCGGCAGCAAGGCAGTCGTGATCGGGGGCGGGCTCCTCGGGGTCTCCGCCGCCCGCGCGCTCGCCGTCCGCGGTGCCCAGGTCGTGCTCGCCCAGCAGTCCGAGCGGCTCATGGAACGGCAGCTCGACCCGAACGCCTCGAAGCTGGTCAAGCGGCACCTCACCGATCTCGGCGTCGAGGTGCACACCGAGTGCCGGGTGCGCGACGTGCGCTGCGTCGGCGGTGCGGTCCGGTCCGTGGAGATGGGCGACGGGTTCGCGCTCGACGCCGAACTGGTCGTCCTCGCCTGCGGAGTGCATCCGCGCGCCGGGCTCGCCAAGGACGCCGGGCTCGCCGTCCACAAGGGCATCCTCGTCGACGACGAGCTGCGCACCTCCGACCCGGCGATCCGCGCCATCGGGGACTGCGCCCAGCACGACGGCAACGTCTACGGGCTCGCCGCCCCGGCCCTCGAACAGGCGGACGTGCTGGCCGAGTTGCTGGCCGGCCGCGATGCCGCCCGCTACACCGGGACCCGTTCCCTGACCCGGCTCACCCTCGCCGGTCTCGACCTCGCCGCGTTCGGCGAGACCGTTCCGCTTCCCGGCGACGACGTCGTGCAGCTCACCGACGCCACCCGGGGCACCTACCGCAAGGTCGTCGTCCGCGACGACCGCCTGGTCGGCGGGGTTCTCGTCGGCGAACTCCGCACCGTCGGCGCGCTCGCCCGCGCCTGGGAGGGAGCAGAGCCGCTCCCGTCGGACGGCGGCCCCCTGCTCCACCTGCTCACCCATGACGGAGGCTCCTGATGTCCACGGACACCACCCCCACGATCGTGCTCGTCGGCCACGGCATGGTCGGCCAGCGCTTCCTCGAAGCGCTCGCCGAGCGCGGTCTGACCGCCACGCACCGCGTGGTCGTGCTGTGCGAGGAGCCGCGCCCCGCCTACGACCGCGTCGCCCTCACCTCGTACTTCTCCGGCCGGACGCCGGAAGACCTCTCCATGACCGACATGGAGTTCATCGACGAGCACGGCATCGAGCTGTACGTCGGTGATCCGGCCGTCGCCGTCGACCGCGACGAGCGCACCGTCACCGCCCGCTCGGGGCGGGTCTTCGCCTACGACACCCTGGTCCTCGCCACCGGGTCGTTCCCGTTCGTCCCGCCCGTGCCCGGCAAGGACGCCACCGGGTGTTTCGTCTACCGGACCATCGAGGACCTGCTGGCCATCGAGGAGTACGCCAGGAGCAAGGCGTCCACCGGTGCCGTCGTCGGCGGCGGACTGCTCGGCCTGGAGGCCGCCGGCGCGCTCAAGGGGCTCGGGGTCGAGACGCACATCGTGGAGTTCGCGCCGCGCCTGATGCCGGTGCAGGTCGACGAGGGCGGCGGTGCGGCACTGCTGCGCACCATCGCGGACATGGGCCTGTCCGTCCACACGGGTGTGGGCACACAGGAGATCCTGGTCGGCGCCGACGGCGCCGTCACCGGTATGAAGCTGTCCGACGGGTCCGAGATCGCCACCGACATGGTGATCTTCTCCGCCGGTGTCCGGCCCCGCGACCAGCTCGCCCGCGACTGCGGCCTGGCCGTCGGCGAGCGCGGCGGCATCAGCGTCGACGCGCAGTGCCGCACCGTCACCGACCCGCACGTGTTCGCGATCGGCGAGTGCGCGCTGGCCGTGGACGGGCGCGTGTACGGGCTGGTCGCGCCCGGGTACGAGCAGGCCGAGACGGCCGCCGCCACCATCGCCGCGGACGAGGCGTCCTTCACCGGCGCCGACCTGTCCACCAAGCTCAAGCTGCTCGGCGTCGACGTGGCCTCCTTCGGCGACGCGCACGGCACCACCGAGGACTGCCTGGACGTCGTCTACTCCGACTCCCGCGCCGGCCTGTACAAGAAGCTGGTCATCGGCCGCGACGGCTCACTGCTCGGCGGCATCCTGGTCGGCGACGCGGACGCGTACGGCACCCTGCGGGCGCTGACCGGGTCGGTCCCGCCCGTCGCGCCGGAGGCCCTGGTCCTGCCGGCCGGCGCGGGCGCACCCGCCCAGATCGGTCCCTCCGCCCTGCCCGACGACGCGATCATCTGCTCCTGCCACAACGTGAGCAAGGGCACCATCCGGGGCGCGGTCACCGACCACCAGTGCACGACCGTGCCCGAGGTGAAGAAGTGCACCAAGGCCGGCACCGGCTGCGGCAGCTGTGTGAAGGTGCTCGGGCAGCTGGTCACCGCCGAGCTGGAGGCGTCCGGAGTCGAGGTCGACAAGGGGCTGTGCGGCTGCTTCGGCCAGACCCGCGAGGAGCTGTACGAGATCGTCCTCGCCCTGCGCATCACCTCCTACCAGGAGCTCCTCGACCGGTACGGCCGGGAGGGCGCCCGGGGCGGCGACGGCTGCGAGATCTGCAAGCCGGCGGTGGCGTCGATCATCGCCTCCCTCGCCCCGACGATCGGCGCCAGCGGTTACGTCCTGGACGGCGAGCAGGCGGCGCTGCAGGACAGCAACGACCACTTCCTCGCCAACCTGCAGAAGAACGGCTCGTACTCCGTCGTCCCCCGCATCCCCGGCGGTGAGATCGCCCCCGAGAAGCTGATCGTGATCGGCGAGGTCGCCCGGGACTTCGGGCTCTACACGAAGATCACCGGCGGCCAGCGGATCGACCTGTTCGGCGCGCGCGTCGAGCAGCTGCCGCTGATCTGGGCCCGGCTGGTGGACGCCGGCTTCGAGTCCGGGCACGCCTACGGCAAGGCGCTGCGCACCGTGAAGTCCTGTGTGGGGTCCACCTGGTGCCGCTACGGCGTGCAGGACTCCGTCCGGATGGCGATCGACCTGGAGCTGCGCTACCGGGGGCTGCGCTCCCCGCACAAGCTCAAGTCGGCGGTCTCCGGCTGCCAGCGGGAGTGCGCCGAGGCGCAGTCGAAGGACTTCGGGGTCATCGCCACCGCCAACGGCTGGAACCTGTACGTCGGCGGCAACGGCGGCGCCACCCCGCGCCACGCTGACCTGCTCGCGCAGGACCTGTCCGACGCCGAACTGGTCCGTCTGATCGACCGGTTCCTGATGTTCTACATCCGCACCGCCGAGCCCCTGGAGCGCACCAGCACCTGGCTGGAGCGCATCCCGGGCGGCCTGGACCACGTGCGGGACGTGGTGGTGCACGACTCGCTCGGCATCTGCGACGAGCTGGAGACGCTGATGCGGGCGCACGTGGCGCACTACCGCGACGAGTGGGCCGAGACCATCAACGACCCCGACAAGCTCGCCCGGTTCGTCTCCTTCGTGAACGCGCCGGACATCCCGGATCCGGTCGTCGCCTTCGTCCCCGAACGCGACCAGATCAAGCCCGACCTGCCGCTGCTGTCCATCGGCATGCGGCCCACCGGTGACGCGGTGGACGTCCTGGAAGGAAGCGCCCAGCGATGACCCTGGCTCTTGAGACCACCGACCTGAAGGTTCAGCTGCAGCTCGCCGACGCCTGGTTCACGGTGTGCGACCTGAGCGTCCTGACTCCGGGCCGCGGAGTGGCGGCCCTGCTGCCCGACGGCCGGCAGGTGGCCGTCTTCCAGGACCGCACCGGCGCGGTGTACGCCATCGACAACCGCGACCCGTTCACCGGCGCGGCGGTCCTCTCCCGCGGCCTGACCGGCACCCACCAGGGCCGCCCCTACGTCGCCTCCCCGCTGCTCAAGCAGCGCTTCGACCTGGCCTCGGGCCAGTGCCTGGACGACGAGACGGTCCGGGTCACGGCCTACCAGGTCCGCACCCGCTGACGCCGGCGCCTGCTCCCTTCGGCCCCGCTCTCCCGGTACCGGGAGAGCGGGGCCGGGTCATGTCCGCCCCGCTCGACCGCCCGCGCGGTCGCCGCAGCGGGTCAGTGCGGCCGGCCCGCCCGGCGCAGCAGGTCCACCAGGCCGGTGGTGTCCTCCTCGCCGTGGCCGTCGTCGAGCCGGCGCCGCATGAGGGCCAGGACGGGGGTGAGCAGTTCGGCGCTGACCTGCTGCTCCTCGGCCGTGCGCAGCAGGGTGGCGCTGCCGGCGACCTGCATGGCGAGGTTGGAGACGACCCCGGTGCGGTAGTCGCCGGTGGTCAGCCGTTCCGCGGTCTGCAGGGCCATGGGCGCCATCGCGCCCAGCCAGGAGGTCAGCAGCGGTGCGAACTCCTTCGGCTCGACGTCCTCCCCGCCGATCAGCGCGAAGGCGTGTGTGATCCCGGCGAACATGCCGTACATCGCGCTCAGCAGCGCCACGTCGTGCAGCGCGGCGAGGCCGGGGTCGGCGCCGACGTACACCGTGCCGGCGGGGACGGCGAGCGCGTTGCGGTGCTCCTCGAAGAGCTCGGCCGAGCCGCTGTAGAAGACGTACCCGCCGCTGTCCGGCGCACCGATCATCGGCGGTACGGCCATGATCCCGCCGTCCAGGAAGCGGGCGCCGCGCGCCGTCGCCCACTCGGCGCGGGCGCGGGCGTCGGCCGGGGTGCCGGTGGTGAGGTTCACCAGGTCGCGGCCGGTGAGGTCGGCGTCCTCAAGGGCCGCCCCGACGGAGGCGTCGTCCAGCAGGCAGGCCACGACCAGCGGGCTCGCGGCCACGGCCTCGGCGGCGCTCGCGGCGACGGTGGCGCCCTCGGCGGCGAGGGGTTCGGCGCGGGCGGCGGTGCGGTTCCAGACGGTGACGGGGTGGCCGGCGGCGAGCCAGGCACGGGCCAGCGCGGTGCCCATGTCACCGGTGCCGAGCAGGGTGATGGGCCCGGCGGTGGGAAGGGTGGTGGGTAGGTCGACGGGGGAACGGTTCGGGTCGGTCATGCCGTTAAGGCTGGTAGGGGGGAACGGCCTGCTCAAGTACGTACTTGGAAGTGGGTGGTTACCACCGGGAAAGCGAGCAGGCAGGAAGGGGAGGGCATGCCGATCGGACGGCGGCCGGGGGCGTACCAGTGCGGGATCGACGCGGCGATGGACGTCATCGGAGGCAAGTGGAAGGTGCTCATCCTGTGGGCGCTGTCGGAGCGCCCGCACCGCTTCGGCGAGCTGCGCCGGGCGCTGCCCGGGGTCACGGAGAAGGTGCTCGCCTCGCATCTGCGGGAGCTGGAGGCGGACGGGATCGTGCACCGCGCGGAGTACGACGAGGTGCCGCCGTGCGTGGAGTACTCCCTGACGGCGCGCGGCGAGGCGCTGAACGCCGCGCTGGCGCCGCTGGGGGAGTGGGGCAAGGAGCATGTGCTGGGGGAGGGGTCAGCGGCGGCTTCCGGTGAGGTGGGCGAAGACGACCACGTTGCCCTGGTAGCCGGTGGAGCGGGAGTAGCCGCCGCCACAGGTGATCACGCGTAGCTCGGGGCGCGGGGCGGCGCCGTAGACCTTGTCGTCGGGGAAGTCCCGCGCCCGGTAGACCTCGACGGCGTCCACGGTGAACACGGCCGTGGAGCCGTCGCGCCGGTCCACCTCGATGGCGGCGCCCTTCTTCAGCGCGCCGAGGGCGAAGAAGACGGCGGGGCCGTCGGCGTTGTCGACGTGCCCGGCGACGATCGCGGTGCCGCGTTCGCCGGGGGTGGTGCCGGCCTCGTACCAGCCGGCGAGGTTCCTGCGGCCGGCGGGCGGCACGTCCAGGCTGCCGGCGGGGGTGAGGGACAGGCCCATCAGCGGGGCGTTCACGCGGATCGAGGGTATGCGGATCCGGTCGGGCGGGGAGGGCGGCAGCGCGGGCGCCGCGGAGCGCTCGGCGCCGGGGTCGGCGGACGCCTCGGCGGCCGACGGCTGCGGCGGGGCGTGCCCGGCGGTGCCGTTGTGCAGCAGCCAGGCGCCGGTGCACAGGGCGGCGGCGGTGACGGCCGCTATCGGGGTGTTGCCGACCCGGCGCATGGTGACCCCTCTCGACGTGGACGGCTGCTTGAGCCGCCCGGAGCTGTGGCGGCCCCGTGCCCCCCTCCGGGCCGCGAGGGGCGTCGGACCCGGAGGGGGAGGGACCCGCGGTACCGGCGGACGGACAGCGGAGGGTGTCCGTCAGATCCCGTCGCCTCTCGCCCGGCGATGCAGGAGCCAGGTACCGCCCGCGGCGGCGACGGCGAGAGCCGCCACGCCTGCCGCGGTCTGTACGGGGTCGGGGCCCAGGGCTCCGCCGACCCCCGTCTTCACACTGCCGTGCGGCTGCAACTGCCCGCGCCCGGCGTCCAGCGCCACCACCAGGTCACCGCGGACGACGCGGCCGCCCTCGGCGCAGGTGGCGACGATCTCGTACGTCCCCGGCTGCGCGCTCGGCGGCACCCGGAACTGCCCGATCGCCTCGCCCTCGTGCGTGCTGGGCGCCAGCGTGAACCTGCCCGCGCCGACCGCGCCGGCGTCGCCCGTCGCGGCGTTGCCGTCGCCGCACGCCGCGGTGTTCACCGTGACGTCGGCGCCGGGCACCGCGGTGGTCGGGTACACCTGGAGGGCGCCGGTGTCGGCCGCGTGACCGGGCGCGGCGAGTGCGCCCAGGGCGGCGGCGGCGAACGCGGCTGCGGTCAGCGCGCGGGCGGTGCGTCGCATCGGTGCTCCTTCGAGCGGATCGGTTGCCCCTGCCCTTCCGAGGTAAGTCGCAGCGCGCCGCGTCCGCTTCCTGAGAGCTCGTCAAAAGCACGCCGAACGGGTGTCGTCAGGGAGCCGCACAGTCCGCCCCCGACGCTGTTTCAGCAGGTCACCGGGGGGATCGAGCCGGCCGGCGAAGAGCACCGGATGGGCGTGGCCCACCTGTGTGAACGGGGGAGCGGGCACGGTTCGGTCACAGGCGTGCGCCGAGCACCGCACCGGTCGGCCGGTGGACAGCACACTGGTGGCGGGCGGCGTCGCCGTCGTACCGAAGCCGGCGTGCTGCGGTTCCCTCACCGAAACGGCCACCCATGGGCTTCACCATCGAACTCGTCAGATACGCGCCGGCTCAGGCCAAGGCGGCGAAGGCCGGACGCAAGCGACACCGGGAGGAGGTCCTGGACCTCCTGATCGAGGACGGCGAGATCGCCCGCCTGGTGGACCGCCAGGGCCGCGACCGGTTGCCGACGACGGCCCGCCTCGACCCCTACGCCGACCACGTCTTCGACGCCTACTGGTGCGAGCTGCTGCTCGCGGACCTCGACCGGGTCGACGCCGGCGACCTCACGCCGTCGGAGGCGACGGTGCTGGAGACGCTCGGCGCGTGGGCGCGGCGGTGCGTGGCGGCGCCGGAGGGCGACCATCGCATCCGTTTCACCGGCGACTGACGGGCCGTCCGTCACCCCTGACGGACCGTCTCCCACCTCACAGTCATGAGCATGGCGAAGACGTGGAGAAGTGTGGTCTCATCTGGTGCCCGCATCCGCGACGATCTTCGAGGAGCCCCCGCGTGCGCAAGCGCCTGCTCGTGACGACCCTTCTGGCCACCACCATGTTCCTGCCGACCACCGGTGTCTCCAGCGCGGTCGACGCGCCCATCGTGACCGGCGCGGTGTTCAACAACCCCAAGGGCACGACGGCCGAACAGAACGCCGTCAAGGACCACATCATCAAGGCGATCGACAACACCCAGCCCGGCCGCCTGATCCGCGCCAGCATGTACGCGCTGAAGGACCAGGACTACGCCGACGCCCTGATCCGCGCCCACCAGCGCGGCGTCGACATCCGCGTCGTGCTGGACGCGCAGTACGCCGACTCGGCCGCCGTGGCGAGCCTCAAGGCCGAGCTGGGCACCTCCATGTCGGCGACCTCCTGGGTGCACGTGTGCGGCAGCCAGGGCGCCTGCATCGCCACGGGCGGCACCAACCCGATCAACCACAACAAGTTCTTCACGTTCTCCCGCATCGGCGACGCGGGCGTGGCCGAGGACGTGGTCATCCAGGCCTCCGCCAACCAGACCTCGCTGAACGTCGACAAGTACTTCAACAACGCCTACACCGTGGTCGGCAACACCGAGCTGTACACGGCGTACGTCAACTACTTCAACGACCTCGCCGCCGAGAACCGCACCAGCAACTACTACACGACCGCCAAGGTCGGCACCGAGAAGTACTACTTCTTCCCGCAGTCCACCGGCGACGTCGTGGTCGACATCCTCAACAACGTCTCCTGCCCGGGCAACACGACCGTCGGCACCTCCACGCACAAGTCCGTCGTGCGCGTCGCCGCCTTCGCCCTGCACCGCGACGCGGTCGCCCAGGCGCTGGTCAACCTGGCCGGCCAGGGCTGCTCGGTGCAGATCGTGTACGCCAACAGCAACGACGAGGCCACCCTCAAGGGCCACGCCAACCTCTCGCTGAAGAAGCTGAACACCACCGACGGCTACCTGGTGCACTCCAAGTACTTCACGATCGAGGGCAACTACGCCGGCCACCCCGACACCAAGTGGACCTTCACCGGCTCGCACAACCTCGACGAGTCCTCCCTGCGGGACAACGACGAGGCGCTGCTGCGTCTGGAGGGCGACGCCCCGCACGACGCGTACGTGCAGAACTTCAACCTGCTCAGCTCCTACGCCACGACCGTTTCCTGACAGCCGGGGGAAGAGCGCCTTTCGTTGAATCAGAAAAAGGTTCGGTGAAAGGTTTTACGGCGGACGGAGGGGTGCGGAGAGGGAAGCGGAAATACCCCGGGAATTAGTCGTGGACCCGGAGAATGCCGGGTTCCGCATAAGGCGCGTAGTACTCCGTGAACAACTTCCCCACCAGTTCGCCGCGACTGGAGACCCCGACCTTCTCGAAGACGGATTTGATGTAGTCGCGGACCGTGTGCGGCGACAGCAGCAACTGCTCCGCGATCTGCCCCGTGGACAGCCCGCGGGCGATACAGCCGGTCACTTCCGTCTCCCGGTCGGTCAGTTCGTAGGCGTCGACGATCAAAGGGACTATCTCGGAGGTCTTCGCCGGTTCGATGACCACGGCCGACGGGCCGAGAGAACCGTTCGGCTCGCGCAGGCAGGAGGCGTGGCACACCAGCCAGCGGCCGCTGCGCGAGCGGACCCGTACCCGCGCGTGGCCGCGGTCGCGCTCCTCGGAGATGGCGCGGGCCTTCAGCGCGGTGGACTGCACCCAGGCCGGCACCCGCAGCCCGCCCGCGGCCGGCGCGGCGGGCGCGTCGGGCAGGTCCTCCAGATGGGCGCGGGCGTCGTCGTTGGCCGACATCAGCGCCCCGGACGCGTCGAACAGCAGCAGGCCGGGCCCGTGCGGGGCGTCCGGCAGGGAGTGCGGGGCGGCCCCCGCGAACGAGCGCAGCTTCTTCGCCAGCGGGGTCACCAGGCTCTCCACCAGCCGGGTCTCGGCCGGTCCGAACGCGGGCCGGCCGGCCGCCCGGAAGAGGCTGATGTGCCCGTGCGGCCGGCCTCCGACGCGCAGCACCGCGCGCAGTTCGTCCTGGAGCCCGCGCGGCTTCATGAACGCCTGGTACAGGCTGCTGCGGGCCGGCAGGTCGCCGGTCGTCTCCCGCAGCCCGGCGACCGGGACCGGTGCCTGGGCCAGGTCGCGGAAGAGGTTCACGTTCTCCGTGAACAGCTCGCTCTCCCAGTAGACGGCACAGCCGGTCTCGTCCAGGTTCTCCGCGCGGATCGGCGCCGACATCATCCCGGTGTGCGGGTCGGTGGCCCGCCACACGGCGGCGTCGTACGGCAGCAGCCTGCGCAGGTGCTGCGAGGCCTGCGCGAACAGGGCGAGCGGGTCGGAGCTCTTGGCGGCGCGCGCGAGCAGTTCCGTACGGCCGGTCTCGATACGCGAGGCACTGGTCACGTTCCGATCCTTCCAGCCCGGGCGGGGCGGGCCAACCCCACGTTTGAGGGGGGGGTGCGGCCGGCCGCTTGGCGGCACGGGCGCACCGGCCCGGAACCCCGCGAATGCGGGGATGCGGCCGCGGTCCGGCGGCGCCAGCATCTGCGGTGGCGGTCCGGCCCGGCGTCCCGCGCCCCCGGCCCGCAGCGGCCTCGACGAGGGGACGAGGTGGGGGGCCGCAGGTCCGTGACGAGGAGTCGAGCGAGATATGAAGGTGGGAATCATCGGGGCCGGCGACATGGGCAGGGCGATGGCACGCCGCGCGGCACTCGCGGGCGCGCACGTCCTGCTGGCCGACCCCGCGGAGGGCCGGGCCCGGGAGGTGGCCGTGGAGGCCGCCGCGGGTGCGCCCGGCGGCGTCGTCGCCACGTCACCGACTGTGGCGTTTCGGCCAGAATTCGTGATCCTCGCGCTGAACCGTCATGAGTCTGTGTGCTTTCTGCAAATGTTGAGTGAAGAACCGGACGGGAAGATCCTCGTCGATGTCACCGCGCCGCCGGGCCGGTCTCCGCTCGACGGGCGGATGCGCGACCTGGTCACCGCGTACCCCCAGGCCAGATGGGTGCGTGCGTGCGCGGCGGGCGACGCCGAGTCGATCTTCCGCGGGGACATCGACGAGCAACCCGTCGATGTCTTCGTGGCGTCCGACGACGAGAACGCCAAAGTACGGGTGATCGAGCTGGCGAATCGCTCCGGTTTGCGGGCGCTGGACGCGGGCGGCCTGGACCGCGCGCGATTGCTCGACGAAATGGTGCGTCTGGGCAGTGAAATCAGTCACCAGTTGGCAGCGGTTGAAGGATGGGGGCTAAAGTTCCTGCCCAGCTGGTGAGCTGTTGAACAGGCGGCGAATGACCACGCCGCCGACGAAGATCATGGGGGAGATCTTGAGTAGGCGGCCCACATTTCAGGTACTCGGGCCTCTTGTCGTGCACGGCGCCAAGGGGGAAGTGAAGCTCAGTGGAAACCGGCAGCGCATTCTTCTGATCATGCTGCTCCTGGAAAGCAATCGGGTGGTCGACGTCGAGCGCCTGATCCGCGGGATATGGGACGACGCGCCGCCGGTGACCGCACGCAGCCAGATAAGGATCTGTGTGTCGTCCCTGCGACGGCAGTTCTGCGCCGGTGACGTGCCCGCCGTCATCGAGACGCACCGCACGGGCTACCAACTGCGGGTCAGCGAGGACGACGTCGACCTGATCCGGTTCACCCGGACGCTCGCCCAGGCCCGCGCCGAGGCCCACCGCTCGCCCGGCACGGCCGCGGCGCTGCTCTACCGGGACGCGCTGGCCCTGTGGCGCGGCCCGCTCGGCGCGGGACTGGGCAGCGCCCTGCTGGACGCGGTGTCCCTGAAGTACCACGAGGACTACCACTCCGCCCTGGAGGATTGCTTCGAGCTGGAGTTACAGCTCGGCGGCCACCGCGGCATCCTCGGGGAGCTGACCCACAACGTCACCGAGCACCCGTTCCGGGAGACGCTCGTCGCCCAGCTGATGATCGCCCTGTACCGCTCCGGCCGTACGGCCGACGCGCTGGCGCTGTACCGGGACACCCACCGGCGCTTCCGCGAGGAACTCGCCATCGAGCCCGGGGAACGGCTCCAGGCACTGGAGCGGTTCATCCTCGGCGGCGCGGCCGACCGCAGCGGCGGGAGCGGCGCGTTCCCCTTCTGCCCGGACGACCTCGCGAGCCGGCCCACCGCCTCCTACGGGGGCTGAACCACCGTCGGCGCCCCCTCGAATGAGGGGGCGCCGCGTCGTGAACTCCCTCGCCGGAAGGGGATGGGGGCCGCACCGGGCGGCCGGAACACTCGCCTGTGTCGTCAACGCGGCGCGACTGGCCGCACGCACAGGAAGGGACCGCCCGTGGCACGCTTGCCGCAGCACTCACCCGTCGAGGACAGCGCCCTGGACGGCCTCGCCGGCCAGCTCAAGGGCGAGGTACTGCTCCCGGACGACCCCGGCTACGAGGCCGAGCTCGCCGGCTTCAACCTGATCGCCCGCCACCGTCCCGCCGTACTGGTCGCGGCGGCCCGCGAGGAGGACGTCAGCGCCGCCGTCCGGTTCGCCGACGCGCTGGGCCTGCCGGTCGGCGTACAGGCCACCGGGCACGGCATCGCTGCCCCCGACGAACGGGCCCTGCTCATCGGCACCCGCCGGATGAACGCCGTCCGCGTCGACCCCGCGGCCCGCACCGCCCGCGTCGAGGCCGGCGCCCAGTGGCATCAGGTCATCGCGGCCGCCGCCCGGCACGGCCTGGCCCCGCTCAACGGCTCCTCCCCGCTGGTCGGCGTCGTCGGCTACACCCTGGGCGGCGGCCTCGGCCCGCTCGGCCGGCAGTACGGCTACGCCGCCGACCACGTCACCTCCTTCCGGATCGTCACCGCCGACGCCGAACACCGCACGGTCACCCCGCAGCAGGACGGCGAGCTGTTCTGGGCCGTGCGCGGCGGCAAGGGCAACTTCGGCATCGTCACCTCCCTGGAGTTCCGCCTGATGCCGGTGGCCCGCCTCTACGGCGGCGGCCTGTACTTCCCCGGCGACCAGGCACCCGCCGTGCTGCGCGCCTGGCGGGACTGGACACGGGAGGTGCCCGAGTCCATGACGTCCTCCGTGGCCCTGCTGCGGCTGCCCGAGCTTCCCGGCGTGCCCGGCCATCCGAGCGGAGCACTGGCCGTCCACGTCCGCATCGCCTCCACCGGCCCGGCCGACGAGGGCGAGGCACTGGTCCGGCCGCTGCGCGCGGCCGGCACCACGCTGTGCGACACCGTCGGCGAGATGCCGTACGCCTCCGTCGCGGACATCCACCAGGACCCCACCGAGCCCCTGCCCTACCACGAGCGCAACATCGTGCTGCGCGACCTGGACGACGCCGCCCTGGACGCCCTGCTCACCGTGGCCGGGCCGGACGCCGACTGCACCGACCCGATGGTGGAACTGCGCCACCTGGGCGGCGCCCTGGCCCGGCCGCCCGCCGTGCCCAACGCCGTCGGCAACCGGGACGGCGCCTTCACCCTGTCCACCCTGTCGCTGCCCGGCCGCGCCGACCGCGTCCTTCGCCCGCTCGCGCCCTGGGGCACCGGCCGGCGCTACCTGAACTTCCTCGCCGGGCCGGACGCCGCGGACACCGCCGCCGACTGCTACGACCCGCAGACGTACGCCCGGCTGTGCCGCGCGAAGGACGCCTACGACCCGAAGAACCTCTTCCGCCGCGGCATCGCCCTGCGACCCGAGCTGCCCTGATCCCCCCTCACCCCTGACTCTTCCGCTCTCCTGTGAGGAAACCCATGACCACTGAACAGGCCGTGACCACCACGGCCGGCCCGCCCCCGCTCGTCCTCAGCGCCCGCTCCGCCGGACTGCGCTACGGGGCCCTGTTCGGCCCCGCCGTCTTCGGCGTCACCGCGGCGGGCGTCGCCCTGCCCGACGTGGCCGCCTCCCTGCACGCCACCCCGTCCGCCGCCGCCTGGGTGCTCACCGCGCACGCCCTCGCCCTCGGCGTCGGCACCGCGCTGTTCGGCCGGCTCGCCGACTCCCGGGGCCTGCGCACCTCCCTGCTGCTCGGCTCGCTGGTCCTCGCCCTGGGCACCGTCGTGTGCCTGCTCGCCCCGAACATCGGCACCCTGGTCGTCGGCCGGTTCGTGCTCGCCTCCGGCTCCGGCGCCATGACCTCCGGCGCGCTGGCGCTGTCCGCCGCCGCCGACCCGGCCGACCGGCCCAAGGTGCTCGGCGGGTTCGGCGCCACCATGGCCGTGTTCTCGGCCAGCGCCACCCTCGCCGGCGGCGTGTTCACCGAGTGGGTGACCTGGCGCGTCACCCTCGTCCTGCCCGCCCTGTCCCTGCTCGCCGTTCCCCTGTGCCTGCGCCCCGCCTCGCTCAGGCGCGGCAGCGGCCGCACGCTGGACCTGCCCGGCGCGGTCCTGCTCACGGTGGCTGCGATGTCGTTCCTGGTGCTGATCCAGTCCTACGCGCTCGGCCTGACCGCCCCCGTGGTGATCGCCCTGGCCGTCGCCCTGCTGGTGTCCGCCGCCGCGCTGACCGCCCGGGTCCGCACCAACCCGGTGTCGTTCGTGCCGCGCGTGCTCGTCACGGACGCGACTTTCCTGCGGGCCGCGCTCACCGGCGTCGGCGTCTACGCCGGTCTGTTCGCCGCCATGTACGCCGTACCGCAGATCCTGGTCCGCGAGCACGGCTGGAGCGTGCTGGCCGTCGGCTCCTGGCTGCTGCCCGGCGCCGCCTTCGGCGCGGTCCTCTCCCGGGTCGCCGGACGGGTCGCCGGGGGCCGCGGCGGCCGGCTGCTGCTCAGCGGCATCGCCTTCGCCATGGCCGCCGTGGTCGCCCTGACCGCCGCCACCGGCAACCCGGCGCCCCCGGTCGTCGGCGCCTCCCTGGGCTTCGCCGCGTTCGCCGTCACCCAGGTCATCACCACCGCCCTGATGTCCGCCCGCGTCGAACCCGCCCTGCGCGGCGGCGCGATGGGCCTGCTCAACCTCAGCTTCTTCGTCGGCGGCGGCGTCGGCAGCGCCACCGCCGGCGCGCTGGTGAAGTCGCTCGACCTCACCGACGTCCTCGCCCTGGTCGCCGTCTTCCCGCTCGTGGGCGCCCTGGCCGCGCTCACCCTCGGCAGGAAGGCCGACTGAGCACGTCACGACCCCGCGAAACAACAGCGATACAGCAGCGATAGGCGCCGACCGAAGGATGAGCGGGTCGGCGCCTTTCCATGTCGAGGAGCGCATCGCTGCCATGACCACAGCCACCCGTACCGACTCCGCATTCGACCAGCACATACGCACCGCCATGGCCTGGCACTTCGGGGCGGACACCGGCTCCGCGTTCTGGCTCGCCAAACGGCCCACGCTGGGCTTCGACCCGGTCACCGACGTGCGGGGCCTCGCCGACCTGGCCCACTTCCCCGACGTCAGCGCCGAGCTGCGCACCGTGCCCGCCGAGGACCTGATCCCCCGGGGCCTGTCCGGCCACGCCTTCCGGGTGTACGACTCCGGCGGCACCACCGGCTCGCCCAAGCGCATCGTCGACAGCGGCTACCGCTCCGTGATGCTCGAATGGGCCCGGCAGCGCCTCATCGACGCCGGCGTGCCCGAGCGCGGCAACTGGCTTCACCTGGGCCCCAGCGGACCGCACGTCATCGGCTTCGACGTCGCCGGGTACGCCGCCCTGGGCCGCGGCCTGTTCTACACCGTCGACCTCGACCCGCGCTGGGTCAAGCGGCTGCTGGGCCAGGGCCGCCAGGCGGACACCGACGAGTACGTCCAGCACGTCCTGGACCAGGCCGAGACCGTCCTGAGCAGCCAGCCGGTGACCGTGCTGAGCACCACCCCGCCGCTGCTGGAGGCCATCTGCGCCCGGCCGAAGCTGTACGAGGCGGTGCGCCGCGGTGTGCGGGCGATCATCTGGGCGGGCACCTCCATCAGCGCCGAGAACCTGCGCCAGCTCGACGAGGTGTTCTTCCCCGAGGCCGCGGTCGTCGGCATCTACGGCAACAGCCTCATGGGCGTCGCCCCGCAGCGCCCGCCCCGGCCGGACGACACCCACCGCTGCGTCTTCGAGCCCTACCCGGACACCACCCGGCTCCAACTCGTCGACGACGACGGCGCGCTGGTGGCGCCGGGGGAGCGCGGCCGGGTGCGGCTGCACCTGGTGAGCGAGGAGATGTTCCTGCCCAACGTGCTGGAGCGGGACAGCGCGATCCGCGTCGCCGCGGCCGACGGCTCACCCGTGGACGGGCTGGCCGATGTGCAGACCTACCGCAGCGTCGACGACGTCCGCGTCATCGAGGGGGTCTACTGATGGCCACCGCCGCCCTGCTCACCGTCGACCCGTTCGTCTGCGGCCGCACCCAGCCCAGCTCCGACCGCGCCCCGCTGCCCAGCGTGCGCGGCGGCGACCTCGCCGACATCGGCACCGCGCCCCAGCTGATGGCGGTCGCGGCACTCGGCGAGCTGCGCCGGCACGCCGACGGCCGCCCGCCCGGCGCCCATGTCTTCGAGCGTGCCGCCGAGCTGTTCGCCGCGGCCGACCTGGACGGCGAGAGCCCCGAGGACTACCTCCGGCACACCGCCCACGCCACCGGTCTGACCAGGGCCGCCCTGCGGCAGGCGATCCGCGACCTGACCGCCGAGCTGTGCGAACTGCCCGAGACCACCGCCGCCGAACTGCCCGGCACCGGCTTCGGCGAGGGCTACGAGACCCGCTGGGTGCCCCGCGGCCGGGTGTTCGCCGCCGTCATGGCCAGCAACCACCCGGTGCCCAACGTCACCTGGGCGCAGGCCCTCTACCACGGCTACAGCGTCGTCGTACGGCCCGGCAGCCGCGACCCGTTCACCCCGCTGCGGCTGCTGCGCGCCCTGCTCGCGGCGGGCCTGCCCGCCCACAAGGCCGCGTATCTGCCCTGCTCCCACCGCACCGGCGAGTTCCTGCTGAGCGAGGCCGACCGGGGCATCGTCTACGGCGGGGACAGCGCGGTGCGGCGCTGGCGCGGCGCGGAGTCGGTCGCGGTGCGCGGGCCCGGCCGCACCAAGGCCCTGCTGGACACCGACCCGGACGACACGGTCGTCGCCCATCTGGCGCTGTCCGCCGCGTTCGACGGCGGCACCCGCTGCACCAACCTCTCCGCGGTGCTCACCACCCGGCCCGCGCCCGACGTCGCCGACCGGCTCGCCCGGCACCTCGCCGCCCTGCCGTCGGTGTCCGCCACCGACGAGGGCGCCACCCTGCTGGTCACCGACCGGGAGCGGGCCGAGCGCATCCGCGGGCAGATCGCGGCGCTGCCGGCCGGCCTGACCGACCACAGCGCCCGCCACGACGGCGCCGGACCGGTGGTGGAGCTGCCCGACGGTTCCTGCCTGCTGCGCCCGCTGGTGCTGTCCGCCGACCGCGCCGACCATCCGGCCGTCGGTGTCGAACTGCCCTTCCCGTTCGTCGTCGTCGCGCCCTGGACCGAGGCCGACGGCACGGCACCGCTGCGCGACTCCCTCGTCCTCAACCTGCTCACCGACCGCGAGGACCTGCTGGACGCGGCGGTGCGCGAGCCCAGCGTGCGCAAGGTGACGCGCGGCACCGTGCTGCCGTGGACGGCCGTGCCGGGCATCCCGCACGACGACAACTACACCCAGTTCCTGCTGGAGCCCAAGGGCGTCGTGGTCGCCGGCTGAGGCAACCGCGACCGATTTCCCCGTCACTCACGAAAGAGGCACGCACATGTCCATGGACCGGCGCGACGTCGTCAAACTCACCGCGGGCGCGGCCTTCGTCGCCGCCGCCGGAGCGGTCCCGTTCGCCACCGGCGCCGCGGGCGACACCGCACAGGAGCCGGCCGCCGCGGCCGCCGGCGCCGCCGACACCGGCCACACCGAGCGCTACCAGGGCCGCACCATCCGCGTCGCGCCCGCCTCCGAGGGCGGCGGCGTCACCATCGACGGGCGTCCGCTGCACCTGATGAAGTTCGGCGAGCACGCCTACCTCAGCTCCATGTGCCACTACGAGATGGCGCCCACCCCGCTGCACGCCGCGCGCCGGGCCGTCGAGGAGCTGCGCGGAGCGGCCCTGCTGCCCTCGCCGCACGGCTCCCACATCACCGTCGTCGACGCCTGACACGCCCCGCGACCTCATCAAGGACGAACGGACACCCCGCCATGGCGCACATCCGCAAGAACCATCTGGACATGACCCGCGAGGAGAAGCGCCGCTTCATCCACGCCGTCAAGGAGATCAAGCGCAGAGGGATCTACGACCGGTTCGTGGCCCTGCACATACGGGTCAACTCCACGGACTACCTCGACAAGGAGACCGGCAAGCGGCTCGGCCACATCAACCCCGGCTTCCTGCCCTGGCACCGGCAGTACCTGCTGCGCTTCGAACGCGAACTGCAGAAGGTCGACCCGCGGGTCACCCTGCCGTACTGGGACTGGAGCATCGACCACGGCGAGGACTCCCCGCTGTGGGACGAGGAGTTCATGGGCGGCAACGGCCGGCCCGGCGACCGGCGGGTGATGACCGGCGCGTTCGCCCGGGACAACGGCTGGGTCCTCAACGTCAGCGTCGTGCCGGTGGGTGACGAGAACCCCGCCCTCAACGGCCACTACACCCAGGACGACCGCGACTACCTGGTCCGCGACATGGGCACCCTGACGGACAAGCTCCCCACGCCCAAGGAGCTGGACGACACCCTGAACCTGACCGTCTACGACAGCGCGCCGTTCAACCACACCTCGGGCAGCGAGGCGCCGTACAACAGCTTCCGCAACCACCTGGAGGGCTACACCAAGTTCCCCTGGGAGGAGAAGGCGGGCAAGCTGCACGCGGCCGGGCACGTCTGGGTGGGCGGCCACATGATGTACATCGGCTCCCCGAACGACCCGGTGTTCTTCCTCAACCACTGCATGATCGACCGGTGCTGGTCGCTGTGGCAGCAGCGGCACCCGCACGTGCCGCACTACCTGCCGATCGAGGACACCGAGGACGTGCCCTCGCTGCACACCCCGCTCGGCCCCTGGCACACCATGACGCCGGCGGACCTCATCGACCACACCAAGTGGTACCGCTACGACAAGTAGCTCCCCTCCGGCGGCGCCGGACCTCGGAACAGCCCCACACGGCCCGAGGTCCGGCGCCGCCGTTTCCGCTTCGGACACCGAAGGCTCACCATGTCCCTCTCCACGACCCCCCGGACGTTCCCCGCGGCCACCGCGGCCGTGCTCGCGCTGTGCTGGACGGCGGTCTTCTTCGACGGCTTCGACGTCATGGTCTACGGCGCCGCGCTGCCGTATCTGCTCGACGACGCGCACTTCGGCCTGGGCGCGGCGACGGCCGGCACCATCGGCAGCTGGACCACCTTCGGGATGCTGCTCGGCGCGCTGGGCTGCGGCAGCCTCACCGACGGGCTCGGCCGCCGGCCCGTGCTGGTCGGCTGTGTGCTGGCCTTCTCGGCCGGTTCCGGTGTGTGCGCCCTGGCCCCTTCCGTCCCGGTGTTCGCCGCCGGGCGCCTGGTGACCGGCCTCGGTCTCGGCGGGCTGATCCCGGTCTGTATCGCGCTGGTCACCGAGTTCGCCCCAGCCGGTCGGGCCGCTCTGGCCACCGGTGTGCTGATGTCCGGCTATCACGCGGGCGGCATGGCCGCGACCGGGCTGGGCCTGGCGGTGATCCCGGACCACGGCTGGCGGTGGGCGTTCGGCGCCGGCGTGCTGCCCGCCGTCGTCGCCGCCCCGCTGCTGCTGTTCCTGCTGCCGGAGTCGCCGGCCGTGCTGCGGCTCAAGGGGCGCACGGCACAGGCCGAGGCGGTGGCCCGGCGCCACGGCGTGCCGGCCGCCGCCGAGCGCGCCGAGGAGGCCGAGGGGGCCGGCGGGCGGCTGCGCGCGGTGGGCCGGCTGGTCGCACCGGGCCGCCGCTGGTCGACGGCGCTGCTGTGGCTCGGCTCGGGCTGCGGGCTGATGCTGGTGTACGGGGTCAGCACCTGGCTGCCGCAGCTGATGCGGTCCTCCGGGTACGGGGTGACCTCGTCGGTGGGGATGCTGATGGCCCTCAACGCCGGGGGCGTCGTCGGCATGCTGATCGCGGGCACGGTCGCCGAGCGCTTCGGCCCGGTCCGGGTGTCCGGGATCTGGTTCCTGCTGACGGCCGGCGTGCTGCTCCTGCTCGCCGTCCATCTGCCGGTGGCGGTCACGTACGTCGTCATCACCCTCGCCGGGATCTGGCTCTACAGCGCCTCGACGATGGTCTACGCGGCGGCCGGCCGGCTGTATCCGCCGTCCCTGCGCGCGCCGGGGCTCGGCTGGGTCGCCGGTGTGGGCCGGGTGGGTGCGGTGGTCAGCCCCTGGCTCGGCGGCCATCTGATCAGCCGTCACCAGGAGCACTGGGGCTTTCCGCTGTTCGCGCTGGCCGGCGCGGTGGGTGCGACGGCCGTCCTGCTGGCTCCGCGGCTGCTGCGGGCCGGTGCGGCCGGTCCGCGGCAGCCGGCCGCGCCCCCTCAGCCGGCGCGGGAACCGGGCCGCTGACACGCGACGGCCGTGCCGCCCGTCGCAGGGCGGCACGGCCGGGTGCCGGGGGAAGGACGGGGCTACTTCTCCAGGCAGAACTCGTTGATCGGGTACCCGACGTGGCGGTCCTCGCTCGGCAGGTAGCCCAGCACCGTGTCACCGGGCTTGAGTTCGGTGCTGTTGAGCACCGCGCCGCCCGGGCCCAGCACCCGCACGTGCCAGTCGTCCTGCAGGATCAGGTTGACCCGCTGCCCGTTCGGGGCCTCCGCGTCGATGGAGATCAGCGGGCGGGACTCGATCTTCACCCGGCCCACCGTCACCAGCCGGGTGTTGCCCTTGACGTCCACGGCGGTCACCTTGCTGCCCGCCGTCAGCTCGCTGAGGTAGTTGGTGCGCTCGTCCTTGCCCAGCGTGTACGAGTGGATCGCGCCGGCGTTGACCCGGAAGGGGCGGGTCGGCATGTACGGCAGCGGGTGGGTCTCGCTGACGCACAGGATCATGCCCTTGGAGTGCGAGCCGACGAGGATGCCCTCGTCCTCGCGGAAGTGCGTGCAGGTGTCCACGCAGGCCCGCTCACCCATCCCGATGTGCGTCGTCTTCACGACGCGCAGCTCGACCAGGGCGAGGTTCGGCACGTCCGCCTCGGCGGCCCGCTTGAGCGCGGCGGTGTCGCCGACGGCCTTGGGCGCCATCATCACGCCGTCCGAGCCGTGTTCCAGCACCCCGAAGATGATCTCCGCCTCCTCGACGTCCTGGGCGACCGTGATGAGCGAGCCCTTGGCCCGCGCCGCCGCGGCGATCACGATCTCCAG
Organism: Streptomyces sp. Ru71; assembly: GCF_002920535.1. GTDB lineage: Bacteria > Actinomycetota > Actinomycetes > Streptomycetales > Streptomycetaceae > Streptomyces. Next base: position 26,619 of record NZ_PQSS01000055.1, on the reverse strand, counting down.
GGGGATCTTCGTCGGGTCGCGGAAGAGCAGCACGCTCCACTTCTCGGTGCGCGCCGACTCGCAGGCGTCCTCCAGCGTCGGCGCGTCGACGATCTCCACGAACCGCCCGAACTCCAGCTCGGGGTGACGCAGCGCCAGCTCGGCGGGCGTGACCCCGTGCGCGGCCGGGTCGACGACGACGACCGTGGCCTCGCCGAAGTCCTCCGGCAGCGGCTTGCCCAGCGGGAGCAGCACCTTCGTGACAGTGGGCGGCAGGTCCTTCAGGTCCGCCACGTCGTCGGCGACGATCGCCTCCACCCGGTGGTGCAGGGCCTCCTGGACGATCGCGTCCCGGGCCTCGCCGAGCGAACGGATGTCGAGCCAGCTGATCTTCATGGACGTATGCCTCGTTTCCTGTGTGTCACTGGAGGAGCGGTCGCGAACGTGGTGCGAGGTGCCCGGGCGCTGCTCAGGCGGGCACGGCTCCTTTGGCCGGCGATGCCTGCCCGGCCGTGGACCCGTTGTGGATGAGGTCGGAGAGTTTGTCGGCCATCGCCCCGGGGTCCGGGGCCTGGAACACGTTGCGGCCCATCGCGACGCCGGCCGCGCCGCCGCTCATGGCGTCCGCGACGTAGGCGAGGGTGGCGCTCTCGTCGTCGGTGCGCGGCCCGCCGACCACGACGACCGGGACGGGTGCGGTCCGGGTGACGTCCCGCATCGCCTCCACGTCACCGACGTAGAGGGTCTTGACGACGTCGGCGCCGAGGTCGGCGGCGAGCTGGACGGCGTGGGCGACCAGCGCGGGGTCGCGCGGATTGTCGATCCGGGGGCCGCGCGGGTACATCATCGCCATCAGCGGGACGTTCCAGCGGTCGCAGGCGTCGGCGACCGCGGCGAGGTCGGCGACCTGGCGGGCCTCCTCGCCGGAGCCCAGGTTCACATGCACGCTGACCGCGTCGGCGCCCCAGCGCAGGCTCTCCTCGACGCTGGCGACCAGGTACTTGGTGTCGGGGTCGGGCGCGTGCACGGTGCTGGCGCTCAGGTGCACGATCAGCGAGGTACGGGTGAACCACTCGGGGTCCACCAGCCGTACCGAGCCCTTGTGCAGCACCACCGCGTCGACGTGGTGCGAGGCCAGCTCGCCCACCAGCGAGCCCAGCCGGCTGCCGCCGGTGACGGGGCCGTCGGTGACGGAGTGGTCGAGGGGGACGATCAGCAGGCGGCCCGGCGTGTGGTGGTGCAGCCGGTTCAGCCGCAGCCTGCGGGCGAAGGGCAGATGGACGTCGGGCGCGGTCAGGGTGGTCATGGGTACTCCTGTGGTGTCGTCGGTGCCGCCCGGGGCCGGCAGAGGGACGCGGTCAGGGGCGGACGGCCAGCACCGGCGAGCCGCTGTCCTGCGGCGCGTCGAGACCGAACTCCGTGTGCAGCAGGCGTACGGCCTGGCCCACCTCGCCCTGCGGCACGGTGACCGACACACGGGACTGCGAGGCCGTCAGCGAACCGGCGTGGATGCCGCGGCCGGTGAGCGCGTCGAGCATGCGTGCCGCGTACCGGGGGCGGCTGAGCAGGCCCTTGCCGACGATCGACACGGTGGCCACGGACTCGTCCACGGTCACCGCGCCGGCCGAGCCGCCCGCGTGCTCGGCGAGCGAGCGGCGCACGGCCTCGACCCGGGTGTGCGGGACCGTCAGCGTGACCGCGTGCCCGCCGCCCGTCTCGGCGACCACGGTCGTCATGTCGGCCGGCACGGCCTGCCGGTCCAGGGCGCGGAAGATCTCCCGCGCGGGGTTCTCCAGGGCCCGGCCGGTGCGCACGGTGACCTGCGCGACGTTCTGATCGTGCACGACCGCCACGACGGCGGTCCTGGTCTCCAGCATGCTCTCTCCGTCGTTGGCATGGATTCGGGTGCCGATGTCCCGGCCGGCCGCGTGCCCCACGTGGATGTCGATGCCGCACAGGGCGGCCAGCTCCACCGCGCGCGAGTGCATGACCTTGGCGCCGGCGAAGGCCATCTCGGCCATGACGTCCATGTCCAGCTCGGGCAGCAGCCGGGCGCCCGGCACCAGACGCGGGTCCGCGGTCAGCACCCCGGGCACGTCGGTGTAGATCTCGCAGTGGCCGGCGCCGAGTTCGGCGGCGACGGCCACGGCCGTGGTGTCGGAGCCGCCCCGGCCGAGGGTGACGAGCTCGCCGTCCGCGCCGACCGCCTGGAAGCCGGCGATCACCACCACGTGCCCGGCCGCCAGGAGCCCTTCGACGCGCTCGGTGTCGACCGCGGCCACGACCCCGGCGCCGTGCGGCCCGGTGCCCAGGATGCCCGTGTGCGCCCCGCTCAGCGCGGTCGCGGCGACGCCGAGCCGCTGCAGGGCCATGGCCGTCAGCGACGCGGAGGCGGTCTCGCCGGTGGCGAGCAGCAGGTCCAGCTCCCGTCCGGCGGGGTGCGGGTTGATCTCGTGGGCCGCGCCGAGCAGTCGGTCGGTGGTCTTGCCCTGTGCCGAGACGACCACGGCCACCCGCCGGCCGGAGCCGGCGGTCGCGGCGACGCGCTGTGCGACCTTGTGCAGGTGTTCGGGCGTGGCCAGCGAACTGCCGCCGTACTTCTGCACCACGGTGCCGGTCGTGGGCCCGGCCCCCGGCGTCTTCATCGCGCCCCCGTTCGTCGAGAAGTGGGATGTGCCTGGAAGAGGTGCGTCGCTGAACTGGCTTACGGGTACGAGCCAACCGGACCGCGGTATCGCAGCCGCTCCGCAGGCGCACCGGGAGTGCATCGGCCCCGTATCGGGGGCGGCGGACCAGGGCGGAAGCCGGCCGGGAACGCGAAACGGCCGCCCCGGTGAGGGGCGGCCGTCGCTGAGTCGGATGTCGGGTGGGTCAGTTCACGTTGACGGCGCTCCACGCCGCCGCCACCGCGTTGTACTCGGCGCTGCCCGCGCCGTAGAGGTCCTTCGCGGCGTTCAGGGTCGCCGCACGCGCGCCCGCGTAGTTCGTCGAGGAGGTCATGTAGACCGTCAGCGCCCGGTACCAGATCTTGCCGACCTTGTCCCGTCCGATGCCGGTGACCGTGGAGCCGTTGGCCGTCGGCGAGTCGTAGCTGACGCCGTTGATGGTCTTGGCGCCGCTGCCCTCGGCGAGCAGGTAGGCGAAGTGGTTGGCGACGCCGGAGGAGTAGTGCACGTCCAGGTTCCCGACCGAGGAACTCCAGTAGTCCGCCGAACTCCCGTCCTTGGACGGCTTGTCCATGAAGCGCAGGGCGGCCTTGCCGAAGCCGGGCTTCACGATCTTCTCGCCGATGAGGTAGTCGCCCTGGTCGGAGGAGTTGTTGGCGTACCACTCCACCATCGTGCCGAGGATGTCGGAGGTGGCCTCGTTGAGCCCGCCGGACTCGCCGGAGTAGGTCAGCGCGGCGGTCTTGGAGGTGACGCCGTGCGTCATCTCGTGCCCGGCGACGTCGAGGGCGACCAGCGGGCCGAACGTCGTGCCGTCACCGTCGCCGTAGGTCATGCAGAAGCAACTGTCGTCCCAGAAGGCGTTGTTGTAGTTGCTGCCGTAGTGGACGCGGTTGTACGAGCCCTTGCCGTCGCCGGCGATGCCGTTGCGGCCGTGGACGTTCTTGTAGTAGTCCCACGTCTCGTTCGTTCCGTACTGGGCGTCGACGGCGGCCGAGGCGCGGTCGGCGGTGGTGCCGCTGCCCCAGTGGTTGTCGGCGTCCGTGAACACGGTTGCCGGCGCCCGGCTGAAGCAGATGCCGAGGAAGCACAGGTCGGTCTTGTTGGCCGCGTCACCGGTGTAGGTGTTGCCGCGGGTGGGGTCCTTCAGCTGGTACGACGAGCCGGACTGGGTCGTCTCCAGCGCGACGGTGCCGCTGTAGAGGGACTTGCCGTCGCCGGTGGCGTGCTCCAGGGTGTCCCAGGCGTCGATCTGGGCGCCGCTGGTGGCGTCGGTGAGGACCGTGCGGGCCACCGGGTTGCCCTGGGCGTCCTGGGCGACGGCGTTGGTGCGCCAGGCCAGCTTCGGCGTGCCGTGCAGGGCGTCGACGACCAGTTCGGGCTTGGCGGTCAGCTTGCGCAGGGTCTCGCCGAGGTTCACCGCGCGCAGCGCGTTGGCGGCCAGGTCGGCGGCCTTGGGACCGCTGACCCGCGGGGTGACGCTGGGCAGCGACACGGGGGACCGCGTGGCCCGGGAGGCACTGCGGTAGGCGCCGTCGGGGGCGAGGTGGACCACGAAGTCGCCGCCCAGCACCGGCAGTCCGCGGTAGGTGCGGTCGTAGCGCACGTGCTGGGTGCCGTCCTTGTCGACGATCACGTCGCGCACGCTCGTGCGCACGGCGGCGTCGGTCAGGTCCAGCGCGGTGGCGTGGGAGCGCAGGACGTCCGTGGCGTTGGCGATCGCGGTGGCCCGGCTCGGTCTGTCGGCCGCCTGCGCGGCGGGGGACAGGGTGGCGGCGAGCAGGGCCGCGGTGGTCGCGGCGACGCCTGCGGCGGCGAGGCGGGCGGTGCGGGAGCTGCGGTGGGTGCGGGACTGCGGGTCGTGCTGCCGTATCCGACTCATCGGTCTCCTCGGGGAGGCGCCCTGGGGCGCGTGGGGGCGGCGCGGATGTTGACCCAGATTTAAAAGCGCCCCGACATGTCATGTCCATAGCGCGTACGGGGAGGTGTGTGAGGAGTGAGAATCGTTTCTGTGACGCCCCCGACCCCGCCGCGACTCCCGTTCTTCGTCTACGGCACCCTGCGCCCCGGCGAGCCCAACCACGACGTGTTCCTGCGCGGCCGCACGGCGCACGAGGAGCCGGCGACAATGACCGGTCTGCGCCTGTACGAGGGGCCCGGCTATCCCTACGGCGTCGAGGACAGCGGCTCGGTGGCCAGTGGCGCGCTGGTCACCGCGCGGCCGGAGGCGTACGGCGAACTGCTCGCGGAGCTCGACCGGTTGGAGGACTACGTCCCCGGCGACCCGCGCAACCTCTACGAGCGCGTCCAACGGCGGGCCGTACGGGAGTCCGACGGCACCCCGGTGCGCGCCTGGGTGTACGTCGCCGCGCCCGCGGTCGCGGCACGACTGCGGGCGCGGGGCAGGCCCATCGAGGGCGGGGACTGGCTCAGTCGCCGGTGACCCGGCCGGAGGCGACCGCCTCCAGCCGCACCGCGCACACCTTGAACTCCGGCATCCGCGACGTCGGGTCCAGGGCCGGGTTGGTCAGGGTGTTGGCGCGGCCCGCACCGGGCCAGTGGAACGGCATGAACACCGTGTCCGGGCGGATCGCGGTGGTGATCCGGGCCGGTGCCACCGCCCGGCCGCGCCGCGAGACCACGGCCACCGGGTCGCCCTCCGCCGCGCCCAGCCGGGCCGCCAGACGCGGGTGCAGCTCCACGAACGGTCCGGGCGCCGCGTTGTTCAGCTCCTCCACCCGGCGCGTCTGCGCGCCCGACTGGTACTGCGAGACCACCCGGCCCGTGGTCAGCAGCACCGGGTACTCCTCGTCCGGCTCCTCCGCCGAGGGGCGGTGCGGCACCGGCACGAACCGGGCCCGGCCGTCCGGCGTCGCGAACCGGTCGAGGAACAGCCGGGGCGTGCCCGGATGTACGGCCGGGGCCGTGATCAGGCCCGCCGGCGCCTCACCGGCCGGGTCGTCCGCCGGCGGGGCGTCGAGCACGGCGTCCTCCCCCTCCGCCAGGTCGGATCCGGCCTCGTCCGGCGCCGGGCACGGCCAGAACACGCCGTTCTCCTCCGCCAGCCGCCGGTAGGTGATCCCGGAGTAGTCGGCGGGCCCGCCCGCGCTCGCCCGGCGCAGCTCCTCGAAGACCTCCTCCGGGTCCACCGGGAAGCCCTTCTCCACACCGAAGCGGGCGGCCAGCTCGTGCAGCACGTACAGGTCGCTGCGCACCCCCTCGGGCGGCGTGAGCGCCTGCCGGCGCAGCAGCACCCTGCCCTCCAGGTTCGTCGTCGTGCCGGTCTCCTCCGCCCACTGCGTCACCGGCAGCACGACGTCCGCGAGGGCCGCCGTCTCCGACAGCACCACGTCGCACACCGCGAGGAAGTCCAGCGACCTGATCCGCTCCTCGATGTGCGCGGCGCGCGGCGCCGACACCACCGGGTTGGACCCCATCAGCAGCAGCGCGCGGATGTCCGTGCCGAGGGCGTCCAGCAGCTCGTAGGCGCTGCGCCCCGGCCCCGGCAGCGAGTCCGGGTCCACCCCCCACACCTCGGCCACATGGCGCCGCGCCGCCGGGTCGTCCAGCTTGCGGTATCCGGGCAACTGGTCGGCCTTCTGCCCGTGTTCGCGCCCGCCCTGCCCGTTGCCCTGCCCGGTCAGACAGCCGTACCCGGACAGCGGCCGTCCCGCCCGCCCGGTCGCCAGGCACAGGTTGATCCACGCGCCCACGGTGTCCGTGCCCTTGGACTGCTGCTCGGGACCGCGCGCGGTGAGCACCATCGCGGCCTCGGGCTCGCAGAACATCCGCACCGCCTCGCGCAGTTCGGGAACGGACACCCCCGTGATCCGCTCCACGTACTCCGGCCAGTGCGCCATGGCCACCGCGCGGGCCTGCTCCCAGCCGGCGGTGCGCCGCCGCACGTACTCCTCGTCGACCCGGCCCTCGGCGACGACCAGGTGCAGCATGCCCAGCGCCAGCGCCAGATCGGTGCCCGGCCGGGGCGCCAGGTGCAGATCGGCCTGCTCGGCGGTCCTGGTGCGCCGCGGGTCGACGACGATCAGCTTCCCGCCGTTCTCCCTCAGCTCGTTGAAGTAGCGCAGCGACGGCGGCATGGTCTCCGCCGGATTGGAGCCGACGAGGATCACACAGCCGGTCCTCGGGATGTCCTCCAGCGGGAACGGCAGCCCCCGGTCCAGCCCGAACGCCTTGATCCCGGCCCCGGCGGCGGACGACATGCAAAAGCGCCCGTTGTAGTCGATCTGGGACGTCCCGAGGACCACCCGGGCGAACTTGCCGAGCGTGTACGCCTTCTCGTTGGTCAGGCCGCCCCCGCCGAACACACCGACCCCGTCCGGACCGTGCTCGGCGCGCACCGCGCTGAGCGCCCCGGCGATCCGGTCCAGCGCGTCCTCCCAGGAGGCGGGCACCAGCGTGCCCTCGTCGGAGCGCACCAGCGGCGAGGTCAGGCGCACCCGGGACGACAGCACCTCCGGAGCGGTGCGCCCCTTCCCGCACAGCGCCCCCCGGTTCACCGGGAAGTCCGCGCGCTCCGTCACCTCCACGCTCCCGTCGGGCGCGGGCGTGAGATTCATCCCGCACTGCAGGGCGCAGTACGGGCAGTGCGTGGGCGTCACGGAGTTCTGCATGCCCCTCAGCCTGCGTCGGCCGTGTTACGGGCCCGCACGGCCTGGTGTTACACGGCCGGGACGGCGACCTCCCCGCCCGGCCGGCCCCGCCGTGAGGTGCCGGTCAGCGCCGGCTCGCCAGTGCCCGCGCCACGCCCGGCTCCTTCGGCCCGAGGAAGCGCGGATCGGGCCGGAAGAGGGCGTCCAGCGCCGCCTTGCCGGCCGCGAAGACCTCCCGGGTCCCGCCGTAGTACCAGGTCACGTCGTGCCACTCGGCCACCCCGACGCCGTACGACGTGATCCCCGCCGCCTGGCACAGCGCGACCGCCCGCCGGATGTGGAAGCCCTGGCTGATCAGCACCGCCCGGTCCACGCCGAAGATCTTCTTGGCCCGCACACAGGAGTCCCAGGTGTCGAAGCCGGCGTAGTCGCTGACGATCCGCTCCGTCGGCACCCCGTGCTTGCGCAGATACGTCCGCATGGCGTCCGGCTCGTCGTAGTCCGCGCGGCTGTTGTCCCCGGTCACCAGCACGACCTCGATCCGCCCGGCCCGGTACAGCTCGGCCGCCGCGTCCAGCCGGTGCGCCAGGTACGGCGACGGCTCGCCGTCCCACAGGCCCGCCCCGAACACGACGGCGACCTCGGTGTGCGGCACGTCGGCCGCACTGCGCAGCCGGTCGCCCGTGACGGCGTACATCCAGGTCGCCGGCAGCAGCGCCAGCACACAAGCGGCCATCACCGCCTGCACCAGCCGGCGCTGTCCGGTACGCGTGCGGGGCAGTCTCCATCGGCGCATCGTTTCCGCGGCCCCCTCCTGATCGGTCCCGATCCATCAGGACGCGCCACCACACGATCCGGTTCGCTCACACCGCGCACGGGCCCGAGGTGAGCCCCAGGAAAAGACAGCCGTCACGGTCACGCAACGGAGACGCAACCTCACACCGGCAGGATCCTTCCATGACGGCGTCGAACCCTCCCCGCGACGAAGCCCACCTCGACAGTACGGCGCACCTGATGAACGCGATCGGCACCCAGCTCGCCAGCCGGCTCCGCCTCGTCCGTCCCGACGGCCGACGCCGCCCCGCCCCGCCCGCCCTGGTCGCCGTGGCCCACGGCAGCCGCGACCCGCGTGCCCTGACCACCGTGCGCGCCCTGCTGGAACGCGTCCGCGAACTGCGCCCGGACCTGCCGGTGCATCTCGGCCACATCGAGCTCAACGCCCCGCTGCTGCCCGACACCCTCGCCGCCCTCGGCGACACCGAGGCGGTCCTGGTGCCGCTGCTGCTCAGCCGCGGCTACCACGTCAAGCAGGACATCCCCGAGCTGGCGGCCGCCTCCCCGGTACGCGCCCGCCTGGCCGACCCGCTGGGCCCGCACCCCCTCCTGGTGGAAGCCCTGCACGCCCGCCTCACCGAGGCCGGCTGGCCGACCCGTATGACCGACGCCGACCGCCGCACCGGCGGCGTCGTCCTGGCCTCGGCCGGCTCGCGCGACCCCGACTCGACGGCCGGCACCCGCCGCACGGCGAGCCTCCTCGCCGACCGCCTCGGCGTCCCGGTCGTCCCGGCGTACGCCTCGGCGGCGACCCCGACGGTGGAGACGGCGATCAGAGCCCTGACGGCACGAGGCCGCCACCGCATCGCCGTGGCGTCCTGCTTCACGGCCCCGGGCCGCTTCGCAACGGAGTGCGCGAAGGCCACACCGTGGATAGCGACGGCCCCCCTGGGAGCCCACCCGGCGATGGCGCGTCTGGTGCTGAGCAGATACGACCAGGCATTGTCGATGCCGGTGACGACCGCCGCCTGAAAGGGGCGCGGGGCTGTATCGACATGCGGCTCCGCCGCGTGGGCGCGACCAGCCACAGACCACCTGTACTCGCACGAAAACAGAACTCGGCAGACGCGTAGGCGCACGTTTGTCACACCCCCCGCTTACTGTCGAGACATGCCGTACGACGAGCAGGACACCGAACGCTGGGCCCAAGAACCGGAAAAACGCCCCGGCCGCACCGCGTTCCAGCGCGACCGAGCCCGAGTCCTGCACAGCGCGGCCCTGAGAAGGCTCGCCGGCAAAACCCAGGTCGTCACCCCCGGCGAGCGCAGCGCCACGGCCTGGGACGCCAGCCCCCGCACCCGGCTCACCCACTCCCTGGAGTGCGCCCAGGTGGGCCGGGAGCTCGGCGCGGCCCTCGGCTGCGATCCGGACCTGGTGGAGGCGGCCTGCCTCTCCCACGACCTGGGCCACCCGCCCTTCGGCCACAACGGCGAACAGGCGCTGAACGAGTTCGCGGAGGACTGCGGCGGATTCGAGGGCAACGCCCAGTCCCTCAGACTCCTCACCCGCATCGAACCCAAACGCTTCACCGAGGAGGGCTCCGTCGGCCTCAACCTCACCCGCGCCGCGCTGGACGCCGCCACCAAGTACCCGTGGCCGCGCGGCGCCCACCCCACCGACCCGTCCTCGGGGAAGTTCGGCGTGTACGAGGACGACCGCCCGGTCTTCGACTGGGTCCGCAAGCAGGCCCCCGGCACGCGCAGATGCTTCGAGGCGCAGGTCATGGACTGGTCGGACGACGTGGCGTACTCGGTGCACGACGTCGAGGACGGCCTGCACGCCGGGCACATCGACCCCGTGTGCCTGCACGCCGAGCCCGAACGGCAGGACATCTTCCGCGTCGCGATCGGCCGGTACGTTCCCGAGGACACCGATCCCGCGGAACTGGCCGCCGCCCTGGACCGGCTGCAGGACGAACCGTGGTGGCCGCACGGCTACGACGGCTCGGCCGTCGCGCAGGCCCGTCTGAAGGACGCCACCAGCCAGCTCATCGGCCGGTTCTGCCTGGCCGCCGAGGGCGCCACCCGGGAGGCGTACGGCTCGGGCCGGCTCACCCGCTACGACGCCGAGCTGGTCGTGCCGTGGGAGACCCGCCTGGAGTGCGCCGTGCTGAAGGCGGTCGCCGACCGGTACGTCATGCAGCGCGACGAGCAGGAGCGGCTGCGCGCCGACCAGCGCGTCGTCGTCCTGGAACTGGCCGAGGCGCTCACCGCCCGCGCGCCGGACGGTCTCGACCCGCAGTTCCGCGCCCTGTTCGACAAGGCCGGCGACGACCGGGCGCGCAAACGGGTGATCGTCGACCAGATCGCCTCCCTCACCGACGCCTCGGCGCGTTCCCTTCACGCCAGGCTGACGAGACACGCGTGACACTGGAGGTTCCTGTGCCGTAGACCCGGAACGAACCCCACCCGAATGTGACCCTCCGTGGCCTGATCGGGCCACACCCTCTTCCCGCATCACGCTCCGTGCGGGACGCTCCCCTGTGGCGGCACCCTTACGAGGAGGCATCAAGTGGTCGACGCGGACCAGACATTCGTCATCGTCGGAGGCGGCCTGGCCGGCGCCAAGGCGGCCGAGACGCTCCGCGCGGAGGGCTTCACCGGGCGCGTGATACTGATCAGCGACGAGCGCGACCACCCCTACGAACGCCCGCCGCTGTCCAAGGGCTACCTCCTCGGCAAGGAGGAGCGCGACAGCGTCTTCGTGCACGAACCGGCCTGGTACGCGCAGAACGACATCGAACTGCACCTGGGCCAGACGGTCGACGCGATCGACCGCGCCGCCAAGACGGTCCGCTTCGGAGACGACGGCACCGTCGTCCACTACGACAAGCTGCTGCTGGCGACCGGCGCCGAGCCGCGCCGGCTGGCCATCCCGGGCACCGACCTGGCGGGTGTGCACCATCTGCGCCGCCTCGCGCACGCCGAGCGGCTCAAGCACGTGCTGACCTCGCTCGGCCGGGACAACGGCCACCTCCTGATCGCCGGCGGCGGCTGGATCGGCCTGGAGGTCGCGGCGGCGGCCCGCGAGTACGGCGCCGAGGTCACGGTGATCGAGCCGTCGCAGACCCCGCTGCACGGCGCGCTCGGACCCGAGCTGGGCAACGTCTTCGCGCAGCTGCACCGCGAGCACGGTGTCCGCTTCCACTTCGGTGCCCGGCTCACCGAGATCGTCGGCCAGGACGGCGTGGTCCTCGCGGCCCGCACCGACGACGGCCAGGAGCACCCGGCGCACGACGTGCTCGCGGCGATCGGTGCCGCGCCCCGCACCGGCCTCGCCGAGGCCGCGGGCCTGGAGATCGCCGACCGGGCGCACGGCGGCGGGGTCGTGGTCGACGAGCGGCTGCGCACCTCCGACCCGGACATCCACGCGGCCGGTGACGTGGCGTCCTTCCCGCTCGCCCTGTTCGACACCCGGCTGCGGGTGGAGCACTGGGCGAACGCGCTCAACGGCGGACCGGCCGCCGCCCGCGCGATGCTCGGCAAGGACGTCGTCTACGACCGCATCCCCTACTTCTTCACCGACCAGTACGACCTCGGCATGGAGTACAGCGGGTGGGCGCCCCCGGGCACGTACGACGAGGTCGTGATCCGCGGGGACGCCGGCAAGCGGGAGTTCATCGCGTTCTGGGTGAAGGAGGGCCGCGTCCTGGCCGGGATGAACGTGAACGTGTGGGACGTCACAGAGCCGATCCAGAAACTGATCCGGGCCCGGACCCCGGTGGACCTGGAAGCCCTGGCCGACCCGCACGTGCCGCTGGAGCGCCTCGCTTCCTGAGCATCAGGCCTGTCACTCCCGCCCCGTGCTGTGATTCCCGGGGGGGGGGAACCCCCGGACCCCCGGCCGGGGGCCGGACCGGTGGCCCCGGAAGTGTCACTCCCGCCCCGTAGAATTCACGCGTGGCAGGACGGATCAGAGACGAGGACGTGAAGGCGGTACGGGACGCGGTCCCGATCGACGCCGTCGTCTCCGAGTACCTCCAGCTGCGCAACGCCGGGGGCGGCAACCTCAAGGGCCTGTGCCCCTTCCATGACGAGAAGTCGCCGTCCTTCCAGGTCAGCCCGAGCAAGGGACTCTTCCACTGCTTCGGCTGCCAGGAGGGCGGCGACACCATCGCCTTCGTGATGAAGGTCGACCACCTGACCTTCTCCGAGGCCGTCGAGCGCCTCGCCGGCCAGGCCGGCATCACCCTGCGCTACGAGGAGGGCGGCTACAACCCCGCCCACCAGCGCGGCGAGCGCATCCGCCTGGTCGAGGCGCACAAGGTGGCCGCCGAGTGGTACGCCGAGCAGCTCGCCACCAGCCCCGAGGCCGACACCGGCCGGATCTTCCTCGCCGAGCGCGGCTTCGACCAGAACGCCGCCCTGCACTTCGGCGTGGGCTACAGCCCCCAGGGCTGGGACCACCTGGTGCGCTACCTGCGCGGCAAGGGCTTCACGGACAAGGAGCTGCTGCTGTCCGGGCTCGCCCAGGAGGGCCGCCGCGGCCCCATCGACCGCTTCCGCGGCCGCCTGATGTGGCCCATCCGCGACATCGGCGGCGACGTCGTCGGCTTCGGCGCCCGCAAGCTGTACGAGGCGGACAACGGCCCGAAGTACCTCAACACCCCCGACACCGCGCTCTACCGCAAGAGCCAGGTGCTGTACGGCATCGACCTGGCGAAGAAGGACATCGCGAAGTCCTCCCGCGCGGTCGTCGTCGAGGGCTACACCGACGTCATGGCCTGCCATCTGGCCGGAGTGACGACGGCCATCGCGACCTGCGGCACGGCCTTCGGCACCGACCACATCAAGATCCTGCGCCGGCTGCTGATGGACAACGGCAGCGCCCGCGTGATCTTCACCTTCGACGGCGACGCGGCCGGCCAGAAGGCGGCCCTGCGCGCCTTCGAGGACGACCAGAAGTTCGCCGCCGAGACCTACATCGCCATCGCGCCGGACGGCATGGACCCGTGCGAGCTGCGCCTGGTCAAGGGCGACGAGGCGGTCGCCGACCTGGTCGAGCCGCGCACCCCGCTGTTCGAGTTCGCGCTGCGCCAGATCGTCGCCCGCTACGACCTCGACACCCCCGCCGGCCGCGCCGCCGCCCTGGACGAGGCCGCGCCGATCGTCGCCCGCATCAAGAACAGCGGCGCCCAGCACGAGGTCGCCGTGCAGCTCGCCGGGATGCTCGGCATCCTCGACACCCAGTTCGTCGTCAAGCGGGTGGCCCAGCTGGCCCGCTGGGCCCGCGACCGCGGCGGCAAGGGCCCGGCACCCGCCGCGCAGTCCCCGCGGCAGCAGTGGGCGGCCGGCTCCGGACCGGCGTTCTCCGGCCCGGCCCTCACCCTGCGCAACCCCGTCTACGCCACCGAACGCGAACTGCTCAAGCTCGCCCTGCAGCGCCCCGAGCTGGTCTCCCCGGCCTTCGACGCGTACGGCGTCGACGAGTTCACCGCCCCGCCCTACGCCGCCGTACGCCAGGCGATCCTGGACGCCGGCGGCGCCGAGCAGGGCATCCAGGACGCCCAGGAGTACCTGGTCCGGGTCCGCGAGGCCGCACCCGACGACCAGGTCCGCGCCATGGTCACGGAGCTGGCGGTCGAGGCGATCCTGCGCCGCACCGTCGACGACACCTACGCCGGCACCGTCCTGGTCACCGTCCGCCGCCGCGCCGTGGAACGCCGCATCACCGAGATCCAGTCCCAGCTGACCCGCCTCGGCGCCACCGGCGACCCGGCCACCCTGGCCGCCGTGCAGAACGAACTGTGGGTCCTGCAGCAGTACGACCAGGCGCTGCGCGCGCACGGCGCCGCCGCGCTCTGACCCCCGCGGCCTCCACGGTCACCACCCGGTCACGAACCGGACGCAAAAAGTCATCGCACGCCCCTCGTTTCCGCGATGTGTCGTACCCCACACTGGGTGTGGTGCCTGAGTCCCCGGAGCGCGGCCGATCCGTCCCCCACGGGTCCCACACCCGCCGCGGTCCGCTCACCTCAGCAGCGATCACCCTGGAGGTCGCCCCCGTGCAGACCCAGACGCTCATCCAGAACGACAGCGGTACGGCCACCGGCGCCGACACCCCGGAAGCCGACGCGGAGGCCGACCTCTTGGGCGCGGTCCCACCGCAGGGCCCCGCCGTGCACCACCCGGAGGCTGTGCCCGAGCCCGCCGAACCACCGGCCGAGGCCCTCGTCGAGGCCGCCGGGGAGGCCGCCGAAGCGGAAGCCGAGCCGGACCCCGAGCCCGTCGAGGCGGCGGCACCCGCCCGGGCCGAGACCGGCGGTCCCTCCGCCGACCTGTTCCGCCAGTACCTGCGCGAGATCGGCCGTATCCCGCTGCTCACCGCCGCCGAGGAGGTCGAACTCGCCCGGCGCGTGGAAGCCGGGCTGTTCGCCGAGGAGAAGCTCGCCGGCACCCCCGACCTGGACAGCCGCCTCGCACACGACCTGGACCGGCTCGTCGTCATGGGCCGGGTCGCCAAGCGGCGGCTGATCGAGGCCAACCTGCGGCTCGTCGTCTCCGTCGCCAAGCGCTACGTCGGACGCGGCCTGACCATGCTCGACCTGGTGCAGGAGGGCAACCTCGGGCTGATCCGGGCCGTGGAGAAGTTCGACTACGCGCGCGGCTACAAGTTCTCCACCTACGCCACCTGGTGGATCCGCCAGGCCATGTCCCGGGCGCTCGCCGACCAGGCCCGCACCATCCGCGTGCCCGTCCACGTCGTCGAACTCATCAACCGGGTCGTGCGCGTGCAGCGCCGCATGCTCCAGGAACGCGGATACGAACCCACGCCCGAGGAGGTCGCCACCGAGCTCGACCTGCTGCCCGAGCGGGTGAGCGAGGTACTGCGGCTCGCGCAGGAACCGGTCTCGCTGCACGCCCCGGTCGGCGAGGAGGAGGACGTCGCCCTCGGCGACCTCATCGAGGACGGCGACGCGGCCTCCCCCGTGGAGTCGGCCGCGTTCCTGCTGCTGCGGGAGCACCTGGAAGCCGTGCTGTCCACGCTCGGGGAACGCGAGCGCAAGGTCGTCCAGCTGCGCTACGGGCTCATCGACGGGCGCCCGCGCACCCTGGAGGAGATCGGCCGCCTGTTCGGGGTGACCCGCGAGCGGATACGGCAGATCGAGTCCAAGACCCTCAACAAGCTCCGCGACCACGCCTTCGCGGACCAGCTGAGGGGCTATCTGGACTGAGCGGCGGGTCGCCCGGCACCGGGCGACCCGCCGGATGGGTCAGTCGACCTCGGCCACGGCCTGCGCGAACTGCGCCCGGTACAGCCGCTCGTAGGCCCCGCCGGCCGCGAGCAGCTCAGTGTGCGAGCCCTGCTCCACGATCGAGCCGTTCTCCATGACGAGGATCGTGTCCGCGTCCCGGATCGTGGAGAGCCGGTGCGCGATCACGAACGACGTCCGCCCGTGCTGGAGCTTGGCCATCGCCTTCTGGATCAGCACCTCGGTACGGGTGTCGACGGAGCTGGTCGCCTCGTCCAGGACCAGGATCACCGGGTCGGACAGGAACGCCCGCGCGATGGTGATCAGCTGCTTCTCACCGGCGCTGACGCCGGTGCCCTCGTCGTCGATGACGGTGTCGTAGCCGTCGGGCAGGGTGCGCACGAACCGGTCGGCGTGCGCCGCGCGCGCCGCTTCCTCGATCTCCCCGCGGGTGACCTCCCGCGCCGCGCCGTAGGCGATGTTCTCCGCGATGGTGCCGCCGAACAGCCAGGTGTCCTGCAGCACCATGCCGATGCCGGCGCGCAGTTCGTCCCGGGACATCCGCGCGATGTCCACGCCGTCCAGGGTGATGCGGCCGCCGGTCACGTCGTAGAACCGCATCAGGAGGTTGACCAGCGTGGTCTTGCCCGCGCCGGTCGGGCCGACGATCGCGACCGTCTGACCGGGCTCCACCTTCAGCGACAGGTCCTCGATGAGCGGCCTGTCCGGGTCGTAGCGGAACTGCACCCGGTCCAGCTCCACCCGGCCGCGCAGCTCGACGGGCCTCTCGGCCGGCACCGGGTCCGCCTCCTGCTCCTCGGCGTCCAGCAGTTCGAAGATGCGCTCCGCTGAGGCCACGCCCGACTGCACCAGGTTCGCCATCGACGCGACCTGCGTCAGCGGCATGGAGAACTGGCGGGAGTACTGGATGAACGCCTGCACATCACCGATCGACAGCGCACCCGACGCGACCCGCAGGCCGCCGACCACCGCGACCAGCACATAGTTCAGGTTCGACACGCACATCATCAGCGGCTGCATGATGCCGCTGTTGAACTGCGCCTTGAACCCGGCCTCGTACAGCGCCTCGTTCTGCTCGGCGAACTGCCGCGCCGACTCCTGCTGCCGGCCGAACACCTTCACCAGGGTGTGCCCGGTGTACATCTCCTCGATGTGCGCGTTCAGCTTGCCGGTGGAGCGCCACTGCTGCACGAAGTGCGGCTGCGAGCGCTTGCCGACGCGGGTGGCGACCACGAACGACAGCGGCACGGTCACCAGCGCGACCAGCGCCAGGATCCAGGAGACCCAGAACATCATCGCCAGCACGCCGATGATCGTCAGCAGCGAGTTGATGAGCTGGCCCATCGACTGCTGGAGCGTCTGCCCGATGTTGTCGATGTCGTTGGTCGCCCGGGACAGCACCTCGCCGCGCTGCCGCTTGTCGAAGTACGACAGCGGAAGCCGCGACAGCTTCGTCTGCACGTTCTCGCGCAGCCGGAACATGGTGCGGTTCACGGCCCGGTTCACCAGCCGCGTCGCCACCGCCATCAGCAGACCGGCGAGCAGGAACGTGCCGAGCGCGAGCAGCAGGACGTTGCCGACCGCGCCGAAGTCGATGCCCTTGCCGGGCGTGAAGTCGGTGCCGCTCAGCATGTCGGCGACCCGTTCCTGGCCCCGCTCCCGCATGGCGGCCAGCGCCTGCTCCTTGGTCGTGCCGGCCGGCATGTGCCGGCCGATGATCCCGGCGAAGACCAGGTCGGTGGCCTTGCCGAGGATCTTCGGGCCGATCACGCTCAGCCCGACGCTGACCACCACGCACGCCAGCAGCGCGTAGATGGTGACCCGCTCCGGCTTGAACTGGGAGACGAGCCGTTTGCCCGAGTTCTTGAAGTCCAGCGAACGGCTGTCGGGGCCGCCCCCGGCCATCATCCGCCCCATGGGCCCCGCCATCAGGCAGCCTCCGCTTCCGTCAGCTGGGAGAGCACGATCTCCCGGTAGGTCTCGTTGTCGGCCATCAGCTCGTGGTGGGTGCCCGTGCCCACGACCCGGCCCTCGTCGAGGACGACGATCCGGTCGGCGTCCCGGATGGTCGCCACCCGCTGGGCGACGATCACCACGGTCGCCTCGGCCGTCTCCCGGCCCAGCGCGGCACGCAGCGCGGCGTCGGTGGCGTAGTCCAGCGCGGAGAAGGAGTCGTCGAACAGGTAGATCTCCGGGCGCTGCACCAGGGTGCGGGCGATGGCGAGCCGCTGGCGCTGACCGCCGGAGACGTTGGTGCCGCCCTGCGCGATGGGCGCGTCGAGCCCGCCCTCCAGCCGGCTGACGAAGTCCTTGGCCTGCGCCACCTCCAGCGCGTGCCACAGCTGCTCGTCGGTGGCGTCCGGATTGCCGTAGCGCAGATTGCTCGCGACCGTCCCGGCGAACAGGTACGGCTTCTGCGGCACCATGCCGACCGTCCGCGCCAGCGTCCTCGGCTCGATCTCGCGTACGTCCACGCCGTCGACGAGCACCTCGCCGTCCGTGGCGTCGAACAGCCGCGGCACCAGCCCGAGCAGCGTCGACTTGCCGCTGCCGGTGGAGCCGATCACGGCGGTCACCTCACCGGGCCGCGCGACGAGGTCGATCGCCTTCAGCACCGGCTCCTCGGCGCCCGGGTAGCGGAAGCCGGCCGCGCGGATCTCCAGATGCCCGTGCCGGCGCAGCTCGGTGACCGGCGCGAGCGGCGGCACGACGCTCGACTCCGTGTCCAGCACCTCCTGGACGCGCTCGGCGCACACCTCGGCGCGCGGCACCATCATGAACATGAAGGTGGCCATCATCACGGACATGACGATCTGCATCAGATAGGCGAGGAACGCCGTCAGATCGCCGATCTGCATCCCGCCGCTGTCGATGCGGTGCGCGCCGAACCACACCACGGCGATCGACGACAGGTTCACGACCGTCATGACCATCGGGAACATCAGCGCGAGCAGATTGCCGGTGCCCAGCGCCACCTCGGTCAGCTCGGTGTTGGCCTTCCGGAAGCGCTGCTGCTCGTACTCGTCGCGCACGAAGGCCCGGATGACACGGTTGCCGGTGATCTGCTCGCGCAGCACCCGGTTCACCGTGTCCAGCCGCACCTGCATGGAACGGAACAGCGGCCGCAGCCGGCGCACGATCAGCGCGACGCAGGCCGCCAGCACCGGGACCACCGCGACCAGCACCCCGGACAGCGGCACATCAAGTCCCAGCGACAGCACGATGCCGCCCACGCACATGATGGGCGCCGACACCATCAGGGTGAACGTCATCAGGACCAGCATCTGGACCTGCTGCACGTCGTTCGTCGTACGGGTGATGAGCGAGGGCGCTCCGAAGTGACCCACCTCACGCGCCGAGAAGGACTGCACCCGGTCGAAGACCGCGGCCCGCACGTCCCGGCCGAGCGCGGAGGCGGTGCGCGCGCCGAAGTACACGGCGCCGATGTTGCACACGACCTGCGCCAGCGAGATGCCGATCATCAGGCCGCCGTGGCCGAGGATGTAGCCGGTGTCGCCGTTGACGACACCGTTGTCGATGATGTCCGCGTTGAGCGTGGGCAGGTACAGGGTGGCGCAGGTCTGCAGGAACTGCAGCAGCACCAGCACGGCGATCGGTTTCTTGTAGGGCCTCAGATGGGTCCGTAGCAGTCGTATGAGCACGCTGGGTTCTCTCGGTCGGCGTCAGGGGCACGTCGGTTGCCCGTGGCCCCTATCGTCGAACACTCCACCCGCGTTACCTCAACCGATAAGCCGACCGGTGGGTCCTCACGGCCCGGCGAGCCGCACGGCCTGTGGGCCCTCACGGCCGCAGCGCCCCCGGGTGGGTCTGCTCCCGCACCGACACGAACTGCTGGCGCACCGCCTGACCGACCGCCAGTTCCTCACCGGGCTCCAGCACCTGCGCCGCCGCGCCCTGCCAGGCCGGCGGGGTGCGCGGGTCGAGCGTGCCCTGCGACACCCCGAGCGCCCACGCGGCCTGCCGCGCCGCGCCGATCGCCGCGTAGTCCGCCGGCTGCGGCACGACGACCTGCGCGCCGAACAGCGAGGGCGCCGCCGCCTGCACCGCGGGCAGCTCCGCCGCCGCGCCCAGCAGGAAGATCCGCCGCACGTCCACACCCCGGCCGCGCAGCACGTCGAGCGCGTCCGCGAGCCCGCACAGCATCCCCTCGAACGCGGCGCGCGCGAGGTGCTCCGGCTTCATCGACTCCCGCCGCAGCCCGGCCAGCGTGCCCGCCGTGTGCGGCAGGTGCGGGGTGCGCTCACCCTCCAGATATGGCAGCAGCACCAGCCCGTGCGCGCCCGGCGTCGACTTCATCGCCAGGTCGGACAGGCTCTCCAGGTCCGGCAGCCCCAGCAGTTCGGCGGCGCCGCGCAGGGCCCGGACGGCGTTGAGCGTGGTGACGACCGGCAGGTGCATCCCGGTCGCGTCGGCCAGCGAGGTGATCATCCCGGTGCTGTCGACGAGCGCCTCGGGGTGGACGGCCATCACCGAACCCGACGCGCCCAGGGACACCACCGCGTCCCCCAGCCCGATCCCGAGCCCGAACGCGGCGGCCATCGTCTCGCCGGTGCCGGCCGAGATCAGCAGCCCCTCCGGTGTCGTACCGGCCGCCTCGGCGGGGCCGATCACCTCCGGCAGCATCGCCTGGTGGCCGAGCGCCAGCTCGACCAGGTCCGGCCGGTAGGCGCCGGTGGCCGCCGACCAGTACCCGGTGCCCGAGGCGCCGCCCCGGTCCGTGGTCCTCCGGACGGGCCGGCCCAGCAGCTGCCACACCAGCCAGTCGTGGGCCTGCAGCAGCACCGCCGTGCGCCGCGCGTTGTCCGGCTCGCTGCGGGCCAGCCAGCGCAGCTTGGTCACCGGCTGCGCGGCCTGCGGCACACAGCCCACGGCCTGCGCCCACGCCTCACGCCCGCCGAGCGCGTCCACCAGGTCGGCCGCCGCGACCTGCGCCCGCTTGTCGCCGCCGGCCAGCGCCGGGCGCACGGTGGCGCCCTGCGCGTCCAGCGGGATCAGCGCGTTCTGCTGCGCGGAGACGCCGATCGCCTGCACGCCTTCGAGGAGCCCGCCGCCGGCCGCCTCACCGAGGGAGAGCAGCCAGGCCTGCGGGTCCACGTCGCTCGGGCGCCCCTCCACGGGATGCGGGGCGTATCCCTGGCGCAGTACGGCACCGGTGTCCGTGTCGCAGACCACGATGCGCGTGAAGTCCGGTGAGCTGTCCAAGCCGGCGACTATCCCCATGAGCACCGATTGTGCCGTAGCGCTGCGCCGGCTTGGGTGGGGGGCGCGTTATCGGGGTGCCTGGTCTTCGTCGTCGGGTGCGGGTCGTGGGTGGTTGCTCGCGCAGTTCCCCGCGCCCCTTGAGGTGGGTCCGAGCACCCTGCGCCGGAAAGGCTAGGTGTTGCTCGTGCCCCAGTCGTCGCTTGCTCCTCCGTTGTGGGCGCTGCGTTCGCGCAGGGCCTTGACCCGGTGGGCCACCGAGTCGGGGATGTGGACGTGGTCGCCGACGCGGTCGCTGACCGCGTGGTACGCCTTGCCCGCGAACTGGCGGCCCTGCTGGGCGGCCGTCTCGGCGGTGTTGCGGACGGCCGGGTTCTGCCTCAGCTGCTGGGCGGACTTCTTCAGCTGCTCGTAGCGTTCGCGTCCGGCCTTCGTGCCCAGCACGTAGCCCAGGGCGAGTCCGGCGGCGAACGTGAGCCGGTAGCGCATGGCGGCCACCCTTCCTCGTGTCGGTCCTGCGGTGCGGCGTCGGCGCCGGGGGTACCGATTGGCGGAGCACCCCCCTGCTTGCGCTAATGTATGTGTCGCAGCGAGCGAGCGCCCCCTGGCGGATACCCCAGGAGGTCCGTTCGATGCGAACGAGGCATTCCTCCGTAGCTCAATTGGCAGAGCAGCCGGCTGTTAACCGGCAGGTTACTGGTTCGAGTCCAGTCGGGGGAGCTCGGTCCTCCGTAGCTCAATTGGCAGAGCAGCCGGCTGTTAACCGGCAGGTTACTGGTTCGAGTCCAGTCGGGGGAGCATGCTGAACGAGGACCCCGTAGGGGTCCTTTTTCATTGCGGTGGGAACCGTCCGCGCGACGGGGCGGTCCTGTAGAGATGTGACGTGCTCGTGGCGGGCATACGAGGTCGCCCCTGCGAGGCAGGAGATCGTATGAGCGGCTATGCTGCGGCACACGGCGCGTACACGTGTACGCGACACGCCGCTATGGGGCGGTAGCTCAGCCGGTTAGAGCAGCGGACTCATAATCCGTCGGCCGTGGGTTCGAGTCCCACCCGCCCCACCAGGCGCCACAGGTGCAGAAGCGTTTCTAGCTGCGGATACGACAAGTGAGGCCCGGCACGCCGATGTGCCGGGCCTCGTTCAGTCGCATGGCCGATTCCGGCCACCCTCTCGGATCACTGCGTGGTGTCGGCCGTCGCCGTCACCTCGGTGTCGTCGTCGCGCTCGCCCTCCGCCTGGGACGGTGTCGTCTGCGGGGTCGTCGGCTCGTCCGTCGGGTCGGAGGTGTCCGGCTCGCCCTCGGCCTGGGACGGGGTGGGTTGGGTGGTCATGGTGTCCTCCCGGGTCCGTCGGTCGAGCGCCGAGTACCCCGGGAGATCACCGGCCCACACGCGCGTCAGACGCGGTGGCGGGCCACCGCCGTGCGCAGGGCCGTGCGGATCCTCGGCGGCGGGGGAGCGCCGTCGGCCCCCGCGCCGGCCGTGACCATCGCGGCCACCGTGCGCAGCTTGGTGTTGGACAGCTGGGAGGTCTCCCGCAGGATCGTCCACGCCTCCTGCGAGCTGCAGCCGTGCGTGGCCATCAGCATGCCGCGCGCCTGGTCGATCACCGGGCGCGAGGCGATGGCGTGCCGCAGCTGCGCGACCTCCTCCTGGAGCATCCGCAGTCGCTCCGCGCGCTCCAGCGCCACCGCCGACGTGGTGCGCGGCGGCGGGCCGGCGGGCCCCGCACCGCCGTGGGCGGCGCTGCGCAGCGGCTCGGTGCCGTCCAGGCCGGCCAGCTCCAGGATGCGGCGCGGCTGGCCCCGCCAGTTCCCGGTGGTCACGGTCACCCCGTGCCGGTACCGGTGGTCGTCGAGCAGGTCCAGGAAGGCCAGCCCGGCCGTGTCCATGAAGTGCACCCCGGACATGTCCAGCTCGATCTCCCGCACCCCGGCCGGCAGCTCGTCCAGCGTGCGCGCCAGGGTCCGGGCGCAGCCGTGGACGAGTTCCCCGCGTGGTCGCAGCACGGCCCGCCCGTGAGTCACGCGGGCCTCGACGACCAGCGTGTCCAGCTGTCCGGTCAGCGGCGGCCGGGCTGTGGCGGTTCGGTCTGCGTCCCGGTGCTCTGAGACGGTCGTCACGGCGTCGTGCGCCCCCTGTGCCTTTCGGTCCGGTTTCGTGCTCGCGGTCCGCCTGCCCGGCGTACCGTCTCCCTACACATGGCCGGGGCGGCCGGCGGGAACGGGCACACCAGGCGCATGGCCGGGGGACGGGCGGGTAGACGGTGATCGTCGAGGAGGAGGCGGATGTGGACAGCCGGTACGGGATCCCGGCCGGGTCCGCCGACGTGGCGCCGGCACTGACACTGCTCCCGCTGCCCGGGCGGTCCGGTCTGCGGGCCATGGGCGAGATCAGCCTGGGGACGCGCGGGGAGTGGGAACGTGCCCTGGAGGGCGTGCTGTGCGAGGACGAGGATGAGTACTACCTGGAGCTGTCCGCGGTGACGTTCGTCGACGTCGCCGGGGTCGGTGCGCTCGCGGCCGCCGCACAGCGGCTGCCGGACGGGCGCAGGATCGTGCTGCACCGGCCGCCGGCCGTGGTGCGCAGGGTGCTGGATATGCTCTGGCCCGGAATCGCGGCGATCGAGGTGTCGATGTCATGAGTACGAGCGAGGCGTCCGCCGCTCTCGACGACCCCTTCGTCCACCCGGCCCTGTTCTACCGCGACCCCGAGGAGTACGTCGTCGGCACCGTGTCCTTCGTCCGGGCCGGACTGGACGCCGGTGAGCCCGTCGCGGTCGCCGTCCCCGGCGACAACCTGCGGCTGATCCGCGAGGAGCTGGGCGAGGACGCCGGCCGGGTGCGGCTGCTCGACATGCGCGAGGCCGGACGCAACCCCGGCCGGATCATCCCCGGGGTGCTGCGCGCCTTCGCCGACGCCCAGCCGGCCGGGCGCCGGGTGCGGATCATCGGCGAGCCGATCTGGGCCGGCCGCAGCGCCACCGAGTACCCCGCCTGCGTGCAGCACGAGGCGCTGATCAACGCGGCGTTCGAGGGCCGTGAGGTGACGATCCTGTGCCCGTACGACGTCGTCCGGCTGCCGGAGCGGGTGGTCGCCGACGCCTACGCCACCCATCCCACGGTGATCCCGAGCGGGGCCACGGTGGAGCGGGACAGCCACGCGTACGCGCCCGCCGAGGTCGTCGCCCGCTACAACGAGCCGCTGCCGCCCGCGCCGGACGTCCCCTCCCACGACTTCGACCGGGCCACGCTCTCCGGGGCCCGGCACCACGCGGTCGGTGAGGGCGCGCGGCTCGGGCTGGAGGGCGTGCGGCTGGACGACCTGGCGCTGGTCGCGGCCGAACTGACCACCAACAGCGTGGTGCACGGCGGCGGCCGCGGCACGCTGCGGGTGTGGGCCGAGGACGGGCACGTGGTGTGCGAGGTCCGCGACGCCGGGCGGCTCGCCGATCCGCTGGCCGGCCGCAGGCCCGTACCCCGAGACCAGCGCGGTGGCCGGGGGCTGCTGCTGGTGAACCTGGTCAGCGACCTGGTGCGGACGCACACCGGGGGGAACGGCACGACCATCCGCAGCTACCTGGCCCGCTAGGCCCTGTCGTTTGGATCAGGCCGGCTGAGAGTGACGTCCCGTCTCGGCCGAGCCGAGCGGGGGCGATGGGGGCGCCCCCGCGCGAGCTCGATTCGAGCGGGGGGGGGGCGTGCAGCTGCAAGGCGGAGGAGGGCGACAACGCGGTGGGGGTGCCCCCTGCTCGAAGAGCTTGGGGGAGTTGGCAACCGACGACAACGCGGCTGGGGGTCCCCCCTGCTCGAAGAGCTTGGGGAGGGGGTGCCCCCTGCTCGCAGAGCTCGGGGGAGCGTGCCGGACCCCGCGACGCCGGGATGATCCAAACGACAGGGCCTAGGGCCGGTCGCGGAGAGCGGCGTGCCGCTCAGGCCCCCAGCGGGTCCAGGCTGAGCGGTTCGATGCGGCCCTCCAGCATGGCGCCCAGGCCCTGCGCGGCGCAGATGTCGGGCCGGTCGGCGATGTGCACGGGCATCCCGGTGGCCTGACGCAGCATCTGGTCGAAACCGGGCAGCAGGGCGGAGCCGCCGACCATCATGATCCCCCGGTCGGCGAGGTCGGCGACCAGATCGGGCGGGCAGTCCCGCAGCACCTTGCCGATGCCGTCGAGCACGGCGGTCAGCGGCGTCTGGATGGCGTCCCGCACGGCGGCGGTGTCGATCCGGACGCTGCGGGCGAGCCCCGTGGCCACGTCCCGGCCGTGGATCTCGGTGGACGCCGGGCCGTGCGGGGTGAGCCCGTTGCCGGACAGGGCGAGCTGCAGCGGCCGTACGGACTGGCTGGGCAGCATCAGTTCGTGCTCGTGGCGCAGGTGCTGCACGATCGCGTGGTCCACGGCCTCGCCGCCGACCGGGATGCGCTCGGCGGTGACGATGGAGCCGAGGGAGAGCACGGCCACTTGGGTGGCCGCCGCCCCGCACACCATGATCATGGTGGCTTCGGCTCGTTCCACGGGCAGTCCGCAGCCGACCGCGGCGGCGATGAGCGTGTCGACCAGTTCCACGCGCCGCGCGCCCAGTCCGACGAGCGTCTCGATCGCGGCGCGCTGGGCGAGCGGGTCGGCGTCGTGCGGGGTGCAGGCGGCGGCGCGCAGGAAGGGTTTGCGGCGCAGCTGACGGCGGGTCTTGTCGCCCAGCAGATGCCGCAGCATGCGCTGAGCCATCTCGATGTCGACGACCGTGCCGCCGGACACGGGGCGCACCACCCGGATGTAGTGGGGGGTACGGCCGGTCATCTTCTCGGCGAACTCGCCGACCGCGATCAGCGCGCCGGTGCGGGTGTTGACGGCGGCGGCGGACGGCTGGTCGACGACGAGCCCGGCGCCCTTGACGTAGACACGGGTGCGGGCCGCCCCCAGGTCGACGGCGAAGTGGCAGCGGCGCAACTGCTCCAGACTGGCGGTCATGGCTGGCGGTTCCTCCCGAGAGTGGCGGGCCTGCTTCGCATCCTGCGGGGGCGGGAGGGGGGCCGCTTGCTGGAGAGGGCCGGGCGGGGCGCCGCTGAACGGGTGTTTCGCCCGAGATATCCGAAGTAGGTTTCGGGATAAAGGCGAATCACGCCGGCGGCAGGGCGCGCGCCGCCTCCAGCAGCGGACCGAGCGAGGACACGGTGAACTCGCAGCCCGCCTCCCGCAGCCGCCGCTCGGCGGTCGGATTGCGGGCCAGGCCCACGAACCGGATCCCCGCCCGCTGCGCCGCCGCCAGCTCGGCGGGCGAGGACCCGATCAGCACATCGGCCGGTGCGGGCCGGTCCAGCGCCCGCAGCAGGCAGTCCGGCTCCGGCATCAGCCGGGTGAGGTCCTCGGCGCGGCCGTGCACGCCGTCCAGCGGCAGCCGGTACGGCTCCAGATACCGGTGCACCGCCCGCACGCCCACGTCCGTGACCACGGAGACCCGGCGCCCGGAGCCGTGCAGGGCGCGGACCAGCGGCGCGCAGTTGTGGGTGGTGGGCGCGTCCGGCACGGCCCGCAGCTCCAGCTCGTCCAGTCGTTCGCGCAGCAGCGGCCCCAGCCGGTGGCGGGCGAACGCCCGCAGCACGTCCAGCGGGTGCACCGACGCCTCGCGTGCCGCCTGTGCGGCCAGCGGACGGCCCGTCAGGGCGTCCTCCGGGTCGCGGTGCTCGCTGACCAGCGCCAGCAGGTCGAGCGCGGCCGCGCGGGCCGCCGCCGCCGAGAACAGCCGGGCGACCGGCCCGTCGAAGCCGACGAGCACGGTCCTCGCCCGCGCCAGCATCTCGGTCAGCGGCACGTCCGCCGACGGCGCGGCCACGACCGGCTGCGGCACCGGCGCGGTCGCACCCTCCGGAGCCAGCCGCACCGAGCAGGACACCACGAGCCCCGGCACCGGCCGGCGGCCCAGCTCGTTGTTCACCGCCCGCTCGGCACCGGCCGCCCGGCGCAGCGCGTACCGTGCGGTGATCGCCGCCGCCCGCTCCCGCACCTGCGCCCGCAGCCGCCCGACGACGTCCCCGGATGGGCTGCACGAAGCGACCGGTCCTCGACCCGCAGGACAGCTCGACGACGGCGGTGAAGTCG
>NZ_PQSS01000054.1 GCF_002920535.1 Streptomyces sp. Ru71 | reverse complement strand
CGCCGTCGGCGTCTTCGCCGTACGGGCCGCCGTCGCCACCGACCCGGGGCGGGCCAAGGGCCTGGACGACACCCTGCGCTCCTTCGCGGGCACACCGCTCGGGCCCTGGCTGCTGACCCTGGTCGCGGCCGGGCTCGTCCTGTTCGGCGGGTTCTCCTTCGCCCTCGCCCGCTGGCGGCGCGTCTGAGCCGCGCGGCCCGGGGAACACGGGGGACATGGACGACTCAGACCTCCCGCCGGACGAACGCCCCGTGGACGTCTACCTCGACCTGCTGCGGTTCCGCATGGACAGCGAGGACTTCCAGCTGCTGCTCAGTGTGGTGGAACCGGTGCTGCGGGCCATCGAGGAGAAGCGGTTCGGGGGTATGGAACTCGTGGTCGACTGCGACCGCGCGGACGGCCTGCCACAGGCGATCCGCGACGAGGCGGCCCTCGTCATCGCCACCGCGGTGACCGGCCGCCTGGACAACCAGGTCGTCGAGATCGACGTGGAGGGCTCCGGCCCCGTCCGCGTCGTGACCGACCCGGCCACCGCAGCCGACCCCGCGAGCCTCGACCGTATCGCCGGCTACCTCCACGAACGCCGCCGCACCGACGAGGAACTCCGCGGCATCGCCGAGGCGAGCGGCCTGCCCAGCGACTTCTGACCCCGCGCAGGCCGGTATATGCGCGCCGCCGGGGGAAACGCGCCGGTCGCCGGCCGGTCGCGCATCTCTGCGCGCCCTTGGGGTGGGCCATCCGCCCCGTCGGCCAGGGCACCCGGAGCCGACCCGGCGCCCCGTTCACTTCGTCGGTTCGGCCCTCGGTACGCCCAGCGGGCGGGCCAGGCCCACCACCGCCTCGTCGAGGCGCTGCAGGTGGCGCAGGACGCGGTCGGTGATGCGGCCGTAGCGCGGGGTGCCGGGGTCGCCGGGCTGGAGAAGGGCCGCGAGGCTCGCACCGGTCGCGACCCGGCCGGTGGTGTGGCCGTCGGCGACGTGCGCCGCGATGGTCCGGATGTTGTCGAGGATGCGCTGCCCGGCCCCGCGCAGCCGCGGGTCGGCCGCGATCGCCGGATGCGTGGGCAGCAGCTCCGCCATCGCCGCCAGCGACCGCGCGTGGTACGCGCACGTCTCCAGCAGCGCCACGACATAGCGCGCGGTGGTGCGCCGCGAGCGCAGCGGCGAGATGGGATGGGTCAGCGGCTGCGTCGCCGCGCTCAGATCCGCCAGCGCCTGGTCCAGGTCGCGCGCCAGATCCAGCAGATCCACCGCCGTCCCGCCGCTGAGCTGGTCCACGGCCCGCTCGGTGACGTCCGCCAGCCGCTCCAGCACCGTGCCGAGCAGGTCGTCCGTACGCCGGCCGGTGTGCACCGGCAGCACCAGCGCCGCCGCGATCACCCCGCACGCCGCCCCAAGCGCGGTCTCCTCCACCCGCAGCACCAGCACCGACGCGCTGTAGGTGTGCAACAGCGTGTACAGCAGTCCCAGCGCGGCCGTCACGAAGAACGACATCAGCGTGTACGACAGCGGCGCGGTGTAGAACATCGCGAACACGAACAGCAGCACCAGCGCGAACGCCGTCCAGGTGTGGTGCCCGACCAGCCCCGCCAGCACGATGCCCGCCACCACGCCGAGCACGGTGCCCACCAGCCGGCGGTAGCCCTTCACCAGGATCTCCCCGGTGGAGGAGGTGTTGATGAAGACGATCCAGCAGGTGAGCACCGCCCAGTACCAGCGCTGCGCGGACAGGAACTCCCCGCCCACGATGGCCAGCGCCGAGCCGACCGCCACCTGCACGGCCGCCCGGGTGGTGGGCCGGCGCAGCCCGGTCAGCTGCTCCTCCTCTTCCCGCTCGCCCTCCTCCGCGCCGCCGATCGCGGCGTCCTCGGCGTCCAGCTCCTCGCGCGAACGCGTGGTCGCCGGGGAGTCGTCGGACTCGTCCTGCGGCCCGTCCAGGGCGACCCGCAGGCCCAGCACGGCGCGGGCCGTCTCACCGATACCGCGGAAGACGTCCTGGACGGCGGCCGGCGCGGGCGGCAGGTTCTCCTCGTCGCGGTAGCCCAGCAGCCGGTTGCGCACCTGCGCGAGCCCCGTGCCCCGGGCCGCCGCGACCGGCTGCAGCACCAGCATCCGCAGCGCCTGCAGATCGCGGCGCAACGCCCCGGTCGCCTCGTCGCGCACCGGCAGATGCCCCGCGCTCGGCAGCGACGCGCCCGGCAGGTGCAGGGTGAGCGTGTCGGCGCGCTCGGCGCTGCGCGCGGTGAGCAGCAGCAGCCCGAGCCGCTCGGCGGCGATCTCCGCGTCCGCGATGCGCCGCTGCACCAGCCGGGCCACCGACTCGTCCGAGGTGCCCTCCTCCAGGCGCCCCTGGATCATCATCGCCGTCTCGTGCAGCCGCGCGGTGCCCTCGCGCACCTCGTCGAGCGCCTTGTCGACGTCATCAGGCCCGGCGTCCAGCAATTCCACCTGCGCGGCCAGCAGCTGCGCCAGCCGCGCCCGGAACGCCTGCCTCAGCCGCTCCAGGATGCCCGTGGCCGTCGCCGGCACCACCGCGAACCGCAGCAGCGCGCTGCACGCGAACGCGACGGCGACCACCCCGCACAGCGCGGGCAGGGTCGAGGAGGTGGCGCCGACGAACAGCGACAGGAAGTACACCTGGAAGGCGATCAGCCCGAGCGCGGTACCCCGGTCGCCGAACCGTCTCGCGTACACCGCGCAGAAGATGAGCAGGACGAAGAAGAGGTCGCCGACCACCCGGCGCGAGGTGAGCACCGAACCCAGCGACAGCGACACCAGCGCCATGGGCAGCCCCAGCGCCAGCGTCACCGCCTGCTGCGCCCGCTGCTTCTCCCGGATGGCGAACGTGGCGACCATCGCGGCGATGGCCCCGGCCACCAGGTACTTCACCGGGGCACCGAGGACACCGAGCACGGCGAGGGTCAGGGCGATCGCACCCGCCGTGCGTGCTCCGGCGACCAGCCGCAGCAGCCCCGGGTCGGACGCCGCCAGAGCGTCCCTCAGTCGTGTCCGGCCCGATCGCCCAGCTGCCCTCACGCCGCCGTGTCACTCCGCTCAGAAGGTCGTGGTCCCGGCCCTCAGCATGCCATGACGTGCGAGAACGCCGTGCACCGCCTCACTGCCCGGACGGCTGCGCCCCTTCCACGCGCTCCCGCACCTGTTCCGGCGTCAGATACGTGTCGGTGTACTCGAAGTCCTTCAGCTTCGCGGGACGGCGTGCCTGGAAACCAGTGCGCACGAAGTCGTCGCCCGCGAGCGCGTTCAGCGTCCAGTTGGTCAGCACCCGGGTCTTGGCGACACCCGTGCGCAGCGCCGACCAGTGGTAGCCGCGCGCCACCACCTGCGCGGGCAGACCGCGCAGTTCGATGCCGAGCGGCTTGGACACCGCGTCCTTGCCGCCCAGGTCGACGACCAGCCCGAGGTCCTTGTGCTCGTACGGCCGCATCGCCTGCCCGCGCAGGGTGGCGATGACGTTGTCGGCGACGACCTTGCCCTGCCGCATCGCGTGCTGCGCGGTCGGCGGGCAGACCGCGTCGCCGCCCTTGGCGAGGTCCGGCACGGCGGCCGCGTCACCGAGGGCGAACACCCCGTCGTGACCGGGCAGGTTCATCTCGGGGTTCACCGCCAGGCGCCCGCGCACGGTCTCCGCGCCGAGCGTGGCGATCAGCGGGCTCGCCACCACACCGGCCGTCCAGATCAGGGTGTGCGTGGGCACCACCCGGCCGTCGGTGAAGGTGACCTCGGTCGGGCCCGCCTTGTCGATGGAGACGCCGAGGGAGATCTCGATGCCCCGCTTGCGCAGCACCTCCTGCGCGCTGCGGCCGAGCTTGTCGCCCAGCTCCGGCATCAGCTTCGGCGCGATGTCGATGAGGTGCCAGCGGATCAGCTTCGGGTCCAGACGCGGATAGCGCTTGACCGCGTTGCAGGTCAGCAGCTGCAGGCAGGCGGCGGTCTCGGTGCCGGCGTAGCCGCCGCCGACGACCACGAACTGCAGCCGGGCGGCCCGCTCGGCCGGGTCGTGGCTGGCGTCGGCGAGGTCGAGCTGGGAGATCACGTGGTCGCGGATGTAGGCCGCCTCGGCGAGCGTCTTCATGCCGAACGCGTGGTCCGTCAGACCGGGGATGTCGAAGGTGCGGGTGACACTGCCCGGGGTCAGCACGATGTAGTCGTAGCGCTCGTTGACGATCTCGTCGGTGATGGTGCGGATCACGCACACCTTGGACTTCAGGTCCACGCCGATGGCGCCGCCCGGGATGATCCGGGTGCGGTACTTGCGGCTGCGGCGCAGCGACAGCGCGATCGACTGCGGTGTCAGCACACCCGAGGCGACCTGGGGGAGCAGCGGCAGATAGAGCTGGTAGGAGAACGGTGTCACCAGGGTGAGATCGGCTTCGCCGGGGGAGAGCATGCGCTCCAGGCGCCGTACGCACTCCACTCCCGCGAAGCCCGCGCCCACCACCAGGATCCTGGGTCGTGTCACGTTGGTCATCCCTTCTGCGGCTCCGGGCGGTTGGATCGACGCCTGTGCGTGTGCCCGCCCAAGCGCTGCTTCGCACCTCATCGATCCCACCGTGTTCGCGGCCGGCACGCCAGTCGGGTGCGGCAGGCAGACGAACGTACGAAGCCCCAGTCTGCCCTCCGAAGCCGTCGCCGGCGCCCTCTTGTGCGGGATTGACCGCAGGTCAGGACGTCTCCGCCAGGTGGCACAGCAGCAGGCACACGTCGTCGTCGCGCTCGGAGTCGCTCAGCAGCGGCGGCAGGATGCGGTCCGCCGCGCCGTTGAGGTCCCGCTCCAGTTCGGCGCCGGTGAAGCCGCCGAGCGCGTCGGCCAGGCGGTCGATGCCCGGGTCTATGCCTTGCGCGCGCCGCTCCACCAGACCGTCGGTGTACAGCGCCAGCGTCGAGCCGGGCGCCAGCTCCACCGTGTGGTCGGCGATCGTCTGCCGCAGCGGGATGCCGAGCATCGCGCCGGGCTTGTCGTCCAGTGTGCGCACCCGCCCGTCCGGGCCGCGCAGCACCGGCGGCGGATGGCCGGCGGCCGCCCAGGTCAAGGTCGCCTCGTCCGGGTGGACGCGGGCGATGACGGCGGTCGCGTACAGGTCGGGCTGCTGATGGTGCAGGAATCCGTGCAGCCGGGTCAGCAGCCGGCCGGGGCTGCTGTCGTCCACGGCGTAGGCGCGCAGCGCGGTGCGCAGCTGGCTCATCATCACCGCCGCGTGCAGCCCGTGCCCGGTCACGTCCCCGACCACGGTGATCAGGCTGCCGTCGGGCTGCACGAAGGCGTCGTACCAGTCGCCGCCGATGTTCAGGCCGTACGTGGCCGGCAGATAGCGCGCGGCCAGCCGCAGCCCCGGCGCCGTCGGCAGGTCGGTGAGCAGGGCCCGCTGCAGGGTCTCGGCGATGTCCCGGTTGTGCTCGAACCGCCGGGCGTTGTCGATCGCCGTGCTGGCCCGCCGGAACAGCTCGATCAGCATCACGGCGTCGTCCGGGTCCCAGCGCTCGCCGGGCGGCGACAGCGTCACCACGCCCAGCGGCGCCCGCCGCGCCGACAACGGCACGCACAGCAGCGGCCGCAGCGGATCCAGCGCCGACGGCGGCTGGTCGTCCACGCCGGGCAGTCCGCCCGGGTGATCGGCGGCGTACTGCGGCCGACCGGTGCGGGCCGCGACCACCGCGGCGGCCGGATGCGGCACCGGAGGCGACCCCTCGCCCCGCTCGCCGTCCGAGTCGAACAGCCAGACGTCGACGCCGCGCGCGTACTCCGGGACCAGCAGCTGCGGCAGCCGGCGCACGATCTCCTCGTGGTTCAGCGAGGCCGTCAGCTCCGCGCTGGCGTCGGCCAGGAAGGTCAGCCGCCGCCGGGCCCGCTCCGCCTCCTGCCGGGCCGCCCGCTCCGCGGCGAACGCCTCCCGCTGGGCCCGTCCGGCGGCGTCCAGCTCCGCGTGCAGGGCCAGCACGCCCTGGTTGGTCTGGTGCAGCTCCTCCCGGTGGAAGGCGACCAGATTCTCCTGCTCGGTCAGCTTGCCGAGCACCAGCGCGGTGTCCTCGTCGGCGCCCAGCAGCGCCTCGGCGAGCAGTTCGGCGTCGTCCGCCGGCTCGCCCACGGCGGCGGGGCCGGCCGGCTCCGGGCAGGGCACCGTCGTCCGCCACGGCCCTTCCCCGGCGGCGTCCGCGCCCGGCACGGGCTCGACGACCGCGTGCAGCAGCCGTTCGGCCGTGTCCGTCTCCAGGGTGAGCCGCCAGATGCCGCCCTTGGTCAGGCACTGCCGCAGCCGTGCGCTGAGCGCCGCCGCCAGCCGGGTGCGGTCCAGCGCGGGAACGCCGTGCGCGGCGGCCAGCCGGGCGGTGCCGATCCGGGCCCGGGCGGCGTCGGTGACGGTGCTGATCTGCCAGGTGCGGATCATGGGCGCTCCGGCGGGTACGGTGCCGGCCGAGCCGGGTTCGGCGACAGCACGGCCACGGCGGTGTCGTCACGCACCGGGCGGGCGCTGCTGCTCGCGTCGCGGATCGTCACGGCGGCGACGAGCGCCGGGTCGGCCGACAGCAGGCCCGGGTCGGACGGCGGGGTCCACCGGCTGGGCAGACCGTCGCTGTGCAGGACGAGCAGCCGGTCCGCCGACCAGGGCAGCAGGGTCTCCGTCAGCGTGGCCGGCCGGTGCACGCCCACGATGCCGGGCCGCGACAGCAGCGCACGCCAGCTGTCGCCCTCGCGCAGCCGCGCCCCGATGTTGCCGACGCCCGCGAACCGAAGCCGGCCCGCGTCCGTCTCCAGCTGGGCCAGCGCCACGGCCGCGCCCCGGGTGCCGGCCAGCTCGGTGTGCAGCCGGCGCAGCAGTTCGGGCGGCGGCAGGTGGGCCGAGCGGTGCAGCTCGCGCACGGCGGCGGCGGACGCCCGGGACGCCTCCGGGCCGTGGCCGAGCCCGTCGGCCAGCATCAGGGTGAGCCGGTCACCGGACCGGGCCCACGCCCAGGCGTCGCCGGAGAAGTCGGCACCGCCGAACGGCACGACCGCCCCGCCGGCCCGCGCCGTGGGACCCGGCTCGGAGCCGCTCGCGGCCTGGGCCGGTCCGACGCGGGCCAGTGCGACGGTGCCGCGGCCGGGCACGCTGTGCAGGCCGAAGTCGTCGGCGATGCGCCGGCAGGTGCCGAGGCCCGCGCCGAGCGAGTGCGTGGTGGAGAACCCGTCGCGCAGCGCCTCCGCCACGTCCGCGATGCCCGGGCCGTGGTCGACGGCGGCGATCTGGACGACGCCCGCCTCCTCGGCCCAGCCCGGCCGGGCCGGCGGCGCCACCACCTCGACGAGGAGCAGACCGCCGCCGGCGTGCTTGAGCAGGTTCGTGGCCAGCTCGGTCGCCACCAGCGCGGTGGCGGCCGTCCGCGGCTCGTCCAGACCCGCGAGCGCCGCCGCGCTCTCCGCGGCCACCCGGGCGTCCCGCACCCGCGTCGAGTCCTGTACCGGTACGTCCCACACCCGCGCCATCAGCCCTCCTCCCGGGGCAGCGGCGGCCGGGCCGCCCACGACGTCACGGTGACCGTGGTGCCGGCGCCCGGGGTGGAGTCGATGGCGAACTCGTGCACCAGCCGGCGGGCCCCGCCCAGCCCCATCCCGAGGCCGCCCCCGGAGGTGTAGCCGTCGCTGAGCGCCCGCTCCAGGTCGGGGATGCCCGGGCCCTGGTCGGTGAAGGTCAGCCGCAGTCCCCGCGTCGGCCCGCTGGCCACCGGGGCGGTGTGCACCTCGCCGCCCCCGCCGTGCACCAGGGTGTTGCGGGCCAGCTCGCTCGCGGCGGTGACCAGCTTGGTCTGCTCCACCAGACCGAAGCCGAGGTGCGCCGCGGCCTGACGGATGTGCTGGCGCACCCACACCAGGTCCATGTCCGACCGGATCGGCAGACGGGCCTCGACGCCCGCAGCCGTCTCCATCAACGGCTCCCCGGCCGGGGGCCGTCCGGCCCGGTCAGCAGGTCCAGAGCGGCCTGGGTGGTCAGCGCGGTCCGCAGCCCGGGCAGCGTCAGCCCGAGCTCCACCAGCGTGATGGCGACGGCCGGCCGCATCCCCGCGACCACCGTCTGCGCGGCCAGCAGCCGCGCGTTCGCCGCGATCTCGGCCAGCACCCGCCCCAGGAAGGAGTCGACGATCTCCACACCGGACAGGTCGATGACGACCCCGGCCACCCTGCTCTGCGAGATCGCTTCCGTGATGTCCTGCAGCAGCTGCTGCGCGGCACTGTCGTACAGATCCCCCTGGAGGGTGACCAGGAGGACGTCTCCGAGCCGGAGCACCGGCACGTGCCCGGCGCCCGTCGGATGCGAGAAGCTCTCGGTCACCGTGGACCTGCACCGCCGGGCTTGGGGCCGGTGATGCCGACGCCCAGTTCGTGCAGGGCGTAGGCCAGCGCGTCGGCGAGGGAGGCCCGCGTCTTCACCGAGCCGAGATCCAGGCCGAGGTGGACGATGGTCTGCGCGATGGCCGGGCGGATGCCGGAGACGACGCACTCGGCGCCCATCAGGGCGGCCGCCTGCACCGTCTTCATCAGGTGCTGCGCCACCAGCGAGTCCACCGTCGGCACGCCCGTGATGTCCAGGATGGCGAAGCGCGCCTTCTGCTCGACGACCGCCTCCAGCAGCGTCTCCATCACGACCTGGCTGCGGGCGCTGTCCAGCGTGCCGATCAGGGGCACGGCGACCACGCCGTCCCACAGCCGGATGACCGGCGTCGCCACCTCCAGCAGCTGCAGCCGCTGCCGGTCGATCAGCGCCTGACCCTCCAGCACGGCCGTCTCCATGACGACCAGGCGCAGCGTGCCGAGCAGCACGGTCAGCGCGTTGGAGCACTCCCGCACCCGGTCGGCCGGTGCGTCCGCGAGGTCGGTCAGCAGCAGTTCCACGGCGGGCGGGCGCAGCGCGTCCACCTCGCCCGAGACCCGCCCCGGGGTGAGCCCGGCGCGGGCCCGGGCGGCGCCCATCCGGCCCAGCTGCTCCCGTACGGTGGCGAAGCCCGGGGAGTCGAGCGCCGCGACCCGTTCGGAGCCGGCCACCTCGGCCAGCGCGTCCACCACCGCCTTGCCCGCCTCCACCGCCTCGTCGCGCGAGACGGTGAACACGGTGCGGAACAACGGCTCGTCTGCCCACCGCTGGGCGATCTGCTCACGGCGGCGGCGCAGGAACGCCGCGACGTCCCGTGCGGGCGAGCCGTGGTCGGCTACCGCTTCGTGCTCCGGCACGTGTGTCACTCCTCAGTTGCGTGGTGCATCGCTGTGGCCTGCGGGAGGCGACGAGAGGCGATGTGATCTCTGCCGGGCGCCCACTGTAACCATGGCCGGACGGCGCACGACACCGGGTCGCCGGCTTTGAACCCCAGCGGGGGGTGCAGGGGTTGACAGACCGGTGCGGCAACCGGCGTACGCCGGGGACGCGGTGGGGCCGGTCCGCCCCGGGGCGCACAACCCCGGCGACCCCGGTGACGGGGAACCCGTCCCGGGGTGAGAACGATCACGTGCGGAGCCGGCCGCGTGCGTCCGGGTCCGCGCCGCGTCAGGTGCCGGGCGTCTCGGCCTCCCCGGCGTCCGCCGGCCCCCGGTCTATCAGCGCCAGCGCCTCCTCGACCGACTCCGAGATCGGCACCGTGATGCTCACACCCGTCAGGTCCAGGACGCGCCGGACGGCGGGGGTGGGGGAGATGACGTGGACCGTCCCGGGAAGATCGCGCGCCTCCTGGTAGACCCGCAGGATGATGTTCATGCCGGAGGAGTCCATGAACGGCACGGCCGACAGGTCCAGCAGGAAGTGCCGGCGGCCGTGGTGGAGCTGATTGGCCAGATGGGCCTGGAACTCCGTCGCCGTGTCGAGGTCCAGATGCCCCTCGACCACGACCAGGGCGACATCGTCGCGCGGCAGGGTGACCTCGACGGACAGCGGGTTCTGGGCAAGGGGCACGGCAACCTCCAACAGCAGCGGACTCGTTTCGTGGCCCACCGGCGGATACCCCCGAACGGGCAGCCCATGCATCCCCGGGTTCACCAGGGCAGGAAAACGTGCACGTCCTTGCCCTCGCCCTCGGGCACGACACTGACCTGGGTGCACAGCGTCTGCACCAGGTACCAGCCGATGCCGCCGCCCCCGCTGCTGGGGTGGAAGGGGCGCGGCGTCGGGGGTGTCGGACTGGAGTCGTGCAGCGTGACGTGCACGCCGTCGAACGTCCGTCGCAGACGCAGTTCGAAAGGCCCGGGAGCGTACTGCACCGCGTTGGCGGCCAGCTCCGTGACGATGAGCACGATGTCGTGCCAGCACTCCTGGGCGGAGGGCGGCTGGACGCGGGCCAGGGCACGGAGATAGGCCTCCGCGGCCAGCCGGGCCCCCGTCACGTCCTGCGGCTCACCCGCGAAGCGCGTCGTGCGGTTCGGCATCTCTCGGGAGGTCAGCGGATTGTCCCAACGCGGCTCGGTTGCCATGTCCCATTCACTACCCGCCATCGGCGAGGAGCTGTCCCTTCGTACGGATCGGCTGTGCAGTGCCATGGGGAGGGTTCCCTGGGGCCGCGAAGGTACGCGTCCCGTTCCGCGAGCGTCAGCGGAACACGTCGTCCCCCTCGTCCCAGCCGAGCACGTCCGCCGGCGGCAGCCGCGCCGGCCGCGCGCGGGATGCGTACATCGCCTCGATCTCGGCGGCGTACGTCCGCACGATCACGTCCCGGCGCAGCTTCAGCGACGGCGTCAGCAACCCGCTCGACAGGTCGAACGGCTCCGGCAGGATGCGGAAGACCCGGATCGACTCCGAGCGCGACACCGCGCTGTTGGCCGCGGCCACGGCCCGCCCGATCTCCTCCCGCAGCGCGTTCTCCTCCCGCGCCTCCCGCAGCGGGGAGGTGCCCGGCAGCGCCAGCGAGCGCCGCCAGTGCGCGAGGAACTCCGGGTCCAGGGTGATCAGCGCCCCCACACAGGGACGGTTGTCCCCGACGACGACGGCCTGGTGCACCAGCGGATGCATGCGCAGCCGCTGCTCCAGGAAGGCCGGCGCCACGCTCTTGCCGCCACTGGTGATGATCACCTCCTTCTTCCGGCCGGTGATCGTGAGATACCCCTCGTCGTCCAGCTGCCCGAGGTCACCCGTGGCCAGCCAGCCGCCGCGCAGCACCGCCCGGGTGGCGGCCGCGTCACCGACGTACCCCTGGAACACCGACGGACCGCGCACCAGGATCTCCCCGTCCTCGGCGAGGCGGATCTCCATGCCCGGCAGGGCCCGGCCGACCGTGCCCGCCTTCTCCCGGCCGAGCGGCTGCATCGTGATCCCGCCGGCGGTCTCGGTCAGCCCGTACCCGTCGTGCACATAGATGCCGATGCCCTCGTAGAACAGCGACAGTTCCCGGTTCAGCGGCGAGCCGCCCGAGGTCGCCCGGCACACCCGGCCGCCCAGCTCCGCCCGCAGCCGGCGGTACACCGTCCGCTCGTACAGGGCGTGCTGCATCCGCAGATCGAGCCCCGGGCCCGGCCCGCGGCCCGTGCGCTGCCGCTCGCAGGCCGCCGCGAAGTCCCGCGCCGTCTGCGCCGCCCGCTCGAACAGCGCGCCGCGCCCGGACAGCTGGGCGGTGCGCAGAAACGTCTTGTACAGCTTCTCGAACACCGACGGCACGGCGTAGAAGTACGTCGGCCGCAGCGAGCGCACGGCCGAGGCCAGCGCCTGCGCGCTCATGTCCGGCTCATGGCCCATGAGGATCCCGCCGCGCACACACAGACCCTGCACCATCAGGCCGTACACATGGGAGAACGGCAGGAACGCCAGCACGGACGGCCGCTGGCCCGGCGGAGCGGCCGTGTGCCCCCAGCCCGCCAGCAGCGTGTCGCAGGGATGCGCCAGCGCCCGGTGGCTCAGCACACATCCCAGCGGCCGGCCCGAGGTGCCCGAGGTGTAGGCGACGACCGCGGCCGAGTCGGGCAGCACCAGCCGGCGCAGCGAGTCCACCGTGGTCGGCGGGACCAGCGCACCGCGCCGCACCAGCTCGTCGAGCGCCCCGGCGTCGAGCTGCCACACATGCCGCAGCCGCGGCAGCGAGGCGCACACCGAACCGACCGTCATCACGCTCTGCTCGTCCTCGACCAGCACGCCCACACAGCCGGCGTCGCGCAGGATGAAAGCCACCTGGTCCCGGGAGGCCGTCGGATGCACCGGCACCACCTCGGCCCCCACCGCCCACAGCGCGTGGCACAGCACCGTCCACTCGTACCGGGTACCGGCCATGATCGCGATGCGCTCGCCCGGGCGGACACCGCACGCCACGAGGCCCCGGGCCACATCGAGCACCTGATCGCGGACCTCGACGGCGCTCACCTCGTCCCAGCCGCCGTCGGCGCGGCGGCGTGCCAGCAGCGAGAGCACGGGATCGCGGTCGGCGGTCGCGAAGACACTGTCGGCCAGCCCGCCCTTCAGGGGGGCGGGTGCCGGGGGAGCGAGGGACATGCGCTGCTCCTGGGGGTACGGGGCGGAACTCCGCCGCTGACCTGTGGTCGGCGGTGCACGGAATGTAGCGCGCCGGGCCGCGCGCGGTGCGCGGACAGCGGAAGTGATGCGGCTTCGTTGATCTCGGCCCCGACGGGGGACTCGGAGCGCATGAGTTTCACGAATCCCGATCCCGAACCCGAACGCAGCACCGGACTGGAACCCGGCGGCGGCGTCCCCCCGGGCGAGACCCCGCCCGCGGAGAGCAGCCTGCCCGAGGCCGGACCCCGCGAGGTGCACAACCCGCCCAAGGGCTGGGCGAAGATGCCGCTGGTGCTGATCCTCGTCCTGGTGGTGCTGGTGGCGGCCTTCTTCCTGGCCTACGCGATCTCCCTGGCGCTGTGAGCGGCGGGGAGCGCGCCGGGGGTCAGGCCTGCGTGTGCCGGACGCACTCGGCGACCACGTCCCGCAGGCTGCCGGAGCGCTCCATCAGCCGGCGCTGGATGCGGGCACCGTTGCCGCACCGCAGCAACTCCGCGCAGGACGACCGGGCCAGTTCCAGGTCCCCGCTCTCGGCGAGGGCCTCCTCGACGTGCTCCAGCAGCGCCCGTACGACCTCCTCGGCGGGGGCCGGCCGCATGGTCGCCGGATGCAGCAGCTCACCCTCCAGGCCGGAACGGGCCGCCCGCCAGGCGGCCAGCCGCAGCAGACTCACGCTGTGCGCGGCGGGTTCCACCCCGGCCCGCCACTCACGGGCCGCCGTCTCCACCAGCCCCCGCACCACGGCGGCGAGCAGCACCGCGGTGTCCGCGTGCAGACACACGTCTGCGACCCGCACCTCCACCGTGGGATAGCGCTCCGAGAGCCTGGCGTCGAAGTACACCATCGCCTTGTCGAGGATCACCCCGGTGGCCACCATGTCGGCCACCCGCCGCCGGTAGGCCGACGCGGACCCGAACAGTTCGGTCGGCCCCGCCGACGGCCAGCGCGACCACACCCGGCTGCGGTAGCTGCTGTAGCGGGTGTCGCGCCCCTGCCAGAAGGGCGAGTTGGCGCTGAGCGCCGACAGCACCGGCAGCCAGGGCCGTATCCGGTCGACGACGGCCACGCCCTCCTCGTCGGACTCCACCGACACATGGACGTGGCAGCCGCACACCAACTGCTCCCGGGTGGCGATCCCGTACTGCTCCGCCATCCACTGGTAGCGGTCGTTGATCCCGATCGCCGGGCTGACCGGCAGCGGCGACGTCGCCAGCGCCGCCACCGTGCAGCCGATGCCCTCCGCGTGCCGGGCCGCCTCCTTGCGGCACCGGACGATCTCCTCGCGCAGGTCCGCCATCCCGGCCCGCGGCCGGGTGGCGAACTCCAGCATCTGGTCGTACAGCTCCTTCTCGAAGACGTCCTGCCCGGCGTCCTCATGTTCCGCGTGGGCCAGGGCGGCAGCGGACAGCGCCCTGGGATCACCGGTCTCCGGGTCGACCAGGAGGAGCTCCTCCTCCACTCCGACTGTGCGCACGTAAGGCCGCCCTTCCTGGCTGCGCCGCGACGGGACGCACAGCCGGGTACCCCGTGATCGTCACATGGAACGCGTAGGGTACGGCGACATCCACACCGTCGCCAGCGGAGGCAGGGTGAGCCGGATCGTCCCGTCCTCCGGCTTGACCGGGTCGGGCAGGATCACGTCGCTGCCGCCGTACTTCGCCGCGTCCGTGTTGAGGACCTCCTGCCAGGCCGTGACCTCGTCGGAGACGTGCAGGACGTAGTCGTGGCGGACGACCGGGGAGAAGTTGGAGACCGCCAGCAGCGGACCGCCGTCGGCGCCGTAGCGCACGAAGGCGAACACGTTGTCGTCGGCGGAGTCGCAGGCGACCCAGCTGAAGCCCGACGGCTCGGTGTCCCGCTGCCACAGCGCGGGCGTGGCCAGGTACAGCGTGTTCAGGTCGCGCACCAGCTCCTGCACCCCGCGGTGGTCACCCGCCGCCATGTGCCCGGGGTCCATCAGCCACCACTCCGGCCCGTGCTCCACGTTCCACTCGCCGCCCTGGGCGAACTCCTGCCCCATGAACAGCAGCTGCTTGCCCGGGTGGGCCCACATGAAGCCCAGGTAGGCGCGGTGGTTGGCGCGGCGCTGCCACCAGTCGCCCGGCATCTTCGACACCAGGGCCTGCTTGCCGTGCACCACCTCGTCGTGGCTGATCGGCAGCACGTAGTTCTCGCTGTAGGCGTACACCATCGAGAAGGTCATCTCGTGGTGGTGGTACTTGCGGTGCACCGGCTCCTTGCTCATGTACTGCAGCGAGTCGTGCATCCAGCCCATGTTCCACTTCAGCCCGAAGCCCAGCCCGCCGCTGTCGGTGGGCCGGGTCACCCCGTCCCAGGCCGTGGACTCCTCGGCGATCGTCACGATCCCCGGGCAGCGGCGGTAGACGGTGGCGTTCATCTCCTGCAGGAAGGCCTTCGCCGCCAGGTCCTCGTTGCCGCCGAAGACGTTCGGCGTCCACTGGCCGTCCTCGCGCGAGTAGTCCAGGTAGAGCATCGAGGCCACCGCGTCCACCCGCAGGCCGTCGATGTGGAACTCCTCGCACCAGTACACCGCGTTGGCGACCAGGAAGTTGCGCACCTCGGTGCGGCCGTAGTCGAACTCGTACGTCCCCCAGTCCGGGTGCTCCGCCCGCTGGTCGTTTCCGGGCTCGTACAGCGGGTCCCCGTCGAACCGGGCCAGCGCCCAGTCGTCCTTCGGGAAGTGCGCCGGCACCCAGTCCATGATCACGCCGATGCCCGCCCGGTGACAGGCGTCGACGAAGTACCGGAAGTCGTCCGGCGTGCCCAGCCGCGGCATCGGCGCGTAGTAGGAGGTGACCTGGTAGCCCCAGGAGCCGTGGAAGGGGTGCCCGGCGACCGGCATCAGCTCCACATGGGTGAAGCCCATGTCCTTGACGTACGCCGGGAGCTGCTCGGCGAGTTCCCGGTAGGTGAGCCCCGGGCGCCAGGACGGCAGATGCACCTCGTACACCGAGAACGGCGCCCGGTGCACGGGGGTGTCACCCCGGTGCGCCATCCACTCCGCGTCGCCCCACTGGTGGTGCGACGCCGTGACGATCGACGCCGTGTCCGGCGGCACCTCCGTGCACCGCGCCATCGGGTCGGCCTTCAGGAACCGGTGGCCGTAGCGCGAGGTGATCTCGAACTTGTACCGGGTGCCCTCGCCGATCCCGGGCAGGAACAGCTCCCACACCCCGGAGGAGCCGAGCGAGCGCATCGGGAACTGCGTGCCGTCCCAGTACGTGAAGTCCCCGGCGACCCGCACGCCCTGCGCGTTCGGCGCCCACACCGTGAACCGGGTGCCCTCGACCCCCTGGTGGGTCATCGGCTCCGCGCCGAGCGCCTTCCACAGCTGCTCGTGGCGGCCCTCCCGGATCAGATGCAGATCGAACTCGCCGAGCGCGGGCAGGAACCGGTACGGGTCCTCGACCACGTACTCGGCGTCCTCGTACGCCACCGCCAGCTTGTAGTTCGGGATCTTCTTCAGCGGCAGCACGGCCGAGAACAGGCCGTCGCCGTCCGAGGCCAGCGGGTGCCGCTTGCGGCCGGCCACGACGCTGACCGACCGGGCGAACGGGCGCAGCGCCCGGAAGAGGATCCCGCCCTCCACCGGGTGGGCGCCCAGCAGCGCGTGCGGATCGTGATGAGCGCCCGCCAGCAGCCGGCCGCGGTCGGCCGGGTCCAGGTCGGTGGCCGCTGTGCGGGCCGGGCCCGACGGCTCGGGGAGTGAGGTGTCGCGCAGCGCCACGGGTCAGTCTCCTCTCACGGCGAGTCGTTCGATCGCCGCCATGGGTACGGGAAGCCAGGCCGGGCGGTGCCTGGCCTCGTAGAGCACTTCGTACACGGCCCTGTCCGTCTCGTAGGCGCGCAGCAGGGCGTGCTTCTTGCGCGGGTCCCAGCCCGCCCGCGCGGCATAGCCCGCGCAGTAGGCCTCGCGGCAGCGGCGTGCCCACTCGGGACGCCAGGGCCGGCGCTGCCGGGCCGCGTAGTCGAAGGAGCGCAGCATGCCGGCGATGTCCCGCACCGGCGAGTGCGTACTGCGCCGCTCGGCCAGCGGCCGGGACGGCTCTCCCTCGAAGTCGATGACGAACCACTCGCGTCCGGCGCGCAGCACCTGACCGAGGTGCAGGTCGCCGTGGATGCGCTGGGCCGGCGGGCCCGGATCGCAGGCCACGAGCGCGCCGAACGCCGCCCGCAGCCCCGGCACGTACGGCCGCAGCGCCTTGACATGGTGGGCGGCGGCGTCGAGCCGCTCGGTCATCGCCGCCGCGAGCCGGGCGTTCTCGGCGTGGCCGCCGGCCGGGAAGGCCGCGGCCAGCGCCAGGTGCACCTCGGCGGTGGCCGCCCCCAGCGCGCTCGCCTCGGCGGTGAAGTCCTCGCCCCGGGACAGGGCCTGCAGGGCGAGGGTCCAGCCGTCGGAGGCGTCGGGCAGGAAGGGCTGCAGCACCCCGAGCGTCGCCTCCTGCGGCATGCTGGTGCGCACCCACGCGACGGGGGCCGGCACCCGGGCGCAGCCCTCCCGGGCGAGCGCCAGCGGCACCTCCAGGTCCGGGTTGACGCCGGGCTGGATGCGGCGGAACAGCTTCAGGATGAACGCGTCGCCGTACACCAGCGACGTGTTGGACTGTTCGGCGTCCAGCAGCCGGGGTGCCAGTCCGGAGGGGATGGGCACCGACGGGTCGGAGTCGAACAGCAGTGGCCCCAGCGTGCCGGTGTGCCGCATGCGCTCCAGCAGCAGATGGGCCGAGCGCGGGTCCAGCAGCGCGTCGTAGACCGTGAGCCC
This sequence comes from Streptomyces sp. Ru71, assembly GCF_002920535.1. Lineage (GTDB taxonomy): Bacteria > Actinomycetota > Actinomycetes > Streptomycetales > Streptomycetaceae > Streptomyces. The sequence continues at coordinate 35,378 of NZ_PQSS01000054.1, read as the reverse complement.
GGCCATCGGCCCGCTCTCCGCCCGCCCGATCAGCGCCTTGCCGAGCCGCGGCGACAGATGCTCCTGGAAGCCGAGCAGCAGCTGGTAGCAGTCGCCGCCGGCCGGGGCCGTCCCGCCGGGCGCGGGCACGCCGGCGTGCGGCGCGTGCGACCCGGCGTGGGCGGCATGGATGAGCACATGCAGACAGCCCGGGAACAGCTCGGTCATCGACAGCAGACGCAGATCCGTGACCGGCCGGTCCTTCCCGGCGAACCAGCGTTGCCGGGGCAGCCACTCGCGCAGCAGACCCGCGAGCGAGTCCAGATGCAGAGCGACGCCGGTGCTCGGCTGGAGGGATGCGGTCTTCGGCATGGTGACGCGTCCTTTCCTCGGCGCGCTACTGTCGGCGGCCGATGCGGGATGCGACTCGGGCGAGCCGGAACCAGTAGAAGCCGTGGCCTGCGAGGGTGAGCAGGTAGGGCAGCTCTCCGATGGCGGGGAAGCGCACGCCGCCGAAGAGTTCGACCGGATGGCGGCCGTTGTAGGCCCGCAGGTCCAGTTCGGTGGGCTGGGCGAAGCGGGAGAAGTTGTTCACGCAGAGCACCAGGTCGTCCTCGTACTCGCGCAGGAACGCCAGGACCGCGGGGTTGGAGGAGGTCAGCTCCGTGTAGGTCCCCAGTCCGAACGCCGGGTTCTGCTTGCGGATCTCGATCATGCGGCGGGTCCAGTGCAGCAGCGAGGAGGGCGACGCCATCGACGCCTCCACGTTGGTGACCTGGTAGCCGTAGACCGGGTCCATGATCGTGGGCAGATACAGCCGCCCCGGGTCGGACGAGGAGAAGCCGGCGTTGCGGTCCGGGGTCCACTGCATGGGTGTGCGCACGCTGTCGCGGTCGCCGAGCCAGATGTTGTCGCCCATGCCGATCTCGTCGCCGTAGTACAGGATCGGCGAGCCGGGCAGGGACAGCAGCAGGGCGGTGAACAGCTCGATCTGGTTGCGGTCGTTGTCCAGCAGGGGCGCGAGCCGGCGGCGGATGCCGATGTTGGCGCGCATACGCGGGTCCTTGGCGTACTCCGCGTACATGTAGTCGCGCTCTTCGTCGGTGACCATCTCCAGCGTCAGCTCGTCGTGGTTGCGCAGGAAGATGCCCCACTGGCAGCCGTCGGGGATCGGCGGGGTCTTGGCGAGGATTTCCGAGACGGGGTAGCGCGACTCGCGGCGCACGGCCATGAAGATGCGGGGCATGACCGGGAAGTGGAAGGCCATGTGGCACTCGTCGCCGCCCTTGGCGTAGTCGCCGAAGTAGTCGACCACGTCCTCCGGCCACTGGTTGGCCTCCGCCAGCAGCACCGTGTCCGGGTACATCGCGTCGATCTCCCGGCGCACCCGCTTCAGGAACTCATGGGTCGCCGGAAGGTTCTCGCAGTTGCTGCCCTCCTCCGCGTACAGGTACGGCACCGCGTCCAGCCGGAAGCCGTCGATGCCCAGGTCCAGCCAGAACCGCAGCGCCGCCAGGATCTCCTCCTGGACGGCCGGGTTCTCGTAGTTCAGGTCGGGCTGGTGGGAGAAGAAGCGGTGGAAGAAGTACTGGCCCCGCACCGGGTCGAAGGTCCAGTTCGACACCTCGGTGTCGACGAAGATGATCCGCGCGTCCGGATAGCCCTTGTCGTCGTCGGCCCACATGTAGTAGTCGCCGTAGGGGCCGTCCGGGTTCTTGCGCGACTCCTGGAACCACGGGTGCTGGTCGCTGGTGTGGTTCATGACGAAGTCGATGATCACGCGCATGCCGCGCTGGTGGGCGGCGTCCACGAACTCCACGAAGTCGGCCAGATCGCCGAACTCCGGCAGCACGGCCGTGTAGTCGGCGACGTCGTAGCCGCCGTCCCGCAGCGGTGACTTGAAGAAGGGCGGCAGCCACAGGCAGTCCACGCCCAGCCACTGCAGATAGTCGAGCTTGGCGGTCAGGCCCTTGAGGTCGCCCACGCCGTCCCCGTTGCTGTCCTGGAAGGACCGGACGAGGACCTCGTAGAACACGGCACGCTTGAACCAGTCGGGGTCCCGGTCCTTGGCCGGGGTGTCCTCGAAGGTGTCGGGAACGGGCGAGTTGACGGACATGGGGCTGATCGACCTCCGTTTCGTGGGGTGGCTCACCGGACGTGGAACACGTGGGCCGGCGTCCGACCGGGGTCGAGACGCACGTAGTTGGCGCTTCCCCAGCGGTAGGTCGCACCGGTCAGTTCGTCGTGCACGGACAGCTCGGCCTGCCAGTCGCGGCCGAGGTGCGGCATGTCCAACGAGACCGTGGCCTCCTGGGTGTGGTGGGGATCGAGGTTCGCGACCACGAGCACCGTGTCGTCGCCCTCGCGCTTGCTGTAGGCGATGACCGCGTCGTTGTCGGTGGTGTGGAAACGGAGGTTGCGCAGCCGGCGGAGCGCCGGGTGCGCGCGCCGGATGTCGTTGAGGCGGGTGATCAGCGGGACGATGGTCCGGCCCTCCCGCTCGGCGGCCTCCCAGTCCCGGGACACGAGCTGGTACTTCTCCGAGTCCCGATACTCCTCACCGCCCTGCTTCAGCGGGGTGTTCTCGCACAGCTCGTAGCCGGAGTAGATGCCCCAGGCGGGGGAGAGGGTGGCGGCGAGCACCGCACGCACCTCGAAGGCGGGACGGCCGCCGTGCTGGAGGTAGCCGGGCAGGATGTCCGGGGTGTTGGCGAAGAAGTTCGGCCGCATGTACGCGGCCGTGTCGGCGGACAGCTCGGTGAGGTACTCGGTCAGCTCGTGCTTGCTGTTGCGCCAGGTGAAGTACGTGTAGGACTGCTGGAAGCCGATCTGGGCCAGGGTGTGCATCATCGCCGGGCGGGTGAACGCCTCGGCGAGGAAGATCACGTCCGGGTCGGAGGCGTTGATGTCGGCGATCACGCGCTCCCAGAAGACGACCGGCTTGGTGTGCGGGTTGTCCACGCGGAAGATCCGCACCCCGTGCTCCATCCAGTGCCTCAGGACGCGGACCGTCTCGGTGACCAGGCCGTCCATGTCCTGGTCGAAGGCGATCGGGTAGATGTCCTGGTACTTCTTGGGCGGGTTCTCGGCGTAGGCGATCGTCCCGTCCGGGCGGTGGTGGAACCACTCGGGATACTTGTGCACCCAGGGGTGGTCCGGCGAGCACTGGAGCGCGAAGTCCAGGGCGATCTCCAGGCCGTGCTCGGCCGCCCGGCGTACGAACCAGTCGAAGTCCTCGATCGTGCCCAGCTGCGGGTGGACGGCGTCGTGGCCGCCCTCCGGGGAACCGATCGCCCACGGCACGCCCACGTCGTCGGGCCCGGCGGTCAGGGTGTTGTTCTTCCCCTTGCGGAAGGTGGTGCCGATCGGGTGGATCGGCGGCAGGTAGACGACGTCGAAGCCCATCTCGGCGATCTTCGGCAGCCGCCGGGCCGCGGTACGGAACGTGCCGTGCGGCTGTTCGGGCGTGCCCTCCGAGCGCGGGAAGAACTCGTACCAGCTGCCGAACAGCGCCCGCTCCCGCTCCACCAGCAGGGGCATGGCCTTGGACGCGGTGACCAGTTCACGCAGCGGATGGCGGGCCAGAACCTCGTCGACCTCCGGCGCCAGCGCGGCGGCGTAACGCTCCTGCACCGGCAGGGAGTCGTCGAGCAGCGTCTTCGCGGTCTCCCTCAGCAGGGTGCGCGCCGGGCCGCGCGGCGCTCGGGCCGCCGCCCGCTCGTACAGCTGGCCGCCCTCCTCCAGCACCAGGCCGGTGTCGATGTCCGCCGGGATCTTGACCGCCGCGTGCCGGCGCCAGGTGGTGACCGGGTCGCTCCACGCCTCGACGGTGTACGTCCAGTGCCCCTCCGCGTCCGGTGTCACCTCGGCGCCCCAGCGGTCGCTGCCCTCGGCCAGTTCACGCATGGGGGTCCACGGCCCCTTGCGGCCGTCCGGGCCGCGCAGGACCACGTTCGCGGCGACCGCGTCGTGCCCCTCGCGGAACACCGTCGCGGTCACCAGGAACGTCTCGCCCACGACGGCCTTCGCCGGTCGCCTGCCGCACTCCACGCGCGGATGGACGTCCCGCACGGGGATACGGCCGATGGGCTTGGTGGACTTCATCGTGAACCTCCTGCGTGCTCGAAGCCGGGCCGTGGCCCGGCTGGTGGATGTCCAAGCTGCACCGGAGGAGGGCTAGTGCTCCGCCGGGAAACGCCGGGCGGAGCGTGATCCACTCCTGCGCGCCACGTTTTTCGCCCGCCGTCGCGGGCTGCCCTTCCACAGGGAGGTGGCCGCGTCCGACCGCAGATAGCGCTCGGCGGCGTCGGCGGCCTCGCGTGCGCAACGCTTGCCCATGAGCACGCACAGGGTGTATCCGGTGTCCTCGAAGGTGGCCCGCACCGAGCTGTCGGCGGGCGAGGCGAGCATGGCCCGTTCCCACGCGCGGTAACGCTGCAGATGCCTGGCGACTTCGGCTTTCGCGGGTAGCAGCATGGCGCTGTTCACCTTCCGGGAGAGCGAGAGGTTACGACGCCCGACGGGCGGGCCGGCCGCGCAAGCAGAGGGGCATCAGCCGAAAAACCTCTCGTGGCCTTCACTTATGGTGCACGCGCGATGACCCACCGTCCTGTTGGATCTTGGCCGTGGTGTGCTCGTGTTGCACGAATGGCGTATCACCCGCAGTGTTGGATGTGACTCAGAAGCGAACATCGCTCACGCTTCGTGTTCGGGGTATCGCCCGCCAGGGCGTCGGGAGCGGGAGCGTCGCCGGTGAGGAGCCAACGACAATGAAGACCGCAGTGCCCTGCTACTACCACCTCGACGTGGAAGTCAGCCCGCAACGGGTCGGACAGGTCAGGCGCATTCTGGCCGCGCACCTGAAGTACTGGGATCTGGAGAACCTGGTCGAGCCCGTGTGCCGCAGCACCGAGATGCTGCTGCAGGCCATCGACGAACACGCCACCGACAAGAACACCTCCATCGAGATGTGGTGGAACGGCCAGCACCTCATCACCGCCATCGGGGAGAACGACTGCGACCTGCGCCCGGACCAGGACCTGCGGGCCTGCCTGGAGCGCATCGCGGCCAGCAGCGACGGCTGGGGGTGCTGCGCGACCGACACGGGCAGCAAGGTCATCTGGTTCTCGCAGCGCGCCCGCGCCGGCGACCGCGAGCCGCTGGTGCCGACCACACCGGCCCCGGCCCTGCGCGAGATGCTGCAGGTGCCGCGCGAGATGCCGGCCGTCGCACTGGCCGGCGAGACGGTGGGCGACGTCCTGGAGGTCAGCCGGTGACCACCGCCAACCGGAAGAACAAGGCAGGGGTGCCCGTGTGGAGCGGGCACCCCTACCCGCTCGGTGCCGCCTTCGACGGCCAGGGCACCAACTTCGCGCTGTTCAGCGAGGTCGCCGAGCGTGTCGAGCTGGTCCTCGTCGACGAACGCGGCACCCACCGCGCCGTCCCGCTGACCGAGGTGGACGGCTTCGTCTGGCACGGCTACCTGCCCGGCGTCGGCCCCGGCCAGCGTTACGGCTACCGGGTGCACGGGCCGTGGGCACCGGCCATGGGCCACCGCTGCAACCCCGCGAAGCTGCTCCTCGACCCGTACGCGCGTGCGGTCGACGGGCAGATCGACAACCACTCCTCGCTGTACGAGCGCAACCCCCACGGCCCCGACCCGGCCGACAGCGCCGGGCACACCATGCTCGGCGTGGTCACCGACCCGTACTTCGACTGGGGCGACGACCGGCCGCCGCGCACCGCTTACGCCGACAGTGTGATCTACGAGGCGCATGTGCGCGGCCTGACCCGCACCCACCCCGACGTCCCGCCCGAGCTGCGCGGCACCTACGCGGGCCTCGCCCACCCCGCGATCCTCGAACACCTGACCTCGCTCGGCGTCACCGCCGTCGAGCTGATGCCGGTCCACCAGTTCGTCCAGGACGGCGTGCTGCAGGACAAGGGCCTGTCCAACTACTGGGGCTACAACACCATCGGCTTCTTCGCGCCGCACAACGCCTACGCCGCCCACGGCAGCCGGGGCCAGCAGGTCGCGGAGTTCAAGTCGATGGTCAAGGCGATGCACGCGGCCGGCCTCGAAGTGATCCTCGACGTCGTCTACAACCACACGGCCGAGGGCAACGAGAAGGGCCCCACGCTCTCCTTCCGCGGCATCGACAACGCCTCCTACTACCGCCTGGTGGACGGCGACTTCGCGCACTACTACGACACCACCGGCACCGGTAACAGCCTGCTGATGCGCCACCCCTACGTTCTGCAGCTGATCATGGACTCGCTGCGGTACTGGGTGACGGAGATGCACGTCGACGGCTTCCGCTTCGACCTGGCGGCCACCCTGGCCCGCCAGTTCCACGAGGTGGACCGCCTGTCGGCGTTCTTCGACCTGATCCAGCAGGACCCGGTGATCAGCCGGGTGAAGCTGATCGCCGAGCCCTGGGACGTCGGCGAGGGGGGCTACCAGGTGGGCAACTTCCCGCCGCTGTGGTCGGAGTGGAACGGCAAGTATCGCGACACGGTCCGCGACTTCTGGCGCACCGAACCCGGCTCACTCGGCGAGTTCGCCTCCCGCCTCACCGGCTCCTCCGACCTCTACCAGCACAACCGCCGGCGCCCCCGCGCCAGCGTCAACTTCGTCACCGCGCACGACGGTTTCACCCTGCGTGACCTGGTCTCCTACAACGACAAGCACAACGAGGCCAACGGCGAGGGCAACCGGGACGGCGAGAGCCACAACCGCTCCTGGAACTGCGGCACCGAGGGCGACACCGCGAACCCGGCCGTACTGGAACTGCGCGCCCGCCAGCAGCGCAACCTCCTGGCCACGCTGCTGCTGTCCCAGGGCATCCCGATGCTGTCCCACGGCGACGAACTAGGACGCACCCAGCGCGGCAACAACAACGCCTACTGCCAGGACAACGACATCTCCTGGATCGACTGGCGGCTGACCGACGAACAGCGCGACCTCGCCGACTTCACCCGCCGCCTCATCCGCCTGCGCGCCGAGCACCCCGTACTGCGCCGCCGCCGCTTCTTCCGCGGCGAGACCGCGACCAACGCCGACCAGCCGCTGCCCGACCTGGTCTGGCTGCTGCCGGACGCCGAGGAGATGACCGACGAGGAGTGGCAGCGATCCGACGCCCACTGCATCGGCGTCTTCCTCAACGGCGACGCCATCGCCGAACCGGACCGCTACGGCCGCCCGGTGGTCGACGACTCCTTCCTCCTGCTGCTCAACAGCTACTGGGAACCGGTCGTCTTCCGCCTCCCCGACGCCCTCTACGGCGAACGCTGGACGGCCTGCGTGGACACGGCGGAACCGGACGGCGTCCCCGACGAGACCGAGTACAAGGCGGCAACGGACGTCACCGTCGCCGCCCGCAGCCTGATGGTCCTCTCCCGCCCCACCCGAGGCATCAGAAACCCACCCACCTGACGCCCCCGAGACGCCGCCACCCCCCACCGGGGGTGGCGGCGCACCCATGAACAGAAAGGGGCCGCCGCAGGCATACAACGGGCGCGGGGAACTGCGCGAGCAACCACGACGAAACCCGCACAGGCCACCGCAGGCACCCGCGGGCACCCACCCGCAGACGAAGACGAACCCCACCCGGCGGAGCGTCAGCGCAAGGTACGCGACGTGATCGTGAACTGCGCCCCGTCCGGATCCCGCAGCACAGCCTCCTCCGCCCCCTTGCCCAGCACACTCCCCCCATGCTGCTCCGCGGCCAGCGCACAAGCCGTGACGTCCGCGACAGCGAAGTGCACCTGCCAGTGCGGCCGGATGGTGGGATCGGGCGCCGCCTCCAGCGCCCCCGACTCGATGCGCGCCACGATGTCACCCTCGCTGCGCAGCACGACCTCGTTCCCCTCGTACCCCACCTCGCAGCAGCCGGGCCGCTGCGACGCCCAGTCGAGGATCTCGCCGTAGAAGATCGCGGCGTCGAACGCGTCCCGCGTGTGCAGCCGGACGAAGGCCGGCGCGGCCCGCCGCCAGCTCTCCCAGTTGGTGAAGAGCTCACCCTCCCAGATCCCGAACGTCGCCCCGTCCCGGTCGGCGATCAGCGCGGCACGCCCCGGCGGCAGCGAGATCGGCCCCACGGCCACCGTCCCGCCGCGCTCCCGCGCACGCGAGACGGCCTCGTCGGCGCTCGGCACGGCGAAGTACGGCGTCCACGCCACCGCCATCTGCCACATCGTGGCGACCGCGGCGATCCCGGCGACCGGCACATCGTCGGCCAGAGCGATCCGGAACCGGTCGCCCAGCTTCCCCTTGCGCCACTTCCACCCCAGGACGGCCGAGTAGAAGTCCTGGGTGGCCTCAAGATCGCGACTGGTCAGGCTCACCCAACAGGGTGCACCGAAGACATGGTGGGAGGAGACGACCTGAGTCGCTCGGGGCAGGGAGGGCGTGTCGTGGTTCATGGCGTCCTGATCTCTTCGGCCGTTGGCCACCGGTCCTCCTCCAGTGTCCGACCGGATCCCCGCGGGGCGCCTGTCGAGTACGCCCGGTGGCGTCGTGTCGTCCCCGGGGGCAACGATGGAGGCGTGGCACGAGTACCGCGGGAACCGGACGACGAAACCGGTCGGATCTTCGAGCTCCAGGAGGAAGTCGAGCAGCTGAAGGAAGCGGTCACCTCGCACGCCGTGGTCGACCAGGCGATCGGCATGGTCGTCGCGCTCGGCCGGGTGACACCCGATCAGGGCTGGCAGATCCTCAAGGAGGTCTCCCAGCACACCAACATCAAGCTCCGCACGGTCGCGGAGCTGATACTGGCCTGGGCGCGGACGGGGGAGATGCCGCAGCAGATCGGCGCGGAGCTGGAGGCGGCCCTGGACCGCCACGGCCCCACGCAGATCCCGGGGTCGCCCGTGGAGTGACGCGCCTGATGACGCCCCCTGCGCACCGGCGCTCAGTGGGTGCGAACCCCAGCATGGGCCCCGGCGTGGGCCTCGGCGGGAACCTCCTCGTGCGCCTCGCCGTGGCTCTCCGCGAGGATCTCCTCGCGCAGATGGGCGAAGCACCCGCTCAGCAGCCGGGAGACGTGCATCTGCGAGATGCCGAGCTGCTCGGCGATGCTGCTCTGCGTCATCCCCCGGAAGAAGCGCAGGTAGAGGATGGTGCGCTCGCGCTCCGGCAGCGCCTGCAGGCACGGCTTGACGGCCTCGCGGTCCACCACCGTGTCGAAGCCCGGGTCCGGACCGCCCAGCGCGTCCCCGAGGGCGTAGCCGTCGGTCCCGGGCATCTCCGCCTCCAGGGACAGCGCGGAGAAGCACTCCAGCGCCTCCATGCCGGTGCGTACCTCCTGCTCGGTGAGGTGCGCGTACGCGGCGATCTCGGCGACGGTGGGCTGCGGGCCGGAGCTGGACTGGCCGAGTTCCTTCACCGCGCGGCGGACCCGGTTGCGCAGGTCCTGCACCCGGCGCGGAACGTGCAGCGTCCACATGTGGTCGCGGAAGTGGCGCTTGATCTCGCCGGTGATCGTCGGCACGGCGTACGCCTCGAACGCGCCGCCGCGCGCCGGGTCGAAGTGGTCGACGGCCTTGACGAGCCCGAGGGCCGCCACCTGGTACAGGTCCTCAAGGGACTCACCGCGCCCGCGGAAGCGGACGGCGATCCGCTCGGCCATGGGCAGCCACAGCCGGACCAGTTCGTCGCGCAGAGCCCTGCGCTCGGGGCCGTCGGACAGCGTCGCCAGCCGGGCGAAGTCCTCTGCGGTGTCGGGGGCGTCGTCGTGCGGATGCTGCTGCGTCCTGATGGCGGTACCCATCGATGCGCGCCTCCCTCAGCGGGGTGCTGGGTGGACAGACACCGTGGGGCGCGGTCGCCGAGCGGACACGGAGGCCACCGGGTCCGGCGAACCGGTCCCACGGAGGTGCCTCCTGTCCGAAGCACTGCAAAGCGGATTCCCCTATTCCGCACGGGCGAAACATGATTCGTGAATGTTCTGACTCACGGTGCCCACGCGATGACTCACCGCACGCACCCGCCGCCCCCTTGATCACCTGTGACGATCAAGGAGGTTGATCATGCCCGCCGACGTGATGTGCGGCACGCCGCAGAAAACAGGCCGGACGACCGGATCCGGATTCTCCCTGGGCACGGCTTGATCACCGATCAAGTACCCCGAATCCGCTGGCCACAGGGCATTGTGCGCATTTGACAGTGGACTGACCGCCTGGATAGGAAGCAGCTCTGAGAAGTCGAGAGGTGGACTGTGTACGAGCCGAACGTGGTCGGGGACTGGCACGAGTACGAGGAGCATGCCGGCCTCCGCGTCCGCGTCCACCGTCTGGAGCAGGCCGAGCCGCCGCGCGGACGGGACGACGCGGCCGAGGGCCTGACGTACTTCGCCCTCCGTGTCACCGTCGAGAACCGCGGCCCGGAACGGTTCGGCATCCACCTTGAGGACGGCCAGCTCGACGTGCGCGTGGGGCCGGACGGCGAGGGGGCGTTCATCGACTGGCGCAACTCGCAGTTCATCGAGGGCTTCGACGTCTACCCGCTGCGCCGCGTCACCGCCGTGCTGTACGCCGCCGGACCCGAGGACGCCCTGAGCCAGGTGGACGTCCAGGTCCAGCTGCGGGTGGACGAGGAGTGGGCCGAGCGCCGGATGTGGACCGGTGGCCTGGGCGTCACGGCCCAGCCCGCGCACATCCCGGCCGGCGCGGGCCGCGACTGCCTGGCCCACCAGGTCACCGCCTTCCTGCGCGACCAGGCGGAGGAAGGCACCGCCTGACGCCAGGCTCTCCCCGGCCGTCCCCCGGCCGGGAGCGCGCGACGGCGTCCGCTCAGTGCGCGATGCCGTCGATGATCTCGCGGGCCCCCTGCCGCAGCAGCGCCACCGCCACCGACGTCCCCAGGGTCGCCGGGTCCAGCCGGCCGGCCCACTCGTGGGCGTTCAGCCGGGTCTTGCCGTCGGGGGTGAACACGCAGGCCCTCAGGGAGAGTTCGCCACCGCCATCGACACGGGCGTAACCGGCGATCGGGCTGTTGCAGTGCCCCTGCAGCACATGCAGGAACATCCGCTCCGCCGTGGCCTCCCGGTGGGTGTCCGGATCGCCGAGCGCCCCGACGGCGTCGATCAGGTCGGTGTCGTCCTCCCGGCACTGCAGGGCGAGGATGCCCGCGCCGATCGGCGGCATCATCACCTCGGGGGAGAGCACCTCGCTGATCACGTCCGGCCGCCCGATGCGCTCCAGGCCCGACACCGCCAGCAGCAGCGCGTCCGCCTCGCCGGCCGCCAGCTTCTCCAGCCGGCGGTTGGCGTTGCCGCGGAACGGCACGCACGTCAGATGCGGGTGGGTGGCCGCCAGTTGGGCGATCCGGCGCACCGACGACGTGCCGACCCGGGTGCCCGCCGGCAGCTCGTCCAGGGTGAGACCACCGGGGTGCACGAGCGCGTCACGGATGTCGTCCCGCTTCAGGAAAGCGGCGAAGACCGTCCCGGCCGGCAGCGGCCGGTCCGCGGGCACGTCCTTCACGCAGTGCACCGCGAGGTCCGCCTCACCGGCCAGCAGCGCCGCGTCGACCTCCTTGGTGAAGGCCCCCTTGCCCTCGACCTGGGACAGATCGCCGAGCCACTTGTCCCCCGTCGTCTTCACCGGGACGACCTCGGTGCGCACCCCCGGATGCACCGCGGCCAACTCGGCGCGGACACGCTCCACTTGGGCGAGGGCCATCGGTGAGTCGCGGGAGACGATGCGGATCAGTTCCGGAACGGACATGCGGGCCACGATAGACCCTCCGCGAGGATCAGCGCGCCACGGCCAGGCTGAAGCGCAGCTTCTCCCTGGCGCGGGCGCCGAGCCGGTGGTAGAAGCGCACCGCGCCCTCGTTCCACGCCGGGGTCTGCCACTGCACCTCCTCCAGGCCGAGCCGGCGGGCCTCGGCGACGACGGCCTCCACCAGCAGCGCGCCCAGTCCGCCGCCCCGGTGGTCCGCGGCGAGGAACAGGCAGTCCATGTGCAGGTACTCCCGCCCTTCCCAGGTGGACAGTTCGGGGGCGCACGTGGCGTAGCCGGCGACCTCACCACCGGGCAACTCGGCCACCAGGCAGCGCAGCCGCGGCTCGGCGGTGTCGAACAGCAGCACGGCGAGGCGCTCGGCGAGATCCGGGACGGGCGGGGCGGACCGCTCGTAGGCAGCGTGCTGGGCGGCGAGTTCGGCCACCCGCGGCAGATCGGCGCGCTCGGCCGGGCGGACCCGTGCGGTCGCGGTCATCGCACGGCCCCCTCGAAGGTGTCGCCGGCCCAGGCCGCGAGCCGGCCGGCGAGGGCGCCGGTGCCGTCCAGGACGTGCCGGGAGAACGCCTCACGCTCGTGCGCGAGGAGCGCGGCCTCCCACACGCAGGGGGCGAGGCCGGCCCGTCCGGGCCGCAGCGCGGCGGGCTCGCCGGCCGGGCCGGTGAAGACGGCGAGGTCCGACATGTGGCCCTCGATCCAGGTGTGGACCAGCACATAGTCGCCGTCGCCGCCCGCGTGCACGATCAGCACCGCGAGTCCGAGCGAGCCCCGGCCCCGGCCCAGCGCCAGATGGTCCCCGGCGAGCCGCAGCGCGGCCTCGGCGTCCTGCTCGGTGACCGTGCGGCCCGGCGCCTGCAGCGCGTACGCCTTGACCAGGTGGCCGGCGGCCCGCCGGGTGCCCAGGGGCCGGGCGGCGCGGGCGTGGTGCCCCTCGGCGAGGGCGAGGACGGCGTCCTCGGTGACGGCCGCGGGCAGTTCGTCGTGGTGATCCATCCGCACATCATGGGGTCACGGGCCGTCATCGGACCAGCGGTTCGCTGAGCTCGACGGCGCGCAGCGCGGCGGCGAGGGCCTGCTCGTCACCGACGTCCAGGGCGGTGTCGGTCAGCTTGATCACATGCTCGTCGCCGTGTGCGAGCGCCCGCTCCACCACGTCCTCGGCCGTGAGGGCGCCCGGCGACGTCCACGGGACCGGCTCGGCGGGGGCGTACATGGCGGTGACCGCCGCCGACGCGGTCCATGCGGCGTGCAGGCCGGCCACCCACTGCTCGCGCGGCAGCGCGTCCAGCGCGCGCAGCACGGCGTTGGGGGCGGTGGCCGCGTGCACGAGCATGGTCTCCTCGCCGTGCCCGTGGGTGGCGTAGCGATGCGTGGCCGCCCGGACGAGCTCGGTGAGCCGGGCGCGGGCCGTGTCGGGGTCCGTCACGTCCTGCGCCCAGCCGGGCAGCCGCCGCACGGCCGCCAGCCGGGCCGGGAAGCCGCCCTCGGCGTTCTCGATCGGCACCACCGCGTCCAGGGTCTGCGCGGCGCTGTCCCTGCCGGGCAGCGTCTCGATGCCGGTGACGGGGTGATGACGGGCCGCCCAGTAGCCGAGGGCGTGCGCCAGTTCGGTGCGCCTGGGCTCGTTGTCCTCGGCGGCGAGCGCGCGGACCGCGTGGCCGAGCCGGATCACCGGGTGCGTGGAGCCGCCGTACAGCCCGGGCAGCAGGCGCGGCCACCACTCGGCGAGGACGGTGCGCCACGGGCGTTCGGCGAGCGCGCGCGAGAAGTACGCGATCCAGTCGGCGGCCCGCCGGGGATCGCCCAGCGCCTCGCGCCAGTTGGCGTCCGTGACCCGGGCCAGCGGGGTGGGGAAGTCCTCCAGCTTGGGCCGGTAGAGGTCCAGCCAGCGGTGCACGGCCCCGGCCCGGCCGTGCGCGGCCAGCACCTCCACGACCATCGGGGCGTGGTTGGTGAGCCGGCCCAGCCGCTCCGGGCCGGTGGAGTGGAGGCGTTCGAGCGCCTCGTCGAGAGCTCCCGTGGTGTCGTTCGCTGTCATGACGCGGACGCTACGCCCACGCCCCCGCGCCGCGGATCGGGCCCGGGGCGGAGGCGCTGCAGGGCGGGGGTCCTAGGCCCCTGCCGGCTCCCGTCCGCCGGTGACGAAAAGGGATCGCAGGGTGGGGGGAGTTCGGCTACGGTCCCGGCATGTTCGTCGTCACAGTGACCTACACCGCGCCGCTGGAGGCAGTGGACCCGCTCAGACCCGCCCACGGCGACTGGCTGAACGAGCTCGTCGCACGGCGCGTGCTCCTGGCGGCCGGGCGCCAAGTGCCTTTGGTGGGCGGGGTCTACCTCGCGGCCGGGATGCCGGCCGAGGAGCTCGACCGGATCCTGGCCACCGATCCGTATGTCCTGCACGGTGTCGCCCGGCACGACGTGGTGGAGTTCGTGCCCCTGCTGGTCGCGCCCGGTCTGGAGGACCTGAAGGCCGAGGCGTGATCCGCGCCGGGCGGTGCGGCCGTCACGCGTTGGGGTCGAAGGGGATGCCGGCCGGTTTCGCCGCCGTCAGATGGGAGGCGAAAGCGCCGTCCTTGAGGCCGAAGTGGGCGCTGCCGAAGTCGTAGGCGCTCAGCTTCTCGCGCAGGCCCGGAGGATAGCCGTTCCAGCCGACCAGCGCCGGGTACTGCCAGGTGTGCTGGTGGTTCTCCGGCGGCTCGTCGTTCGCGTTCGCCAGGCGGAAGCAGTGCGTGCCGATGCCGTCCTTGTGGTAGACGATCTTCGGATGGGTGCCGTCGAAGCGCACCTCGGGCGCCGCGTGCACCGTGAACGAGCCGTGGTTGGACGTCGATACGTACTTCACCCGGCCGTCCTGCACCCACACCGCCACGTGCTCCCAGTCGTGCCGGTGCCCGCCGATGCTGGTGCCGGGCAGGGCCTGGTCCTTCTCGAAGTACAGGCCGTACAGATAGGCGCACCAGCCGTTGTTGCACTTGGAGCGGGAGTAGCCGTTGGTGTTGACGAGGTCGGAGGCGTCGTGGCAGTTGCCGTTGAGCGCGCCGGTCGGGTTGAGCCCGCCGTTCACGGTGCCGTCGGGGCCGATGGCCGGGGTGGGATAGCAGCCGTCGGTGTCGTAGTCGTAGGCCGGCTGGTAGGCGCGTTCCTGGCTGTCCGCGTCGGTGGGCAGCGCCGGCGGCGGGGCGGCGAAGGCGACGGCGGGGAAGGCGACGACGAGCGCGAGCGCGGCGGCGGAACCGGTCAGCCATCTCCTGCGGTGGGTCCTGAACGTCACTGCGTCCTCCTGCTGGCGCGGCACGGCGTGGCGCGGCGTCGGCTCGGTGGGCGGCGGCGCTGCGCGGCCGGGCGGTTGTGGGGGCGTTCAGCGTCCCGCGGTTTGCATGTCCGCGCCAAGAGGGGAGAGGTGTGTTGTCCGTGAAGTGCCGTTGAATGTTGGGCTTATGACGGGGCGTCGGGAAGGTCGGCCGCCGACTCCTCGGGAGTGAGGTCCTGGCGCAGTCGTAGCCAGGACGGCTGACGCAGCATGCCGGCCCGGGTGCGGGTGCTGTAGCGGACCTCGCCGACGAGCCGGGGCACCACCCACTGCGCGCCCGGCACCCGGGGGTTGGGTGTGAACGGACAGGTTCCGGTCGCCAACTCCGTCAAAAAACCCGCGAGTTGTGTTCTCTCCTGCTCGCTCCAGCCGGTACCCACCCCGCCCACGTACCGCAGTCGGCCGGTCGTGTCGCGCTGGCCCACCAGGACCGCGCCCGGCAGTCCCGACAGCCGTCCCTTGCCCGGGAGCCAGCCGCCGACGATCACATCCACCCCGTGCATGTTGCGGATCTTGATCCAGGCCCGGGAGCGCACCCCCGGCTCGTACACCGAGTCCAGCCGCTTGCACACCAGGCCCTCCAGGCCGTGCTCACGGGTGGCGCGCAGCGCCTCGGCGCCGTGGCCGACGAGTGCGGCGGGGGTCGACCAGTACGGCCCGTGCAGACCGAGCGCCTCCAGTTCGGCGCGGCGTTCCCGGTACGGCAGGGTGAGCAGGGGGCGGTCGGCGAGGTGTACGACGTCGAACAGGGCCAGGTGGACGGGTTGCTCGGCGGCCTTGCGCGCCGCGCGGGCCGGGGCGTGGGCGAGGCCCATCCTCGACTGCAGCAGCTGGAAGTCCGCCCGGCCGTGTGCGTCCAGGGCCAGCACCTCGCCGTCCAGCACCGCGGGGGTGGGGCCCAGCGCCTCGCCCAGTGCCAGCAGTTCCGGGTAGGCGTCCGTGATGACCTCGCCGGAGCGGGCCCGCAGCGCGACGGTGCCGTCCCCGGGGAGGTAGACCATGACCCGCTGCCCGTCCTGCTTGGTCTCGTACGCCCAGCGCGCGTCCTGGGAGGCGGGTGGGAGCGTGCCGGGTGTGGCGAGCATGGGAACGATCAGCGGCAGGGTCACGTCTTGAGAGGTGGACGCGGGGGAGGTGGGTCACGCGCGGTGGTCCCGGGTTTCGCCTGAACGGACCGGGGCGAGGCTTGATTTACTTGAGTTACGCAACGATATGGTAACGTGGGAGCATGGCAACATCACCGCTCCCTGCCGCCCCCGCCGCCTCCCCGGAGGTCGCCGAGATCGAGCGTGCCCTGAACCGCATCACCTATCTCAGCACCCGGGCCCGGCAGCACGAGCGGCTGATGGCCCTGGCGGGTGTGCCGCTGGACCGGGCCGCGGTGGCGCTGCTGCGGCAGGTCGCCGACTCCGAGCCGCTGCGGTCGGGGGAGCTGGCGAACCGGCTGGGTGTGGAGGCCTCGCACGTCACACGTACCGTGCAGCAACTGCAGAAGTCCGGGTACGTCACGCGGGTTCCCGACCCGGACGACGGGCGGGCGCAGCGGATTCAGCTCACCGATGCGGGGCGACTGGCCGTCGAGGCGATCCGGGATGCCGGGGCGCGGGGGATGCAGTTGGCGTTGGAGGCGTGGTCCACGGAGGATCTGCGGCAGCTGGCCACGTTGTTTCATCGGATGGTTGATGACTTTTTGGCTCGGGCTGCGCTGGTGGAGGAGGGGGAGGGGTAGTCGGTCGGCTGCGGGTGCGTTGTCCTTTGTCGCGGGTGCCTGCGGCGGCCTGTGCGGGGTTCGTTGTGGTTGCTCGCGCAGTTCCCCGCGCCCCTTATATGCCTGCGGCGGCCCGTTGCTGTTGCGTCGTGGCTGGCGTAGCGCCTACGGCCTGGTCGCTGCGGGGCCCCGGTGGGGGGTGTCCCCTTCCCGCCGTACGCGGCTGTCGCGGCTTCGGCTACTCTCCAGTAGTGTCGCGCGCGCCTGACTTCCCGTCTGGAGGAACCGTGCTCTGTTCGCCCCTGTTCGCCGGTCTGTTGGGTGTCGCCCACGTTGCCGTATCGGAGGTGCGGTCGTGAGCAGTGCCCTGGCTGTCGGTGATCGGGTCGAGGACTTCGCGCTGCCCGACGAGACGGGTGTGATTCGGCGGCTCAGCGAGTTTCTTGCGGACGGGCCTGTTGTGCTCTTCTTCTATCCGGCCGCGTTGACTCCGGGCTGCACCGCAGAAGCCTGCCATTTTCGGGATCTGGCCGGCGAGTTCGCCGCCGTGGGGGCTCGCGCGGTCGGGGTCAGTGGGGATGCCGTGGAGCGGCAGCAGGAGTTCGCCGAGCGTCACACGCTCGGGATTCCGCTGCTTGCCGATGTCGACGGGGCTGTGCGGGAGCGGTTCGGGGTGAAGCGTGGGTTCTCGCTGGCGCCCACCAAGCGGGTCACCTTCGTCATCGCCGAGGACCGTACGGTGGTGGAGGTCGTCCGGAGCGAGCTGCGGATGAACACGCACGCCGATCGGGCACTGGAGGCGCTGCGGGCCCGCACGGGGTGAACGGGGTCCGTTGAGCGGCTCAGCCCGCGTCCGCCGCTACCTGGGCCAGGGTGCGGCCGGTGCGGACCGAGCGGGCGCGGTGCGGGTCGGGGGTGCCGCGTCCGTGGCCGCCGTGGCCGGCCTTGACCAGGAGCCAGTCGCCGTCCCGGAAACGGGTGAGGGCGTACTCGCCGCGCAGCTTGCTTCCCTTGAGCCGGAACCTGGCGTGGCCGCGCTCCAGGGACTCGGCGAAGTCGACGGGCCGGCCGTGGCGGTCGTGGCTCAGCGGTTCATAGGTGCCGCGGTCCCAGACGATCACCGTGCCGCCGCCGTACTCGCCCTTCGGGATCACGCCCTCGAAGTCCTCGTACTCCAGCGGGTGGTCCTCGGTGGGCACGGCCAGCCGCTTGTCGTGCGGGTCGCCGGACGGCCCCTTGGGGACCGACCAGGACTTCAGGACGTCGCCCACCTGCAGCCGGAAGTCGAAGTGCATCCGGCGGGCGTCGTGGATCTGGACGACGAACCGTGGCTCGTCGTCCGTGGCCGCCGTGCGGCCCCGGGGTTCCGAGGTGCGGGCGAAGTCCCGCTTGGCGTGGTAGTCGCGCAGGCGCTCCACCGAGTCCTCCTTCCGACGGTGGACACGGGTACCCCGCGGGGTCGGTCAGAACTCCTCATGGGTCTCGGGGTCGCCGCCGATGCGGCGTCGGGTGTGGTGTCCGACGGCCGTCATCTCCTCGGGGGTCAGCCGGAAGTCGAAGACGTGCAGGTTGTCGCGCTGGCGTTCGTGGTCCGCGGACTTGGGGATCGGCAGTGCGTCGAGCTGGATGTGCCAGCGCAGCACCACCTGGCCGGGGGAGACGCCGTACTTGCGGGCGATGTCCGCGATCCTCGGGTCGTCCAGCAGATGGCTGCCCCGGCCGAGCGGGCTCCAGCTCTCGGTGACGATGCCCTTGTCCGCGTGGAAGGCGCGCAGCTCCGGCTGCGGGAAGAGCGGGTGCAGCTCGATCTGGTTCACGCTCGGCAGCACGCCGGTCTCCTTCTCCAGGCGCGTGATGTGCTCGGGAGTGAAGTTGGAGACGCCGATCGAGCGGACCAGGCCCTCCTCACGCAGCTTGATCATCGCCCGCCAGGACGCGACGTACCGGTCGAGGCGGGGCAGCGGCCAGTGGATCAGGTAGAGGTCCACGTAGTCCAGGCCCAGGCGCCGGCGGGACTCCTCGAAGGAGGCGAGGGTCTCCTCGTAGCCGTGGTGGCGGCCCGGCAGCTTGGTCGTCACGACCACCTCTTCGCGGGGCACGTCGCTGCCGGCGATGCCCCGGCCGACGCCGCGCTCGTTGCCGTAGTTCGCGGCGGTGTCCACCAGGCGGTAGCCCAGGCCGAGCGCGCCGCGCACCGCCTGCTCGGCCAGGGCGTCGTCCATCGGCCAGGTGCCGAGCCCGAGGGCCGGGATCACCATGCCGTCGTTGAGGGTGTACGTCGGGATGTCGCTCACGGTCGGACCTTCCCCTCGGCTGTGTCGTCCTACCAGCGTCACGGATAGGGTGAGCGGTGATCAACCGGACCGGGCGGGGATGAGGGCAGCGGAAGGCATGGGCGGCACCGAGGACAAGCGCACCACGGGCACGCGTCCCACGTCACGGGACGTGGCGCGGCTCGCCGGGGTGTCGCACACCGCCGTCTCCTTCGTCTTCAACGGGCGGGCCGAGGGCAACCTCTCGCCCGCCACCCAGGAACGCATCCGGCAGGCCGCCGCCCAGCTCGGCTACCGGCCCGACCCGGTCGCAAGGGGCCTGCGCCGCCGCCGTACGGCCGTGATCGGGCTGGTCACCGACGAGATCGCCTCCTCACCGTTCGCCGGGCGGCTGCTGCGCGGCGCCATGGAGACCGCGTGGGACCGGGAGCACCTCGTCCTGACCGTCGACTCCGGCGGCGACCCGGCCAAGGAGGACGCGGCCGTCGCCGAGCTGCTCGACCGGCGGGTGGACGGCATCATCTACGCCGCGATGTCGCTGCGCCGGGTGCGCGTCCCCGAGGGCCTGCACCGCACCCACTCCGTGCTCGCGAACTGCCTGCCCGAGGACGACTCCCTGCCCGCCGTCATCCCCGCCGAACGCGCCGGCGGCCGCACGGCGGCCCGGCTGCTGCTGGATCAGGGGCACCGGCGGCTGGCGCACGTCGGCGGCCTCGACGACATCGCCTCCGTGGAGCGGCTGCGGGGCTTTCGGGACACGCTGCGTGCCGAGGGCATCACGGTCCCCAAGGAGTGGGTGGTGCGCACCGGTGGTGAGATCGCCGGCGGTTACGAGGGCGCGACGCGGCTGCTCGGGGGTGTTCCGGCCGACCGCCGGCCCACCGCGATCTTCGCCTACAACGACCGGGTCGCGGCGGGCGTCCTGCACGCCGCGACCCGGCTCGGGATCGATGTCCCCGGTGACCTGTCCGTCGTCGGGTACGACGACCAGGAGCACATGGCCGCCTTCCTCACGCCGGCCCTGACCTCGGTCGCCCTGCCGCACCGCGAGATGGGTGAGGCCGCCGCCCGGCTGCTGCTCGATGCCATCGGCACGGGCCGCACCCCGGCGGCGACGGTTCGGCGGATCGCCTGCCCGGTGGTCAGCCGTGCGTCGGTGGGACCTGCGCCCACCCGGTGACGGTGGCCCCCTCGCCGGTGACGGTCAGCTCGGCGACGTCGGAGGGGCTCGCGTAGACCCGCTCGGTGACCGTGCACCGGTCGTCGGCGAACAGCTCCAGCAGGGAGCCGTCGACCAGCAGCCGCACGCTGCGGGCCGGGGTGCGCAGCACGACGGGTGCCGAGCCCTCCCGGCCCACACGGGCCCAGGCCGAGCGGTCCAGGGTGACCGTGCCGGCGTCCGGGTCCAGGCGGACCGTCAGCTCCGCGCCGCTCGGCGAGCGCAGCAGGGACACCGTGACCGGCGTGGTAGCCGTCAGCTCCAGGTCGTAGGCCTGCGGCAGCGGTGCCCGGCCGGGGGCCGTCACGAACGGCTCGGGCGCGCGCAGCAGGGTCAGCTCCGGGGCGGGGGAGAGGCGCAGTGAGCCGTCCTGGGCCACGTCGACCACCCGTGGCGCCGTGAGGACGCCGGCCCAGCCCGCGCGTGCCACCTCGGCCGCGTCCCGTGCCTCCCAGGACCAGCCCCACATCAGGGCGCGCGCCGGCTCCTGGAGGACGGCGGGTGCGTAGAAGTCGCGGCCGTGGTCGAGGCGGCCACCGGCGGCGGCCTCGAAGGCCAGTCCGTTGTCGGCGGACGGTGTCAGACGGCCGGTCAGGTAGCCCGTGCTGCACGGGTCGCCGTCCCAGAGCGACAGCACCAGCACCCACTGGCCGCCCGGTGTCAACGCCAGCTGCGGGCACTCCCAGCCCACCGCCTTGTCGCCGAACGCGTCCGCCGCCACCGGGTCGTTGCCGTCGAGGAGCACCCCGGCGAACCGCCACGCGGTCAGGTCGTCACAGTCGTACAGCAGGACCGACGGTGTGCCGTCGGCGTGGCCCGCGCCGACCAGCGCCCAGCGGCGCCCCTCGTGCCGGAAGACGAACGGGTCACGGAACATCACCACGTCCAGGCCCTCGGGCGGCCCCGCCACCACCGGCTCGGGCAGCGTCTTCCACTCGGTGAGCGTCTCGTCGTCCGGGTCGGCGGCGCGGGCCAGGCAGATGGTGCCGAGGCCGGCGTGGTCGCGGTCGACGCCGGTGTACACGGCGGTGGGCACGCCGTCGTCGTCCACGACGCACCCCGACCAGCAGCCCGCCTCATCGGGACCTCCGGGGGTGGGGTGAGCGCGATCGGGTGGTGGGTCCAGTGGGCGAGGTCGGCGCTGGAGGCATGGCCCCAGTGGATGTTGCCGTGCACCGGGGACTCGGGGTTGTGCTGGTAGAAGAGGTGGTACCGGCCGCGCCAGCGGAACGGCCCGTTCGGGTCGTTGGCCCAGTGGGCGGGGGGACGGACCCGGAAGCACGGGGCGTGGGCGAGGCTCAACGGTTGACTCCTGCGGACGTGATGCCCTCACGCAGAGGGCGCTGGCCGACGACGAACACGGCGACGGCGGGGATCATGGACAGCACGACTCCGGCGAGGACGACGGAGATCGAACCGGTGCCGAGGTTGCCCTGAAGCGAGACCAGGCCCAGCGGCAGCGTGTAGTTCTGGTTGGAGGTCTCCAGGATCAGCGGCCGGAAGAACTCGTTCCAGTGGTAGTTGAAGGCGAGGACGCCGACGATGGCGAGGCCGGGCGCGGCCAGCGGCGCGTACACCGACCGGAAGATCCGCCAGGGGCCCGCGCCGTCCAGCATCGCCGCCTCGCCGAGGTCCTTCGGCATGCCGAGGAAGTACTGGCGCATCAGGAAGGTGCCGAACGCGGTCGGGAAGGCCGGGACGATCAGCCCGAGCAGGGTGTCGGTCAGACCCATCGACTTCAGCACCAGGAAGACGGGCACGATCGTCACCTGCAGCGGCACCATCATCGTCGCCAGGACCAGCCCGAACAGGGGCTTCTTGAAGCGGAATTCGAGGCGGGCGAAGGCGTAGCCCGCCAGGCCCGCAGTGATCATCTGGCCGGCCGCGATCAGCGCGGTCACCAGCGTGGAGTTCAGCGCCAGCAGCCAGACGTCGATCTGGTCGAACACCCCGCGGTACGCCTCGGTGGTGGGGTGCGTCGGGATGATGCGCGGCGGCAGGTCGAAGGACTCGGCGGGCGTGCGCAACGAGGTGGAGACGGTCCAGATGACCGGGCCGAGGGTCAGCAGCGCGCACACCGCGAGGCCGGTGATGCGCGCCCACGGGGCGAGGGAGTGCCGGGCACGGCTCAGGGTCGGGATCGCTTGGCTCATGTCGCTCACCGGGTTCACTGGTAGTGGACGAAACGCCGGCTGAGCCGGAACTGGAGGGCGGTGACCGCCATGATCAGCACGAACAGCAGCACGCCCACCGCGGACGCCTCACCGAAGCGCAGCTGCTCGAACGCGGTCTCGTAGATGACCATCACGACCGTGCGGGTGGAGTCCCCGGGCCCGCCGTTGGTCAGCACGTACGGCTGCTCGAAGACCTGCAGCGCGTTGATGATGCCGACCACGGACGCCACCAGCAGCGTCGGCGACAGCAGCGGCAGGGTGATGGCGAGGTGCTTGCGCAGACCGGTGGCGCCGTCGAGGGAGGCGGCCTCGTGGACCTCCTTCGGGATGTTGTTCAGACCGCCCACGAAGAGCAGGAACGAGAACCCGAACTGCTGCCAGACATAGACCAGGATCACCGCCGCCATCGCGCCGTGCTCCGAGGTCAGCCAGGGCACGGGGGCGATCCCGACCAGCCCGAGCAGCCAGTTCACGACCCCGAAGTCCTGGTTGAACAGGTACTTCATCACCACGGAGATCGACGCCGCCGACAGCACCAGGGGGAAGAAGAACGCCGAGCGGAACACCGAGCGCAGCCACACCGGCATCCGCCCGTTCACCACGATCGCCAGCACCAGCGCGATCAGCAGCTGCAGCGCCACGGCCAGCACCATGAACACCAGCGTGTTGCGGAAGGACACCAGCACGGTCGAGTCGCCGAACACCTCGCGGTAGTTGGCCGCCCCGGCGAAGCGCGGCGAGTCGATGACGTTCCAGTGGAACAGGCTCAGCACCACCGAGCCGACGATCGGCACGACCGTGAAGACGACGATGCCGACGATCGTGGGCGCAAGGAACAGCGTGGCCAGCAGCCGGGTGCCGCGCTCGCGCCCGGCGGGACGGGCCGCCGCGGGGGGCGCCTTCGGGCGTGCGGTGCGCGCCGGCGGTGTCTGGGTGTTCGTCATACCTCACGCTCCATGGCCTTCTCCAGGTCGCCCTGCATCCGGCGCAGCGCGGGACGCACCGCGCGCGGCGCGGACAGGGCCGTACCGGTGTGCTTCAGCAGCACCTGCTCCACCTCGGCGACCTGCGGCGGCGCCGGGATCGGTCCGGTGTCCGGGAACCGGTCGAGGGTGTCGTAGAAGACCCGCCAGTGCGCCGGGCCGGTCTCGCGGTAGCGGCCGGCGGTCAGCATGGAGCGGCGGGCGGGGGTCGTCTGGTTGGTGCTGAACAGCTGCGTCAGGGTGTCGCGGCGGGCCGAGTACTTGATGAACTCCCACGCCTCGTCCTGCCGCTTGGAGGTGCGCAGCATCGCGTAGCCGGCCGCGCCGTACTGCATCCGCTGGGTGCGCCAGCGGGGGAAGTACTGCACGTCGAAGCCGTCCCGCCGCACGCCCGCCTGGTGCAGGCCGCCCGCCCAGAAGCCGCCGGCCGGGGTGACGCCGACCCGGCCGGTGGAGAACACGCCGATGAGGTTCTGGCCGTTGCCGCCCTCGGGGCGGCTGCACAGCCCGTCACGCACCAGGGAGGCGAGGTAGTCGTACGTCTCCTCGACCCGGTCGGCGGTGGCCTGCGGGGTGGTCCAGCGGAAGCCGCCGCCGCGCCCGCGCCGCTGCCCGGCCGGGTAGAAGGAGTTCCACAGCCACTCGCCACCGGGCGCCTTGGACTCGGTCAGCAGGTTGGTGCCGTTGGCGAACAGCCAGGGCACCACGCCGCCCCACAGCCGGTTGGTCCAGAAGTACGGCGTGAAGTGCGAGTCGCTGGCCTGCTTCATCCGGCGCAGCAGCGCGGTGAAGTCGTCCCGGGTCCACTCGGCCTCGGGCAGGTCGGCGCCGGCCCGTCGCAGCACCTGGGTGCTGAGGTACATGTCGGCGGCGTTGAACTCGATCGGCAGCTGGTACAGGCTCCCCTCGTACATCATCGACTCGACCAGCGAGGGGTGGACGTCGGCGAAGTACTCGCGCAGCTCGGCGGCGTCCCGCTTCACCCAGTGGTCGAGCGCCACCCCGAGCCGCTGTGCGAACAGCTGCACGCCCTCGGTGGCGACATAGACCAGGTCGGGTGCGGTGCCCGCGGCGATCTGCGTGAGGATCTTGGCGAAGAAGTC
Source organism: Streptomyces sp. Ru71 (assembly GCF_002920535.1). Taxonomy (GTDB): domain Bacteria; phylum Actinomycetota; class Actinomycetes; order Streptomycetales; family Streptomycetaceae; genus Streptomyces. Next base: position 10,884 of record NZ_PQSS01000054.1, on the reverse strand, counting down.
CGACCAGTCGACGGCCTGCACCGCGTTGATCCGGACCTTGATGTCGGGGTGCAGCTCGCGGAAGCCGTCCAGCAGGGTGCGCACACCGTCGGGGGAGAACGCGGAGCCCAGGGTCGCGACGACGAGGGAGCCGTCGTCGCGCCCGGGGATGTCGGCTCCGGTGAGCCGGTCCCAGCTCGCGGCGGTACCGGCCACGGCCGCGGCGGCCGCGCCGTAGGCGCCGTACCGCAACAGGGTGCGGCGGGGGAGGTGCGGGTCGGTCATCAAGGGGGCCTAACTCGTGTTAGTCGAGCAGTGATGCCCCAGATGATGTGAAGCGTGTTACGCCCCTGTCAAGAGTGTTGCACGCCTTGACCTTTAACGAGTTAGGTCTACAGTCCTGGTCCACATGAGCCGCCGCTTTTCGACGAGAGGGACGAGTGTGATGCGTGGATTGTCCAGAAGGGCGCTGTTCGCAGGATCGGCCGCGGGAGCCACGGTGGCGCTCCTGCCGGCCGCACCGCCGGCGCAGGCGAGGCCGAAGGGCGGGGCCGGCTGCGCGAGCTACCGCGCCCGGTACCACTTCACCGTCCCCGACCAGTGGAAGAACGACCCGCAGCGCCCGATCTGGATCGACGGCGAGTACCACTACTACTACCTGTACAACGCCGACTACACGACCGGTGCCGTCGGCACCGCCTGGCGCCTGGCCACCAGCTCCGACCTGGTCTCCTTCACCGACCGCGGCATCGCGGTGCCCAAGGACACCACCCCCAACGGCGACGTCTGGTCGGGCTCCGCGGTCGTGGACACCGACGGCACCGCGGGCTTCGGCAAGGGCGCGGTCGTCGTCCTGGTGACCATGTCGCCCGACGACGGCCCGACGTCCCAGGCGCAGTTCCTGTACTACTCCACCGACGGCGGCCGCACCTTCGTCCCGCACGGCACCGCTCCCGTCCTGCCCAACCCGGGCGTGCGCGACTTCCGCGACCCCAAGGTGATCCGCGACGAGGAGCGCGGCGGCTGGGTCATGGCCCTCGCCGAGGGCGACAGACTCGGCTTCTACCGGTCACCGGACCTGCGCGCGTGGACACCGGCCGGCTCCTTCACGCACGACGGCATCGGGGTCCTGGAGTGCCCCGACCTGTTCGCCCTCACCGCCGACGACGGGACACACCACTGGGTGCTGGGCGCCAGCGCGAACGGCAAGGGCGCCGGCCTGCCGAACACGTACGCCTACTGGATGGGGGCCTTCGACGGCTCGCACTTCACGCCCGACACGGCCGAGCCGCAGTGGCTCGACCACGGCTGGGACTGGTACGGCGCCGTCACCTTCGACAAACGCGACGCGCACGGCCGGCTCGACGAGCGGACGCGCTACGCGCTCGGCTGGATGAACAACTGGGACTACCCCCACACCACCCCCACCATCGACTGCGACGGCTTCAACGGCACCGACTCGATCGTCCGGGAGATATCCCTGCGCCGCACCGCGACCGGCGGCTACCACCTCGCCTCCCGCCCGGTGGCCGCGCTGGACTCCTACGTCTCCCGGACCGTGCGGCTGGGCGACGTGACGGTCGACGGCACCCGGCTCCTCGACTACCGGGGGACGTCCTACGAGGTGAGCTGCGAGATCACCTGGGACCAGCTGACCGGCGCCGGCCTCCAGCTGCGCCGCTCACCCGACGGGGGCCGCCACATCGACGCCGGCGTCTACGGCGACTACGCCTTCCTCAACCGCCGCCCCACCGTCAACCCCGACGCCTCGGCCCGCTGGCAGGAGAGCCGCAGCCCCTTCGACCCGGCGGCGCGCTCGGTGCGGCTGCGCATCCTGGTGGACCGCACGAGCGTGGAGATGTTCGTCGACGACGGCCGCCATGTGCACTCGTCGGAGGTCTTCCCCTACCTGATCGACACGGGCCTGGCCCTGTTCACCATCGGCGGCACGGCGGTGTTCCGGAACACGGTGATCCGCGAGTTCACGGTCTGAGGTCGTCCGAGGTCACCCCCGCCGGCGTGCGGCGGCACCGGCCGGATCTACCGCCGCACGCCAGGGGGCGCGGGGGCGCCCTCGCCCCGGCGGCCGTTCGCTGTCACGATCTTCGGGGAAGGGGAACGCCGACGACCAACCATCGGAGCGCGCACATGACGACGCACACATCGGGGACGGACGAGACGGCCCCGGACGCCGGCCTGGACGTGCGTCCGGTCGCCGGACACATCGGGGCCGAGATCGGCGGCGTGGACCTCGCCGGGGAACTGGACGACGCGGTGGTCGCCGCGATCCGGGCGGCGGTGCTGCGCTGGAAGGTGGTGTTCTTCCGCGGGCAGCACCTCGACCACGCCGCCCACGTCGCGTTCGCCCGCCGGTTCGGCGAGCCCGTGGTGCTGCCCAAGCGGGGCAGCGCCTCCCCGGCCGGCGTACCCGAGATCGAGACCACCGCCGACCGGCTGGAGCTGGGCGGGCGGTTCGGCATGGAGCACGACGAGTGGCTCCAGCGCCGCCGCCACACCCTGCTGCGCGGCTGGCACTGCGACCACGGCGCCCGCGTCGACCCGCCCGCCGCGACGATCCTGCGCGCCGAGACGGTACCGCCGTACGGCGGCGACACCACCTGGTCCAACCTGGCGGCGGCGTACGCCGGACTGTCCGCGCCCGTGCGGGAGTTCGTCGACGGGCTGCGGGCCGAGCACCGGCTCGGCGTCGGCTACCAGCCGCGGCCCGGCGACGACGCCTACGTCCGTCACCTGCTGGACCACCAGATCGCCACCGAGCACCCGCTGGTGCGGCTCCACCCGGAGACCGGCGAGAAGATCCTCTTCGTCAACGGCTACTACGTCGAGCAGATCGCCGGCCTCTCCCGCCCCGAGAGCCGGGCGATCCTGGACATGCTGCTGGAACAGGCCGTCCGCCCCGAGTACACGGTCCGCTTCCGCTGGGAGCCGGGCAGCGTCGCCTTCTGGGACAACCGCGCCACCATCCACCTCGCCCCCGCCGACAACGCCCACCTCGGCTTCCCGCGGATCATGCACCGGGTGATGCTCGCCGGGGACGTGCCCACCGGGGTGGACGGCCGGCCCTCGAAGGCGATCACCGGGAGCGCGCCCGGCCGCTGGTGAGGTCAGGCGGCGGCCCGCCACCCCAGTGCCGGGCCGAGCCGGGTCGCCATGTCGGTGAGGATCTGCACGTAGTCCTCGTGCCGGAAGGTGAACGGCAGCGCGAACGCCACCTCGTCCACCTCGCGGAACGCGGCGTGGGCGTGCAGGCGTTCGGCGATCTCCTCGGACGTGCCGACCAGGTCGGGCGCGAACAGCAGTCGCCCGGGCCCCTGCGGGGAGACCGTACGCGGCAGGCGCGCGGCGGCGTACGCCTCGTACCGGGCGCGCTGTTCGGGTGTCGCGGAGTCCGTCGGGATGACGACCAGCCCCTGGGAGACACGGGCGGCCTCACCGAGGGGATGGGCGGCACGGAAGGCCCGGATCAGCTCCAGCTGGATCCGTGCGAAGTCCCAGGGCCCGCTCTCCTCCTCGGCCTTGACGACACTGCTGGTCAGCAGGTTCAGACCGTGCTCGCCGGCCCACCGGGCCGAGCGCCGGCTGCCCCCGCCGTACCAGAGCCGGTCGCCGAGGCCCGGGGAGTGCGGCTGCACCCGGTCGGAGAAGGTCTCGAAGCCCTCCGTGCCGCTGAAGTCCGTCACCGGCTTGCCCCGTACCGCGTCCAGCAGCCGTTCCACCCGGCCGTAACCGAAGTCCTCGACCTCGGTGCTGTCCGGGTACAGGGCGTCCTTGACCTGGTCGTAGTGCATCGGCGGGCCCACGCTCACGCCCGGGTTGAGGCGGCCCCCTGACAGGACGTCCACCGTCGCCAGGTCCTCCGCCAGTCGCAGCGGGTTCTCCCAGCCCAGCGGGATGACCGCGGTGCCGAGCTCGATCCGGCGGGTGCGCTGCGAGGCCGCCGCCAGTACGGCCACGGGGGAGGAGATGCCGAACTGGAGGTGCCGGTGCCTGAGCCACGCGCTGTCGAACCCGAGCCGCTCACCGAGCTCGATCAACTCCAGCGTCGACTCGTGACCACGGGCCGGATCGGCCTCGTCGAACAGCCCGATGGTCAGGAAGCCGAGCTTGCGCAGGGGGCGTGGGGTGGGCGGCACGGGCACCTCCGTCGTCCGGGCACGTACGTGCCGTACACGGTCTCGGTGCGAGCTTACGACTTGATCATTGCAGCGGTATGAACACCGCGAAGGGCGGTCAGTCCAGCGGATCGAGCGTCAGATACGCCTGCCGCGGGGCGCCGTCGTGGACCAGGGACTCCTGGTGGCCCACGTCGTCGAAGGCGAAGGCGTACGCCTTCCCGTCGGCCATGCGGTCGTGGATGATCCGCGCGTAGTGGTTGGTCACCGCGTCCTGGTAGAAGCCGGCGGTCGAGGTGTCCGGCTGATTCGGATTGGTCAGCAGCGTGGAGCGGTTGAAGCCCGCGCACAGCGTGCGTGAGATCGGGCCGCGTACCTGGTCGTTGGGGGCGTCGAGCAGCTTGTGGCAGCCGAAGACGCTGTCCGCGTCCGGCTTGGCGAAGCTGGTGACGACCGCGCTGGTGCCGTCGGTGAAGTTCATGACGCCGCCGGAGACACGGCCGTAGAACTTCCTGGCGGGCTGGTCGGCGAACGGGGTGACGGTGAGGGTGGAGCCGGCGTACTTCTGCCAGACGCGGTTGATGTAGTCGTCCATGACGGACGCCGGCAGCGCCCCCGACTCCAGCCCGTGTCCGGGGGACAGCGCCCGCAGCACGGTGCCGTCGGAGCGGGTCTGCACCAGGCCGCCCCAGCCGCCCGGCTGAGCGCGCAGCGCGCTGAACACCCCTCGGTAGCCGCCCGCCTTCAGATGGCCGGTGCCGACCGTAGCGCCGTCGGAGCGCTGCACCCCGACCGCGTAGGGGGCGGAGAACATGTCCACCTGTGTGCTGTTGAGCCACAGACCCGAGTCGTTGAGCGTGTACTCCGACCAGTTGAAGAGGATGTCCCGGTTGGGGTCGCTCGGATTCTGCACGGCCGGCTGGACCAGCCCCCCGGTCGCCAGCCGGAAGTCCAGCTTGCGGCCGTAGGAGAAGTAGATCCGGCCGGACAGCTTGGGGATGCGGATCGTCGTGGACTGCCCGGCGGCCGGCCCCGGGATCGACGCGTCCGGCGCGGGCACGGGCGGGACCCCGCCGGCCGGCCAGGGGTGGAAGGCGCCGCTCGCGTCCGCCCAGCCCTGCTGCCCCGTCGTCAGCAGAGTGCCGAGCGTGTAGATGTACACGGGCTCGGTGCGACCCGAGTTGTTCGTCAGCTTCAGCGGAATGGTCTCGGGCACCGCGGCGCGTGCCGTCGAGGGCGCCTCGACGGCGACGACACCACCGATCAGGGCTGCGGCCGCCGTGGCGGCGAGAAGCCGGTGCTTGAGGCGTGCGAGCACGCTGCACCTCCGTACGTGTGGGGGGTTGGTCCGTACCAGTTCTTGAGAGCGCTCTCAGATTTACGCCAAGACGCGTTCATGTCAATCAGATGAACAAAGAAAGACGCCCGCGGCGCACAACCACGGGCGTCCCGAAGAACGAAGGGGCGCTTAGAAGGTGCGCTCCAGCAGATCCTCCAGCGCCGCCCAGTGACGCGCGGCGCCCTCCTCCTGGTACGCGGAGGTGTCGGCCTGGGTGTACCCGTGCGGTGCGCCCGGATAGACCTCGCAGCGGTGCCGCACGCCCGCCGCGGTCAGCGCCTGCTCCAGCCGCCGCTGCTGCTCCTCGTCCATGGACGGGTCCTGGTCGGCGTGCCCGAAGTACAGCTCCGCCTTCACCCGGTCCGCCACCAGGTGCGGACTGTCCGGGGCGTCCGTCGCGAGCCGCCCGCCGTGGAAGCCGGCCGCGGCGGCGACCCGGTCCGGGAACGCGCCCGCCGTGCGCAGCGCCAGCCGCGCACCCATGCAGTACCCGGTGACGGCGACCGGACCGTCCACCGTGGACGGGGATCCGGCCAGCCAGTCCAGGAACGCGCCGGCGTCGCGCATCGCCATCTCGGGCGTCAGCGACCGCATCACCGGGTGCAGCCTGTCCCAGATCTCCGGGCGCGCGGCCGGGTCGATGAACTCGGGCAGCTCCACGACCGGGGCCCGCCCGTGCCGGTAGAAGACGTTCGGCACCAGCACCGTGTACCCGCGGCCGGACCCCGCGATCCGGTCGGCCATCGACCGCAGGTGCGGGCGCAGACCGAAGGCGTCCTGAAAGAGCAGGACGGCCGGACGGGGCCGCCCGTCGGCGGGCCGGGCCAGATAGCCGTCAGCGGTGCCGTCCCGGGTGGGGATGTCGACGTCGCTTCCCTCGACGGAGGTCACGGTGGCCACCTCTTCCTGGATCGGCGGGGCAATGGCGCGGTCGGCGCCCCCACATAGTTGCATGGGACACGTGGTCGGCCGTCAGAGCCCCTCTCACTCGAAGCGCGAGGTGTCCCCGGCCCCGTGGCGGACGATCTCCGCCTCGCCGCCCGAGAAGTCGATCACCGTCGTCGGCTCGGTGCCGCAGTCACCTGAGTCGAGCACCGCGTCCAGTACGTGGTCGAGGCGGTCCTTGATCTCCCAGCCCTGCGTCATCGGCTCCTCCTCACCGGGCAGCAGCAGCGTGCTCGACAGCAACGGCTCCCCGAGCTCGGCGACCAGGGCCTGGGTCACCGTGTGGTCGGGGATGCGCACGCCGACCGTCTTCTTCTTCGGGTGCTGCAGCATGCGGGGCACCTCCCTGGTCGCCGGGAGGATGAAGGTGTAACTGCCCGGGGTCGACGCCTTGATCGCCCGGAACACGTCGTTGTCCACCCGCACGAACTGGCCGAGCTGGGCGAAGTCCTGGCACACCAGGGTGAAGTGGTGCCGGTCGTCCAGCTGCCGGATGGAACGGATCCGCTCCATCCCGTCGCGGCTGCCGAGCCGGCAGCCCAGCGCGTAGCAGGAGTCGGTCGGGTACGCGATGAGCGCGTCGTCCCGGATGCTCGCGGCGACCTGCGAGATGGTGCGCGGCTGGGGGTTGTCGGGGTGCACGTCGAAGTACTTCGCCATCCGCCGAGCTTATGCCCGCGGGGCGGCACCTACGCACCCCGGCTGCGCCTGGCGTGGTTCGGGTTGCGCACCCGGCGGTGCGTTGGCGCGCGGCGACATGACCGGCCGGGGGTGGGTTGCGCACCCGGCGTCGCTTTGCGGCCGGCGCGGCCGGGGCTATGCAGCCCGGCGCCGACTGGTGCCCGGTGCTGTGGCGGGCCGGGGGTGGGTTGCGCAGCCCGGCGCGACGGGGTGCCGCTGCGCCCACCCGTGCCGCCCCAGCGGCACGACTGCCCGCAGCTATGCAGGTAGGGGCCTGCACCCCCGGCGTTGCGGGCCGGGGGTGGGTGACGCAGCCCGGCGTGACGGGGTGCCTCCCCCAAGCTCTTCGAGCCGGGGGGACCCCAGCCGCCCACCCGTCCGCCCCAGCGGCACGACTGCCCGCAGCTATGCGGATACGGGTGCTGCCCCCGCGCGGCGGCCCGCGGCTAAGTCGATGGCGGACGCACGCCACGGCGGTGGGATGGCCGCCGACGGCGGGGAGGGGGTGGGGTGGGGGGTGTCCGCCCGCAGCGGCCGGCACCGCCGACCCTCGCCGTGTCGGGGACAGTGGGCCGGACCGAGGACGGATACCCCCCACCCCGGCCCCGACTCACCCACCGGACCGAAGGCGCTACACCAGCCACAACGCAACCGCAACGGGCCGCCGCAGGCACCCGCGAGCAACCCCCCACCCACCCCCAGACGAACAACGAGCCCCCGCCCCTGCCCCCGTGTGGTGACCGCCCGCGTGGGTACCCGCCCGCCACTGACGGCAACCGCTGAATCGGACGGAGGGTGCCCGCATGACCAGCAACACGGAGACCGGCGGCGTCACCGGCACGCAGGACAAGGACTACAACCTCATCTGGTACGTCGAGGCGTGCCTGAGCAACGCGCTCCGGCTGGAGACCTACATCCAGGATGCCGAGCGCGAGAAGGACACCGAGGTCGCCGACCTGTTCCGCAAGGCACAGGCAGACAGCCGCAAGGGCGCCGAGCTGGGCAAGGAGCTCCTGCGGGCGCGGCTGAGCGGCAGCTGATCCCGCGACGACGAAGCGAAGGCCCGCACCCGAGCGAGGGTGCGGGCCTCCTCAATAGACCAACGCCGACCCCCGCCCCCCGTGCCCGGTGTGTCCGAAAGCACGTCACCGGCGGGGACCACCCCCGCGGGCCCAGAGGCTACCGTTTTGTACTGCTCCCCTTCCCCCAGCGGCTTCGGACGGCCCGGCAGTGCACGCAGACCTCTCCCCGCTCATCGCGGCGACCGCCCACTGGCTGACCAGCGCCTACCCGGCGTGCGGCGGCGCCCTCTCCTCCGCCCTGTGCGAGGTCCAGGCCCGGCAGGCCGTCACGGTCGCCGCCTGGCTCCGCTACCCGACGGCGATGGACGCCGCCCTGGTCGGAATGGCCGGCCCAGGCGGCGCCGCCCGGCTCGACTGGGTCACCGGCGCGGACGGCGCCCCGGCCGCGGACGGCGACGACGACGCCTGGCGCAGCTGGGTCGACGAGGTCGTGGCCAGCTGGGCGGCCTGCCTGCTCACGGACGAGGAACTGGCCGCCCAGGCGGTGGCCGCACTCCTGGAGGGGGACCACTCGGCAGGCCTTCCGTTGGAGTTCCGCCGCCTCGTGACCCCCGACGACGGCGACCGCCGCGCCGCCGCCCTGCTGCGCCACCCCGACCTGCTCGCCCCCGTGGCCGAGCTGCACCACGCCCAGCTGCTGGATGTGCTCCGCCCGGGACAGGCGCTCATCGCCTGAGCGGCGCTCGGACCGAGCCAGACGACACGACGCGGCCGGGGGCGGCATCCGGTGTGGATGCCGCCCCCGGCCGCGTCGGTATCGTCCGCGCCGTCGTGCCCGAGACTCAGGCCGCCGTCCCCAGCGCCTCACGCTCGGGCAGATCGCCCTCCCGGGCCCGCAGGGTCACCGGCGACGGCGTGCGGCGGTCGCGAAGCAGCAGACCCGCTCCGATGGTGCCCGCGATGAGGAGGCCACCGGTCACCAGGGCGCCCCGCGCACCGGCCCACTCCATGAGCAGACCCAGCGCGGGCGGGCCGCCCAGGCCCCACACCGTGCCGATGCTGCTCCACACACCCAGCACCCGCCCCCGCAGATGGGCCGGCGGGTCGGTCTGCAGCACGGCCGTGCCGGCGGTGTCGGACACGGACTCCACCACGGCCATCGGCAGCACCATGACCAGCAGCACCGCCAGCGACGGCGACAGTCCGGCGACCACCTGCAGCAGTCCACCCGTGGCGGCCAGCATGCCGACCACCCGCACCGACGGGCGGCGCAGCCGGGCGCCGAGGATCGCGCCGAGGATGCCGCCGACGGCCAGCACGGTGGACACCGTGCCGAAGGAACCCGCACCGCCCGCGAGCGGCCCGGTGACCAGGACGGCGAGCGTCAGCTGGTAGTTGCGGCCGAAGACCGCGCTGATGCCGGTGATCCCGGCCAGGGCCAGCAGACGAGGCCGGCGCACGAAGAAGGCGAGCCCCTCCCGCACAGTCATGTCCTTACCGCGACCGCCACTGCCACCGCGCCCACGCCGTGACGCCGTGGCCAGCCGAGCGGCACCCTCGCCGCGCCCGGCCGCTCCGGGTGCGGGACGCAGGAAGGGGATCACCGCCGTCACGAAGAGGAACGACAGACCGTTCGCCGCGTACGCCGAGGCCGTACCGAGGACACCGACGGTGACACCCGCCAGGGCCGCACCCGCGAGCCGCCCGGAGTTGTGCACCAGGGCGCCCACGCCGATGGCGGAGGGCACGTCCTCGACGGGCACCAGATCGTTGCCCAGCAGGGCGCACGCCGGTCCGTCGACCGTGGCGACGATGCCGGTGACGGCGGCCAGCACCATCAGGGAGGTCATGTCCAGCCGGTCCAGCGCCACGAGCAGCGCCGTGGTGAAGGCCACGGCCCCGAGCAGCGCCTGGCTGACGGCCGCGGTCAGCTTCCGCGGCCATCGGTCCACGGCGGCGCCGCCCAGCAGGCTCATGAACAGCGCGGGCGCGGCCTGCACCGACATCGACAGACCGGTGGCGGCGGCGGACCCGGTGATCTGCAGGACCAGCAGGTTCTGCACCGTGAGCTGCATCCACGTGCCGGCGTTGGAGACGAAGTTCGCCAGCGACCACCAGCGCATGCTGCGGTGGCGCAGGGAACGCCACGGCGAGCGGGACGCGCGGGTGCGCGGCGCGGCGGCGGTGTCGGGGGCGGGCACGGGCAGGGCGGAATCAGGCGAGGAAGACACAGTGCGGTACTCGAAGACGAGTCGGGGACTCGGTGGGGCGAGTCGGCGGTCACGATGAACGCCGGCTGCGCTGCACGGTCGTTCCGATGCCGGGATTTCGGCGCGGACCATCGTGGCAGAAGGGGGTGCCGAGTGGTCGCCAACGCCCGGCCGCAGGGCATGCCGGAGCCCTCAAATCACCGCCACCCCACGGGACTTGAACTGCGAGTGGGTTTGCTCACAGGCTCCCGGCGCCCCGTTCCGCCGGCCGGTGAGAGCGTGGCGCCCGTCACCCCGGCGCGGCCCGTCCCCCGGCCGCCGGAGCCCGTGAACCGGAGCTGTCTCCCTGGCCACGGCGGTCACGCCAGCACCAGACGTCAGAGTATGAAAGCGACTGGGCGGGGCACCCGGATGCGGCTCCTCACGGCGGGAGCAGGCTTGTGTACCACCCGGGAAGGGGGCCCTTCTCATGACGTCGGCACTCCCGCTCGGCTCTCCGCCCCCGTGGCGCCGGGCCCTGGTCACCGGCGGCGCGGGTTTCCTCGGCTCGCACCTCGTGACGCGCCTGCTGGATT
>NZ_PQSS01000053.1 GCF_002920535.1 Streptomyces sp. Ru71 | reverse complement strand
CGGGCCTGCCCTGGTTCGACTACTACGACGCCGACGCGGAAGACCTCTCCCCCGCCGACGCCCTGGGGTCGGTCAAGCCCGTGGGCGACTGGCTCGGCGACGACCACGACCCGTGGCAGGCGCCCCAGCAGCACCAGATCCACCCCCTGAAGGACGCCCCGGGCCGGCCGGTGACCGACGGGGACTGGTGACCCGCCCCGCACAGCACGCGTGGTTGCACGCGCCGGGCGGATCTTGCGAGGGTGGCGGTCACGACCGGGGCGAGGCGACGACCTGAAGGTGCGGACATGAGCAGTGGCGGGGAAGCGGCGGGCGCGGCGGCGTGGAGCCGGCGGCGCTTCGTCGGCGCGCTCGGCGGCACCCTCGCCGCCGGGGCCTTCCTGGCCGGCTGCGGGTCGGAGCGCGGCCCCGCCGGCGCCCCGGGAACGGCCTCCGGTACGGCGGACGAGGCTCCCGGCACATCGGGTACGGCCCCGGGCGCTTCGGGCACGGCTCCCGGGCCGTCCGGGCGGGCCACGCCGAGCGTGTCCGGCCCCCGCCCGCTCTACCTCGGCACCTACACCTCCGCCGAGGGCGGCGGCAGGGGCATCGGAGTCGCCTCCTACGATCCCGGCACGGGCCGGATCACCGGGCGGGGCACGCTGACCGGCGTACCCGACCCGTCGTATCTGGCGCTGCATCCGGACGGCCGGACGCTGTACGCGGTCGACGAGCGGGACGACGGCGCGGTCACCGCCGTCCGGCTCGCCGACCGCCGGGTGCTGGGCAGCCGGAGCACCGGCGGCGCGGCCCCCTGCCATCTGTCGGTGCATCCGGGCGGGCGGTGGCTGCTGAGCGCCAACTACGGCTCCGGGAGCGTGGCGGTGCACCCGATCGACGCCTCCGGCGCGCTGGGCGAGCGGGCCGACCTGGTCACGCACGGCAGTCCCGCGCCGGGCCCCGGACAGCAGGGACCGCACGCGCACCAGGTCGTCACGAGCCCCGACGGCGGTCATGTGCTCGCCGTGGACCTGGGCACGGACACCGTGTACGGCTACCGCCTCGATCAGCGCTCCGGGAAGCTCACCGAGGTCTCACAGGCCCGCACCCGCCCCGGCACCGGCCCGCGCCATCTGTCCTTCCACCCCGGCGGGCGCCACGCCTACCTGGTCGGCGAGGTCGGCAACACGGTGATGGTCTGCGGCTACGACCCGGCAAGCGGCCGGCTCACCGTCGGCGCCCCGCAGTCCACGGGCGCGGAGTCCGGCACCAACTACCCGGCGCAGTTCGCCGTCACGGGAGACGGACGCTACGCCTTTCTCGCCAACCGGGGCCACAACACCCTGGCCCGGTACGCGGTGGAGGCGGACGGCGCACGGCTCAGGCTGCTCGGCACGACCGACGTGGCCGGTGACTTCCCCCGGCAGATCGCCCTGTCCCCCGACGGGCGGCTGCTGTTCGCCGCGAACCAGAAGTCGGGCACGGTCAGCGTCTTCCACGTGGACGGCCGCACCGGTGATCTGCGGCTCGCCGGCAGGCCGTTCCCGTCACCGGTCGCCGTCTGCGCGCTGCCGCTGTAGGGCGCGCGGGCAGCCGGCGGCGCTCGCCTGCGTGAGCAGGTGGTGCATGCGTTCGGTGAGCTGTGCGATGTCGTCGGCGGGGGTGTGGAAGGGCAGGCGTACGTCACCGTGGCTGCGGGCGCGTTCGATGCGCAGCGTCAGTCCGTGCCGGTCGACGGCGAGCGGCCGGATCCGTACGGCGCCGTACAGGCTGCCGGGGTCGACGAGCCGGGTGAGGCGTTCGACGGCGTCCGGGTGGGCGTCGGCGAGGTGGGTGAGCAGCCGTGCCTCGGCGGCGGCCAGCGGGTCGGGCGCGGCGGCGGCGAAGTCGTCGAGGCCGACGACGACGGCGCCGGAGGGGCGGCGCAGCACCACCCGGGTGGCGTGGAAGGCGACGTGGTCGCCGTCGGCGCCGAAGGGGCCGAACCAGCCGGCGAGCCACAGCCGGGCGCGGATGCGGTGGCGGACGGGGACGGGGGCGACGTCGGCGAACTCCAGCACGGCGGACGGCTCGCCGCGCGGCGCGCAGATCGCGGCGGCGAACAGGGCGCTGTCCTCGGGGAGCCGCAGCAGCACCCGCCCGTCGTCGCTCACGCTGTGCGCCCCGATCAGTTCCTCGCGCCCGCCCTCGGCGGTCACCGCGCAGGACCACGCGGCGGTGAGCACCGACCGGGCCCGCTCGGCCGCTGAGGGCACGGCGGCCCACGTCTGGCTGTCACCCATCCCAACCTCCTCTTAGGTAAGCCTTGCCTAACCTATCGGAGATCGGGGTGCCCGCCAACCAGGCCCCCTGCCCGCCGCAGGCTCAGCCGGTGAGAACCCCGAGCAGCGCCCGTGCGCACAGCTCCCGCACCTGGTCCCGGCTCAGGTCCGGCGACCGCAGCCACTCCAGGCAGACCGCCGTGGTGAAGGCCAGCCAGCCACGCACCGCCAGGCGGACGTCGGGGCGCTGCCCGAAGAGCTGGCCGAACTCGGGGTCGGCGGCGAGGGCCGCGAGGATCTGCCGTTCCTGGGTGGCCAGCGCGCGCCGGTAGACACGCCGGACCTCCTGGTCCCCGGCCGCGTCGGCGCGGTGGAAGGCGCGGTAGCCGTGGGCGTGGGCCTGGATGTGCTCCAGGTAGGCGTCGAGACCTGCGGAGAGCTGCTCGCGCACCGGCACCCCGGGCACCGCGGCCGTCATGCGCAGCATGCGCTCGCTCTCCCGCTCCACGACCGCGGCGAAGAAGTCCCGCTTGGTCGGGAAGTAGTGGTACAGCAGGCCGCGCGAGACCCCGGCGATCTCCGCGACCTGCTCGATCCATACCTCGTCGTACGGACTCTCCGAGAACAGCCGGGCGCCCACCGACAGCAGTTGCTCCCGGCGCTGCGCGGTGCTGAGCCGGCGGCGGGTGCGCTCCCCCTGGTTCGCGGCCATGCGCGCACTGTACTTGACGCGGATTCAACAACAGGACCAGACTGAAACACGTTATTGAACTCACGTACAACACACTGCTCAACATGCCGCAGGATCAAGGGAGATCGCGCATGGCCGACGCCAGGGCAGACCACGGCCGTTCGTCCGGGGGGTTCCGCAGCGCCGAGCTGGGCTGGCCCGAGCTGGAGCGCATTCCGCGTCCGCCGCACCGGCTGCCCCTGCTCGGTGACGTGCTCGGCGTGAGCCGCACCACCCCCATCCAGGACTCCACGCGGCTGGCCCGTCAGCTGGGCCCGATCTTCCGGCGGCGGGCCTTCGGCAAGGAGTTCGTGTTCGTGTGGGGCGCCGGCCTCGTCGGGGATCTCTCCGACGAGTCGCGCTTCGCCAAGCACGTGGGGCTCGGCATAGCCAACCTGCGCCCCGTCGTCGGGGACGCGCTGTTCACGGCGTACAACCACGAGCCCAACTGGCAGCTCGCGCACGACGTGCTGGCGCCCGGCTTCAGCCGGGACGCGATGGCCGGGTACCACCCGATGATGCTCGACGTGGCCGCGCGGCTGACCGAGCACTGGGACCGGGCCGCCGCAGAGGGCCGGGACGTCGACGTGCCCGGGGACATGACCAAGCTGACCCTGGAGACGATCGCCCGCACCGGCTTCGGTTACGACTTCGGCTCCTTCGAGCGGCCCCGGCTGCACCCCTTCGTGACCGCCATGGTCGGCACCCTGACCTACGCCCAGCGACTCAACACCGTGCCCGCGCCCGCCGCCCGGCTGCTGCTGCGGCGGGCGAGCCGGCAGAACGAGGCCGACATGGCCTTCCTCAACCAGACCGTCGACGAGGTGGTGCGGGCCCGTCGCGCGGCGGGCGGCGGCGACGGCGACCTGCTCGACCGGATGCTGGACACCGCCCACCCGCAGACCGGGGAGCGGCTGTCCGCGCTGAACGTGCGGCGCCAGGTCATCACCTTCCTGGTCGCCGGGCACGAGACCACCTCCGGCGCGCTGTCCTTCGCGCTGCACTACCTCTCCCGGCACCCGGACGTCGCCGAGCGCGCCCGCGCCGAGGTGGAGCGGGTGTGGGGCGGGGCGGAGGTGCCCGCCTACGAGCAGGTGGCCAAGCTGCGGTACGTGCGCCGGGTGCTCGACGAGTCGCTGCGGCTGTGGCCCACCGCGCCCGCCTTCGCCCGGGAGGCCCGCGAGGACACCCTGCTGGCCGGGGACCACCCGATGCGGCGCGGCGCCTGGGCGCTGGTGCTGACGCCGATGCTGCACCGCGACCCCGAGGTGTGGGGCGCGGGCGCCGAGCGGTTCGACCCGGACCGCTTCGACGCGGCGGCGGTACGGGCCCGGCCCGGGCATGTCTTCAAACCGTTCGGCACCGGGGCGCGGGCCTGCATCGGGCGCCAGTTCGCGCTGCACGAGGCGACCCTGGTGCTCGGCCTGCTGCTGCGCCGCTACTCCTTCTCGCCCGACCCCGGCTACCGGCTACGGGTGACGGAACGGCTGACCCTGATGCCGGAGGGACTGCGGCTGCGCCTCGAACGCCGGGTGCCCGTGGCCCCGGCCCCGCAGCCGGACGGCGACGCGCGGGCGGACGAGCCGCACACGCCCCGCTGCCCGGTGCACGGGGCCGGGAGCTGAGCGACGTCAGCCGGTGAGGCCGTCCAGGTCCAGGCGGGCCAGCCGCTCGGGGTCGGACAGGATGTACATGCCGGTGATCCTTCCGTCGGCGACGGTGACCGCCACGACCGACGCCGGGCCGGCCTCCGGCTGGTTGACGAACCCGAGCGCGCCGTTGACCAGCACCATCCGTGCGGACGGGGCGAACCGGGCGAACAGCAGCGCCTGTTCGGCCACCGCCCTGGCGCCCTGGAGCACCCGGGAGGCGGCAGCGCCCCGCACCAGGGTGCCGGAGTCGACGCGCAGGGTGACCTCCGGGTGGAGCAGGGAGACCAGCGCCTCGAAGTCACCGGTGCGCGAGGCGGCGAGGAAGGCGTCGAGGACCTGCTTCTGCCGGCCCAGGTCCGGGTCGGCGGCCGGCTCGGCGCCGCGCACCCGGCGGCGGGCCCGGCTGGCCAGCTGGCGGGTGGCGGCCGGGGTGCGCTCCACGATCGGCGCGATGTCCTCCAACGGCACCGCGAACATGTCGTGCAGCACGAACGCCAGCCGCTCGTCCGGGCCCAGGTTCTCCAGGACGACCAGCAGGGCGAGGCCCACCGAGTCGGCGTGCAGGATCTCCTGCTCCGGATCGAGGCCGGACAACGGCCGCAGTTCGGGGTCCGGGATGTAGGTGTCGAACCGGTCGTCGATCGGCTCCTCGCGGCGCGCGCCGCGCGAGCGCAGCAGGTCGAGGCAGACCCGGCCGGTCACCGTGGTCAGCCAGCCGCCGAGGTTGCCGATCGCCTCGGCATCGGTGCGGCTGAGCTTGAGCCAGGTCTCCTGCACCGCGTCCTCCGCCTCGGCCAGTGAGCCGAGCATGCGGTAGGCCACGGCTCTGAGGTGTCCGCGGTGCTCCTCGAAGCGGTCGGCCAGCGCCTGGGTGGTGTCCATGCCTGCCTCTCCCCCGTCCGTCGTCGTCCGCCGGGTCATCTGCCGAACAGTTCGAAGGTCACGGCCGGACGGCCGCCGAAGCGTTCCGCCGCCGCGTTCGCGTTCGCCGTCAGGAAGCCGCGGACATAGGTCTCCGGGTCCTCGTCGGTCAACGCCTCGATGTAGGTGCGGTGTTCCAGCAGGGAGCGCACCGCGCGCTCCAGCCCCGGTGTGGCGTCCGCGGCGTGGGTGGGTGAGGCGGAGCCGGCGACCGCGACCCAGCGCACGCCGTTCCAGGGCTGGAGCCCCTGCTCGATCAGCTCCGGGAAGATCCAGCGGTTGCCGGCGTCGGCGGCCGCGTCGAGGGTGGCCCGGCCGACGGCCACGTGGTCGGGGGTGTTCCAGGCGACGCCGCCCCAGGTGTCCCGGTGGTTGAGGGTGATCACCAGTTCGGTCCGGTGGCGGCGGATCGCGGCGGCGATGTCCCGGCGCAGCGCCGGGCCGTACTCGATCACCCCGTCCTGGTGGTCGAGGAACTCCACGCTCTCCACCCCGACGACCGCCGCGCTCGCCCGCTGCTCCCGCTCCCGCAGCGGCCCGCAGATCGCCGGGTCCACGGTGTCGATGCCGGCCTCGCCCCTGCTCGTCAGCACGTAGGCGACATGGCGGCCCGCGTCGGTCCAGGCGGCGACGGCCGCCGAGCAGCCGTACTCCAGGTCGTCCGGGTGGGCCACCACGGCCAGGGCGCGCTGCCAGTCCTCGGGCATGGGCTGCAGTGGGGCGTTCGTCGGCTCGGTCATGGGCGCAGCGTAGCCCGCGTCACCGGCCACGGCCCGCCCTTTTGTGGATCTTGCGAGCGGGCACTGCGCCCCGGCGTCACACCTCGTCGCGGGTGAGGGCGAGCAGCCGGTCCAGGACCCGGGGGCCGCCCGCGCGGACGCCGTCGTGCTCGAACTCGTCCGTCACCCAGGTGCGCAGGCCGCGGATCGCGCGGGCGGTGGCCAGGGAGTGGCCGGCGTCGACGTACATGTCGTCGTGGTACACGGCCGCGGCGACCGGCACCTCGTTCGCGGCCAGCCGGTCACGGTCGTACAGGGGCGTGAAGTCGGTGCGGGCGGCGAGCAGTTCGGCGGTCTCCTTCAGCGGGCGCAGCGCCGGGTCGCAGTCGAACATCCAGGGGTGGATCGTCTCGCCGGTGAACAGCAGCGGCCCGTCGCCCGCGAGCGCCTTGGCCGCGTCGAACTGCGGGAACTCGGCACGGACCCGCTCGGCGGCCCACGCCGTGGGGCGGGCGTCCTGGCCGTAGATCGCCTCGTGGAGCAGGGCGTACAGCGGGTGTGCCGCGTACGACAGCAGGCCCCGCACCTCTTCCTGGAAGGTGTCCGACAGCTCCCAGCCGCCGGGCGTGCGCACGAAGGCGTCCTCCAGCAGGTAGTGCAGGCGGTGGCTGCCGTCGCCGGTGCCGAGCAGGATGCCGAGGGACTGGAAGGCCTCGGCGGTGAGCCGGTGGCCGCCCGGCAGGACGACGTCGTGGGTGAGCAGGTGGTCGGCGATACGGCGGGCCCGCTCGACGTCCTGCGGGTAGCGGGCGTAGTGCGCGGCGACCTTGCGCTCGATGCGTGGGTAGGCGGCCCGGTAGACGTCCTCGGCGTGGGCGTCCAGGGAGGGCAGCCCGCCGGTGATCACGGCGGCGGCCAGGCCCTCAGGGGCGGTGGAGAGGTAGGTGACGGTGCAGAAGCCGCCGAAGCTCTGCCCGAGCACCGTCCAGGGGGCGCCGCCGGTGACCTGCGGGCGGATCGCCTCGCAGTCGCGGACGATGGAGTCGGCGCGGAAGCGCGTGAGGTAGTCCGCCTGCTCGGCCGGGCCCCCGCGCAGCGGCAGGGTCTGGCGGTTGGCAGGGGTGGAGGCGCCGGTGCCGCGCTGGTCCAGCAGCAGCACCCGGAACTCCTTGAGGGCGCGGTCCAGCCAGGCGCTGCGGCCGACGAAGCGGTGGGCGCCGAAGCCGGGGCCGCCCTGGAGGTAGACCAGCCACGGCACGTCCTGGCCGGCCTGGTCGCTCGCCACCACCTCACGGGCGTACAGCTCGATGGTCTCCCCGGTGGGGTCGTCGTGGTCGAGCGGCACGGTGAAGCGGCGGTCGGTGAGCCGGACGCCGGGCTGGCGGTAGCTGTCGGTCAACGCGTCTCCCGGTGCGGAAGAAAGGGACGGGGCGAGGTGCGGCGGGTCCCAGTTCAGCACATGCCGGGCGGGCCGGTGCGCCCGGGGCTACTGAACGTTCGGTCGACGGCTGCTGACCGGTCGTACACCTGACGCTGACCCGCCGGTCAGCGTCCCGGAAGGCTGGAGCGGCGCACCACCAGCTCCGGCTGGAGGACCACCCGGCGGTGCTCGTGCGGCTGCCTGCCGCGCTCCTCGGTCTCCTCCAGCAGCAGTTCGGCGGCCAGCGCGCCGATGGTGACGGCGGGCTGGCGCACCGAGGTGAGCGGGACGGCCGCGGCGGCGGCGAACTCGATGTCGTCGTAGCCGACGATCGCGAGGTCGTCGGGGACGCCGACTCCGGCCGCGTACATCGCCTGCAGCACGCCGAGGGCGAGCAGGTCGTTGGCGCAGAAGACGGCGGTGGGCCGGTCGGCGAGACCGAGCAGGCGGGCCCCGGCGTCCCGGCCGGCGGCGACGTCGAGGCGCTCGGTGGGGATCTCCCGCAGCGCCTCGGGCCCGAGCCCGGCCTCGGCGAGCGCGTTCAGCGCGCCGGTGCGGCGGTCGCGGACCTGGTTCAGGCCGGGCGGGCCGCTGACATACGCGATCGAGCGGTGCCCGGCGTCCACCAGGTGCCGCACGGCCAGGGCGCCGCCGGCGACGTCGTCGACGGAGACGGAGCACTCGGCGGCGCCCTCGGCGACCCGGTCGACCAGCACGAACGGGATGCCGTGCCGGCGGAAGGCGCCGATGTTGCGGCCGGAGGCGTCCGTGGGGGTGAGCAGCACGCCCCGCACCCGCTGCTCGGCGAACAGCGAGAGGTACTCGGCCTCCTCGCCCGCGCTCTGCGCGCTGTTGCAGACCATCACGCCGAGCCCGGCCTCGCGCGCGGCCCGCTCGGCACCGCGCGCCACGTCCACGAAGAACGGGTTGCCCATGTCGAGGACGAGCAGCCCCATGATCCGGCTGCGGCCCGCGCGCAGCTGGCGCGCGGACTCGCTGCGGACGTAGCCGAGCCGGTCGATGGCGGACAGCACCCGCGCCCGGGTCTCACTGGCGACCGTGTCCGGCCGGTTGATCACGTTGGACACCGTGCCGACGGAGACTCCGGCGGCACGGGCGACGTCCTTGATACCCACCGACTGGGCCATCAGGCGGGAACCTCCTGGAGAACTGGGAGCGGCGGGGAGAGCTTCACACTACGTCACGCGAGGTGGAAGACCTCGGTGAGCGGTTTCATCGCCTCGTCCGGCCGGGCCCCGTCCAGGGCCTCGAAGAAGGGCCCCATCTCGGCCTGCCAGCGGGCGTTGACCTCGGTGGCCTCCATGCCGGCCCTGGCCGCCTCGAAGTCCTCCGTCTCCAGATAGCCGACGAGGAGGCCGTCGTCGCGCAGGAAGAGCGAGTAGTTGTGCCAGCCGGTGGCCGAGAGCGCCTCGCGCATCTCCGGCCACACGGCGGCATGCCGTTCCCGGTACTCGGCGATCCGCTCCGCGCGGACCTTCAGCAGGAAGCAGACGCGCTGCATCGGGTGGTCCCCCCGGGTGGCTCAGAAGTGGTACTGGTCGATGTTCCTGGCGTCGAACACGGTCGGCTTGCCGAGGCTGATCACGCCGTCCTTGCCGATCGTGTACGTGGTGGAGCCGGCCTTGAAGGTCTCGCCCTCCCTGCCGGTGATCTGGCCGGAGGCCAGCGCGACGGCGGCACGGGCGGCGAGGTCGCCGAGCTTGGCCGGGTCCCACAGCTCGAACGCCTCGACGGTGCCGTTCTTGACGTACTTGCGCATGTCGTTGGGGGTGCCGAGGCCGGTCAGCTCGACCTTGCCCCTGTACTTGGAGCCGGACAGGTACTGGGCGGCCGCCTTGATGCCGACGGTGGTCGGGGAGATGATCCCCTTCAGGTTCGGGTGCTCCTGGAGCAGGCCCTGGGTCTGCTGGAAGGACTGCTGCGGGTCGTCGTTGCCGTAGGCGATCTTGACGAGCTTGACGTCCTTGTACTTGGGGTCCTTCAGCTCGTCCTTCATGAAGTCGATCCAGGTGTTCTGGTTCGTCGCGGTCTGCGCGGCGGACAGGATCGCGATCTCGCCCTTGTAGCCGATCTGCCGCGCGAGAAGCTGCACCTCGGTGCGGCCGAGGTCCTCGGCGGAGGCCTGCGAGACGAAGGCGTTGCGGCAGTCGGTCTTGGTGTCGGAGTCGTAGGTGACGACCTTGATGCCGTTGCTCATGGCCTGCTTCAGCGCGGTGCACAGGGCGCCGGGGTCCTGCGCGGACACGGCCATCGCGTCGACCTGCTGCTGGGTGAGGGTGTTGACGTAGGAGACCTGCCCGGAGGTGTCGGTGGCACTGGACGGCCCGACCTCCTTGTACTTGCTGCCCAACTCGGCGAGCGCCTGCCGGCCGCCCTTGTCGGCGGTGGTGAAGTAGGGGTTGTTGACCTGCTTGGGCAGGAAGCCGACGGTCAGCCCCGTCTTGGTGACGGCATGGGGATCGGCCTTGCCGGCGGCGGCCGCGGCGCCCGCCCCCTCTTTCTGAACGTCGCTCTTGGTGGTGCCGCCACAGGCGGTGAGAGCGAGGGCGAGAGAGGTCCCGGCGGCGAGGGCGGCACAGGCACGGCGGAGTGATGACTTGGGCATGGAGGGGAGTCCTTTGAAAACGAGGGGTGACCTGAACACGCCCCCAAGGGGCGCGGGGAACTGCGCGACCAGCCACAACCGGCCCGCAGCCGAAAGACGGCCTAACCAGCGGAGCGAGCCGCGGAGCGTGCCGCGCGGGCGACGGCGACCTGACGGGCAACACGAGGCCCGAGCACGGACACGACGAGCAACACCCCGGTCACGACGATCTGCGACTGCGCCGAAACGTTCAGCAGACTCATCACGTTCTGCAGCGCACCCAGCAGGAACACCCCGGCGATCGCGCCGCCCAACGTGCCCTTGCCGCCGTCGAAGTCGATCCCGCCGAGCAGCACGGCGGCCACGACGGACAGTTCGAGCCCCGTGGCGTTGTCGTACCGCGCACTCGCATAGTGCAGGGCCCAGAAGACGCCGGTCAGCGAGGCCATGAGACCGGTCGCGACGAACAGGATCAGCTTGGACCGCTTGACGCGGACGCCGGCGAACCGCGCCGCCTCCTCACTCGCGCCGATCGCGAACAGCGACCGCCCGAACGGCGTGGCGTGCAGCACGAGGACGGCGACGACGAGCAGGGCGAGGAACGGCAGGAACGCCCGCGGCAGGAAGCTGTCCCCGATCCGGCCGGCGGCGAAGTCCAGGTACTGGGACGGGAAGTCGGTCACCGCGTTCGAGCCGAGCACGATCTGCGCGATGCCCCGGTACAGGGCGAGCGTGCCGATGGTGACGGCGAGCGAGGGCAGGCCCAGCCGGGTCACGAGCAGGCCGTTGACGAGCCCGCACACCACGCCGAGCAGCAGGCACAGCGGGATGATCGTCTCGATGGCCATGCCCTCGTTCCACAGCCGGCCCATCACCGCGCCGGACAGCCCGGCCGTGGAGGCGACCGACAGGTCGATCTCCCCGGAGACGACGAGCAACGTCATCGGCAGGGCGATCAGGGCGATCGGCAGGGTGTTGCCGATCAGGAAGGACAGGTTCAGCGCGTTGCCGAAACCGTCCACGAAGGAGAACGACAGCAGGAGCAGGACGATCAGCAGGGCGCCGACCACCGTGTCCCAGCGGACGGCACGGGTCAGGGACTCAGGCATGTCGGGTGTCCCCCTTCTGCGGGAGCGGCTTCACAGGGGCCGGCTTCTTCTTCAGGGCGGCGGCCACCCGCAGGGCGACGACCCGGTCGACCGCGATGGCGAGCAGCAGCAGGGCGCCGTTGATCGCGAGCACCCACACGCTGCTGACGCCGAGCGCGGGCAGCACGCTGTTGACGGAGGTCAGCAGCAGCGCGCCGAGGGCGGCGCCGTAGACGCTGCCGGAGCCGCCGGTGAAGACGACGCCGCCGACCACGACCGCGCTGACGACGGTGAGTTCGTAGCCGCTGCCGGTCCCGGAGTCGACGTTGCCGAACCGGGCCAGGTACATCGCGCCGGCGAGTCCGGCGAGCGCGCCGCAGAAGGTGTACGCGGCGAGGATCCGCTTGCGCACGGGGATGCCGGCGAGCCGGGCCGCCTCGGGGTTGGAGCCGAGCGCGTACAGCTCGCGCCCGCTGCCGTAGTGCTTGAGGTAGTAGGCCGTGGCGACGAGGACGACGAGCGCGATCAGCGCCAGGTACGGCACCGCCCGGATGCCGCCGGAGCCGAAGTCGACGAAGGAGCCGGCCAGGTCGGCCGCGGTGATCTGGCGGGAGCCGACCCAGATGGAGTCGATGCCGCGGATGATGTAGAGGGTGCCGAGGGTGACCACGAGCGCGGGCACCTGGCCGAGGCTGACGAGCAGGCCGTTGAGCAGCCCGAAGCCGATACCGAGCAGCACGGCGAGGACGACGGCCACGACGGGGTTTCCGCCGCCCTGGAGGTAGGTGCCGGCGGCGAAGGCGCTGATGCCGAGGACGGAGCCGACGGACAGGTCGACGTTGCGGGTGATGACGACGAGGGACTGTCCGGTGGCGACCAGCACCAGGATCGTCGCGTTCAGCAGCAGGTCCTTGATGCCCTGCTCGGACAGGAACTCGCTGTTGCCGGCCTGGGTGACGGCGATCATCACCAGGAAGACGACCAGGATGGCGAGTTCGCGCATCTTGAAGACGCGGTCGACGAGACGGGTGCCGCCGGACTTGGGCACGTCGGCGACGGGGGTGGGATCGGGGGTGATGACGGTCATGCCGCCCTCCCCGTGGCCGCGGCCATCACGGTCTCCTCGGTGGCGTCGGAGCGGGGGATCTCGGCGGTGAGCCGGCCCTCGTGCATCACGAGCACGCGGTCGGCCATGCCGAGGATCTCGGGCAGATCGGAGGAGATCATCAGGACGGCGACCCCGTCGGCGGCGAGCTGGGACAGCAGCCGGTGCACCTCGGCCTTGGTGCCGACGTCGATGCCGCGGGTCGGCTCGTCCACGATGAGCACCCGGGGGCGGGTGGCCAGCCACTTGGCGAGGACGACCTTCTGCTGGTTGCCGCCGGAGAGGGTGGAGACGGCGTCCGCGATCCGGGCGTACTTCACCTGGAGCCGGACCGCCCAGTCGAGGGAGCGGCTGCGTTCGGCGCCGCGGTCCATCAGACCGGCCTTCACGGTCGTGCGCAGGCCGGTGAGGCCGATGTTCCGCTCGATGGACATGTCCATCACCAGGCCCTGGGCCCGCCGGTCCTCGGGCACGAGCGCGAGTCCGGCGGCCATCGCGGTGGAGGGCGCCCCGTTGGTGAGCCTGCGGCCCTCGACCTCCACCTCGCCGGCGTCCCAGCGGTCGATGCCGAACACGGCCCGCGCGACCTCGGTGCGGCCCGCGCCGACCAGGCCGGCGAGGCCGACGATCTCCCCGCGGCGCACCTCGAAGGAGACGTCCGTGAACACGCCCTCCCGGGTCAGCCGCCGTACGCTCAGGGCGACTTCGCCGGGCCGGACGTCCTGCTTGGGGTAGAGCTCGTCGAGGTCGCGGCCGACCATGCGGCGCACCAGGTCGTCCTCGGTCATGCCGGCCAGCGGCTCGCTCGCGATCCAGGCGCCGTCGCGCAGGGTGGTCACCTTCTGGCAGATCTCGAAGATCTCCTGAAGCCGGTGGGAAATGAACAGCACCGCGGCGCCCTGCTCGCGCAGGGTGCGCACCACGCCGAAGAGGCGGGCCACCTCGCTGCCGGTGAGCGCGGCGGTCGGCTCGTCCATGATCAGCACGCGGGCGTCGAAGGAGAGCGCCTTGGCGATCTCGACGATCTGCTGGTCGGCGATGGACAGCCCGCGCGCCGGGCGGTCCGGGTCGAGATCGACGCCGAGGCGCTGCATCAGGGCGAGCGTGGCGGCGTGGGTGGCCTTGTGGTCGATCCGGCCGAGGGCCTTTCTGGGCCGGCGGCCCATGAAGATGTTCTCGGCGATCGACAGGTCGGGGAAGAGCGTGGGCTCCTGGTAGATCACGGCGATTCCCGCGTCGCGGGCGTCGCCGGGGCCGTGGAAGGCGACGGGCTCGCCGTCGAGCAGCACCTGGCCGGCGTCCGGCCGGTGCACTCCGGCGAGCGTCTTGATCAGGGTCGACTTGCCGGCGCCGTTCTCCCCGGCGAGGGCGTGCACCTCGCCGGGGAACAGCTCCAGACAGACGTCCCGCAGGGCCCGTACGGCACCGAAGGACTTGGAGACGTCCTTCAGCGCGAGCACCGGGGCCGGCCCCGAGGCGGACGGGTGGGTCATGAGGGCTCCTCGACGACGCCGGCGGGTCGCACCCTCGGGGCGTCGTGAAAGGTTTCAACTGGATTGCCGGGACCGTAGGCAGCGGCGCTCGCCCGCGTCAATGGGTTCGTATCGAAAAAATTTCGACGCCAGAAGGTCACGCACAGGTTACGACGAACACGGCCCGACCGGGGTCTTGACACGCCTCCGGGGGGCTCATAGCTTCGCCTTCTGAATCGTTTCACCGATGCTGTTCATTGATGCTGTTCATCGATGCCGCCGCATCGATCCCACGTTCACCGATGCCATCAGGAGTCCGGAAGTGACCGACCTCGCCGCGGTGAAGGCCGCGCTCAAGACCCAGGCCGTCGAGACGCCGTCATGGGCGTACGGGAACTCCGGCACCCGCTTCAAGGTGTTCGCCCAGGCGGGCGTACCCCGCGACCCGTTCGAGAAGCTGGACGACGCCGCCCAGGTGCACGCCGCGACGGGCGTCGCGCCGACGGTGGCCCTGCACATCCCCTGGGACACGGTGGACGACTACGGGGCGCTGGCCAAGCACGCGGAGGAGCGCGGGCTGAAGCTGGGCGCGATCAACTCCAACACCTTCCAGGACGACGACTACAAGCTCGGCAGCATCTGCCACCCGGACGCGGCGGTGCGCAGGAAGGCCGTCGACCACCTGCTGGAGTGCGTCGACATCATGGACGCGACGGGCTCCACCGATCTGAAGCTGTGGTTCGCGGACGGGACGAACTATCCGGGGCAGGACGACATCAGGGCCCGGCAGGACCGGCTCGCCGAGGGGCTGGCGGAGGTGTACGAGCGGCTCGGGGACGGGCAGCGGATGCTGCTGGAGTACAAGCTGTTCGAGCCGGCCTTCTACACCACCGATGTGCCGGACTGGGGGACGGCCTACGCCCACTGTCTGCGGCTCGGCGAGAAGGCGCGGGTCGTCGTCGACACGGGGCATCACGCGCCGGGGACCAACATCGAGTTCATCGTCGCCACGCTGCTGCGGGAGGACAAGCTCGGCGGGTTCGACTTCAACTCGCGGTTCTACGCCGACGACGACCTGATGGTGGGGGCGGCCGATCCCTTCCAGCTGTTCCGGATCATGTACGAGGTCGTGCGCGGGGGTGGGTTCACCTCCGAGGTGGCGTTCATGCTCGACCAGTGTCACAACATCGAGGCGAAGATTCCGGCGATCATCCGTTCGGTGATGAACGTTCAGGAGGCCACGGCGAAGGCGCTGCTGGTCGACCGCGCCGCTCTGGCCGACGCCCAGGCCTCGGGTGACGTCCTCGGCGCCAACGCCGTGCTGATGGACGCGTTCAACACGGATGTGCGGCCGCTGCTGCGGGAGGTTCGGGAGGAGATGGGGTTGGATCCCGAGCCGCTTGCCGCGTATGCGCGGTCCGGGTGGGGCGAGAAGATCGTGGCTGAGCGGGTGGGTGGGCGGCAGGCCGGTTGGGGGGCGTGACGCGTCTGCCGGGTTGTTGTCCGTTGCGGGGTGCGGGTCCGTTGTGGCTGGTCGCGCCCACGCGGCGGAGCCGCATATCGATGCGGCCCCGCGCCCCTAGGGAAGTCCACTCACCCTTTTCAAGAAGCTGAGGAATCTCCATGACCACCCACCCCGAGGCCGCTGCTCTGCTCGCCCGTTCTCATCGGCTCGGCTCCGATCCGCGGAATACGAACTACGCCGGCGGCAACGCGTCCGCCAAAGGCACCGACACCGACCCCGTCACCGGTGGGGACGTCGAGCTGATGTGGGTGAAGGGGTCGGGCGGCGACCTCGGCACGCTCACCGAGAGCGGGCTCGCCGTGTTGCGGCTCGATCGGTTGCGGGCGCTCGTCGGGACGTATCCCGGGGTCGAGCGCGAGGACGAGATGGTCGCCGCGTTCGACTACTGCCTGCACGGCAAGGGCGGGGCCGCCCCGTCGATCGACACGGCCATGCACGGGCTCGTCGACGCCCCGCACGTCGATCATCTGCACCCCGACTCCGGGATCGCGCTGGCCTGTGCCGCCGACGGCGAGAAGCTGACCGCCGAGTGTTTCGGTGACACCGTGGTGTGGGTGCCCTGGCGGCGGCCCGGGTTCCAGCTGGGACTGGACATCGCCGCGATCAAGGAGGCCAACCCGCAGGCCATCGGGTGCGTGCTCGGCGGGCACGGGATCACCGCGTGGGGTGACACCTCGGAGGAGTGCGAGCGCAACTCCCTGCACATCATCCGCACGGCGGAGACGTTCCTCGCCGAGCGCGGCGACGCCGAGCCGTTCGGGCCCGTGATCGAGGGCTACCAGCCCCTGGACGAGGCCGAGCGGCGCGAGCGGGCCGCCGCCCTCGCCCCGCACGTCCGGGCCGTCGCGTCGCAGGACAGGGCCCAGGTCGGGCACTTCGACGACTCCGACGTCGTCCTCGACTTCCTGGCACGGGCGGAGCATCCGCGGCTGGCGGCGCTGGGCACGTCCTGTCCCGACCACTTCCTGCGGACCAAGGTGCGGCCGCTGGTGCTGGACCTGCCGCCGACCGCACCGCTCGACGAGGCGGTGGCGCGGCTGAAGGAACTGCACGCCGCCTACCGCGAGGAGTACGCCGCCTACTACCAGCGGCACGCCACCGCCGACTCCCCCGCGATGCGCGGCGCCGACCCGGCCATCGTGCTGGTGCCGGGCGTGGGCATGTTCTCCTTCGGCAAGGACAAGCAGACCGCGCGGGTGGCCGGCGAGTTCTACGTCAACGCCGTCAACGTGATGCGCGGCGCCGAGGCCGTGTCGACGTACGCGCCCATCGAGGAGTCGGAGAAGTTCCGGATCGAGTACTGGGCGCTGGAGGAGGCCAAGCTCCAGCGCATGCCGAAGCCCAAGCCGCTGGCCACCCGGGTGGCTCTGGTGACCGGCGCGGGCAGTGGGATCGGGAAGGCCATCGCCCACCGGCTGGCCGCCGAGGGTGCGTGTGTCGTGATCGCCGATCTGAACGGCGAGAACGCCGCCAAGGTCGCCGAGGAGCTGGGCGGGCCGGACCGGGCCGTCGCCGTCACCGTGGACGTGACGGACGAGGAGCAGATCGCCTCGGCCTTCCGGGCCGCCGTGCTCGCCTTCGGCGGGGTGGACCTGGTCGTCAACAACGCCGGGATCTCCATCTCCAAGCCGCTGCTGGAGACGTCCGCGAAGGACTGGGATCTGCAGCACGACATCATGGCGCGCGGTTCCTTCCTGGTGTCCCGGGAGGCCGCCCGGGTGATGATCGCGCAGGGGCTCGGCGGTGACATCGTGTACATCGCCTCCAAGAACGCCGTCTTCGCCGGGCCGAACAACATCGCCTACTCCGCCACCAAGGCCGACCAGGCCCACCAGGTGCGGCTGCTGGCGGCCGAGTTGGGCGAGCACGGCATCCGGGTCAACGGCGTCAACCCGGACGGTGTGGTGCGCGGCTCCGGGATCTTCGCGGGCGGCTGGGGTGCCCAGCGGGCCGCCACCTACGGCATCGAGGAGGAGAAGCTGGGCGAGTTCTACGCGCAGCGGACCATCCTCAAGCGGGAGGTGCTGCCCGAGCACGTGGCGAACGCCGTCTTCGCGCTCACCGGCGGCGATCTGACCCACACCACCGGTCTGCACATCCCGGTCGACGCCGGCGTCGCCGCCGCGTTCCTGCGGTGAGCGGGCGCGTGAAGGCGTACGCCGCTGTCGACCTGGGCGCCTCCAGCGGGCGGGTGATGGCCGGGCGGGTGAGCACGGACTCGCTGGAGCTGACCGAGGCGCACCGCTTCCCCAACCGGCCCGTGCGCACGCCCGAGGGGCTGCGCTGGGACATCCTGGCGCTGTACGCCGGGGTGCTGGACGGGCTGCGGGCGGCCGGCCCGGTGGACTCGGTCGGCGTCGACAGCTGGGCCGTCGACTACGGCCTGCTGGATGCCGACGGGGCGCTGCTGGGCAACCCGGTGCACTACCGGGACGCGCGCACCGAGGGTGTCGCGGAGAAGGTGTGGGCGACCGTGCCGGTGGCCGAGCTGTACGCGGCGACCGGCATCCAGTACGCGCCCTTCAACACGCTCTACCAGCTGGCGGCGGCCTCGGGCACCGCCCAGTTCGAGCGGGCACGGCGGCTGTTGCTGATCCCCGACCTGGTGACGTACTGGCTGACCGGTGAGCAGGGCACCGAGCTGACCAACGCCTCCACCACCCAGCTGATCGATTCCCGGACGCGGTCGTGGTCGCGGGAGATCGCCGACCGGCTCGGGATCGACCTGGGGCTGTTCGCGCCGCTGCGGGAGCCCGGCGATCCGGCGGGCGTGCTGCGCGCCGAGGTGCTTGAGGAGACGGGGCTGACCGGTCCGGTGCCGGTGACGGCGGTGGGGTCGCACGACACGGCGTCGGCGGTGGCCGCGGTGCCGGCGGCGGCCGAGCGGTTCGCCTACATCTGCACCGGCACCTGGTCGCTGGCCGGTCTTGAGCTGGACGCGCCGGTGCTGAGCGAGGAGAGCCGGGCCGCCAACTTCACCAACGAGCTGGGCCTGGACGGCACGGTCCGCTACTTGCGCAACATCATGGGGCTGTGGCTGCTCCAGGAGTGCCAGCGGGCCTGGGGCGAGCGGGATCTGGGGGCGCTGCTGCGGGAGGCGGCCGCGGCCGAGGCGCTGCGGTCGGTGGTGGACGCCGGGGACGCGGCGTTCCTCGCGCCGGGCCGGATGCCGGAGCGGATCGCCGAGGCGTGCCGTGCCTCCGGTCAGCCGGTGCCCGGCACGCCCGGGGAGATCACGCGCTGCATCCTGGACTCCCTGGCGCTCGCCCACCGGCGGGCGGTTCAGGACGCGCAGCGGCTCGCCGGCCACGCCGTGGACGTCGTGCACGTCGTCGGTGGCGGCACCCGCAACGCGTTGCTGTGCCAGCTGACCGCCGACGCGTGCGGGCTGCCGGTGGTGGCGGGGCCGACGGAGGCGGCGGCGCTCGGCAACGTCCTGGTGCAGGCCCGGGCGCACGGGATCGTCGGCGATCTGACCGATATGCGGCGCCTGCTGGTGCGCACCCAGCCGCTGACGCGGTACGAGCCGCGCGGCGGCACGGAACGCTGGCGGGCGGCCGAGGCCCGGCTCCCTGTGCGGTGAGCCGGGCCTCTCCGCGCCCCCGGGCGCCGATTACCCTGCACTCGTCCGATGATCGATCACAAGGAGCCGCGATGCGTGTCGCCCTGTTCCTGACCTGCGTCAACGACACGCTCTATCCGGACACCGGCCGGGCCGTGGTGCGGCTGCTGAACAGGCTGGGCGTCGAGGTGGACTTCCCCACCGCGCAGACCTGCTGCGGTCAGGCCCACTACAACACCGGCTACCGGCACGAGGCGGAACCGCTGGCCCGGCGCTACGCGGAGGTGTTCCGCGACTACGACGCCGTGGTGACGCCGTCGGGTTCGTGCGGGGCGATGGTGCGGGAGCTGTATCCGCGCATGGGTGAGCGGGCGCGGGCCGAGGGGCGCGGGGACTCGCTGGCCGCGGCGCTGGCTCCGGTGGCGCCGAAGACGTACGAGCTGACGGAGTTCCTGGTGGACGTGCTGGGGGTGACGGACGTCGGCGCCTGGTATCCGCACACGGTCACCTACCACCCGACCTGCCACGGGCTGCGTTCGCTGGGGCTGGGCGACCGGCCGCTGCGGCTGCTGCGGGCCGTCAAGGGGCTGGAGTTGGTGGAGCTGCCGGGCGCCGAGGAGTGCTGCGGGTTCGGCGGCACGTTCGCGGTGAAGAACGCCGACGTCTCGGCGGCGATGGGGGCGGACAAGGTGCGCAACGCCGAGTCGACCGGCGCGCAGGTGCTGTGCGCGGCCGACAACTCCTGTCTGATGCACATCGGCGGGACGATGGCCCGGCTGAAGGTGGGCATGCGGCCGGTGCACATCGCGGAGATCCTGGCGAGCACTCAGGAGGAGACGGCGGTATGAGCGGGACGTTCGTGGGGATGCCGGCCTTCCCGAAGGCCGCGCGCGAGGCGGTGAACGATCCGACGCTGCGCGGCAATCTGCGGCACGCCACCCACACCATCCGTGCCAAGCGGGCCAGGGCGGTCGCGGAGGTGTCCGACTGGGCGGCGCTGCGGGAGGCGGGTGCCCGGATCAAGGACCACACGCTGCGTCACCTCGACCGCTACCTCGAACAGCTGGAGGAGTCGGTCACCGCGGCGGGCGGTGTCGTGCACTGGGCGGCCGACGCCGAGGAGGCCAACCGGATCGTCACCGAACTGGTCAAGGCCACCGGCGAGTCGGAGGTCGTCAAGGTCAAGTCGATGGCGACGCAGGAGATCGGGCTGAACGAGGCCCTGGAGGCGGAGGGCATCCGCGCCTACGAGACCGATCTCGCCGAGCTGATCGTGCAGTTGGGCAAGGACCGGCCCTCGCACATCCTGGTCCCGGCGATCCACCGCAACCGGGGGGAGATCCGGGACATCTTCCGCTCCCAGATGGCCGACTGGGGCCGCCCGGCCCCCGAGGGCCTCACCGACACACCCGCCGAACTCGCCGAGGCGGCCCGGCTGCACCTGCGGGAGAAGTTCCTGCGGGCCAAGGTCGGCATCTCCGGCGCCAACTTCATGGTCGCCGAGACCGGCACCCTGGTGGTCGTGGAGTCCGAGGGCAACGGCCGGATGTGCCTGACCCTGCCCGAGACGCTGATCTCGGTCGTCGGCATCGAGAAGGTCGTGCCCACCTGGCGGGACCTGGAGGTGTTCCTGCAGACCCTGCCGCGCTCCTCCACCGCCGAGCGCATGAACCCGTACACGTCGACCTGGACCGGCACCACCGAGGGGGACGGGCCGAGCGTCTTCCACCTGGTGCTGCTCGACAACGGGCGCACCGACACCCTCGCCGACACCGTCGGCCGCCAGGCCCTGCGCTGCATCCGCTGCTCGGCCTGCC
This sequence comes from Streptomyces sp. Ru71, assembly GCF_002920535.1. Taxonomy (GTDB): domain Bacteria; phylum Actinomycetota; class Actinomycetes; order Streptomycetales; family Streptomycetaceae; genus Streptomyces. The sequence goes on along the minus strand of NZ_PQSS01000053.1, from coordinate 32,921 downwards.
TCAATGTGTGCCCGGTGTACGAGCGGGCGGGCGGGCACGCCTACGGTTCGGTCTACCCGGGTCCGATCGGCGCGATCCTCAGCCCCCAGCTGCGGGGCACGGCAAGCGAGATCGACGCCTCGCTGCCGTACGCGTCGTCGCTGTGCGGGGCGTGCTACGAGGTGTGCCCGGTCGCCATCGACATCCCCGAGGTGCTGGTGCACCTGCGGGAACGGGTCGTCGAGGGCGGCCCGGCCACCCGGGGCGGCAACAAGGTCGTGCTCAGGCCCGCCAAGGGGCACGCCGCCGAGCGGGCGGCGATGCGGGCGGCGCGCTGGGCGTTCACGCATCCCGGTGCGCTCGCCGCCGGGCAGCGGCTGGCCTCGCGCACCCGCCGGTTCCATCCGCGCACGCTGCCCGGGCCGGGCCGGGCGTGGACCGGGAGCCGGGAGCTGCCGGCGGTGCCGGCGGAACCGTTCCGGGACTGGTGGCAGCGCACTCGCGGCGGGAAGGACGGCGACAAGTGAGCAGCAGGGAGCGGATCCTGGGCCGGGTGCGACGCGCCCTGGCCGACGTGCCGGCGGACGACCCCCCGTACGAGCGGGCGGTCCCCCGGGACTATCTGCGCGCGCACGGAGAGCGGACCGTGGAGCAGACGGTGGAGCTGCTGGCGGAGAACCTGGCGGACTACCGGGCGATCGTGCACCGCACGGACGACGAGGAGCTGCCCGACGTCATCATGCGGCTGCTCGCCATGCGCGGATCCGACCAGGTCCTGGTGCCGCCGTGGCTGCCGCCGGACTGGATGTCGTCCGCCGATGCCACCCGCGTCCACGACCGTGCGGTGAGCACCCCGCACGAGCTGGACAAGGTCGGCAGCGTGGTCACCGGCTGCGCGGTGGCGATCGCCGAGACCGGCACCATCGTCCTGGACGGCTCCCCCGACCAGGGCCGCCGCCGGATCACGCTGATCCCCGACCACCACATCTGCGTCGTCCGGGTGCCCGATCAGGTCGTCTCCTCGGTGCCGCAGGCACTCCAGCGCCTCGACCCCACCCGCCCGTTGACGTGGATCTCCGGCCCGTCGGCGACGAGCGACATCGAGCTCGACCGCGTGGAGGGCGTGCACGGACCGCGCACCCTGGAGGTCGTGCTCGTCCACTGAGCGTGGTGCACCCAAGGGGGCCGACGGGACCTCGCCCCAGCGGTTGACCTGGCGCATCCGAGAGGCAAGGATGGCACGTATACGACGTAAACGTGTTGCGTAAGCATACGTGTCGGAGGTGCCGCTCGGATGACCGTCCACGCGGAGAACGTCCCCCGGGCCGCGGTGCGCCGGACGGCCCGGCAGCCCGTCCCCGACGGCACACAGAGCGCCCCGTACCGCTCGGAGACCGGTCACGACGCCAGGCCGCTCGCCATGCCCCTGCTCGGCGGCCTGCGCCCGCCGCTCACCGCGCTGCTCGCCCTCCTCGTGCTGGTCGCCGGGGCCACGGCGTTCGTCCTCGGCCGGGTCCAGGACGACGGCGTTCCGCGTGCGGTGAGGGCCTCGCAGCAGCACGTGGCCGAGGACGGGGCCACCGCGTTGGGCGCCTCCCTGAACGAGAGCGCCACGGACCTGCGCCGAGCGGCCTCGATGTTCAACGCCGCGCCCCCGCAGGACCCGGGCTCGGTGCTGGCCACGCTCGGCACCTGGTACCACAAGTGGCGGGGCACGGCGATACTCGACCTGCCCTCGGGACGGCTGCTCGCCGCCCACGGCGAAACCGTTCCGCTGGCCGCCGAGGACCTCGACCATCTGGCCGAGGGGCTGCCGCCGCGCCTGGTCCACCAGGGCTCGGGGCAGACCCGGCTGCTGATGTTCGCCCTGCTGTCCCGGCCCGGCGGGCAGCAGCTGCTCGTCGCGTCCGACAGCCTGCGGGTGCCGAGCATCGGCGTCGGCACGGGCCGCACGCTCCAGGTGGCCGACTCCCACGGCCGCCTCCTCGCCGCCGAGGGGCCCGGCGCCCTCGGCGAGGGTGCCCGGGCCCTCGCCCGGGACGCCGTCCACGCGGCCGCGGGCACGCCCCTGGCCGAGACGGCCGCTTCCCGGGGCTTCCCGGGACCGAGCGGCAGCCTGCACCGCGACGCACCGGGCGGCTCCGGCACGGTGGTCGGGTTCGCCGCCCTGGATCCCCGGCTCGACCGGGCGCACAGCGATCCCGCCGGAGCACTCGGCCTCACGGTGATCACCGCGGTCCAGGTGCCGCAGAAGGTGGCGGGAGCCGGTCACCCGCTCTTCTGGCTGGCCGTCGCCGGCACGCTGCTGCTTCTCGCCGCGGCCGTGACGGGCACGCTGTTCACGCTCGTCCACAAGCCCGTGACGAAGCTCCTCACCGAGGCCGGGCGGCTCGCCCGGGGCGATGTGAAGCGACCGGTGACCGTGCCCCGCCACGGCGAGCCCGCCCGTATCGGCGCCGCCCTGGAGTCCCTGCGCCGGCAGCTCCTCGGAGCGCCGCCACGGCCGGGCCGCACGACATCCCGCCGGCTACGGGCCCGTCCCGGGGCACGCGCCGTCGTGGCGCTGTGCGCCCTGGTGCTGGCGTGCTGGGCGGCCCCTCTGCTGTCGGGGCTCAACCGCCCGCAGGCAGCCCAGGCGCTGCCGCAGCAGTCCGTCACCGACCAGCGGCTGCGCACCGACACCGCGGCCGACCGGGTCCGCCGCAGCCTGGTCGAGGGTTACGCGGATCTCCTCTCCCTCACCGGGAGGATCGCCGGCAGCACCGGGCGTGAGCCGATCCGCCGGACACTGGACGCCACGCTCGCCGAGCACCCCCGCTACCGCTCGATCTACCTCGTCGACTCCGGGAGCGTCGCCGTCCACGTCGGTGGCACGCCGCACGACCCGGGCTCGATCCGCACCACGGCCGGTGTCGCCCTGCTCAACCGCTCGGGCAAGGAACCGGTCATCGCCGCCGTGGCCCAGCTGGGCGACGGCAAGCGCGCCGTGGTCGGCGAGTTCAGGACCGCCTTCGTCAGCGACATCCTCACCAGGCCCGGGCTCGGCAACGTGTGGCTCGTCGACGACAACAAGCGCGTCCTCGCCGCCGACCAGGGCTTCATCGCCTTCGCCGGCCTGCCCGACAGCAGGCTCGGCCCGCTCGTCGACGCCGCCACGACGGCCCCGGCCGCCTCCGTGCTGCGCGGACCCTCACCCGCGGTCGCGGCCGCGGCGCCGGTGAGCGGGCCCGGTCCGGTCAACGGCCTGCGCTGGCACGTCGTCTCCGACCAGCCGGTCTCCTGGCTGTCGCTGCCCGCCTACGAGGTCCAGCGGCGCACCATGCTCTCCGGGCTGCTCGGTCTGTCCGCCACCGTGACCTGCCTCGCCTGGCTGTACATCGTGGTGGTCCGGCCGCTGCGGGCCCTGGACGTCAGCGCCCGGGCACTCGCGGACGGGGACCGCCGGACCGTCCTGTACCCACGCCGGCACGACGAGGTGGGCTCGATCGTGCGCAGCCTCGAAATCGTCCGCCAGCACCTGGTGGGGCCAAGCCCTGGCGCGGCTCCCGCTCCCCCCGGAACTCACACCGCCCGCATCCCGCCACCGGGCCGCCGCAGCTCCCCGGTGTTCTCGGGCCGAAGGATCTGACCGACCGTGCTGTTCCTCTACTGCGTCCTGCTGCTGAACTGCCTGGCCCTGCTCGTCGCCGGGGTCGTCGAGCAGCGGCGCCACCTCGCGCAACTGGAGCGCATCCCCACGCGGGTACTGGTCAACGGGATCCGGGGAAAGAGCTCCATCACCCGCCTGTGCGCGGGCGCCCTGCGGGGCGCGGGCCTGGTCACGGTCGCCAAGACGACCGGCACGGCGGCCCGCTTCATCCACCCGGACGGCACCGAGGAGCCGGTCCACCGCAAGTTCGGGATCGCCAACGTCGCCGAGCAGATCGGCATCGTGCGCCGCGCCGCGGCGTACCGGCCCGACGCCCTGGTCATCGAGTGCATGGCGGTGACGCCGGCCCTGCAGGAGATCAACCAGACCAAGCTGATCCGCTCCACCGTCGGCGTGCTGTGCAACGTGCGCGACGATCACCTGGCGGAGATGGGGCCCACGCTGGACGACGTCGCCCGCTCGCTGAGCCGCTCGATGCCGGTGGGCGGGGTCTGCGTCACCGCGGAGCGCGACCGGCTGCCCGTTCTGCGCGAGGAGGCGGCTGCCCGCCGCTGCGAGCTCGTCGCCGTGGACCCCGACGCGGTGACCGACGAGGAGCTGCGCGGCTTCTCCTGGTTCACGTTCAAGGAGAACGTGGCCGTGGCCCTCGCGGTCGCCCGGCTGCTCGGCGTGGACCGGCGCACCGCCCTGGCGGGCATGCGGGAGGCGCCGCCCGACCCCGGCGTGCTCTCCGTCGAGCGGTATCGCACCCGGGGCGGACAGCGGCTCCGCTTCGCGAACGTCTTCGCCGCCAACGACCCCGAGTCGACGCTGATGAACGTCCATCAGCTCATCGGCCTGGGCGCGATCACTCCCCGGCCGCACGTCGTCATCAACTGCCGCCCCGACCGCATCGAGCGCAACAACCAGATGGGAGAGATCGTCCCCCGGCTCGACCCCTCGACCGTCTTCCTGATCGGCCACCCCACCAGGAGCGCACGCAACGGCATCCCCGGCGACTGGGGCGGACGGGTGGTCGACCTCGGCGGTGACCGCCTCGATCCACGACGGATGGTGGACGAGATGCTCGCCGCGCTCGGTCCCGACTCCTCGCTCGTCGCGGTCGGCAACATCCATGGCCAGGGTGAGCGCCTCATCGAGCAGCTCGGGGAGCTGCCCCCGGACGACGCCCCGGCGAACGATCTCCTCGCCCCGCTCAGCTCTGGAGCCGTGCTGTGATCCCCTTCGTGCTCACCCCGGCCATCGCGGCGATCGGCATCGCGCTCGGGCTGCTGTTCTCACTCGTCTGCTATCTGACGACCAACCTGTCCCCGGGCGGAATGATCACTCCCGGATGGCTGGCCCTCACCGTCATCGAGGACCTCCGGCAGGCGCTGATCGTCGTCGCCGTCACCGTGCTCACCTACGTGGGTGCCGTGCTGCTGCAGCGATACGTCATCCTGTACGGGAAGCGGCTGTTCGCCGCGATCGTGCTGACGGGCGTCCTGCTGCAGGCGACCCTCACCCTGACCCTGCACAACCAGTTCCCGCTGATGTACGCCACCCAGACCCTCGGCTACATCGTGCCCGGCCTGATCGCCTACCAGCTGGTCCGCCAGCCCAGCGGCGCCACGCTGCTGTCCACCTCGGCCATCACCCTCGCCACGTACATCGTGCTGGCGGCGGGCCTGCTCCTCGGTGTCATGCCCGCCACCTGACCCGGTCCCACACCTCGCGGAACGAACTCATGAGAGCTGATCAGCGCACGACGAGGACGGTGGGGATCGTCCTCGCGATGCTCGGCCTGCTGGGCGCGACGGCGTTCCTCACCGTCGCGGTGCGGGAGCGGCAGCCCGGCCTGGACGAGGTGGCCTCCCCCCACCTCGGCCGGCACGCGGGCCGGCAGGCGTCCTACCGGTACGAGCGGCTGACCGGCCCGGCCCGCACCGTCGTCCGCGACGCCCGAGGATCCGTCGTCGCGACCCTGACCGACGGCGCGCGCACCGCCGTGCTCACCGGCCCCAGCCGCACCTTCACCGAACCACGCACCACCGCCGCCGTGGTGACCAGCGACAGCTGGGTGCGGCTGATGCCACGGCCCTGGTCCAAGGGCACGGAGGGCAAAGCCTGGTTCCGCGACTGGTTCGCGCAGTACGAGGGCAGCGCGCGGCCCGACATCCTCGCGATGGCCATGCAGTACGGGGACCGGGTGCCGCCCAGGAAGGACGCGCACGGGCTCAGGTACGCCGGCGACGCCCAGTTCGGCCCGCTCAACCCGAAGGGCGCCCTGCACGCCGACCTGCGCCTGGAGTCGTCGGACTTCTACGACTACCTCGGCGTCGCCTGGCGGTTCACGGACGGCCGCCGACTGCACGCGGAACACAAGCGCTACGGCGCGGTCGACTGCTCCGGCTACATACGCCTGGTCTACGGGTACCGTGCCGGATTCCCGCTGAACGCGAGCGACCGTTCACGGGCCCACGGGCTGCCCCGCAGCGCGGACGCCATCGCCCGCAGGGGCCCGGGTGTGCCCGTCATCCCGCTCGGCCAGGCCCGCCCCGCGTCGATCGGCGCGCTTCAGCCCGGGGACCTCCTCTTCTTCGAACTCGACGCACGCACGGGGGCCGCCCTCGACCACGCGGCCATCTACCTGGGCCTGGACACCGAAGGCCACCCGCGGTTCCTGTCCAGCCGCGAGGAGGCCAACGGCCCGACCATGGGTGACCTGGGCGGATCGTCCCGGCTGGACGGCAAGGGCTTCTACGCCAAGGCGCTGCGGGGTGCGAAGCGCCTGTGACGGGACGGGCGGCGCTCCGCCGTATCCGGATGACACCGTGCTGAACAAGCGCTTAGATAGAGGCCGCATCTCGATCCGCCCGCGACCGTACCGCCGGAGGCGCAGTTGTTCACGTCCGTCGACGATGTCTCCGCCCGTCTCGCCGAGACCGGCTATCTGGCCTCCCCGGCCGTGGCCACGACCGTCTTCCTCGCCGCCCGCCTGGGCAAGCCGCTGCTGGTGGAGGGCCCGGCCGGAGTCGGCAAGACGGAGCTCGCCAAGGCCGTCGCCGAGGTCGCCGGGGCCCGGCTGGTGCGGCTGCAGTGCTACGAGGGCGTCGACGAGTCCCGGGCGCTGTACGAGTGGAACCACGCCAAGCAGCTGCTGCGGATCAGCGCCGGCCGCGACGAGACCTGGGACGAGACGCGCACCGACATCTTCAGCGAGGAGTTCCTGCTCTCCCGGCCGCTGCTGACCGCGATCCGCGGCGAGGAGCCGAAGGTGCTGCTGATCGACGAGATGGACAAGGCCGACGTCGAGGTGGAGGGGCTGCTGCTGGAGGTGCTCAGCGACTTCCAGGTGACCGTGCCGGAGCTGGGCACCATCACCGCGACCCGCCGGCCGTTCGTGGTGGTCACCTCCAACGCCTCCCGTGAGCTGTCGGAGGCGCTGCGCCGCCGCTGCCTGTTCCTGCACATCGGCTTCCCCGAGCAGGAGCTGGAGCGGCGGATCGTCCGGCTGAAGGTGCCGGGGCTCAAGGCGGCGCTGGCCGAGTCGGTGGTGCGGGTGGTCGGCGCGCTGCGGGCGATGGACCTGCGCAAGGTGCCGTCGGTGGCGGAGACCATCGACTGGGCGCGTACCCTGCTGGCGCTCGGCGCGGACAGCCTCGACGAGACGGTCGTGCGGGACACGCTGGGCGTGCTGCTCAAACACCAGGACGACGTGCTGAAGGCGGCGGCCAAGCTGGACCTGGACGCCGTATGACGCTCACGGACGGCCGGACGGATCTCGCGGCGCGGCTGACCGGGCTCGTCGCCGCGCTGCGGGCGCACGGGGTGCGGATCGGCACCGGGGAGAGCGTGGACGCGGCGCTGGCCGTCGAGGCGCTGGGCCTGGCCGACCGGGAGCTGCTGCGGGAGGGGCTGGCGGCCACGCTGCTGCACACCGCCGGGCAGCGGCAGGTCTTCGACCCGGTCTTCGACCTGTACTTCCCGCGGACCGTGGGCGGGCCAGGGACCGAACCGGCCGGGCGGGACGAGCTGCGCGAGCGGCTCGCGGCGGCGCTCGCGGCCGACGACACCGCGGGGCTCGGGCGGTTGGCGGCGGAGGCGGTCGACGCCCTGGGCGGATACGGGAGTTCACCGGGGTCGGACGGCTTCTCCGCGTACCAGACGCTGCAGCGGCTGCGGCCGCAGACCCTGCTCGCGCCGGTCCGGGACCGGATGCGGGGGCAGGGCGGTGGTGGCGGGTTCACCGGCCGGCTGCTGGAGGACGAGATCCGGCGCCGCATCGACGCCTTCCGCGCGCTGGTGGCGACGGAGGCGCGGCGCCGGGTGGCGGAGCGGCGCGGTCGGGACGAGATCGCCCGGCGGGCGGTGGCCCCGAGCGTGGACCGGGTCGACTTCCTCTTCGCCGGCCGGGAGCAGCTGGCCGAGCTGCGGCGGACGGTGCAGCCGCTGGCGCGCAAGCTCGCCACCCGGCTGGCCGCGCGGCGCCGGCGTGCCGCGCGCGGCACGATCGATCTGCGGCGCACCCTGCGCGGTTCGCTGTCCACCGGCGGGGTGCCGATGCGGCCGGTGCTGCGGCGGCGCCGGCCCGCCCGGCCCGAACTGGTGCTGCTGTGCGATGTGTCGGGCTCGGTGTCCGGGTTCTCGGACTTCACGATGCTGCTGGTGCAGGCGCTGCACGACCAGTTCAGCAAGGTGCGGGTGTTCGCGTTCGTCAACCGGGTCGACGAGGTGACCGGGCTGCTGGTGCGCGGCGCCGCCGACGCCGAGGGGCTCAGCGGGCGCATCCGCGCCGAGGCCACGCTCACCGGCTGGCACGGCAGCAGCGACTACGGCGTCGCGCTGGGCGAGTTCGCCGAGCGGTACGGCGCCGCGGTGGGCCCGCGCACGACCGTGTTCGTGCTGGGCGACGCCCGCACCAACATGAGCGACCCGAACCTGCCGGCGCTGCGGCACATCGCCGGTCAGGCCCGCCGCGTGTACTGGCTGAACCCCGAGCCTTCGGACCGGTGGGGCACCGGCGACTCGGCCGCGCCCGCCTACGCCGAGGTCGTCGAGATGCACGAGTGCCGCACCGTGCGCCAGCTGAGCGCACTGGTGGGGCGTCTGCTCCCGGTGTGACGCCCCACCGTCCGACCGCCCGTCACTCCTTGGCCTTGGCGTACTCCTTGGCGGTCTGGCCCTCGAAGTCGTAGGCGATGCACTGCTCGTCGCCGACGACCCAGGCGTCGTGTCCGGGCGAGCACACGAAGACGTCGCCCGGGCCGAGCTCGGTCTCGGTGCCGTCGTCCATACGGATGCACATGCGGCCCTGGGCGATGTAGCCGTTGTGGTTCATCTGGCAGCTCTCCGTGCCCGCGATCGGTCCCACGGACTCCGACCAGCGCCAGCCGGGTTCGAACGTCGCCACGGCGAAGTCGCACCCCGTCAGGTGGACTGCTTCGAGGTGCCCTCTGGGGAAATCACGCCGCTCGTCCGGTTTGTCGAGCGTCTTGGCCTCCAGCATGACGCTCCTCCCTTCCTGCCGTCTTCCGGCGGCCGGGCCGGTCTCGCCCCCTGCGGACGCAGGCGTGAGCGGCGGGGCCGGGCCCCGTGCAACCATCGTCCGCCCCCGCGCACACAACCGCCATTCGGGTGAACACGGCGCTCAGTTGCCGCCCTGCAGCCGCTGCTCGGTGCCGCCCGGCAGCCGCCGCTCAGTCGCCGCCCTGCACGAGCCGTGCGAAGCGCTCGGCGTCGACGTTGCCGCCGGAAAGGATCAGCCCGACCCGCGCCGGCAGGCTGCCCACGCGACCGGCCAGCAGGGCGGCGAGCGGGGTGGCGCCGCTGGGCTCCAGGACGATCTTCAGCCGCTCGAAGGCGAACACCATCGCCTGGCGGATCTCGTCGTCGCTGACCAGGGCGATGGCGTCCACGAGCCGCCGGTTGACCGAGAACGTCAGCTCGCCGGGCGTGTGCAGGGCCTGTCCGTCGGCGATGGTGCGCGGCACCGGGATCTCGATCCGCCGGCCGGCCTCCAGCGAGCGCCGGGTGTCGTCACCGGCCTCCGGCTCGACGCCGATCATGCGGATGCCGGGGCGCAGGCTCGTGGCGGCGGTGGCGCTGCCGGCCATCAGCCCGCCCCCGCCGACCGGAACCACCAGGGCGTCCAGTTCCGCGCTCTCCTCCAGCAGTTCGAGCGCGGCGGTGCCCTGTCCGGCCATGACGTGCGGATGCTCGTAGGGCGGGATCAGGGTCAGGCCCCGCTCGGCGGCCAGCGCCTCGGCGACGGCGACCCGGTCGCCGCTGTAGCGGTCGTACGTCACGATCTCGGCGCCGTACCCTGCCGTGGCCGCCCGCTTGGACGGCGGCGCGTCCTCGGGCATGACGATCACCGCGGTGGTGCCGAGTTCACGGGCGGCGAGGGCCACGGCCTGGGCGTGGTTGCCGGACGAGTAGGCGGCGATGCCGCGCCGCAGCTGCTCGGGGGTGAGCCGGGAGGCGGCGTTGTAGGCGCCGCGGAACTTGAAGGCGCCCACGCGCTGGAAGTTCTCGCACTTGAGGAAGACCTCCGCGCCGACGCGCTCGTCCAGGGTGCGTGAGCGCACCACGGGGGTGCGGTGGGCGACGCCCTTGATCCGCTCGGCCGCGTCGCGGACGTCGTCCAGGGTGATCGGCGCGCTGGTCATGCACGGTCTCCTTCGAGGTCGGTTCGGCGCCGAGGTCAGCAACGGTCGGCGGCGGAAGCGGCGGCGCGGGACTGGGCCAGGTAGCTGTAGGCCGAGGCACGGGAGATGCCCAGCCGGCCCGCGACCTGCTCCACCGCGCGGCGCACGGCGAAGACGCCCTGTTCGTCCAGACTGCGGAAGAGGGCCAGGCGGCGGGTGCGGTCGAGGCCGGCCCAGGTCTGGTCCTGCCGGCGCAGATGGGCGTCGACGATCGCGTCGACGACGGAGTCGATGTCGTCGCCGAAGGTGGTGACGGGCGGCTCGGCGGCACCGCCCGCGGCTCCCGCGAGGGCGCCGAGCAGGGCGTGGGCCCGGTCCACGGCGGTGACGTCGAGGTTGACGCACAGGGCGCCGAAGACCGCGCCGGCGGAGTCGCGCAGCACGATCGTGGAGGACTTGACGCGTTTGCCGTCGGCGGTGCGGGTGACGTAGTTCAGGTCGTCGGCCGCCTCGTCGCCGCGGGCCAGGACGCGCATGCCGATCTCGCTCATCGCGCCGCCGACCGCGCGTCCGGTCACCGATCCGGCCACGGCGACGACGGACTGCTCCGGCTGCCGGTAGTCGTGCAGCACGACCTCGCAGACCGGGCCGAGGGTGGCCGCGATCCCGTGCACGACCGGGACCAGGGCGGCGAGGATCGCGTCGCGTTCGGCCTCTCGGGCGGATGCGGTCACCCTGCACTCCCTGGATTGTCAGTCCAATGCCTGGACTCACAATACAAGCAGAGCACATCACACAGGGCAAGTCCCGGGCCGCCGCGCCTCAGTGGCTGGGGGCCGCCGCGCTGATCTCGGCCAGGGCCGAGGTGGAGTCCTCCAGCGTGGAGAGGTCGCCCAGGCTGACCATGCCGACGGGGCAGCCGCCGCGCTCGACCACCGGGAGGCGGCGGACGGCGTGCTCGCTCATCAGCTTGAGCGCGTGGTCGGTGGTGTCGGTGGGGGCGACGGTCACGACCGGGGGCCGGCTGCACACCGAACCGACGGCCGTGGTGTGCGGGTCGCAGCCGTCGGCGACGGCGCGGATCACGATGTCGCGGTCGGTGAGGACGCCGAACAGGTCGCAGTCGTAGGCGACGAGGACGTCACCGACGTCCTGTTCGCGCATGACCCGGGCGGCCCGCTCCAGCGTGGTCATCGGTTCCACCGCGACCGCGCCGGGATGCATCACGTCACGAATGAGCCGGCTCATGGGCACCTCCCATGTCCGCGGAACGCTGACTGCTTGCAGCGTAGCCCGAACGGGCGACGGCAAACGGGATGGGCGGGCCGTCCGGGGAGGACTGCCGCAGGTCCGAGCGGGCACTCGGTCGTCACCACAACGACGAAGGGGTGACAGACCGCTCATGGAGATCTCCGGCGTCATCAGCGCCATTGTTATCGGCATTGTGATCGGCGTTCTGGGCCGGCTCGTCGTCCCGGGCCGCCAGCGCATCGGCATCCTGTGGACCATCGTGATCGGCATCATCGCGGCGTTCATCGGCTCCGGCATCGCCGCCGGACTGGGCGTCGCGGACACCAAGGGCGTCGACTGGGTCGAGTGGCTCATCCAGATCGCCCTCGCGGCGCTCGGCGTCTCCGCCGTCAGCAAGGTGAAGCTGCGTCGGTGACGAGCACGGGAACCGGGCAGGGGGTCACTCCATCAGGCCGGCCGCCAGGGTGGCCCCCAGTTCCCAGCACGCCTCCAGGTCGGCCTTGGCGGGCTCGCCGGTCACCGCCACCGGCTCGGCCGCCCGGCGCCAGCCCAGGCCCGTCGTGATGGACCCGATCGCCCGCAGCGCACCTGTCACGTCATTGCCGCCGTGCACCCACGCGCCGAACGGCCGGCCGCGCGTGGCGTCCAGACACGGGTAGTAGACCTGGTCGAAGAAATGCTTCAGGGCGCCCGAGATGTAGCCGAGGTTCGCCGGGGTGCCCAGCAGATACCCGTCCGCCTCCAGCACGTCGGAGGCGGTCGCCGCGAGCGCGGCACGCCGTACGACCCGGACCCCCTCGATCTCGGGGGCGGTCGCGCCGGCGACGACGGCCTCGAACAGCGCCTGGCAGTGGGGGGACGGCGTGTGATGCACGATCAGCAAGGTGGCCACAGGCCCCCACCCTGCCGGGACGGGCCCGCCCGGCGCAACCCGCGCCTCCCGCGCCCCCGCATGCACGGGTGCACCTCGGGTACTCCGGCCGCATGGCCGGTATCGAACTGAGAAGCAGCGCGTTCAACGACCACGCCGTCATCCCGCGCCGCTACGCGCTGGAGGGCGAGAACGTCTCCCCGCCGCTCGACTGGTCCGGCGTGCCGGACGGCACCGCGGAGCTGGTCCTGCTGTGCGAGGACCCGGACGCCCCCTCGGGCACCTTCGTGCACTGGGTGGTCGTGGGTGTCGACCCGGGCAGCCCGGGCGCGGAGACGGGCAGCGCCCCGCCGGGCGGCACGGAGCTCGTCAACGGCTACGGCAGGCCCGGCTGGGGCGGGCCGCATCCGCCGCCCGGCGACGACGCCCACCGGTACTTCTTCCGTCTGTACGCACTCGGCGAGCCCTGCGTCCTGCCCGACGCGCCCTCGGCCGAACAGGTGCACGAGGCCGTGGAGAAGCACCAGCTGGCGAGCGGCACGCTGGTGGGCCTCTACCAGCGGTGAGCCGGACGGCTCCGCCGGACCGACGACTCCTTCAGGAAGGGGAACCGTGAACACACCCCAGCACCCCGCCGAGCGGCACCCGCAGCCCGACTTCCCCGCCCAGGACCAGCCGCACCCCGGCTGGACCGGCCCCATGGACCCGCCGCCGGACCACGGTGAGGAGTCCTACCGGGGCAGCGGGCGGCTGGCGGACCGCAAGGCCGTGATCACCGGCGGCGACTCCGGCATCGGCCGGGCCGTCGCCCTCGCGTTCGCCCGGGAGGGCGCGGACGTGCTGTTCACCCATCTCGACAGCGAGAAGGACGAGGCGGCCGAGACCGCCCGCCTGGTTCAGGAGGCGGGCCGCCGGGCGGTGGCGGTGTCGACGGACATCCGCGAGGAGGACAATTGCCGCGCGCTGGTCGAGCGGGCGGTGGCGGAGTTCGGGCGGATCGACGTCCTGGTGAACAACGCGGCCTACCAGATGTCCCAGCCGGACGGCATCGAGGCGATCACCACCGAGCAGTTCGACCGGGTGATGCGCACCAACCTGTACGGCATGTTCTGGGTGACGAAGTTCGCCGTGCCGCACATCCCCGAGGGCGGCAGCGTCATCAACAGCACCTCGGTGCAGGCCTACAAGCCGAGCCCGCACCTGCTGGACTACGCGATGACCAAGGGCGCGATCGTCACCTTCACCCAGGGGCTCGCGCAGATGCTGATCGACCGCGGCATCCGCGTCAACGCCGTGGCCCCCGGGCCGGTGTGGACGCCGCTGATCCCGGCGACGCTGCCGGACACCGCCGAGTTCGGCAAGCAGGCGCCGATCGGGCGGCCCGCGCAGCCCGCCGAGATGGCGCCCGCGTACGTCTTCCTGGCCTCGCCGGACGCGTCGTACATCACGGCGGAGATCGTCAACGCGACGGGCGGGACGCCGCTTCCCTGACCCGGAGCTGCTCGGCGCACCACCGGCGGGCGGTGTCGGCGACCTCCTCCAGGGCGCCGGGCTCCTCGAAGAGGTGGGTGGCGCCGGGCACCACGTGCAGCGTGTGCGGGGCACCCAGCTCGCGTCCGGCGTCCTCGTTGAGCCGCAGCACCTCCGTGTCCCGCCCGCCGACCAGCAGCAGGACCGGTGCGCGTACGGCCTTCAGCGCGTCCCCCGCCAGATCGGGGCGCCCGCCGCGGGAGACGACCGTCAGGACGCGCTCGGGCCGGCGTGCCGCGGCCACCAGCGCCGCCGCGGCGCCCGTGCTGGCGCCGAACAGGGCCACGGGCAGCTCCCGGGTGGCGGGTTCCCGGCCGAGCCAGTCGAGGGCGGCGGCGACGCGCTCGCCGAGCAGACCGATGTCGAAGCGGTGCTCGGCGGTGACGCGGTCGCGGTCGTCCTCCTCCTCGGTCAGCAGGTCGACGAGCAGGGTGCCCAGGGCGGCCTCGCGCAGCCGCTCGGCGACCATCCGGTTGCGCGGGCTGTGCCGGGAACTGCCGCTGCCGTGCGCGAACAGGACGACGGCCCGGGCGCCGTCCGGCAGAACGAGGTCGCCCGTCAGGGACACACCGTCGACGGGCACCTGGACCGTGCGGGAGGTCATGGCTCCTCCTCGGGCAGGGCGGGCAGGGCACCTGACCGGCGCCCCAGTACCCAGCGGGGGCGCACCTACACGCCTCGGGCGCCGGTGCCTACCAGCCGCGCGCGGCCCGCAGCAGCAGGTCCCGCACGCGCCCCACGTCCGGGTTGTCGCCGGCGCCGGGGCGCTGCACCAGGAAGCCGGTGTTGATGGGCGGGTCCTCGGGTTCGTGCAGCGGTACGAGGGTGCCGCGGGCCAGCTGGTCCAGGCACAGATAGCGGGGCAGCACGGTGAAACCGGCGCCCGCCTCGACCGCCGCGAGCACCCCGCGCAGATCGGGCACGGTGAGGGCCGCGGGGCAGGACAGCCGGCGGCCGAAGACATGGCGCCAGTAGCGGCGGGCGATCGGCAGGTCCTCGGCGTAACTGACCAGCGGGACCGGGTGCAGGACGGCGGGGCCCTCGACGGCGAGCCGCTCCTTGAGCGCGTCGGCCCAGACGGGCGCGGCGACCAGGACGAACTCCTCGTCGGTCAGCGGCACGGCGGTCAGGGTGCGGCCGCGCGGGCGGGTGGTGGCGATGACCAGGTCGTGGCGGCCGGCGCGCAGTTCGTCGAGCAGCGGGTCGGTCAGGCCGGGGGTCACGCGCAGCCGTACGCCGTCGGCGACCAGCGGCGCCAAGGCCGGCAGGGCGCGGGTGCACAGCAGCTCGGCGGGCCCGGCGAGGTGCACCGGCACGCGGCGGCCGTCGGCGGCCGGGTCGGGGCCGGCCACGCCGGCGAGGGCGTCCAGCGGCGGGGCGATCCGGGTGGCGAGCTCGTCGGCGACAGCGGTCGGCACGACACCGCGTGGCCCGCGCTCGAACAGCTCGCGCCCGGTCTGCCGCTCCAGCGCCCGCATCTGGGTGGTGACCGTGGGCTGGGACAGGCCGAGCAGCTGGGCGGCGCCGGTGAAGGAGCCCGAACGGTACACGGCGAGGAAGGTGCGCAGATGGTTGAGGTCGAGCTGGTCGGTCACGGGTCGAATCTACGCGGTCGGGTGGCGGCAGAGCCATAGGGGAACCAATGGCAGCCATGGAGAAGTTCATTGGAACTCTATGGCTCATGCTCCTACGGTCGACGGTGGCAGTCAGCCCGTTGTTACGGAACTCGTGGAAGAGACACCCATGTCCAAGATCCTCTTTGTGATGACCGGCGCCGACCGGTGGACGCTCGCCGACGGCACCCAGCACCCCACCGGTTTCTGGGCCGAGGAGGCCGTCGCCCCGTACGAGGCGTTCAAGGCCGCCGGCCACGAGATCGTCGTCGCCACGCCCGGCGGTGTGGTGCCGCCCGTGGACAAGGCCAGCCTCGCGGCCGAGGTCAACGGCGGCCGGGAGAACGCCGACCGCATCGCCGCCGCGCTGGAGGCGATGACCGAGCTGCGGCGGCCCGTCCGGCTGGAGGACGTCACCCTCGACGACTACGCGGCCGTCTTCTACCCCGGCGGCCACGGCCCCATGGAAGACCTGGCGGTGAACGCCGACTCCGGCCGGCTGCTGACCGGTGCGCTGGCCGCCGGCCTGCCGCTGGGCGTCGTCTGCCACGGGCCGGCCGCGCTGCTGGCGGCTCAGGGGCCGGACGGCGCGAACGCGTTCGCCGGGTACCGGGTCGCGGCCTTCACCAACGCCGAGGAGATCCAGGGCGGGCTCGCCGACCGGGCGAGGTGGCTGCTGCAGGACCGGCTCACCGAGGCGGGTCTGCGGGTAGAGGCGGCCGAGCCGTGGGCACCGCACGTCGTGACCGACCGCAACCTGGTCACCGGCCAGAACCCGGCCTCCTCGGCACCGCTCGCGGCGGAGCTGCTCAAGCGGCTGGGCTGAGCCCGTCCGGGTGAACCGTGGCCCGCGTCCGCGCCCCGACATGCGGCCGGGGCGCCGGGGCTCTTGACTGAGGACAGCGAAGGCACGGCAGGAGGTCACGCATGGAGACATCCGACCCGCCCCAGGACGCCCCCCGGGCCACCGACGCCGCCCCCGTGACGGCGCGGCGGCGCGGGCCGGGACTCGACGCCGGCCGGCTGTGGGCCGGCGGAGTGATGGCCGCCGGCGTCGCCGGGCTCGCGGCCGTGGCGGCGCTGCTGGTGGTGCGCGGAGTGCTGGGCGTGGCCCTGTTCGTGCCGCGAGGCGACGACGTGATGGCCAGCGCCTCCACCGGGCTGCCGGCGGGCGGTGCCGCGCTGGCCGCGCTCGCGGCGACCGGCCTGGTCCATGTGCTCGCCCTGACCGTCCCGCGCCCCGGCCGCCTGTTCACCTGGCTGGCCACAGCGGGCACGGCGGCGGCCGCGCTCCTGCCCTTCACCACCACCGCGAGCACCGGCACCCAGCTGGGCACGGCGACGGTGAACCTGGCCATCGGCGCCACCATCGGCTCGCTGCTGTCGGCGGTGGGCCGCGGCGCGGTGCGGAAAGGGTGGTGACGGGGGCCGCGCGTCAGTGCGTCCCGTCGAGGAACGCGGTCAGGCACCGCACGAACCATTCCGGGTCGTCGAGCCACGGGTAGTGGCCGGCGCCCGGCTGTACGGCGAGCTCGGCCTGCGGGAAAGCCTCGGCCGCGCGGCGGGCCAGCTCCGGGCGGGGGCCGCCGTCGAGTTCGCCGGCGAGGAACAGCACCGGGGCGGTGAGCGCGGACAGCGCGGCCCTGGTCGCCGGCGGGTCGAAGGCCCCGGGGTCGAAGTAGCGGTCGGCCGCCTCCTCGTTGGTCTGCGGCGCCTCGGACTCCGCGTGCGCCCGGGCGGCGTCGTCCCAGCGGCCGTAGAAGAAGAGCGCGAGGTCGGCGTCGTACTCCCGCTCCCCCGCCAGCCAGTCCCGCAGCGCCGCGAACGCCTCGGCGAAGCCCGGCCGGCCCTGCCGCAGCCGGGCCGCCGCCAGCCGGTCCTCGGCGCTCGCCGCCAGGCCCAGCGGGCGCAGGGCGGTGGTGATCAGCGCGAGCCGGGACAGGCGCCGCGGGTGGCGGGCCGCGTACAGGGCGGCCAGGCTGCCGCCCGCCGAGTGCCCGAGCAGGTCCATCCGCTCCAGGCCCAGGTGGGCGCGCAGCGCCTCCACGTCGTCCACCTGCCGGTCGCAGCGGTACGTCGCCGGGTCGGCCGGGGCCGCGGAGTCGCCGGTGCCGCGCAGGTCGAGCAGGATCAGGCGGCGGTGCCGGTCGAGCCCGCCCAGGTCGCCGAGGTAGACGGAGGCCCGCATCGGCCCTCCGGGCAGGACGACGAGGGGCTCGCCCCTGCCGCGCTCGTGGTAGGCGAGCGGCGTTCCGTCGGCGGCGGTGAAGATCGGCACGAGCGAGAGCATCGGGGGCCACGCCCGTGAGCTGCAAGGGGATTTCCCCGCCCCGGCCAAAAAGTGCGCCCTCCCCTCTTGCCTGCTCCCGCCGCGCCTGGATTACTGATCCCGAGCACCTCGACCGAATGATCGGTCGCCCGGATTGACATGGTTGGTGAGGGAGTAGTCCCGATGGCGGATGCGACGGCGGACCTGCTGGACTCGGGGGAACGGCTCGACCGGGACGCCCTGCGCGCGCTGCAGCTGGAGCGGCTGCGGTCCTCGCTGCGGCACGCCTACGAGAACGTGCCGTTCTACCGGGAGTCCTTCGACAAGGCGGGCGTGCACCCCGACGACTGCCGCTCCCTGGACGATCTGGCCAGGTTCCCCTTCACCACCAAGACGGACCTGCGCGACAACTACCCCTTCGGCCTCTTCGCCGTCCCCCGCGACCGGGTCCGCCGGCTGCACGCCTCCAGCGGCACCACCGGCCTGCCCACCGTCGTCGGCTACACCGAAGGCGACCTGTCCATGTGGGCGGACATGGTGGCCCGCTCGATCCGCGCGGCGGGCGGCCGTCCCGGCGACGTCGTGCACATCGCCTACGGCTATGGCCTGTTCACCGGCGGCCTTGGCGCCCACTACGGCGCCGAGCGCCTCGGCTGCACGGTCGTCCCCGCGTCCGGCGGGATGACCGCCCGCCAGGTGCGGCTGATCCAGGACCTGAAGCCCCGGATCATCATGGTGACGCCGTCGTACATGCTCACCCTGCTCGACGAGTTCGAGCGGCAGGGTGTCGACCCGCGCTCCACCTCGCTGGAGGTGGGCGTCTTCGGCGCGGAGCCGTGGACGGAGGAGATGCGCCGGGAGATCGAGCAGCGGTTCGGCATCGACGCCGTGGACATCTACGGGCTGTCGGAGGTGATCGGCCCGGGCGTGGCGCAGGAGTGCGTGGAGACCAAGGACGGGCTGCACATCTGGGAGGACCACTTCTACCCGGAGGTCGTCGACCCGATCACCGGCGAGGTGCTGCCCGACGGCGAGGACGGCGAGCTGGTGTTCACCTCGCTCACCAAGGAGGCCATGCCCGTCGTCCGCTACCGCACCCGGGACTTGACCCGGCTGCTGCCGGGCACGGCCCGCGTCTTCCGGCGGATGCGGAAGATCACCGGCCGCAGCGACGACATGGTGATCCTGCGCGGGGTGAACCTCTTCCCCACCCAGATCGAGGAGATCGTGCTGCGCACGCCGGGCGTGGCCCCGCACTTCCAGCTGCGGCTGACCCGGGAGGGCCGCATGGACGCCCTCACCGTCCGTGCCGAGGCCCGCCCCGACGCGGGCCCCGAGACCCGCGAGGCCGCCGCCCGGTCCATCGCCGCGGCCGTCAAGGACGGCATCGGCGTCTCGGTCGCCGTCGAGATCGTCGAGCCGGAGTCCCTGGAGCGCTCGGTCGGCAAGATCCGCCGGATCGTGGACCTGCGCCCGCGCTGAGCCGTCCGTCAGCCGACCGCGGGCGTCGTTCCCGTGAGCGCGGGCGGCGTCCAGTCCGCGTGCCGCAGCAGCCCGCGCAGCATCACGGCGGGCGGGGTGAGCCGTACGGCGGTGTTGCGCAGCCCGACGGCCAACGGGTGGGTCAGCCGGTGGCCCATGCGGCCGGCCTGGCGCGCGGCGCGGGCGACACCGGCGCTGCGCGGGCGCCGCTCGGCGTCGTAGCGGGCCAGGGCCGCCTCCACCGACGGTTCGCCGGCCAGCGCGGCGGCCAGGACGACCGCGTCCTCCAGGGCCTGGCAGGCACCCTGGCCGAGGTTGGTGGTCATGGCGTGGGCGGCGTCGCCGAGCAGGGCCACCCGGCCGGCCGTGAACGTCGGCAGGGGCGTGGCGAGTTCGCGGATGTCGTGGTGCAGAACGGCGTCCGGGCGGGTGGCGTCCAGCAGCGCGGGAATCGGGTCGTGCCAGCCGGCGAACCTCGTCCGCACGGCCGCCAGGGCGTCGGCGTGCCGGGTGCCCGCCGGTGCGCCGAGCACCGCGAACCACTCCGCGCGGCCGTCGGCCAGAGCGAGATGACCGAACTCCGCGCCCCGGCCCCAGGTGAGGGAGAAGTCGGTGGGCAGGGCGAGCGGCCCGTCGGTGAGGGCCCGCAGAACGGTGGAGCCGCTGTGCACCGGTCCCGGGTGACCGGGCAGCAGCTGGGCGCGCAGCCGGCTGTTGACGCCGTCGGCGGCCACCACCAGGTCCGCCTCCAGGGCGCCGTCCGCGAGCAGCACCCGGGGCCGGGCGGGGTCGGTGAGGTCGACGCCGGTGGCCGGGCTCGCGACGCGCAGCCGGTCGGCGGGCAACGCCTCGCGCAGCAGCCGGTGCAGGTCGGCCCGGGTGATGCCGTGGATCGGGTCGCCCACGGCGCGGGCCAGCGCGGCGCCGTCGAGCCGGGTCAGCCACCGGCCGTCGGGCGTGCGGGTGCCGCCGGTGCGCACGGGCCGCGCGGCCGCCCGTACCGCCGTGCCGACGCCCAGCGCGTCCAGCGCGCGCAGCCCGTTGGCGTGCAGGGAGATGCCGGCGCCGACGTCGGCGAGGACCGGCGCGCGTTCGACGACGGTCACCTCCCAGCCGGTGCGGAGCAGTCCGATCGCGGCCGCCAGCCCGCCGATGCCCCCGCCCACGACCACCGCACTTGCGCGCATACCGCGCCCCCTTCCCTTGAGCACCGGGCTTCTACAGCTGTAGAAGACCGGCAGCAGCGTACGCCCGCCCTCTACAGCTGTAGAAACCGGGGTGTAGAAAGAGGGGGTGTCCACCGATCGACGTACCGTGCTCGCCGACGCGGCCATCGGCGTCCTCGCCGACGCCGGGATGCGCGCTCTGACCCATCGCGCGGTGGACCGGGCGGCCGGGCTGCCGTCCGGGACGACCTCGGCGTACTTCCGCACCCGGCAGGCGCTGCTGACCGCGCTGGTGCGCCGGCTGGTGGCGCTCGACCAGGCCGAGTTGCGGGCGGCCGGGGAGGCGACGCCGGCGCCGCGCACGGCCGAGGACCTGGCCGCCGGGATCGCCGCGCTCACCGAGCGCCGGCTGACCGGCGAGGGGCGGCGCCGCTCCCTCGCGCGCTACGCGTGCGCGCTGGAGAGCGTGCGGCACCCGGAGCTGAGGGAGATCCTGCTGCCGCGTGAGAACGCGGGCCGCGATCTGGTGCGGGGCTTCGTCGCGGCCCAGGGGCACGCGGACGCCGAGGAACGCACGCTGACGCTGCTGCGTTGCGTGGACGGGCTGGTCTTCGACCGGCTGGTGAGCGGCGGCGCGGTGGGCGCACGGGAGATCCGGCGCCTGGTGGACGCGGCTTTGCGCTGACGCCCTCTCATCCCTCCTTGAGCCGGTCCCGCAGCTCCCGTTTGAGGATCTTCCCGCTGGCGTTGCGCGGCAGCGCGTCGGCGAAGACGACCCGCTTGGGCGCCTTGAAGGCGGGGAGCTTCTCCCGGGCGTGGTCGATGAGTTCGGCCTCCGTCACCTCGCCGCGCGGGACGACGACCGCGGTGACCGCCTCGATCCAGCGTTCGTCGGGCAGCCCGATCACGGCGGCCTCGGCGACCGCCTCGTGCGTGTACAGGGCGTCCTCGACCTGGCGGGAGGCGATGAGCACGCCACCGGAGTTGATGACGTCCTTGACCCGGTCGACGATCGTGAAGTAGCCGTCGGCGTCGCGCACCGCGAGGTCCCCGGAGTGGAACCAGCCGTCGCGGAACGCCTCGGCGCTCTCCTCGGGCTTGTCCCAGTAGCCCTCGCACAGCTGCGGCGAGCGGTAGACGATCTCACCGGGCGTCCCGGCGGGCACGTCCTTGCCGTCCTGGTCCACCACCCGGGCGTCCACGAACAGCACCGGCCGGCCGCAGGAGTCCAGCCGCCCCTCGTGCTCGTCGGGTCCCAGCACGGTCGCCAGCGGGCCGATCTCACTCTGCCCGAAGCAGTTGTAGAAGGCCAGGTGCGGCAGCCGGGCGCGCAGCCGCTCCAGCACGGGCACCGGCATGATCGAGGCCCCGTAGTAGGCCTTGCGCAGCCCGTCGAGGTTCCGGGTGGTGAAGTCGGGCCGGTTGGCCAGGGCGATCCACACCGTGGGCGGCGCGAAGAGGCTGTCGCAGCGGCCGGCCTCGATCAGGTCGAACAGCCGCTCCCCGTCGGGGGCGTCGAGGATCACGTTGGTGGCGCCGACGGCGAGGTAGGGCAGCAGGAAGACGTGCATCTGCGCCGAGTGGTACAGCGGCAGCGAGTGGACCGGGCGGTCCCCGGCGCTCAGGTCGAGGGCGGTGATGGCGCTCAGGTACTCGTGGACCAGCGCCCGGTGGGTCATCATCGCGCCCTTGGGCAGGGCGGTGGTGCCGGAGGTGTACAGCAGCTGCACCAGGTCCTCGCCGCGCGGCTCCGGCCCGTCGTAGGGCGTGGCCCCGGTCAGCCCGGCGAGCAGCGAGTCGTCCGCGTCGCGCAGCGGCAGGGTCCGTACGCCGTCGGGCAGCCGGCCGGCGAGGTCCGGGTCGGTGAGGACGAGGGAGCTGCCCGACTGGTGGACGAGGTAGGCGAGGTCGTCGCCGGTGAGGTGCTGGTTGACGGGCACGTGCACCAGGCCCGCGCGGGCGCAGCCGAGGAAGGCGATGAGATAGGCGTCGGAGTTGTGGCCGTAGGCGGCGACCCGGTCGCCCGGTGCGAGCCCCTGGGCCAGGAGCAGGCTCGCCGCGCGGGAGACGGCGTCGTCGAGTTCCTCGTACGTCCAGGAGCGCTCGCCGTAGGTGACGGCGGTGCGCGCGGGGGTGCGGCGGGCGCTGCGGCGCAGCACCCCGTCGACGGTGCTGCCGTGTCCGGGCGTCATGCCTCATGATCCTCGGCCGGTGCGCCGGGGCGGTCAAGACATGTGCGCGTCCGGGGGACGGTCGCCCGCGTCCCTGGCACCCGGGCGGCCGGGGGCGGAGTCGTGGCGCCGCCCGGCGGGCGATCCCTGTCAACTCGCCTGCAGCCAGGGACACATACCGGCTGGTACGCTCAACCGCTCCTTCCCCCGACGATGTTGGGAGGCACGATGCGCACCCGCCTGAGACGAGCCGCCGTAGCGGCCGCCGCGCTGCTCACCGCCGTGTCCGCGCTGCCGGCGGCCGCGGCGGACCGGACCGGCCGCCAGGACCACCCCGCGCACGGCGGGCTGTCCGCGGTCATCCGCTACACCGAGTACGGCATCCCGCACATCCTCGCCCGCTCCTACGCCGACCTCGGTTTCGGCACCGGCTGGGCGCAGGCCGCCGACCAGGTCTGCACGCTGGCCGACGGCTTCGTGACCGTCCGGGGCGAGCGCTCGCGGTGGTTCGGCGCGGACGCGCCGACCGACGGCTCGCTGTCCTCGGCCGCCACCAACCTCTCCAGCGACCTGTACTTCCGCGGCGTACGGGAGGCGGGCACGGTGGAGCGGCTGATGGCCACGCCCGCGCCGGCCGGGCCGAGCCGTGACGTCAAGGAGCTGATGCGCGGCTTCGCCGCCGGGTACAACGCCTGGCTGGCCCGCAACCCGATCACCGACCCGGCGTGCCGGGGCGCCTCCTGGGTGCGGCCGGTCAGCGCGCTGGACGTGGCCGCGCGCTCCTACGCGCTCGCCGTGCTCGGCGGGCAGGGCAGGGCGATCGACGGCATCACGGCCGCCCGGCCGCCGGTGGCCGGACAGCCGGGCACGCAGGCGCCCGGCACGGCGGACGCCGCGCGGGCCGCGCGGGCGCTGCTCGCCACCGACACCGCCGACATGGGGTCCAACGCGGTCGCCTTCAGCGGCGCGACGACCGCGAACGGCCGCGGTCTGCTGCTCGGCAACCCGCACTACCCCTGGCAGGGCGGCCGCCGCTTCTGGCAGTCCCAGCAGACCATCCCCGGCGTGCTGAACGTGTCCGGCGCCTCGCTGCTCGGCTCACCGACGATCTCCATCGGCCACAACGCGTACGTCGCCTGGAGCCACACCGTGGCCACCGGTGTCACCCTCAGTCTCCACCAGCTGACGCTGGATCCGGCCGACCCGACGGTCTACCTGGTCGACGGCGAGCGGGAGCGGATGACCCGGCGGACCGTCACCGTCGCGGCCCAGGACGGCACTTCCCTCACGCGGACGCAGTGGTGGACCCGGTACGGCCCGGTGACGACGTCGCTCGGTGCCGGGCTGCCGCTGCCCTGGACGGCCACGACGGCGTACGCGGTGGGTGATCCGAACGCCGTCAACCTGCGCGGCGCCGACACCGCGCTCGGTTTCAGCCGGGCCCGCTCCACGGACGACGTGCTCGCCTCGCTGCGCCGCACCCAGGGCCTGCCGTGGGTGAACACGATCGCCGCCGACTTCCGGGGCCACAGCCTGTACACGCAGTCGCAGGTGCTGCCCCGGGTCACCGACGACCTGGCGCAGCGCTGCTCCACTCCCCTGGGCCGGGCCACCTACCCGGCGTCCGGCCTGGCCGTCCTGGACGGCTCGCGGGGCGACTGCGCGCTCGGCAGCGACCCCGACGCGGTGCAGCCCGGGGTGTTCGGGCCGGCGCGGATGCCGGTGCTGAAGGACGCGCCGTACGCGGAGAACTCCAACGACAGCGCCTGGCTGGCCAACGCGGACCGGCCGCTGACCGGCTACGAGCGGATCTTCGGCACCGTCGGCACCGCGCGCACGCTGCGCACCCGGGGCGCGCTGCGGGACGTGGCGGCGATGGCGGAGCGCGGCGGGCTGACCGTACAGGACCTGCAGGCACAGCAGTTCGCGAACCGGGTGCCCGCGGGCGACCTGGCCGCCGCCGACGCGGCGACGGCGTGCGCGGCGCTGCCGGGCGGTACGGCGACCGGCAGTGACGGCAGGGCCGTCGACGTGCGGGAGGCGTGCGGGGTGCTGGCGGCCTGGGACCGCACCGTGAACACCGCGAGCCGGGGCGCGCTGCTCTTCGACCGGCTGTGGCGCAAGATGCCGGCCGCGCAGCTGTGGAAGGTGCCGTTCTCGCCGGCCGACCCGGTGTCCACCCCGAACACGCTGAACACCGACGCCCCGGCGTTCGCCACGGCCCTCGCGGACACGGTGGCCGAGCTGCGGGCGGCGGGCATCGCGCTGGACTCCCCGCTGGGCGAGCACCAGTTCGTGGTGCGCGGCGGGCAGCGCATCCCGGTGCCCGGGGGAACGGAGTCGCTCGGCGTGTGGAACAAGGTCGAGCCGGTGTGGAACGCGGCGGGCGGCGGCTACACCGAGGTGGCCCACGGCTCCAGCTACATCCAGGCGGTGGGCTGGGACGGCTCGCGCTGCCCAGTGGCCCGCACCCTGCTGACGTACTCCCAGTCCTCGGACCCCGCCTCGCCGCACTTCGCCGACCAGACGCGGCTGTTCTCCCGGGGCGAGTGGGTGACCTCCCGGTTCTGCGAGCGGGACATCCTCACCTCGCCGGGGCTGCGCGTGATCCGGGTGAGCGAGCACCGGTGACACCGGCGGCGCCCGGGGTCCGTCTCCCGGGCGCCGTGCGGTGCGTCCGTCAGCTGCCGCCGACGCCCAGTGCCGACAGCAGCACCAGCACCAGGGTGGCGGCGCCGAGGACGCCGTGGGCGGCGACCACCGGGACGGGCAGATGACGCTCGGGCGGCGCCGTCTCGCCGGCCGTGCCCTGGTAGACGGGCAGCCAGCGGCCGAACAGGGTGAAGCCGAGCAGGGCGACCGCGACCAGCACGCCGAAGGACGTCCAGGCCAGGGCGTCCTTGTCGGCGGCGAGGTAGACGATCCACACCACCAGTCCGGCGGCGGCGAGCAGGAAGTGGCCGAAGACGACGGGCGCGGGCAGGCGGGTCGGCGACGCCTGCTGCGCGGGGCGCAGGCCGCCGCGTGCGATCCAGCGGGCGAGCAGGACGAAACCGCCGAGGGCGGTGACGATCCAGGCGATCAGAGCGGCGATGTCCATGGGCGTCTCCAGGTGGGTCAGGACGGGGGCCGGGTGCGGTAGCCGTCGGCCTGTGCGGCCTCGTCGGCGACCCGCACGCCGAAGCGGTAGGCGAGTTTTCCGCCGAGATACCCGGACAGGCCGAGGGCGGCGAGCGCGACGGCGGAGAGCGCCAGCTGTCCGGCGCCGACGCCCTCCTGTCCGGCGGGGCCGCCGCTGTGCCGCCAGGCCCAGCCACCGGCGTAGGCGGCCGTGACGGCGAGGTTCAGCGTCATGTGGACCAGCGCCGTGCGGAACGCGGGGGTGCCGGTCGGGATCGCGAACAGGTCGAGGAAACCGACGCAGGCCGCCGCCAGCGCGCCGATCACCCCGATGGCGATCAGCCACATCGAGCCGCGCACCAGGAAGGCGGGCCGGTCGACGACATGGGAGGCGATGTCGAAGACCAGGCTGCTCACCCACGCGCCGATCGGCACCGTGACCAGGATCGGATGGAAGGGGTGACCGTACGGCCCCGCCAGCGCACCGCTGACCGGCTGTTTGGCCTGACGAAGATCGGCGTTGACCGTCATACCGGCACCTCACCTGGGGGGTATTTCACCAACGATTGTTGGTCTTATTCCGGTCGCGGGTCAAGGCCGGCGTCAACGCCCGCCCGGCGGAGTTACGGTGGGCGGGTGACGTTCGATTCCCCCGCCGCGGGAGCCCCGGGCCCGACCACCACCGACTCCGTGGCCGCGCTCGCCGTGCTGGGTGACGACTCCCGGCGGCGGCTGTTCGACTTCGTGCGGCGGGCCCGGCGGCCGGTGACCCGGGAGGAGGCGTCGGCGGCGGTCGGGATCTCCCGCAAGCTGGCCGCCTTCCACCTCGACAAGCTGGTCGACTCGGGGCTGTTGCAGGCCCGGCACGGCGGGCACGGGCCGCGCCGGGTGGGCCGCGCGCCGAAGGTGTACGAGCCCAGCGCGCAGACGCTGCAGATCACGCTGCCGCCGCGCCGGCACGAGCTGCTGGCGTCCCTGCTGGCCGAGGCGGTGACGGGGGCGCAGCCGGGCGAGAGCGCGCACCACGCCGCGCTGCGTGTGGCGCAGGAGCGCGGCGCCTCCCTGGGTGCCGAGGCGCGTGGGCGGGACGTGACCGGCTTCCTGGAGTCCCTCGGGTTCGAGCCCGCCGAGGACGGCAGCGGCCGTACCGTGCTGCACAACTGCCCGTTCCACCCGGTGGCCGCTCAGGCGCCGGCGCTGGTGTGCGGGATGAACCACGCCTTCCTGTGCGGCTACCTCGCCGCCTCCGGGCATCCGCGCACCACCGCGGTGCTGGAGCCGCAGGCGGGCCTGTGCTGTGTCGAGCTGATCACCGGCGCGGCGGACACCGGCGACGACGTCGCGGACGCCGCCTGCGCCCGCGACGACGACGGCCTTCCGTAGCTCACACCGGCCGGGCCCGGCCCGCCCAGTACGGCTCGCGCAGCCGGCGCTTGTACAGCTTTCCGTTGGGGTCGCGGGGCATCTCGGCGACGAAGTCGATGCTGCGGGGCCGCTTGTACCCGGCGAGGCGCTCGGCGCAGTGCGCGAGCAGTTCGGCGGCGAGGCCGGGGCCGCCTTCATGGCCGGGCGCGGGTTCGACGACGGCCTTCACCTCCTCGCCCCAGTCGTCGTGCGGCACCCCGAAGGCGGCGGCGTCGGCGACCGCCGGGTGGGCGAGCAGCGCGGACTCGATCTCGGCCGGGTAGATGTTGACCCCGCCGGAGATGATCAGGTCGATCTTGCGGTCGCGCAGGAAGAGGTAGCCGTCCTCGTCGAGGTACCCGAGGTCGCCGACGGTGAAGAAGTCGCCGATGCGGCCCCGGCGGGTCTTGTCCTCGTCCTTGTGGTAGGCGAAGCCGCCGGTGCTCATCCTCATGTACACCGTGCCGAGCCGGCCGGGCGGCAGCCGGTTGCCGTCGTCGTCGAAGATGGCGAGTTCGCTGATCGGCCAGGCCCTGCCGACGGTGCCGGGCTTCTTCAGCCAGTCCTCGGCGGTGGCGAAGGCGCCACCGCCCTCACTGGCGGCGTAGTACTCCTCCACACAGTGGCCCCACCACTCGATCATCGCCCGCTTCACATGGTCCGGGCACGGGGCGGCGCCGTGGATGGCGTGCCGCAGGGACGACACGTCGTAGGCCTGCCGGACCTCCTCGGGCAGGGCGAGCAGCCGGTGGAACTGGGTCGGGACCATGTGGGTGTGCGTGCACCGGTGGGTGTCGATCAGCCGCAGCATCTCCTCGGGTGTCCACCTGTCCATCACCACGAGCCGGTGGCCGAGGTGCAGGGAGGCGCCCGCGAACTGCAGGACGGCCGTGTGGTAGAGCGGCGAGCACACCAGGTGGACGTTGTCGTCGAACGGCCGAATGCCGAAGATGCCGAGGAAGCCGCCGAGATGGGCCTGCTCCGGGGGTGTGCCGGGCAGCGGGCGGCGGATGCCGCGGGGGCGGCCGGTGGTGCCCGAGGTGTAGTTCATCACCCAGCCGAGGGTGCGCTCGTCGGGGGCGGACTCGGGCCGGCCGTCGAGGAGTTCGGGGTACGGCCTGAAGCCCTCGGCCGTGCCGACGGCGTACCGGTGCACCGGGGGCAGCCCGGCCTCGTCGGCGGCGGCGCGGGCGGCATCGGCGTACCGCTCGTGGGCGATGAGGACCTTGGCGCCGGAGTCGGCGACGATCCATGCGATCTCCGGGCCGACCAGGTGGTGGTTGACGGGCACGAGGTAGAGGCCGGCCTGGGTGGCGGCGAGGTAGGCGGTGAGGAACTCGGGGCCGTTGGGCAGGACGACCGCGAAGGCGTCGCCGCGCCGCAGGCCGGCCGCGCGCAGCCCGTGCACCAGGCGGTTGGCGGCGCGGTGCAGCCGGCCGGCGGTCCACCGCTCGCCGTCGGGTGCGACGAGCACGACGCGCCCGGGGTCGGCGGTGGCCTGGGCCCAGAATCCCCTGGGAGCCATGTCCGCTCCCGTGGGTGTCGCGGCTGATCCCGTGGAGGTCACGGCTGTCCGCTCCTTCCTGCGATGCGGTTGACGCGGTCGACGGCCCGCTCGAAGCCTCGGGTGAGGTCGTCGAAGACGGCGCGCACGCTGCGTTCCTCGCGCATCCGGCCGACGATCTGTCCCACGGGCGTGCCGAGCAGCGGCTCGACCTCGTACGTCTGGATGCGGGAGACCGCCTCCGCGACCAGCAGCCCCTGCAGCGGCATCGGCAGGGCGCCCGGCCCGGCGGGGTCGTCCCAGGCGTCCGTCCAGGCGGTGCGCAGCTGGCGGGCGGGCTTGCCGGTCAGGGCGCGGGAACGGACGGTGTCGCCGGAGCCGGCGGCGAGGAGTCTGCGGGTCAGGGCGGGCGAGTGCAGGTCGGCCTCGGTGGTGGTCAGCCAGATCGAGCCCAGCCACACGCCCTGGGCGCCGAGCGCGAGGGCGGCGGCGATCTGCCGGCCGCTGCCGATGCCGCCGGCGGCGAGCACGGGCAGCGGGTCGACGGCCTCGACGACCTCGGGCGTGAGCACCATGGTGGCGATCTCGCCGGTGTGCCCGCCCGCCTCGTAGCCCTGGGCGACGACGATGTCGATGCCGGCCTGCCGGTGCTTGCGGGCGTGCCGGGCGCTGCCCGCCAGTGCGGCGACCAGCACGCCGCGGTCGTGGGCGCGGGCGACGACGTCGGCGGGCGGGGAGCCGAGGGCGTTGGCGAGCAGCCGGATCGGGTAGTCGAAGGCCACGTCGAGCTGGGCGCGGGCGACGTGCTCCATCCACCCGGTGATGCGCCAGCCGGAGGCCTCCCCGTCGGGCAGCTCGGGCACGCCGTACCGGGCGAGGGTCTCCTTGACGAACTGCCGGTGCCCTTCGGGGATCATGGCCTCGACGTCGGCCTCGGTGACGCCGTCGACCTTCTTGGCGGGCATGACGACGTCCAGGCCGTAGGGCCGGCCCTCGGCGTGCGCCTCGATCCAGTCGAGGTCGCGCCGCAGCTCCTCGGGGGCGGTGTAGCGGACCGCGCCGAGCACCCCGAAGCCGCCCGCCCTGCTGATGGCGGCGGCGACGGCGGGGAACGGCGTGAAGCCGAAGACGGCGTGCTCGACGCCCAGTTTCCTGCTCAGCTCCGTCTGCATGCGCGCAGGATGCCGCAGCCGGCGACAGGGCGGAAGACCCTTTCTGATACTCCGTCAGATTCTGTCGCGCGCAGCCCCTGTTGACACACCTCCGGGCTGACGGGAAAGTTTCACGCGGCTCCACGATCGCGGAAAGATACTTTCGGGTAGTGAGCGGGAGGAAACGGTGGGCGGACTGACCCGGCGTCAACTGGGCGCGGCGGCCCTGTCCATGGGCGGAGCGCTGGCGCTCGTCCCGTTCCCGGCGGGTCCGGCGGCGGCCGCGGAGCCGCACACCGGCGGACCGACGCTCCGGCACGGCTCGCCGGAGCAGGCCGGGCTGCTCGCCGGGCATCTGCGGCAACTGGTCTGCGACGCCAAGGCGTTCCTCGGCCCTCCCCCAAGCACCCGTGGTACGCCGGGGCGGTGCTGCTCGCCGGGCGCGGCGCGACCGTCGCACTGCACGAGCCGATCGGCATGGCGGTGCGCTACCGGGCCTACGACGAGAAGACTGACACCGGCGTCGAGTTCCCGCCCGAGCAGCAGATCCCGATGGCCGAGGACACCGTCTTCGACCTGGCGTCGGTCTCGAAACTCTTCACCTCGCTGCTGGCCGTCCAGCAGATCGAGCGCGGCGCGCTGCGCCTGGAGGGGACGGTCGCCTCGTATCTGCCGGAGTTCGGGGCCGCCGGCAAGCAGGACGTCACGGTCCGTCAGCTCCTCACCCACACCTCGGGTTTCCGTGCCTGGATACCGCTCTACAACGCGCCGACGCGCGAGGAGAAGCTGCGGCTGATCTACGACGAGGCCCCGCTGAACCCGCCGGGCACCGCCTACCTCTACTCCGACCTGAACCTGATCTCGCTGCAACTGGTCCTGGAGCGGATCACCGGGCGCCCTCTGGACGCCCTGCTGCACGAGGAGATCACCGGACCGCTCGGTCTGACCGGCACCCGCTACAACCCGCCCGCCTCCTGGAAGCCGAGGATCGCCGCCACCGAGGACGCCCGCAGACCCTGGTCCGGTCTGGACCGGGGGCTGGTGTGGGGCGAGGTGCACGACGAGAACGCCTACAGCCTGGGCGGGGTCGCGGGTCACGCGGGTGTGTTCTCCTGCGCCTGGGACCTGGCCGTGCTCGCCCGCACCCTGCTCGACGGCGGCCGCCACGGCCGGACGCGCATCCTGCGCCCGGCCTCCGTGGAGCTGATGTTCACCGACTTCAACACCGCCTTTCCCGGCCACGAGCACGGACTGGGCTTCGAGCTCTACCAGCACTGGTACATGGGGGCGATGGCCACCCCGCGCACCGCCGGTCACACCGGTTTCACCGGTACGTCGCTGGTGCTGGACCCGACGACCGACTCGTTCCTGGTCGTGCTCGGCAACTCGGTGCATCCGGTGCGCGGCTGGCGCTCCGGCTCCGCGCCGCGCGTGGCCGCCGGGACCAACCTGGCGCGCGCCGTGCCGGTGCGCCCACGGCAAGGCCGTACCGCCTGGTTCTCCGGAACGGCGAGCGCCACGTCGGCCACGCTGACCCTGCCGCCGCTGGACACGGCGGCGGGCGGGGCGCGGCTGACCTGCGGGCTGTGGTGGGACACCGAGCCGCGGGCGGACGTCCTGGCTCTGGAGGCGTCCACGGACGGCGGCGGCAGCTGGCAGCCGGTGCCGTTCAGCACGGCCGCCGTGACCGGTGGACCGGCCCAGGAGCATCCCTCGGGCACGGTCACCGGCTGGTCGGGCCGCGTCTGGCACCGGCTCACAGCACCGCTGCCGGCCGCCCCGAGTCTCACCCTGCGCTGGCGCTGCACGACGGACCGGCTCTACGTCGGACGGGGAGCGTACGTCGACGCGCTGCGGGTCGAGACGGGCGCCGGGCCTCTCTTCGACGAACGCCGCCCGGCGGACGGCTCCCGCATCGAGGCGAAGGGCTGGTCGGCGTCGGCGGACTAGGGCGCGCGACGCAGGAACGATCGGAACGACGGGGGTCTAAGCCCCGGTGTGCACGCGGGTGTGCAGGTGGCCGGGGAGGGGGAAGTCGGGCGGGGCGGCCGGCAGCAGGCCGCACAGGGCGTAGCCGGCCTTCTGCGCCACGCGGCAGGACGCGGTGTTGTCCGTCTGGTGCAGCAGGTCGAGCCGGGACAGACCGAAGGACGCGAAGGCCCACTCGGTCAGGGCGCGCAGCGCGCGGGGAGCAACGGCGCGGCCCCGGGCGTGGGCGGCCGTCCAGTAGCCGACCTCGGCGCCGTCGGCCGTCCTCTTGAGGGCCACATGGCCCACCAGCTCCGCTTCCGCGGGGGCCGGCTCGACGACGGCGAAGGCATAGCGGTCGCCGCTGTCCCAGCCGTCGCGCTGCACCTGGATCCAGCGGGTCGCGCTCGCCTCGTCATGGACGGGTGCGGTGGCCCAGCGGCGCAGCGCCGGGTCGCGGTGGGCCCGGGCGAGCCGCGGCGCGTCCCCACGGTCCCAGGGGCGCAGCAGCAGGGCCGGTGCGCCCTCGGCGGCTTCTGTCCGAAGCAGGGCGGTGGTCAGGTCCATCCGCCGAGCCTACGCGGCCGGGGACGCACCGGGTCCGTGGGACGGCACTTGCCGGCTAGGAGTTGAACACCGCCTTCTGGACCTCGTTCGGTCCGTCGAAGTGGTCCTCCTTCAAGCCGTCGAGACGACTCACGATCTTGTCGTCGGCCTTGTTCTTGCGGGCGACCTCCACCAGGTGCTTCTTGTCCGTGGGGTAGTCCATCCCGCTGAGCGCCTTCTGCAGGTCGATGGGGCTGAGGTCCGCCATGGGAACTCCTTGGACGGTCGTGCGGAATGTGTCGTATCACCGCTTCGTCCCGGTACCCGTAGGGCCGCGGCCCATTCAACTCACCTGCCGGCCGAGCTGCCGCAGACAGTGGGCCTCGTCGGTGCGGGCGGCGAGGGTGTCGGGGTGCTCGGGGCCCAGCACGCGCTCCCGGGCCTCGGCGACGTGCCGGTACGCGGTCAGGGCGTCCGCCCAGCGGCCCAGCCAGCCCAGACCGACGGCGATCTCACGGTGGCTGACCAGCGTGTCCGGATGGTCGGCGCCGAGCACCCGCTCGCGCAGCGCGCACACCTCCCGGGCCTCGGCCAGCGCCTCCTCCCAGCGGCCGAGAC
>NZ_PQSS01000052.1 GCF_002920535.1 Streptomyces sp. Ru71 | reverse complement strand
TCGCGGAGGCGCAGCCGGCGGACGAGCGGACGGCCGCGTAGGCGCGGCCAGGGGTGTGGATGGCGCGGGTGCGGAGGGGAGGACAGGGCCGGACAACGGGTACGGGACTTGCGGCAATGGACTGTGCCCACGGCGGGGTCGGGCGGCACCCGATACGGGCGTGGTCGCAGGGGACGGAAGGCACGGCGAGTACCGGCCACGGCGGTGGCCGGACGGGGAGAGGCGTATGAGGCAGGGGACGGGACACGGTCGGCCGAGGGCAGCGCGCGGGGGCCGTCCGCCCGGCGTCCGGCCCGCGGTGCGGGCCGGGGCTCCCCCGCGCCGCCGGCCCCGGCTCCGTCCGCCGCTCACGGCGGCCTGCGGGGCGGCTCTGGTGCTGCTCGCCGCGGGTGCCGGCCCGGCGTGGGCGGCGCCGGGCGCCTCCTCGGAGCGGGACGTGCAGCTGGTGTACTGCCTGGACGGCCCGCACAGGGCGGGCCTGGTCTCCGCGGCGTTACGTCTGCGGCTGCTCGCCCCGGGCAGTACGGCCGCCCCGGACGCCGTGCGCCCGGCGCAGGGGCCCGGCGGGGCGATGTCCCTTCAGCAGTGGGCCGAGCGGCGGACGGAGGACTTCGGGCGGGCGTGTTCCGCGCTGATGGCGGCGGCCTCCGAGTCACCGGGGACGGCCGCGCAGGGCGGTGGCGGGGGCGGCTGGTTCACGGACTTCCTCAAGCAGCTGCCGCTGCTGGCCGCCGGTGCGCTGCTCACCCTGGCCGGCCAGTCGTCCGAGCGGATCTCGGCCGAACGGCGCCAGCTCGGACAGCAGTTGGAGACCGAGGAGAGCGCCTACCGGACGGCGGTGCAGGACTACCTCGCCGGGTACGAGATCGACCCGCGGGCCGATCACAGCGCGGTACGCGCGGCGCGTACGGCGCTGGTCGGCACGCTCGGCCGGGTGCCGGGTCCGCGAGCGCGCCGGGACGCGGCGCGGGCGGCCGCCGACGCGTTGCCCCTGGCCCGGCCGCTGCCCGGGCAACGGGACGGCTACCTGCTGGACACCGAGTCCCGCGGCGTCTGGGCGGAGGAGCAGCGAGGCACCGTGGAGGACAAGCTGCGGCTGATATCCGGACTCAACGGCAGGACGGTGTACTGGGGTTGGCGGACCGTGCGGGCCCGGCTCGCGCGGCGCGGCGCACCGGGGGCGGGCCGATGAACGGCGGTGAGATCCACACGAACCCGTTCGGGGTGTACGTGCCGGGCAGCAGGAGCCATGTGCCCGGGATGCGGGCCGTGCCGAGGGACGACCATCCGCTGGTGCCCTGGGCGGAGGAGGAGCACGACGGGCAGTGGGTCGACGTCGACCATGCCCGGGAGCAGGTGGAGGAGTTCAGGCGCTGTCTGGCCCGGCTGCCCGAGATGATCATGCCGCATGTGGACCGCGGTCATCTGGTCGTGGTGACCGGCCCGGTCGGCATGGGCAAGACCACGCTGATCCACCGGTGCATCCACGTCGCCCACGAGTACCTCGAACGCCTCGACGCGGAAGCCCGCCGCTCCCCCGCCTACGCCCAGGGGCGCCGGCCGCCGCGTCCGGTCGTGGCGATGACCGGCGGATACGTCAACTACGGCAACGACGTCAGCTGGGACGAGCGCGGCGACTTCGCCGAGACGCCGGGCATCAACGCGGCGATAAGGGACAAGATCGTGGAGGCTCTGCGCGAGCACTTCCCCGGGATGCCCCTCGACCCGGTGATCGACGGCGCCGATGTGCACAAGGCGTTCAGCGCGATCAGTGCGCTGCTCGCCCAGGAGAACCGTCTGCTGTTCGCGATCGTGCCCCACATCGACTGGCGGGACGCCGGCGGCGAGGTGCGGGGCAAGTTCCTCAGAACGTGCCTGAGACACGCTCAGAGCCGGATCGTACTGTTCGTCGAGATCAGTCATCAGGATCCGGACACCGCGCGTGAGGTGGTCGGGGACCTGCTCTCCTACCCGGAGGTCACCCATCTCTCGCTCAGCTGCCTGAAAGCGGAGGACCCCGTGAAGTTCACCGATGCCGTCCGCGGCGGACACCCCGACGTGGACACCCCGCCGCTCCCGGGCGGCGACGCGTGGATGCGGCTGGACGTGCGGCAGCTGCGCAAGGCGTGCTTCGAGGCCGCCGAGCGGCAGAGACGAGAGGGTGGACGCGTGCGGGTCACCGCGGCCGACGTGAGCGCGCCCACCCTGAGCCGGGACGACCTGCTGCGTACGACGGCCCGGCAGTCCCCCCGGCCGCCGGGCCGGCGGTCCGCACCGCCGCCCACGGGCTCGCCGGCCGCGACCACGGGTCAGCCCTCCGCACCCCCGGCGGGGCCGTCCGTCTCACTGCCGGGTCAGCCTTCCGGGCCGCCGACGGGGCCGTCCGTGCCACTGCCGGATCAGTCCTCGGCGCCACCGACGGGTCAGCCCTCCGCGCCACCCACGGGTCAGCCCTCCGCGCCCCCGACGGGGCAGTGGCCGGCGCCGCCCCCGGACCGGCCGCCCGCGCTGCCGCCGGGCCGCTGACCGGCCGTCCGGCCGTCGACCGGCCCTGGAGCGCCCCCCCGGCGCCCCGGAACCGCCGGCCCCCGTCCCCGCACCCGCCGCCGCTCGCCCGCCGACACGACCGTCAGAACCCGAGGAGTGCCATCATGGTCCCAGAGCGTGGAGACATCTGGCACGAGAACCCCTTCCCGCTGAGCCCGGTCGTGCGCCTCGGCCCGACGACCGACCTCGGGGAGTCGGCGGCGGTGGCGGCCGACTCCGGCAACGCCCACCTCGACACCCCGCTCGTCACCGACCTGCAGGCCCTGGTCGCCGACTACTTCGCGCCACCCGCCGCGGGCGGCCGGCGCGGGCGGGTCATCGCCCTGGTGGGCGGGTTCGGACTGGGCAAGAGCCATGCGCTGCGCCGCGTCTACCAGACGGTGCGCGAGCGGCACGGGGAGGCCGCGATGTGGATCGTGGACGAGCCGGCGCAGGACATGGGGCGGCTCTACCGCGACCGGCTGCGCGGCCCCGCCGACACCCCGCAGGGCCGGCAGGCCTTCGAGGAACTCGTGCGCGACTACTACGCCTACGTCACCGCCGAGTGGGTCGGCGGCGAGGAGGACGACCCGCGCCGCGACACCCTGCAGGAGATCGCGGCCGGGCTGCGCGACCGCACGCTGGACCCCGACAAGGTGGTGTCGGCGCTGCGCTACGACCCCGAGGTGATCCACGCCGACCTGCGCGGCACCCTGGGCGAGGTGACCGAGCACCGCCGGTTCGCGACCGCGCTCGCGCTGCTGCTGCAGCCGCCGTTCCGGCGCATGGTGTGGAACTGGCTGAGCGGCGAGGAACCCGCCGAACCGCTGCGCGAGCGGGGCATCACCGAGGCGATCGGCCCGCACCCCGGGCGGACGGACACCGCGGCCGGCATCGACCGGGTCTTCGACGCGCTCGCCGTCCAGGGCTTCCTGCACGGCCGGGTCGGCAACCCGTACGTGCTGCTGCTGGACTCGCTGGAGAAGGTGCTGGAGTGGCCGGAGGAGACCCGGCGCACCTTCTTCGACGCATTCGAACGCCTCGTCAACATCTGCACCAGTCACGGCGGTCTGCTGGTGTTCTGCACCTCCCCGGAGGGGCTGCAGGCGCTGCGCGCCAGTGTGCACGAGCGGGTGGTGCAGCTGTGGGCGAACGGGCTGGGCCGCCGCGACACCCGGGAGCTGGTCTCCCGCTATCTGGCCGCCGCCGGGACGAGCGGCACCGGGCCGTTCGACGAGGAGGCGCTGCGGCTGCTGCCGGAGCTGACCGAGGGCGTGCCCCGGGAGGTCCTCAAGACGTGCCGGCAGGCCTGGCAGCTCGCCGAGAACGAGGAGGGCGCCGTCGAGCGGGTGCCGGGCTCGGCGGTGCTCGCGGCCGTACGGCAGCTGCACGAGCGGGTGGCGTACCGGCAGGTGCTCGCCGACATCCACGAGGCGCTGGACCTCGGGCAGTGGCGGATCGCCTCGCGCGACCCGGTGCCGGCCCGGCTGGCCCGCTCGCCGGGCGGCCGGGAGGATGTCGTGTACTGGCTCTCGCCCGCCCCGGACGCCTACATCGCGGTGATCTACGGCCGTTCGGTGCTGCTCGCCGACGACGCCGAGCGGGTCGCCGCGCTGGTGCTCGGGCTGCGCAGCGCGGTGCGGCCGGGCCGGCTTGAGGCACTGCTGGTGGTCAACGGCCTGGTGTCGCACGCGATGCAGGACCGGCTCGGGCGGGCGATCGGCTCCCGGCCGCTGGTGTACCGGCAGGGCGGTTTCGGCCTGAGCGCGCACGAGGCGCTGCTGCAGCTGGAGCGGCGCCTGGTGGAGGAGCGGCGCGAGGGCGACCTGGTGGAGCTGGGCGAGCGGATGCGCCGGGACCTGGAGCAGCAGACCGCCCGGCTGGACGAGATGCACCGCACGCTGACCGCGCTGGCCCTGGACACCCGGCCCGTGGTGGCGCAGCCGGCCTCGTTGCCCCGTGGTGAACCGGAGCCGGACACCGCGCGGTTGCCGGGTCCGGTGCGGCGCCGGTTCCGGGACGCGCTGGCGATGCTGGAGGCGGTGACCGGGCGGGTCGCCGGGCGGGCGGCGGGGCGTGCGGCGGCGACGCCGGCCGATCTGAGCGTGCTGGGCTGCGCCACGCTGGTGCGGGAGCTGACGGAGCGGTTCCGTGGCGCGGTCGCCGCCTGGGCCGCGGCCACCGCGCCCGGTGCCGCGCCGTCCGAGGACGAGCTGGGCGAACTGCGCCGTATCTGCCGGGAGTACGAGTCCGCCGTCGAGGTGCTGCCGGTCCATCTGCTGGGTGGTGCCGACCAGCGCCACCGTCTCACCCCGGCCCGCACCGTGGAGTCGCTGGCGGAGGAGGTGTGGGGGACGCTCAGCGCGGCGTCGTGAACCGCTCGGGGCCCGCCTGGCGTTCCAGGGCGCGGGCCAGCCCCCGCAGCCGCTGTTCGGCGTTGCCGACCTGGCGCTGGTCGAGGGTGACCCCGAGCAGGAAGGACTGCGGCGACATCCAGTGGACGTAGACGGCGCCCTCCTGCACGTCCAGGACGAGCCGGTCGAGCGGGGCCCGGCCGGGAGCGGAGGGGGCGACCAGGCCGAGCGCGTCGGTCAGCCGCACGACATGGCCGCGCAGACCGCGGGACAGGTCGCGGTAGGCGGTGCGCCGGGTGCGCACGCTGACGTCGATGAAGCGCGGCCCGAGTTCCGGGGCGTCGAAGACGTCGCCGACGCACACCAGCGTCCAGTTGCGGTAGTAGCCGGCGTAGTGCAGGTCCGTCGGGTTGATGTGGCTGCGCCACAGGTGGCGCAGGCGTTCCTCGTAGCCGGTGTCGGCCGCCGCGGCCGTGCCGAAGTCGATCCGGGGCCCCTCGGGGGCGGGGATCGAGGTGAGGTGCGGTTTGGCCACCGGGTCGCCGCCGAGGAGCTCGTCGGGCAGGGAGTGGACCTCGGTACGGATGCGGGTCACCAGCCGGTTCATGGCGGCGTCGGCGTCCGGCATGCCGTCGCCGGCGTCGGTCACCGCGGCGAGGTACTCACCGGGCCGGGCCCGGCCGCCCCACAGACCGCCGCGCGGGCCCTCGGCCACCGTGCGCATCAGCTCCCCGGTGCCCAGCGGGCGCAGCACCAGGCCGAGGTCCTGGGTGCACAGCAGCAGCCGGCTGCCGGGCAGCGACTCGCCCGTCTCCTCGTCGCCGGGCTCGATGACCAGGCTGCTGAGCGGGGCCAGCGGGGCGCGCAGCACGGCGAAGTCGAGGATGCCGTTGCTGAAGTGGCTCAGGCTGCGTATCGCGGGTGTGGCCGCGACGGTCTGCTCGCACATCTCGGTGATCACGCCGTGCCGCGTCGCGGTCCAGTGCGGCTGGTGCAGCGTGCTGGTGCGCTGGGGTGCGGGAGCTGCCACGGGTACGCGCCTTTCGGTGGGGTGGGGCTTGGCTGGCGGTGCTGCGGTACGGCGCCGGTGCCCCGGCCGGGTGGGGTCACAGGCCGGGCAGCTCCAGGTCGATGTCGTAGCCGGAGGGCGGCGCCGGCCGGGCGGTGCCGGTGCCGGTGAGGTGGTCCAGGTGGAGGGCGACCCGGCGTCCGTCGGGCCGGTCCGCGACACCGAGGTCGCCGAGCCGGGTCAGGGCGGAGCCGGCCAGTTCGACGGCCTCGTCGGTGCGGCCGGCCGCGGCGAGGGTGGCGGCCAGGGAGTTCTCGGCGGCGGCGACCCAGGGGTGGGCGCCGCCCAGCTTGTGGGTGAGCAGGTTCAGCCCGGCGCGGCCCACCTCCTCGGCGGGCCGCAGCTCGCCGATCGCCCGCAGATGGACGCCGTGGCGCACATGGCACAGGCCGGTGTAGGGGTGCCCGGCGCCGAAGGTGCGGGCGAAGGCGCCGGCGCACTGTCGGGCCTGCGCCTCGGCCTCCTCGGACTTGCCGAGCGCGCCGAGGTCGGCGGCGTAGCTGAACTGGCAGCGCAGGGTGTCGAAGCGGGCGGCGCCGAACCGGGCGAGGTACTCGGTGAGCGCGCGCCGGTCGCGTTCGTGGGCGCGTTCGTAGCCGTAGCGGGGGTCCTTGACGGCGGGGAAGCCGTCGGCGAGGCGGCGCTCGCTGACGGCGAGGCCGACCTCGGTCCACAGCCGGTCGCGGTCCCAGGCGTCGCCGAGCCGGCGCAGCCGCTGGCGCAGCAGGTCGCGGGCCTCGCCGTCGCGGCCGGTGGCCCGCAGCAGATAGGCGAGCAGGTCGGCGGAGTCCCAGGCGACCGGGTCGTCCTTGCCGCCGACGGCCTGCCGGTAGCGGAAGCGTTCCTGGAGCCGGGTCAGGGCGGCGGCGGCGCGGCCGGTGAGCGCCTCGGTGAGGGCGAGGTTGTGCTCGACCTGCACGGTCGCGGGGTGCTTCCAGCCGAGCAGCAGCGTCAACCCGTCCAGGGCGGGCCGCAGTTCGAGCAGGGCGTCCTCGAACCGGCCCAGGGCGCGCAGGGTGGCGGCGTAGGAGTCGGCGGACAGCAGGGTGCGCGGGTGGGTGATGCCCAGCAGCCTGCGGTGGCCGTGCAGGGCGTCCTGGGCGAGTCGGCGGGAGGTGTCGTAGTCGCCGCGCAGCCGGTGGGCGCGGGCGGTGAAGTTGAGCAGCCGCAGGTACTCGGGGGACTGCTCGTCGCCGTCGGAGTGCCAGGCGGCGCGGGCCTGGTCGGCGATGTCGAGGAGGCGTTCGAGGTCGGCGGCCTCGGCGCGCTGGCTGAGCGCGTTGAGGTGGCGCAGCAGGGAGCGGCGCACCCGGGGGCGGGTGTCCTCCCACAGCCGCAGCGAGTACACCTCGCGCGCCCAGTCGGCGGGCAGGCCCTGGCTCTCCTGCGGGACGTACTCGGCGAGGACCCCGCGCAGCACGGACTCGATGTGCTGCCGCTCGGTGTCGCTCATGCCGGCGCGGATCAGGTCGCGCAGGCCGTGGTGCTGGGCGAGCGGCTGGGCGGTGCGGTCGAAGTCGACGTCGAGCAGGCCGACCTGGGCCAGCGCCCACAGGGCGACGCTGACCATGTGCTCGTCGGGCAGCTGGACCTCGTCGGGGTGGCGGGGTCCGACGGTGCGCTCGGTGTCGACGTCGCGGGCGAGTTCGGACAGGATGCGGCGCGAGCGCAGCAGTTCCAGGCCCATGCCGCGGCCGGTGAGCAGGGAGGCGGCGTCCAGCAGCCAGCCGAGCGCGTCGCGGTGCGGTGACTCCGAGCGCCAGGCGGCGGCACCGGGGGTGGTCTGCGCGACGCGCCGGGCGACCCGCACCATCACGGCGACCGGGGTGGCGGCCTCGCCGCGCCGCAGCAGCTCCGACTTCCCGGCCCGGTACTCGGCGAGCAGGTCGCGCACCGCGTCGCGCACGGCGGCGTCGCGGGTCAGGTGGTCGTGCCGGCCGTGCCCGGCGGCGCGCTCGGCCAGGCAGTGGGCGGCCAGGTGCAGGGCGTGCGGCACGAAGTCGAGCACGCTGCCGACCTGCGCGGCCTGCTGCTCGCTGATCTCCGGCACCCGCTCGGCGAGCACGGCCCGGCTCTCGTCGGCGGTCATGGCGGGCATGGGGTACGGCGTGAGGGCCGGCCGGCGTACGGCGTCGGAGCGGGCCGCCGGGCCCTGGAGTGCCGGCGCGTCGTCATGGACGCCGGCGCCCTGACGGGACGTCGAGCGAGCGCCGGTCTGCGCGCCGGGCGGGGCGTCGCTGGGGGGCGCCGCGTCGCTGTCGGACGCCGCGTCCCTGTTGGGCGCCCCGTCGTCGGGCGCCGCGTCCCCGTTGGGGGACCCGCCCCTGCCGGGGCCGGGCACTGCGCCTCCGTCGGGCGACGCGCCCCCGCCGGACACGGCGCCCCTGTTGGGCGGCGCTTCCCCACCGGGAGCCCCGTCCCCGCCGAGGAGCGCTTCTCCTCCTGGGACTCCGTCCACGCCGGACACGGCGCCCCCATCAGGGAGCCCCCGCCCACCGGACAGCGCATCCCCACCGGGCAGCACGTACCCGCCGGACACAGCGCCCCCGTGGGAAAGCCCATCCGCACCGGGCAGCGCGCCCCCAGCGGGCAGCCCGCCCTCGCCGGACAGCGCATCAGCGCCAGGCACTTCCGCCCCCGCGCCACGCCCGTCCACGCCGCCCGGCACTCCCACCGCGCCAAGCGTGTCCCGGTCGGCCTCTGTCACTCCCCCATCGACCGGTGCCCCACTGTCGGCCGGTACTCCGTCGCTGGTCCCGGCGTCCCCCCGCGCGCCCGCCTGTTCGGCCGCAGCCGGGGCCATCCGGCTGGTGATCAGGACGTGGCCGCGCTGGTGCGGGGACGGCAGGAGGCCGTCGAGGTCGGACAGGTCCCAGACGCCGTCGTAGACCAGGAGCCAGCTGATCGGCTCCTCGGGCCGGGACAGCCGACCCAGCAGGCGCGGCACCGTGTCGTCGGCGGTGTCGGCGGACCCCAGGCGGTCCTGCGGGGTGCCGAGGCGGCCGGCGAGCCGGCGCAGGCCGCGTTCGACGCGCTGCCGTTCCCAGGCCCGCACCCACCACACCACGTCGTAGCCGGCGCCGTAGCGATGGCACAGCTCGTGCGCGGCCTCGCTCTTGCCCCAGCCGCTGGGCCCGTGCAGCACCAGGCACGCGCCGTCCTGCCCGGCGCCGCGCAGCCGGTCCTCCACGGTGGCGAGCAGCTCGTCGCGGTCGATGAAACCGCTGTTGCGGGGGCCGATGTTGCTGGTCTCGGGCAGTCGCGGGAAGCGCGCCGCGCCCGGCAGTTCGCCGGGTGACCGGGGGTCGAGCCCGAGGCCGGTGTACAGCAGCCGCAGCGCCTCCTCCTCCCCGGCCTCGCGCAGGTCGATCCGTTCGTGGTGGGCGGCCTCCGCGTACGGGAACGGCTCGTCGACCAGGACGATGCGCACATCGGTGTGGGACAGCGCGCCGATCTGCGCCAGCAGGGTCTCGTCGGTGCCGTCGGGCGCCAGGAAGAGCAGGGCGGCGCCGCGGTCGGGACGTTCGCCGGTGTAGGTGTCGGCCCGGCGCAGCCGCACGCGTACGGCCTTGGCGGCGAGCCGGTCGCGCACCCACGCGGCCCACGGGGCGTGCCGGCCGGAGTGGACGACGGTGACCTCGCCGAGCCGGGGGGCGCGGCGGGCGCGCAGCCAGTCGGCGAGCCGCTCGTAGTAGGGGCGCAGCCCGATGACCGTGCCCACGTCCTCGGACTGCACGGCGAGGCTGCGCATGTCCTGGTACAGCGGGTTGTAGGGGATCTCCAGGAAGGGGATGTCCGTTTCGCCGAGCGCCGCGGCGAGCGGCCCGAACCTGCGGCGGACCCGTTCGCGGGCGTCGCGCAGCCGGTCGTGGACGCGTACGTCGCTCTTGAGGCCGAGGGTGAGCAGCCGCACGGGCTGCTGGGCACGCCCGGTGAGGTCCTCGGCGAGGGCGGCGGCGCCGTCGATGGACCACGCGGTCATCGCGAAGCAGACGACGAGCGCGTCGGCGGGTGCCGCGGTGCGGGCGGGTTCGTCCGCGTCGGGTGTGTCCGGGACGGGTGCCTCGATGAGGACGTGGTCGTAGGCGGCGGCGACGGGGTCGTCGGCGAGGGGCCGGCCGGTGGGCTGGGACACCGTGTTGACCTGGCCGGGCACGGGCTCGGGCAGGTCCGTCGAGCCCGGGGCGCCGGTACGGCCGTCGACGAGCAGGACGCTGCGGCCGGCCTCGGCGAGGATGTCCGCGACGTTGCGCAGGGTCGTGCTCAGGCCGAGGTTCTCGGACGCGGCGACGAAGACGGCGAACGGACCTGTGCGGTCAGGGGAGTTGACGTCGGGCATGACCTCTCCGCTCGGCGCGGCACGACGGGACGGTGCGAAGGGAACTGCGGTGTGCGGGCGGGGCGGGGGCGGTGCCGGAAGGGCCCGGAGACGCCCCACCGAAGGACAAAACGGACGCTCGGGGGGTGACAGTACAGGGCGTGGCCGGTGGCGTCACGGCCGCCGGTCCGTGTCCCGGCGTTCACTGGCTCTCTTTGTGTCCGGTGACGAACGGGTCGCCCTCGGCACAGCTGTCGTGGACCCGGCGCAGCAGCGCGCCCAGCACGGATCCGGGCAGGGCGGCGACGTCCTCGGGGGAGAGCGCGGCGAGGTCCAGTACGACGGACTCGACGTCGCCCGCGACGGCGTCGGCGTCCGCAGCGCGCACCTCGGCGGGGGCGGTGCCCTCGGCTGCTTCCACGGGGTCACTCCCTGGGGTCTGGTGGACTCGTGGAGCACCGTGCGGCCGCGGGCCGCGCCGGCGTCCATCGTTTCAGCGTAAACCCGGGGCACCCGGCGGCGGCAGCGTCCGGCGGCATCGGCGTGACTTTCACCATGGCCAACTGCCCCGTCTCTCACCTGCGT
Source organism: Streptomyces sp. Ru71 (assembly GCF_002920535.1). Classification (GTDB taxonomy): domain Bacteria; phylum Actinomycetota; class Actinomycetes; order Streptomycetales; family Streptomycetaceae; genus Streptomyces. Next base: position 43,769 of record NZ_PQSS01000052.1, on the reverse strand, counting down.
TGTCTCATTAGCGATGTTGACGGTGCACGGACGACCCCGGAAACTGGTCGGCATACGGGCCGGACGGGTGTGCCGCCGGTCCTGGGAGCGGGGCCCGTGGCGAGGCCGTCGGGGGGAAGCGGATGAGTCGACCGCCACTGCGCCGCGCCGAGCCGCCGTGGCCCACCGCCGCCGACGTGGCCGCGCGCCGGGCGGCCGGCTGGCGGCCGTACCCGCTGGACTCCTTCGTCCTCAAGGTGCACAGCCGCTGCGACCTGGCCTGCGACTACTGCTACATGTACCGGGCGCAGGACACCGGTTGGCGCCGTCAGCCGCGCGCCATGGCACCGGCGACGGTGGAGCGCACCGCGCGGCGCATCGCCGAGCATCTGAGCGCGCACGGGCTGAGCGAGGCGGGCGTGGTGCTGCACGGCGGCGAACCGCTGCTGCTCGGCGAGCGCGCGCTGACCCGCACGGTGGAGACGCTGCGGGCGGCCGTCGGTGACGGGGTGCGGCTGCGCCTGTCCGTACAGACCAACGGGGTGCGCCTGACCCGCCAACGCCTCGACTTGTGCGGCGAGTTGGGGCTGCGGGTCGGGGTGAGCACCGACGGCGGGCGTGCCGCCCACGACCGGCACCGGCGCGGCGCGGACGGCCGTGGCAGCCACGCCCGGGTGAGCGCGGCGCTGCGGCTGCTCGCGAGCGAGCCGTACCGGCCCCTGTTCGCCGGGCTGCTGTGCACGATCGACCTGGCGAACGACCCGGTCCGCACGTACGAGGAGCTGCTGGCGTACGCCCCGCCGTCCGTCGACTTCCTGCTGCCGCTCGGCACCTGGCACACCCCGCCGCCCGGCCTGGACCCCACGGGACGGCGCACCCCGTACGCCGACTGGCTGTGGGCCGTCTTCGAACGCTGGTACGGCGCCCCGGTGAAGGAGACCGGCGTGCGCCTGCTGGACGACCTGATGGCGCTGCTGCTCGGCACCCCGGTGCGCACCGAGTCGCTGGGTCTGTCCCCGGTGCGCTACGCGGTCGTGGAGACGGACGGCTCGCTCGCGCAGGACGACGCGCTGCGCACGGCGTACGACGGTGCCGCGCGCACCGGTCTGGACGTGTGGCGGCACTCCTTCGACACGCTGCTCGGTCACCCGGGGATCGCAGCGCGCCAGTGGGGAGCGGACGGCCTGTGCGGCCGGTGCCGCGCCTGCCCGCTGCACCCCGTGTGCGGCGGCGGCCACTACGCCACCCGCTACCGCCGCCCGACGGGCTTCGCCAACCCGAGCGTGTACTGCGCGGAGCTGGCGGAACTGATCGTCCGGGTACGGCGGCGACTGGCCACGGACCTGGCCGGGACCGTCCGACGCGACACCGGCACGGCGCGGGCGACGGCCACGCGCCGCCCGGCACCGCCGGCCGCCCGGGAGACGCCGACGCTCCCCCCGATCGCCTCCCCGGAGACGCCGGCACCCCCCTCCACGGCGGCCCTGGAGGCGCCCGCACCCCCCGCCACCGGAGCCCGGGAGACGCCGGCGCTCCCCGCGACGGCCGCCCCGGAGACGCCGACACTCCCCGCCACGGCGGCCCCGGAGGCGCCCGCACCCCCCGCCACCGGAGCCCGGGAGACGCCGGCGCTCCCCGCGACGGCCGTCCCGCAGACGCCGACACTCCCCGCCACGGCCGCCCCGGAGACGCCCGCACTCCCCGCCACGGCGGCCACGGCGGCGCCCGCACTCACCGTCACTGCCGCCCCAGCGGCACCGGCACCCCCCGCGACGGCCGCCGCGAACACCCCGCCGCGCACCACCCCGGCGGGGACCGCGGCACGCCCCACCGCTCGCGCCGACGGCTCCCGGACCGCGGGCGGACCGCCCGGCACCGGTCACGGTTGCGGCACCCGGGCTCCGATGATCGCGGAGGTGGGATGAGGCCGTCGCCGCACCGGATGCCGGGGGCGCTGTTCGACGCGGTCGCCGCGGGCGGCGGCGGGGCCGAGGCGCTGCGGCTGCTGGCCCGCGCCGAGCACAGCCGGCGCCTGGCCTGCGCCTGGGCCGTGACCGACGCGGCGAACCGGACCGGCGGACGTGTCGCGCAGGAGGCCACGCGGGCCTGGGAGCTGCTGACATCGGCCGCGCGCACCGCGCCCGACGCGGCGGCGGCCGTCCTGACCCACCCCACCGCCGGGCCGGCCCTGTTCGAGGTGCTGGCCCGGCTGACACACCCGCGCCCGGGCGAGGAGCCGCCGATGGGCCGGTTCACGGCGCTGGCCGCGGCGGCCGCCGTGCGCGCGGGGCTGCCGGGGCGTGCGGCGCTGCCCATGGACGGGGCGTGGGTCGCGCTGCCCTCCCTGGGCCGGGCCCGCTTCCCGGGCGCGGGCGACGGCGACCGGGCCGAGGTGCGCACCGGCCCCGGCGGCGCGGCACGCATCGTCGTACGGACGGCCGACGGCGCCGAGGACGGCGTACCGGTGCCGCCGGCGCCGTACCGCAGCAGGGGCCGCTGGCACGGCGCGCACCTGCTGACCACGCTGGAGGGCGGCGCGCGGCTGCTGCTGGACGTCGTCGACCGGCCGTCCTTCCCGCACGCCGCCGACCGCCCCGACGGCATCGGCCCGCAGGAGGCCGGGGCGTGGGCCGCCGTGGCGCGTGAGGCGTGCGCGCTGCTGCGGGCCGACCATCCGGAGGTGTACGAGGAACTGGCGGCCGGCGAGCGCCTGCTGGTGCCGCTGACCCGGCCGGGCCCCGGCATCGTCAGCGGCAGCAGCGCGGAGACCTTCGGCTGTCTGGCGCTGTCGCTGCCGCGCACGGCGGCGGGGTTCGCGGTGACCGTGGCGCACGAGATGCAGCACAACAAGTTCGCGGCGCTGCTGCACCTCTTCGACCTGTTCCACCCGGGCGGCCCGGAGCGCTTCTACGCCCCCTGGCGTCCCGATCCGCGTCCGCTGCTCGGACTGTTCCACGGGGCGTACGCACATCTGGGCGTGGCCCGCTTCTGGAACCGCCGCCGTGAGTGCGAGGCCGACCCGCAAGGGCGCTTCGAGGCGCACGTGCAGTTCGCGCGCTGGCGCCTGGCCGCCCGGGAGGCCACGCTGGTCCTGCTCGCCTCGGACCGCCTGACCCCCCTGGGTCACCGGTTCGCGGGCCGCATGCTCGCCACCCTGGACGCTCTGTGCCACCTGCCGGTCCCGGCGGCGGCCGTCCACCGCGCGGAGTCGGCGGCCCGCGCCCACCGCGACGCCTGGCGCGACCGCCACGGCGACACGGACGGGGAGCGGATGCTGTCGGCGTAGCCGGACAAGAAGAAAGACCCCTGCATCGCAGGGGTCTCGCTGGTGTCCGAGGGGGGACTTGAACCCCCACGCCCGATAAAGGGCACTAGCACCTCAAGCTAGCGCGTCTGCCATTCCGCCACCCGGACCAGGTGTTTGTCGGCTCGCGGGGTCTTCCCCGCGGCGACGAGGACAACCATACCAAGGTTTCGCAGTGCGTTTCACCTGCGTATCCGTGCGCTGGGGGCGGTGCGGGCGGGCACCGGCGGGGTGTCACCCAGCGCGTCAGGGTGCTCACTCCTCGCCGGTGACCAGCGTCCGCAGCGCTCGGACCAGGGTCGCCGCCGTGCCCTCGTCCAGAGGGGCCAGGAAGCTGTGCTCGGCCGCGCGGCGGGCCTCTTCCGCACGGCTCAGGCAGTCCCGGCCGGCCTCGGTCAGCTCGACGATGTTCTTGCGCCGGTCCTGAGGGCTGCGCCGGCGGCGTACCAGGCCGTGGTCCTCCAGTCCGTCGATCAGCGACACCATCGTCGTGCGGTCGACGCCGAGCCGGGCCGCCGCCTCCACCTGCGACAGCGGCTCGTCGCCGGCGAGGACGACCAGGACGGCGAGCTCATGGCCGTCCACGCCGTGGGGGGCGAGGGCCTCGGCGGACACGCGGGCGAACCGGGCCTGTGCGTGCTTGAGGAGATAACCGAGCCGGGACTCAAGCGGCGCGGGCTGGTGTTCGCTGACCATTCCCCGACTATATTAGGGGAACTGACTGTCAGTGTTACTGATGATTTATTACGCTGATCGTCATGACTGCTGTGCGTTTCGGTCTCAAGACCACCCCTATGCACGTTTCCTACGAGGACATCCGCCGCGTCTGGCTGGAGGCCGACGCCGTGCCGGAGATCGAGGACGCGTGGCTGTGGGACCATCTGCTGCCGGTCGCGGGTCCTGCCGACGGCCAGATACACGAGGGCTGGACGCTGCTGACCGCGCTCGCCGCGCAGACCCGGCGGTTGCGGCTCGGGCTGCTGGTGACCAGCAACCGGATACGGCCGCCCGCGCTCCTCGGCAAGATGGCCTCCACCCTCGACGTGATCTCCGGCGGCCGGCTCGTCCTCGGGCTCGGTGTCGGGGGCACCCACCAGCCGCCCGGCGCGGGCGGGATGGCCGGGCCCAATCCGGCGATCGCGGAGTACGAGGCGTACGGGCTCGACCTGGTCCCGCCCGCCGAGGGCATCGCCCGGCTCGCGGAGACCGCCGAGATCCTGAAGCGGATGTGGACCCGGGACGTGTTCGACTTCGAGGGCCGCCACTACCGGCTCAGGGGCACGCGCAACGAGCCCAAGCCCGTGCAGCGGCCGGGGCCCCCGCTGCTGATCGGCGGCTGGGGCACCCGGCTGCTGCGGCTGGTGGCCGAGCACGCGGACGCCTGGAACATCCCCGGGCCGCCGCACCACAGTGTGGCGTTCGTCGCCGAGCGGGCCGGCGTCCTGGACGCGCACTGCGCGGACCTCGGACGCGACCCCCGGACGATCGAGCGCTCGGTGCAGGTGCTCGTGTCCTACGACGACCCGGCGGCGACCCGGGACACGGTCGCCGCTCTGGTCGCCGCCGGGATGAACCACATCGTGCTCAGCCTCCCCCGGCCCTACCCGCAGGGGGTCGCGCGGTGGCTCGCCGACGAGATCATCGCCGAGGCCGTTTGAGTCACCGCGCGTCACGGCATGAGGTGGTACTCCGGGAAGTTCCCCGGCAGCCGCTCCCCCGCCGGCCCCCATGTCACGGCCCGGATCAGCAGTTCCCCTCCGACGAACGCGCCCCGCCACGACCCGCCGAAGCCGCCGAACAGCTCCTCGCGGTCGCCCCGGGAGCGGGGCACCCCGTGGCCGACCTTGAACGCGCGGATCTGCGGGGCCAGCCGGTCGAAGGTGGCCCGGTCGTCCGTCGACAGCGTGGCCACCAGCGCGCCGTTGGAGGCGTTCATCGCGGCCAGCAGCTCCGCCTCGGTGTCCACCAGGACGATCGTGTCGACCGGGCCGAAGGGTTCCGCGTGATGGAGCGGCGAGGACGGGGGCGGGTCCAGGAGCGTGACCGGGGGCACGTACGCCGAGGTGTCCTGGCCGGGCAGGAGGCGGGCGCCCGCAAGGCTGCCGCGGTACAGCGGCACCGCGCCCCGGTCCACGGCGAGCGCCACCTGGTCGGTCAGCTCCTTGGCCTTGGCCGCGTTGATCAGCGGGCCGAAGTCGAGCCGTGGGAAGGGGCCGCCGGGCTGCTCGACGGCCAGCGGGTGGCCGAACCGCAGGGTGCGCACGGCCGGCAGGTAGGCCGCCAGGAACGCGTCGAACAGCTCCCGCTGGACGACGAAGCGCGGGTAGGCGGTGCAGCGCTGTTTGCCGTAGTCGAAGAGCTTGGGGAGCACGGCGGTGAGCGCGTCGAAGTCCGAGCACTTCCAGATGCCCCAGGTGTTGAGTCCCTCCTGTTCCAGCACGTGCCGCTTGCCCAGGTCGGCGACGGCCGTGGCCACCGCGGCGCCGGTGTCGCGCCCGCCGACGAAGGAGACGCAGCCGATCTCCGGCGCCCGCACCAGCGCCTCGGACAGCTCGCCGCCGCTGCCGCTGACGAGGGTGACGGGCACGCCCTCGCGGGCGGCGAGCGCGCAGGCCAGGGTGAGGCAGGCGACTCCGCCGTCGGTCGGGGTCTTGGCGACGACCGCGTTGCCCGCCAGGGCCTGCACCAGGAGCGCGTGGACGAGAACGCTCATCGGGTAGTTCCAGCTGGCGATGTTGGACACCGGGCCGTCCAGCGGGGCCCGGCCGGCCAGCATCGGCTCGATGCCGTCGACGTACCAGCGCACCCCGTCGATCGCCCGGTCGACGTCCGCCTGCGCAGCGTGCCAGGGCTTGCCGATCTCCCAGACCAGCAGCAGCGCGAGCAGTTCGCGGTGCGCGGCGAGGGCGTCGAGGGTGGCGGCGATGCGCGCGCGCCGCTCGGCGAGCGGCACGTGGCGCCAGGCGCGGTGCTGGTCGAGGGCGGCGCGCACCGCACGGCGGGCGGTGTCCCCGTCGAGGCGGGGCGGGCCGGCGACGGGCGTGCCGTCGACCGGGCTGGTGGCGGGCAGGACGCGGCCGTCGGCCCGCCAGCCCGCGTCCCAGAGGTTGAGCACACGGTCGTCGCGGAAGGCCTCCGGGGCGGTGGCGAGGCTGCGCTGCCAGGCGTCGGCCCAGGAGGTGCCGGTCTTCAGGGTCAGGGCCACGGGGACCTCCCTCACGTGGTTCCGTCGAGCAGGGACAGGACCAGCCGTGCCGTGCGGGTCGGGGTGTCACCGACCCGCACCCCGGCCGCCTCAAGCGCCTCCTTCTTCGCCACGGCCGTACCCGACGAACCGGAGACGATCGCGCCGGCGTGGCCCATGGTCTTCCCCTCGGGCGCGGTGAAGCCGGCGATGTAGCCGACGACCGGCTTGGTGACGTGGTCGCGGATGTAGGCGGCGGCCCGCTCCTCCGCGTCGCCGCCGATCTCCCCGATGAGGACGATCAGGTCGGTGCCGGGGTCCTCCTGGAAGGCGGCGAGGCAGTCGATGTGCGTGGTGCCGACGACCGGGTCGCCGCCGATGCCGACGCAGGTGGAGAAGCCGATGTCGCGCAGCTCGTACATGAGCTGGTAGGTGAGCGTGCCCGACTTGGAGACCAGGCCGATGCGGCCGGGCTTGGTGATGTCGGCGGGGATGATGCCCGCGTTCGACTGACCGGGCGTGATCAGACCGGGGCAGTTGGGGCCGATGATCCGGGTGCCCCTGGTCCTCGCGTACGCCGTGAAGGCGACCGTGTCGTGGACCGGGATGCCCTCGGTGATGACGACGGCGAGGCCCATCCCGGCGTCCGCGGCCTCGATGACGGCGGCCTTGGCGAAGGCGGGCGGGACGAAGACGACGGTGACGTCGGCGCCGGTTGCGGCGATGCCCTCGGCGACGGAGCCGAAGACGGGGACGGACCTGTCGTCGAAGGAGACGGTGCGGCCCGCCTTGCGCGGGTTGACGCCGCCGACGACGTCCGTGCCGGCCGCGAGCATCCGGCGGGTGTGCTTCATGCCCTCGCCGCCGGTCATGCCCTGGACGAGGACCTTGCTCTCCTGGGTGAGGTGGATGGCCATGTCGGGCTCCTTCAGCCGGCGGTGGCGAGGTCGGCGACGCGGCGGGCGGCGCCGTCCATGGTGGGGACCTGCTGGACCAGGGGGTGGGCACGCTCGTCCAGCAGGGCACGGCCGCGGACCGCGTTGTTGCCGTCGAGGCGCACCACGAGCGGTTTGGCCGGCCGGATGCGGTCGACGGCCCGCAGGATGCCGTCGGCGACCGCGTCGCAGGCGGTGATGCCGCCGAAGACGTTGACGAGGACGGCACGCACGGCCGGGTCGGACAGGACCACGTCCAGCCCGGCGGCCATGACCTCGGCCGACGCCCCGCCGCCGATGTCCAGGAAGTTGGCGGGCCGGGCGCCGCAGCCGGCGACCACGTCCAGGGTCGACATCACCAGCCCGGCGCCGTTGCCGATGACGCCGACCTCGCCGTCGAGCCTGACGTAGTTCAGGCCCTTGGCGGCGGCCGCCGCCTCCAGCGGGTCGTGGTGACCCGGGTCGTCGGAGCCCCACCGCGCCTGCCGGAAGCGGGCGTTGTCGTCCAGGGTCACCTTGCCGTCGAGTGCGACGATCCGCCCCTGCCGGGTGCGCACGAGCGGGTTCACCTCGACGAGCAGCGCGTCCTCGCGGACCAGTACCTGCCACAGCCGTACGAGGACGTCCACCGTCTGCGGGGGCAGCCCCGCCGCCGCGGCGATCTCGGCGGCCTTCGCCGGGGTGACGCCCTCGGCCGGGTCCACGGGGATGCGGGCCACCGCGTCCGGGCGGCTCGCGGCGACCTCCTCGATGTCCATGCCGCCCTCGGCGGAGGCGATGGCGAGGAAGCGGCCCGCCGCGCGGTCGAGGACGTAGGAGACGTAGAACTCGGCGTCGATGTCGACGGGTTCGGCGAGCATCACCTTCCCGACCCTGTGGCCCTTGATGTCCATGCCGAGGATCCGGCGTGCCGTGCGTTCGGCGGCGGGCGGGTCGGCGGCGATGCTCACTCCGCCCGCCTTGCCGCGCCCGCCCGTCCTCACCTGGGCCTTCACCACCACGCGCCCGCCGAGCGCGCGGGCGATCCGGCGGGCCTGAGCCGCCGAGTCCGTGACCTCCGCCCTCGGCACCAAGACGCCGTGTTCCGCGAGGAGTTCCCTTGCCTGGTGTTCGTACAGGTCCATTCCGGCTCCTGTCGTGAAAGTGCCGCACGCCCCCTGGACACCACCCACCGGATGCGGGATAACAAGCTTCATACAGTATTCGTCGACTGTATGCAATGTACGAAGCGAGCCCCCTATCGAAGGGACGACGTCGCCATGCCCGACGACAACCAGGACCTGGTCTCCGGTGGTCACCTCGTCGCCAAGGCGCTCAAGGCAGAGGGGGTCGACCGCATCTACACCCTGTGCGGCGGCCACATCATCGACATCTACGACGGCTGCGTCGACGAGGGCATAGAAGTCGTCGACGTCCGCCACGAGCAGGTCGCCGCCCACGCCGCCGACGGCTACGCCCGGATCACCGGCAGGCCGGGCTGTGCGGTCGTCACCGCGGGCCCCGGCACCACGGACGCGGTCACCGGTGTCGCCAACGCCTTCCGGGCCGAGTCACCCATGCTGCTGATCGGCGGTCAGGGGGCGCTCACCCAGCACAAGATGGGGTCCCTGCAGGACCTGCCGCACGTCGACATGATGGCGCCGATCACCAAGTTCGCGGCGACCGTGCCGGACACCGCCCGCGCGGCGGACATGGTGTCGATGGCGTTCCGCGAGTGCTTCCACGGCGCACCGGGCCCCTCCTTCCTGGAGATCCCACGCGATGTGCTCGACGCCAAGGTGCCGGCCTCCACGGCGCGGGTGCCCCGGTCCGGCGCCTACCGGGCCTCCACCCGCTCGGCCGGCGACCCCGAGGCGGTCGAGAGGCTCGCCGACCTGCTGGTGCACGCCGAGAAGCCGGCCGTCCTGCTGGGCAGCCAGGTGTGGACGACCCGGGGCACCGAGGCCGCCATCGGGCTGGTCCGCACCCTGAACGTCCCCGCCTACATGAACGGCGCCGGCCGCGGCACCCTCCCGCCGGGCGACCCGCACCACTTCCAGCTCTCCCGCCGGTACGCCTTCTCCCACGCCGACGTCATCGTGATCGTCGGCACCCCCTTCGACTTCCGCATGGGCTACGGCAAGCGCCTCTCCCCCGAGGCCACGGTCGTGCAGATCGACCTGGACTACCGCACCGTCGGCAAGAACCGCGACATCGACCTCGGGATCGTCGGCGACGCCGGGCTGGTGCTGAAGGCGGTCACCGAGGCGGCCTCGGGACGGATCAACGGCGGTGCGGCCAGGCGCAAGGAGTGGCTGGACGAGCTGCGCGCCGCCGAGCAGACCGCGCTGGACAAGCGGCTGCCGCAGCTGCGCTCCGACGCCTCGCCGATCCACCCCTACCGGTTGGTCAGCGAGATCAACGACTTCCTCACCGAGGACTCGATCTACATCGGCGACGGCGGCGACATCGTCACGTTCTCCGGCCAGGTCGTGCAGCCCAAGTCGCCCGGCCACTGGATGGACCCCGGCCCGCTCGGCACCCTCGGCGTCGGCATCCCGTTCGTGCTGGCCGCCAAGCAGGCCCGCCCGGACAAGGAGGTGGTCGCCCTCTTCGGCGACGGCGCCTTCTCCCTGACCGGCTGGGACTTCGAGACGCTCGTGCGCTACGACCTGCCGTTCGTCGGGATCGTCGGCAACAACTCCTCGATGAACCAGATCCGTTACGGCCAGGCCGCCAAGTACGGCAAGCAGCGCGAGCGCGTCGGCAACACCCTCGGCGACGTCCCCTACGACAAGTTCGCGCAGATCCTCGGTGGTCACGGCGAGGAGGTCCGCGACCCCGCCGACATCGGCCCGGCGCTGCGCCGCGCCCGCGAGTCCGGCAAGCCCTCGCTGATCAACGTGTGGGTCGACCCGGACGCGTACGCCCCCGGAACCATGAACCAGACGATGTACAAGTGAGGTGAACGGCCATGACCGCCAAGGCACTTGACGGCATCCGCGTGCTCGACATGACGCACGTCCAGTCCGGGCCGTCCGCGACCCAGCTGCTCGCCTGGCTCGGCGCCGACGTGATCAAACTGGAGGCGCCGACCGGGGACATCACCCGCAAGCAGCTGCGCGACCTGCCGGACGTGGACTCCCTCTACTTCACGATGCTCAACTGCAACAAGCGCAGCATCACCCTGAACACCAAGACCGAGCGCGGCAAGGAGATCCTCACCGAGCTGATCCGGCGCTCGGACGTGATGGTGGAGAACTTCGGGCCGGGCGCGGTCGACCGGATGGGCTTCACCTGGGAGCGCATCCAGGAGATCAACCCGCGCATCGTCTACGCCTCCATCAAGGGCTTCGGCGACGGGCCGTACACCAACTTCAAGGCGTACGAGGTCGTCGCGCAGGCCATGGGCGGGTCGATGGCCACCACCGGCTTCGAGGACGGCCCGCCGCTGGCGACCGGCGCCCAGATCGGCGACTCCGGCACCGGTGTGCACACCGTCGCCGGGATTCTCGCGGCGCTGTTCCAGCGCGAGCGCACCGGGCGCGGACAGCGGGTCAACGTGGCCATGCAGCACGCGGTGCTCAACCTGTGCCGGGTCAAGCTGCGCGACCAGCAGCGCCTGGCGCACGGACCGCTCGCCGAGTACCCGAACGAGGACTTCGGCGACGAGGTGCCCCGCTCCGGCAACGCCTCCGGCGGCGGCCAGCCCGGCTGGGCGGTCAAGTGCGCGCCGGGCGGCCCCAACGACTACGTGTACGTCATCGTGCAGCCGGTCGGCTGGCGGCCGATCAGCGAGCTCATCGGCCGGCCCGAGCTGGCCGACGATCCCGAGTGGGCGACGCCCGAGGCCCGGCTGCCGAAGCTGAACAAGATGTTCCAGCTGATCGAGGAGTGGTCCTCGACGCTGCCCAAGTGGGAGGTGCTGGAGCGGCTGAACGCGCACAACATCCCGTGCGGGCCGATCCTGTCCACCAAGGAGATCATCGAGGACGCCTCCCTGGTGGCCAACGAGATGATCGTGCGCGTCCCGCACCCCGAGCGCGGCGAGTTCGTCACGGTCGGCAGCCCGCTGAAGCTGTCCGACTCCCCCGTCGAGGTCACCGGCTCCCCGCTGCTCGGCGAGCACAACGCGGAGGTCTACGTCGGCGAACTCGGTCTCGGTGACGAGGAGTTGCGGCTGCTGAAGTCGGACGGGGTGATCTGAGGTGATGGCCGAGGACCGAGAGCTGAGGGTGCGCGCACTGCTGGAGCGTGTGCGCGCCGAGGGGCGCACCGCGCTCACCGCGCCCGAGGGGAAGGTGATCGCCGACGCGTACGGCATCGCCGTGCCCGGTGAGGCGCTGGCGCGGGACGTCGACGAGGCGGTGGCGGCCGCGGCGCGCTTCGGCGGGCCGGTGGTGATGAAGATCGTCTCGCCGGACATCCTGCACAAGACCGACGCCGGCGGGGTCGTCGTCGGCGTGGAGGGCGCCACGGAGGTACGGGCCGCCTTCCACCGGATCGTGCAGAACGCGCGGGCGTACGACGCGCGGGCCCGCATCGAGGGCGTGCAGGTGCAGGAGCTGCTGCCGCCGGGGCAGGAGGTCATCGTCGGCGCGGTCACCGACCCGACCTTCGGGAAGGTGGTGGCGTTCGGGCTCGGCGGGGTGCTCGTCGAGGTGCTCAAGGACGTGACGTTCCGCCTCGCGCCGGTCGGCGCCGACGAGGCGCTGTCCATGCTCGACTCCATCAAGGCGGCCGACGTGCTGCGCGGGGTGCGCGGGCAGGCGGGCGTGGACCGGTGGGCGCTCGCCGAGCAGATCCGCCGCGTGTCCCATCTCGTCGCGGACTTCCCGGAGATCGCCGAGGTGGACCTCAACCCGGTGATCGCCACACCGGACGGCGCGGTCGCCGCCGACATCCGGGTCATCCTCGCCGAGCGGCAGCCGGCGCCGCGCCGCACCTACACGCGCCAGGAGATCCTCACCTCGATGCGCCGGCTGATGCAGCCCCGTTCGGTCGCCGTGATCGGCGCCTCCAACGAGCAGGGCAAGATCGGCAATTCGGTGATGCGCAACCTCGTCGACGGCGGTTTCGCCGGGGACATCCATCCGGTGAACCCCCGGGCCGATGACATTCTGGGCCGCAAGGCGTACAAGAGTGTCACGGACGTTCCCGGTGAGGTGGATGTGGCCGTCTTCGCCATCCCCGCCCGCTTCGTGGCGGGCGCCCTGGAGGAGGTCGGGCGCAAGGGCATCCCCAACGCCGTCCTCATCCCCTCCGGGTTCGCGGAGACCGGCGAGCACGCGCTCCAGGCGGAGATCGTGGCGATCGCCGAGCGGCACGGCGTACGGCTGCTCGGCCCGAACATCTACGGCTACTACTCCACCTGGCAGGACCTGTGCGCCACGTTCTGCACGCCGTACGACGTCAAGGGCGGGGTGGCGCTGACCTCGCAGTCCGGCGGGATCGGCATGGCGATCCTCGGGTTCGCCCGCACCACGAAGACGGGTTTGTCGGCGATCGTCGGGCTCGGCAACAAGTGCGACCTCGACGAGGACGACCTGCTGACCTGGTTCGGCGAGGACCCGCACACCGAGTGCATCGCCATGCACCTGGAGGACCTCAAGGACGGACGTGCCTTCGTGGAGGCGGCGCGGGCGACGGTGCCGAAGAAGCCGGTCGTGGTGCTCAAGGCGGGCCGTACGGCGGCCGGGGCGAGAGCGGCCGGGTCGCACACCGGGGCGCTCGCGGGCGACGACGCGGTGTACGACGACATCCTGCGGCAGGCCGGTGTCATCCGGGCGCCGGGCCTGAACGACATGCTGGAGTACGCCCGCGCGCTGCCCGTGCTGCCCACCCCGCGCGGCGACAACGTCGTGATCATCACCGGGGCCGGGGGCAGCGGGGTGCTGCTGTCGGACGCGGTGACGGACAACGGGCTGTCTCTGATGGAGATCCCGCCTGACCTGGACGAGGCGTTCCGCCGCTTCATCCCGCCGTTCGGCGCGGCCGGCAACCCCGTCGACATCACCGGGGGCGAGCCGCCGTCGACGTACGAGGCGACGATCCGGCTGGGGCTGGAGGACCCGCGCATCCACGCGCTGGTGCTCGGCTACTGGCACACCATCGTCACACCGCCGATGGTCTTCGCGGAGCTGACCGCGCGGGTGGTCGCCGAGTTCCGCGAGCGCGGCATCGACAAGCCCGTGGTGGCCTCGCTCGCCGGGGACGTGGAGGTCGAGGCGGCCTGCCAGTACCTCTTCGAGCGGGGGGTCGTGGCCTACCCGTACACGACGGAGAAGCCCGTGGCGGTGCTCGGCGCGAAGTACCGGTGGGCGCGGGCGGCGGGGCTGCTGGGGGGTGGTTCATGAGGTGAGTGACGAAGGGGCCGGCCGGCGGTGCGCGTCGGCCGGTCCCGGGACCCGCGCGCGCACGAAAGGCAATGGACAGGGGGCGCTGGCCAGAACTTTCGACGCAAGGGGTGTAGTCGTGAGAACCACCGATCCCCCCGCCTCCCCGGACTGCCGGGAGGTGCGGGACCGCAGGGGCCGCGTGTACCGGGTCGGCGAGAGCGACACCGATCTGCTGGGGTGCGGCCGGATCCGGATGGTCGTCCTGTCCTGGGTGGGTATGGCGGGTGTCGGTTGTGCCGGGGCTGCCTACGCCGTGGCCGGCGCCGGTGATCCGCGTCTGTGGGTGCTCGCCCAGGCAGCCGTCGCCTTCCCGGCCGGGTGGCTGCGGGACGGCGGCCGGCTCCCGGCGCGTACGGCCGTCACGGGCGGGGCGCTCGGGATGCTGTTCGCGTGCCTCGCGCTCACCTTCGCACCGGGGCTCGCGGTCGCCGGTGCGGTCGGTGGCGCCGGTGCCGGGCTGGTGTGTGCGACCTGTCTGACGTCGCCCGGCCGGTGGTGCCCGGAGCGCCGGGGCGGGCCGACGGGGTTCGTGGTGAGCGGGTGCGCCGTCGCGGCCGTACCTCTTCTGCTCGGCCTGGAACCGGCCGGGCTCGCCGCGACGGGCGCCGGAGTGTGCCTGGTGGTGGCGGTGGCCGGACGGTTCCTGCGCGAGCCGCCGCGCGACTGGTGGCCGCCGCACCCCCATCCGCTCCGGGTGCCGGACGATCCCGTCGCCCGGCGTGTCCTGGCGAAGAACCCGCCCGCGGTACGGCAGCACACCGCCGGTGAGGCCGCCCGCACCCCGGTGTGGTGGCTGACGGGGCTGTGCCTGCTCGGCGCGGCCGGGATCACCGTCCTGGACGTCCATGTGCTCACCCCGTCCGGCCGGGCGGCCGTGCTCGCGGCGGCCCTCGCCGCGGGCGGGGCCGGGGTCCTGTCCGACCTCGCAGGCCGGCGCGTCACGCTGGTCGCGGCGCTGGCGGTCCTGGGCGCCGTACAGTTCGCGCTGCCGGCCGCCGGCCGGGCGAGCGCGGCCTGGCCGGCGGCGGTCTGTGCCGGGGTCGTGGGGCTCGCCGCCTCGGCCGTCCTGACGCTGGTCACCGCGATGACGGCGGACCACTTCGGTGATAACCACGTCGCGAGCGTGAACGGACTGCCGGCCGGCGTCCTGCCGCTCCCCCTCCTGCTCGGCTCCCCCCACGGTGCCTTCGTCCTGGCGGGCTGCTCGGGGCTCGCCTGCGCCGCTCTGGCGCTGTTCCTCACTCCGCCGGGCCGGCTCGGTGCCCGGCGCATCGTCCCCAACCCCCACCCTCTCGGCGAGGAGATGGCCACATGACGGCTGATCCGATGGCAGCAAGGAACACGCCGGCCGACCCCGGCGCGGCGAACCGCTCGTACCGCGAAGTCACCGACGCCCGGGGACGGGTCTACCGCGTCGGCGAGACCGACCGGGACATCCTCGGTCACTCGCGCAGGCTCATGGTGTACCTGCCGTGGATATCCATGATGGCGATCAGCGTCTCGGAGTACGCCTACGGCTCCGCCGAGGACACGCTCTCCGAGGCCCACGGCTGGACGCAGAGCAACACCTTCTGGATCCTCAGCGTCTGGGTGTTCTTCCAGGCCGGCATCGCCTTCCCGGCGGGCTGGCTGCGCGAGCGCGGCATCCTCACCGCGCGCCGCGCCATGTACGCCGGCTCGGTGCTGTGTCTGCTCGGCTTCCTGGCCCTGTCCCACCTGGACGACGTGCTGCTCGCGATCCTCGGCTTCGGCGTGGTCGGCGGGGTGGGCTCCGGGCTGATCTACGCGACCTGCATCAACATGGTCGGCAAGTGGTTCCCGGAGCGGCGCGGCGCGAAGACCGGCTTCGTCAACGGCGGCTTCGCCTACGGCTCGCTGCCCTTCATCTTCATCTTCAACTACGCCTTCGACACCGGCAACTACGACGAGGTGCTGGACCTGATCGGCGTGTACGTGCTGGTCGTGGTGGCGGTCTGCGCGTTCTTCTTCAAGGACCCGCCGAAGAACTGGTGGCCGGCCGACATCGACCCGCTGTCGCACTCCGGCGCCACCAAGAGCGCGTCGAGCCTGGCCAAGAACCCGCCCGCGGTACGGCAGTTCACGCCGAAGGAGGCCATCAGGACCGGCATGCTGCCGCTGATGTGGATCACCATCGTGATGACCGCGGGTGTGTCCATCTTCGGCATCTCCTTCCAGGTGGACTTCGCCAAGGAGGTCGGCTTCGGACCGCTGGTCGCGGCGTCCTCGATGGGCGTGATGGCCGTCATCAACGGCATCGGGCGCGCGGTGGTCGGCTGGCTGTCCG
This sequence comes from Streptomyces sp. Ru71, assembly GCF_002920535.1. Taxonomy (GTDB): domain Bacteria; phylum Actinomycetota; class Actinomycetes; order Streptomycetales; family Streptomycetaceae; genus Streptomyces. The sequence continues at coordinate 27,685 of NZ_PQSS01000052.1, read as the reverse complement.
ACCTGTGGGGCCGCAAGACGACCCTGGTGTTCGTCATCGTGGTGCTGGGCCTCGCCCAGTTCGGTGTCATCTGGGCCGGGGACGTCAAGAGCGAGTGGCTGTTCCTGTTCTTCGCGTTCCTGTCCGGCTTCGGCGGCGGCGCGTTCTACCCGCTGTTCGCGGCGCTCACCCCGGACTACTTCGGCGAGAACTTCAACGCCACCAATTACGGCCTGGTGTACAGCGGCAAGCTGATCAGCGGCCTGTTCGGCGGCGGGCTCGGCTCCATGGTGGTCTCGGCGTGGGGCTACAACGGCGCGTACGCGCTGGCCGGCGGGGTGTCGATGGTGGCGGCGGCGATCGCGCTGCTGCTGCGCCAGCCGGGGCGCGCGTCCACCGGCTGAGATCACGGCTCGACACCTGAGGAGGGGCCTCCCCCGCGACGCCGGGGAGGCCCCTCCTCATGGGTGCGCTACTTGCGGCGCAGGGCCGCCATGTTGCGGTAGCCGATCGCGGCGTGCTCCAGCGACTGCCCCGGGTTGGTGGCGCTGGGCGCGTTGTCCTGCTCGACCATCGGGTTGTGGTAGTTGCGGTGCCCGACACGGGAGAAGAACGTGGTGTAGTCGATCACGCCGGTGCCGAACGGCACCATGTCGTAGCCCATGCCGTTGGTGGTGTTGACGACGCCGTCCTTGGCGTGGAAGAGCGGGTAGCGCAGGTTGTTGCGTTCGACCAGGCCGGCCGGGTCGAAGATGTCCGTCTGCGTGGAGCCGTCGTGGGCGGTGTAGGTGCGGAACTTGTACTGCGCCACATGGGCCCAGAAGACGTCCATCTCCAGCCAGACCAGCTGCGGGTCGGTGACGGTCAGGAAGTACTCCAGCTTGCGCAGGCCGGAGCTGCGGGTCGGCCGGCCCTGGGCGTCCAGCGGGCCGCCGTCCAGCAGGAAGCCGTAGGCCGCGTCGTGGTTGTGGGTGTACAGCTTGATCCCGGCGGCACGGGCGATCTCGCCGAGGGCGTTCCACTTGTCGGCGGCCACGTCCCAGTCGGACTTGACGGCACTGGAGGTGGGGTCGCCACCGGTGCCCATGTGCGCCATGCCGAGGATGTTGGCGATCTCCAGGTGCTTCTTGAAGGTGTCCAGGTCGGCGCTGGTCAGCGGCCAGGACGGCGGGATGAAGCCGTGGTTGCCCTGGGCGCGCAGCCCGTAGTCGTCGAGCCAGCCGCGCAGCAGCCGGGCGCCCTGCACGGACTCCAGGTTCGCACCGCCGGGCGCGTTGGCGTGCTGGCCGTAGCCCGCGAACTCGACCTGCCGGTAGCCGAACCGGGCCAGCTGCTCGAAGACGGCGCGGAAGCCGGAGGGCAGGGTGGTGGTCAGCGGGTCGCGGCCGATGGCGTCGCGGACGGTGTAGAGGATGATGCCGCGCCGGTCGGCGGGCACCAGCTCGTGCCCTCTGGCGGCGCCGCCGTCCTCGGCCGCCGGGGTGGCGGCGTGCACGGGGGCCGCGCCGAGGACGGGTGCGGCGATCGCGCCCGCCGCGACGGCGGTGCAGGTGCTCAGGAAGGAGCGGCGGCCGATGCCGAGGGAGCGGCGCAGCTGCTCGTCGGGGGTGTGCGTGTCGTTCACGGGTGCCTCTCTTCGCCAGTGTGCGCCGGTCCGTCCAGACCGGCGAGGTGGAGCAGGAGGGACTTCACGTCGGTGGCCGCGACACGGTCACCGACGGCGCGGGGGGTGGAGCACACAAGGAGCGGACCGTCGTCGTCGCTCGTGGGGAGGCGGCCGTGGCTGCCGCGCACGGGTGCCGGGTCGAGGGGCACCACCGCCATGCGGTAGCGCATGCCGAGTTTCTTGCGGGCCAGGGCGCCGGCCGCGCGCAGTCGCACATACGGGTCGAGCGGGTCCATGAACAGCTCGGCCGGGTCGTAGCCGGGTTTGCGGTGGATGTCGACGAGCCGCGCGAAGTCGGGGGCGCGGGCGTCGTCGAGCCAGTAGTAATACGTGAACCAGGCCTCCTCCTCGGCGACGGCGACGAGTTCGCCGGCGCGGGGGTGGTCCAGGTGGTGGGCCTTCTTGCCCTCGTCGTCGAGCAGCTGGGCGACGCCGGGCAGGCCGTCGAGGGCGGCGCGGGTGGCGGCCAGGTCCTCGGGGCGGCGGACGTAGACGTGGGCGATCTGGTGGTCGGCGACGGCGAAGGCGCGGGAGGCCATCGGGTCGAGGTACTCCATGCCGTCCTGGGTGTGCACCTGGAGCAGTCCGGCGCGGCGCAGGGCCCGGTTGATGTCCACGGGGCGGCGCACGGACGTGATGCCGTACTCCGACAGGGCGAGCACGGTGCGGCCCTCATCGCGGGCGTCGTCCAGCAGCGGGGCGAGGGCGGCGTCCAGCTCGGCGGCGGCGCGGTGGGAGCGCGGGTCGTCGGGGCCGTGGCGCTGGAGGTCGTAGTCGAGGTGGGGCAGGTAACAGAGCGTCAGGTCGGGCCGTCGGGTGCGGTTGAGGTGCCGGGTGGCGTCGATGATCCAGCGGCTGGAGGTGAGGTCGGCGGTCGGGCCCCAGTAGTGGAAGAGGGGGAAGGTGCCGAACCGCTCGGTGAGTTCGTCGTGCAGGGCCGGGGGCCAGGTATAGCAGTCGGGTTCCTTGCGGCCGTCGGCGTAGTAGACCGGGCGGGGGGTGACCGTCCAGTCGGTGTCGGCGCCCATGGCGTACCACCAGCACACGTTGGCGACCGTGTAGCCGGGGTGGGCGCGGCGGGCGGCGTCCCACACCTTGTCGCCCTCGATCAGGGCGTTGTGCTGGCGCCACAGCAGGACGTCGCCGAGGTCGCGGAAGTACCAGCCGTTGCCGACGATGCCGTGCCCGGCGGGGTGGGCGCCGGTGAGGAAGGTGGCCTGGACGGAGCAGGTGACGGCGGGCAGGACGGTGTCCAGGGGGGCACGGGAGCCGGCCTCGGCGAGCGCTCGCAGGCGGGGCATGTGCTCCAGCAGGCGCGGGGTGAGGCCGACGACGTCCAGGACGAGGAGGGGGGTCGGCTCGGCGGTGCTCATGGCAGCTCCTTCAGGCCGAGGTCGGTCAGCAGGTCGCGGGCCAGGGTGAGTTCGGCGGCGATGCCCTCCACGAGCCGGTCGCGGGTGCGGGGGCGCAGCTCGGGCGGCAGGGCCTGCCAGGTGTAGGTCTCGACCTCCAGGTGGCGGGTGAGCGGGCGCGGTCCGCCGGCCAGCCGGGCCAGGGCGGCCTTCAGGACGGGCAGGGTGGAGGTCAGCGGCGGGGCGGGGTCGGCGTGCAGCGGCACGTGGAAGTGGGCCCGCCAGGGCGTGGCGTCGGGCAGGGTGCCGCCGGTCACGGCCTCGTCGAGGTCGTCGGTGCCGCGCAGGCCCGTCGTGGTCATGGTGCGGGTCTGGTGCAGGAAGCGGGGTTCGGCGAAGGCGGCCAGCGCGTCGCGGACCTCGGGCAGGTGCGGCTGCTCGGCGTGCAGGGCCGCGGACAGCTGGGTCTTGACGACGGGGACGCCGGCGGCGGTGAGTGCGTCCAGGGCGGTGTCCGGGTCCTCGAACGAGGTGGCGAGGTGGCACGTGTCCACGCACACGCCGATGCGGGGGTGCCCGATCGCGGCGAGCGGGGCGAGGGCGTCACCGGTGGTCTCGACGACACATCCGGGCTCCGGTTCGAGGCCGATCCGCACGCTGCGGCCGGTCAGCTCCTCCAGAGCGTCGAGGCGTTCGGCCAGGACACGCAGCGCGTCCGTGGCCCGGTGGGCGTCCGCTCTGGTGCGCCAGGCCAGCGGCAGCGTGGAGATGCTGCCCTCGGTGACGTCGTCCGGGAGCAGGGCGGTGAGGATGCGGGCGAGGGCGGTGGTGTGGTCCAGGCGCTCCGGGTCCGACCAGTCGGGGCGGTACACCCGGTACTTGACCTCCTCGGCGCCGAACCCCTCGTAGGGGAAGCCGTTGAGGGTGACGACCTCCAGGCCGCGCCGGTCGAGTTCGTCGCGCAGGGCGCGCAGCGCGGCCGGGTCGGCGGCCAGGGCGCGGGCGGCGTCGTGGGCGAGCCACAGGCCGATGCCGAGGCGGTCGCGGCCCAGGCGGCGGCGCACCGGCTCGCAGTGGTCCCGCAGCTGGGCGAGGACGCCGTCGAGGGTCTCGGCGGGGTGGACGTTGGTGCAGTAGGCGAGGTGGATCGTGGATCCGTCGGGGTGGCGGAAGCGCATCGGCGTCACTCCCCGCCGCGCAGCACGGAGTTGCCCTCATGGGTGGGGCCGGTGGCGGTGACGTCGAGGTCGAGGCGGCCGCTCAAGCCGTAGAACTCGACCGGGTTGCGCCACAGCACCCGGTCGACGTCGTCCTCGGTGAACCCTTGCGCCAGCATCAGGTCGGCGACCTTGCGGGTCTTGAGGGGGTCGCTGCGTCCCCAGTCGGCGGCCGAGTTCACCAGCACCCGCTCGGGGCCGTAGGTGCGCAGGACGGCGACCATGCGGGCCTCGTCCATCTTGGTGTCCGGGTAGACGGAGAAGCCCAGCCAGCAGCCGCTGTCCTTGGCCTCCTTCACCGTGGTCTCGTTGAGGTGGTCGACCAGCACCCGCTCCGGCTCCAGCGCCGACTCGCGCACGGCGTCGAGGGTGCGGCGCAGTCCCGCGAGCTTGTCGCGGTGCGGGGTGTGCACCAGCACGGGCAGGCCGTGGTCGGCGGCGAGCTGGAGCTGGGCGGCCAGGGCCTTGTCCTCGGCGGGTGTCATGGAGTCGTAGCCGATCTCGCCGACGGCGACCACGCGGTCCTTGACGAGGTAGCGCGGCAGTTCGTCGAGGACGGGCAGGCAGCGCGGGTCGTTGGCCTCCTTCGGGTTGAGGGCGATCGTGCAGTGGTGGGCGATGCCGTACTGGGCGGCGCGGAACGGCTCCCAGCCGAGCAGGGAGTCGAAGTAGTCGTAGAAGGTGGCGGGCGCGGTGCGGGGCTGGCCCAGCCAGAAGGCGGGCTCGACGACGGCGCGCACCCCGGCGGCGTGCATGGCCGCGTAGTCGTCGGTGGTGCGGGACGTCATGTGGATGTGCGGGTCCAAGATGCGCATCACTGATCCCCCTCCTCGGTCAGGGCGAGCACGCGGCGCAGGTCGTCGGGTACGCAGCGGCCGGCGGCGGTGCGTTCGGCGGCGAAGTCTCCCAGCATGCGGGCGAGTTCGGCGTCGCCGCGGGCCCGGCGGTCCAGGTCGGCGACCGCGTCCACGGGCACACCGGTGAACAGGCACTTCAGTACGGCGTGCCGCCAGCCGTGCTGATCGAGGTGGCGGGCGGCGTACGGACCGACGGCGGCGGCCAGCAGCCGGGTGTCGTTGGTGCGCAGCGCGTCCTCGACCAGCGCCACGGCCTGTGGCCCGGGCACGAGCCGGGGCAGCGCGCGCAGCACGGCGAGGCGTTCCTCGGCGGTGCCCTGGACGTAGACGCGGGTCAGGGTGTCCGGGTCGGGGCGGGCCGCGTCGAGGATGAGGGCGCGGGCGGCCGCCGCGTGCTCGGGGCCGCAGCGCCGGCCGGCCTCGGCCAGGCGCAGCTCCCACACGGAGATCGGTCCGTGCGCGCCGGGGTGCGCGGCGGCCTCGTCCAGGGCCTGGTCGAGCCAGGCGCGCGCGGCGCCGGGGAGGCGCTCGCGCAGGTCGTCCACGGGTAGGTGGGTCATGTGGTGCTCTCCTGTGCGTGCCGGAGGAAGGGCAGGGAGAGGGCGGCGAAGTGGGGGCCGGCGTGGGAGTGGCGGGGCAGTTCGACGACGGTGAGGCCCTGGTAGCCGGTGCCGGCGAGGGCGGCGAGGACGGGTGGGAAGTCGATCTCGCCGTCGCCGAGGGGGAGGTGCTCGTGCACGCCGCGGCGCATGTCCTCGATCTGCACGTGCCGCAGCCAGGGGGCGGCGGCCCGGACGCAGTCGGCGGGCGGCAGCGGCTCCAGGCACTGGCAGTGGCCGATGTCGAGGGTGAGGCCGAGGGGTTCGGGGTCGCCGAGGGCGCGGCGCAGGCGGTGGAAGTCGTCGAGCGTGGCCAGCAGGTGGCCGGGTTCGGGTTCCACGGCGAGCGGGACGCCGGCGGCGCCGGCCGCGTCCAGCACGGGCGCCAGGGCCTCGGCGAGCCGCTTCCATGCGGTGTCCTCGTCGGTGCCGGCCGGTGTGACGCCGCTGAAGCAGTGCACGGCGTGCGCGCCGAGGTCGGCGGCGATCCGTACGGCGCGCAGCAGCAGGTCGGTGCGGCGGGCACGGTCGTCGGGGTCGGCGTCGAGCAGGGACGGGCCGTGCTTGCGGCGCGGGTCGAGGACGTAGCGGGCGCCGGTCTCGACGGTGACCGTCAGGCCCAGCGCGGACAGGCGCCGGGCGATCGCGGACGTGCGCCGGGCGCAGTCGGGGGCCAGCGGGTCGAGGTGCATGTGGTCGAGGGTGAGACCCACGCCGTCGTAGCCGAGGTCGGCCAGCAGGGCGAGGGCGTCGTCCAGGCGCAGGTCGGCGAGGCCGTTGGTGCCGTAGCCGAAGCTCAGGCTCATGTGATGCTCACCTTCCTCGCCAGGCGGGCGCCCAGGGGTGCGAGGGCGGCGACCAGCAGCGCGCCGGCCCGGGCGCCGGAGCGGGCGGCGAGTGCGGCCTGGAGCGGGACGGTGGCCCGGATGCCGGCGCCGACGGCGCGCTGGGTGAGCGCCGGTGAGGGGTTGAGGGCGGCGTGGGTGTAGGGGCGGACGGCGGTGGCGGCGTAGAGGGCGGCGAGGGCGGGGACCAGGGCCTCGCCGAGGCGCGGGGCGTGGCGGGCAGGGCCGGGGGCGGCGGTCGCGGCGGCGGGCCGCAACCCGGCGGCGGGCTCCGCCACGGCGGGTGCCTCGGCGCCCTTGGCAAGCAGGGCCGCCCTGGCATGGACTGCCGCGGCGAGAGCTCCGGCAGCCGTGGCACGCCCCGCCGCCCCGGCCTGCCCCGCCGCGCCGAGGGCGGCGGTCGAGTGCTGTCCGGTGCCGGAGGCCTGCGTGGGGCCCGGCAGTCCGCGGGTGGCTGCGTCGCCGCGGGCTGCCGGGAGTCGGTGGGCGAGCAGGGCGGTGGTGGCCAGGGCGGCCAGGGGGGCCGCGGTGGAGCCGCCGCGGGTCTCCGTGCGGGAGACCGTCGTGACGGCGAGGGTGTGGGTGGCGAGCAGGGCCGCCGACGGCACGGCGGCGCGGGTACGGCCGGCGGTGGCGGCGGCACCGAGCAGCAGGTCGAGTCCGCGGGCCGCCGCCATGGCCACGGGGCCGGCCGGGGTGTGTTTCAGGGCGAGGTCGTAGGCCCAGACGGTGGCCGCGAGCGGGGCGGCGACGGTGAGGGCGGGGCGGCCGGCGCGGGCCGCGAGGCCCAGGCCGGCCGCCGTGAGCGCACCGGCCGCCGTGAGGGCCGCGGCGGGGCGGACGCGGCCGGACGGGAGCGGCCGGTGCGGGCGGTCCACGGCGTCCTCGGCGCGGTCCGCCCAGTCGTTGAGGACCATGCCTGCCTCGTACAGGCACACGGAGGCGCCGACGGCCAGGAGGGTGCGCCGGTCGGGCCGTACGGCGGTGGCCGCGGCCCCCGCCAGGACGTCGCCGGGGACCGTGCACAGGGCGGGCAGCCGCAGCAGCTCGGCCCAGGCGCGCAGCCGGGGGCTCACCGCTGTCCCCCGCTCAGCCGCCCGGCGAACCGCAGCAGGGCCGCGTACTGCTCCCCGAGGGCGGCCGGGCCGTCCCCGACCGGGTCCTTGAAGTAGAAGCCGAGTTCGGTGAGCGGGCCGGCCAGGCCCGCCTCGTGGGCGCGGGCGGTCAGCCGGGCCAGGTCGAGGACGAGGGGGGCGGCGAGGGCGGAGTCGCAGCCCTGCCAGATGGTCTGCAGGACCATGCGGGCGCCGAGGAAGCCGTCGAAGGCGACGTGGTCCCAGGCGGTCTTGAAGTCGCCGAGGGCCGGTACGTCGTCGATGTGCACCTCGCCCTCGGGGACGGCGCCGAGGGTGTCGGTGAGGACGCGTTCCTTGCCCGCGTTCTTGGCGGCCGCGGCGGCCGGGTCGGCGAGGGCGGCGCCGTCGCCGCCGCCGAGCAGGTTGGTGCCGGACCAGGCCCGCACGGTGAGCGAGCGCTGGGCGAACATCGGCCCGAGCACGGACCGCAGCAGGGTCTGCCCGGTCTTGCCGTCGCGTCCGGCGTACGGCAGTCCGCTCGCCGCGGCCGAAGCCGCCAGCGCGGGGTGGTGCAGTCCGGTGGAGGGGGTGAAGTTGACGTAGGGGCAGCCGGCGCGCAGGGCGGCGGCCGCGTAGAGGGAGCTGGGCGGCAACTCGCCGTCGGCGGGGGCCGGTTCGGTGGAGGCGACGTTCACCACGACCGCCCGTGCCAGATCGTTTCCGCGCAGGAAGCCGGTGAGGTCGGCCGCGAACGTCTCGATCAGCTCGTCCGCGTCCCTGGTGTCGCCGGGCAGGGGTCCGCCGGGCCGGATCTCCCGGTCGGCGGCGGCCACTTCGGCGGCGACGGCCGACGGCAGTCCGTGCGGCAGCACCCCGGCCGAGGCCAGGTGCTCGGCCCGCTTGGGCAGCGGGCAGTCGACGGTGTCGTGACCACCGAAGACCAGGGAGCCCAGTGCGGGCAGACCGGCCGGGGCGAACGCCGGGGTCTCGGTGACCATCCCGGTCGGCGGGTGCAGGCCCGCCGTCAGCGCGGCGCAGCCCGCCACCACCGTGGTGGCGACCGAACCGCGGGCGCCGATGAGCCAGACTCCGGTACGGGACGCGGACATGGGCAGCCTCCTTGTCGCGTGCGAACCCCGGGGAAGGGGTGGGGGAAGAGACGGCGGGCGGGAGTCCGGCGTCCCCCGCCCGCCGCCGTTCAGTCGCCCTTGGCGGGCAGTTCCTTGATCCGGATGTCGCGGAAGGACACCTCGTCACCGGCTCCGTGGTTCTGGATGCCGATGTGCCCGTCCTTCAGGCTCCGGGCCGGATCGGTGTTGGTGAAGTCGTTGATCTTCACCCCGTTGAGCCAGACGCGCAGGCGCTCGCCCTGCACCCGGATCTCGTAGGTGTTCCACTCCCCCGGCGGGTTCAGCGCACGGTCGCGCTTGTTCAGGTCGGCGGACTGGAAGCCGTAGACGGACCCGGTGGTCTTCTCCGGGACGTCGGTGGCGTCGATCTGGACCTCGTAGCCGTTGTTCACGGCCGACCACGGGTCGTCCGAGGGCGGGAAGCCGACGAACACACCGGAGTTGTCGTCGCCGGCCACCTTCCAGTCGAGCTTCAGGGAGTACGACCCGAAGCTCTGCCCCGCGTACCAGAGCAGGCCCAGCCCGCCGGACGAGGTGAGCGTGCCGTCGTCGGACAGGGTGAAGGAGCCGGGCCCGGCCTGCCGCCAGCCCTCCAGGGAGGTGCCGTCGAAGAGCGGCCGGTAGCCGTTCTCCGGGCGGCAGTCGGCCTGGGCGGCGCCGATGGCGTACCGGATGCCGCCCAGCAGGTGCTGCCGGAAGGCGGGGTCGGCGTAGGACTCCTTGGTGTGGCCGCCGCCGGTGTAGAAGGCACGGCCGCCCTGGTACTCCTGGCACCAGGCGATCGGATGGTCGCCGTTCATGGTGCCGCCGCTGTACGACGACTCGTCCAGCGAGGCGAGGACGTGCGCCCGCTCGCGGGGGTTGGTGCGGTAGTTGTACCACTCGTCGGTGCGGTCCCAGGTGGGCCCGAGGTGGGCCGTCGCCGGGTGGGCGCGGTCCTCCACGTTCACGGTGGCGGGCTGGATCGCCGGGTGCGACTGGAAGTACGCGCCGGCCAGGCCGCCGTAGAACGCCCAGTCGTACTCGGTGTCGGCGGCGGCGTGGATGCCGACGTAGCCGCCGCCGTGGTGGACGTAGTCCTCGAAGGCGCTCTGCTGGGCGGCGTCCAGGACGTCACCGGTCGTGGACAGGAACACCACCGCGTCGTACCGGCGCAGGTTGCCCGGGGTGAACGCGCCTGCGTCCTCTGTGGCGTCGACGGTGAAGCCACCGCTCGCGCCGAGCTGCTTCACGGCGGCGACGCCGTCCGGGATGGAGTCGTGGCGGAAACCGGCCGTCTTGGAGAAGACCAGCACCCGCTTGCCGTCCGCGCCCGGCTGGGAGGCCGCCGGGCCGGTCGCGCAGCCGAGCAGCAGCGCCGCGGTCGCGGCGGCGGTGGTGAGGGTGGTGACGGTTCGCATGGCGGCCTCCTCTCAGCCGGTCGTGAAGGTGAAGTCGTCCACGTCGAACAGGGCTCCGGTGCCGCCCTTGAACACCAGGTAGAGCGTGGTGGTGCCACGGGGTGCGCGGGAGAGGCCGGCCTCGACGTCCTGGAAGGTCTCCCAGCCGCCGGTGACCGGGACGGCCGCCTTGCCGAGCAGGGTGCCGGTCGGGGAGCCGGCGCGCACCTCAAGGGTGCCGCCCGCGCCGCCGGAGGAGACCCGGGCGGTGATCTTGGTGGCGTCGCTCAGGACGTACGGCGTGAAGGAGATCCAGTCGCCGTTGTCGATGTCGCCGACGGTCTTGCCGCCGTTGGCACCGGCCTTGTCGATGACTCCGACACCGGAGCTGTCGCCGAAGTGCTCGGCCTGGCGGTGCTTGGGCTGGGTGACGTGGCGGGCGTGCGTGGTGAGCGGGGCCTGGCCACCGCCGCCGAGGTCGGTGTACTGGGCGTCGAAGACACCGAAGATGTTCTCGTCCTGGTCGTGGCCGCCGTCGGCGGTGGTCTGGATGGTGCCTGCGCAGCCGTTGGCCGAGGTCAGCGGGTGGCCGTGGGTGTCATGGCCGAGGACGAAGGTGACCGTGACCTTGGAGCAGTCGACCGCGGTGCCGTCCTCGGGGTCGGTGACCTTCACCTTGAAGGGCACGGCGTCGCCGAAGCTGAACAGCTGGCCGTCCTGCGGGAGTTCCAGGGTGACCTTGGGCGCGGTGTTGCCGACCACGATCTGCACGCTCGCGCTGCCCGTGCGCTCGGTGGTGTCCCCGGCGGTCAGCGTGGCCGTGTACGTGCCGTTCTTCTTGTACTTGTGCACCGGGTTCTGCTCGGTGGACTTGGTGCCGTCGCCGAAGTCCCAGCTGTAGGTGAGGGCGTCGCCGTCCTGGTCGCTGGTGCCGGCGGAGGAGAACTGCACCTTCAGCGGGGCCTGCCCGTTGGTGCGGTCCGCGGCGGCCTGGGCGACCGGGGAGTGGCCGTCGGTGGCGTTCTCGATGCGGTACAGGGCGGAGTTGTCGTCGCCGCCGAACCAGGACAGACCGTAGTCCAGGACGTACAGGGCGCCGTCGGGGCCGAAGGCCATGTCCATCACCTGGGTGCCGGACCAGGGGATGTCGTTGATCGACTGCACGGCGCCGTCGGCGTCGCTGGTGATGCGCTTGATCCAGCGGCGGCCGAACTCACCGGCGAAGAAGTCGCCGTCGTAGGCCTCGGGGAACTTCACGGGCGAGTCGAGGGCGGGGTCGTAGTGGTAGACCGGGCCGCCCATCGGGGACTCGGAGCCGTCGCCGAACTCGGGCACGGACGGACCGTTGTACGGGATCCAGGCGGGCTGGGCCGGGGGCAGGTCGGTCAGGCCGGTGTTGTGCGGGGAGGTGTTCTTCGGCGCGTTGCAGTCGAAGGAGGCGCCGGAGGTCCTGGTCGCGAAGTCGTAGTCGACGTAGGCGTCGTTGGCGCCGGTGCAGTACGGCCAGCCGAAGTTGCCGGGGGCGGTGACGCGGGCGAACTCGACCTGGCCGGCCGGTCCGCGGCTGGGGTTGGCGGAGCCGGCGTCGGGGCCGTAGTCGCCGACGTAGAGGATGCCGGTCTTCTTGTCGACGCTGAACCGGAACGGGTTGCGGAAGCCCATCGCGTAGATCTCGGGGCGGGTCTTGTCCGTGCCCGGCGGGAAGAGGTTGCCCTCGGGGATGGAGTACGAGCCGTCCGCGTTGACCTTGATGCGCAGGATCTTGCCGCGCAGGTCGTTGGTGTTGCCGGCGGTGCGCTGGGCGTCGAAGCCGGGGTTGCGGTCGGCTCGCTCGTCGATCGGGGTGTAGCCGTCGGACTGGAAGGGGTTGGTGTCGTCGCCGGTCGACAGGTAGAGGTTGCCGGCCGCGTCGAAGTCGATGTCACCGCCGACGTGGCAGCACAGGCCGCGGGTGGTGGGGACGTCGAGGATCTGCTTCTCGCTGGCCGTGTCGAGGGTGCCGTCGGTCTTCAGCACGAAGCGGGACAGCCGGTTGACGCCCTCGAAGGGGGCGAAGTCGGCGGCGGTGCCGTTCTCGGGGGCGTCGCCCGCCGGGGTGTTCAGCGGGGGCGCGTAGTACAGGTAGACGAACCGGTTGCTGGCGAAGTCCGGGTCGATGCCGACACCCTGCAGGCCCTCCTCGTCGTGGGAGTACACGGCGAGCTTGCCCGCCAGCTTGGTGTTGCCGGCGGCGTCGGTCAGGCGCAGCTCGCCGTCGCGGGAGGTGTGCAGGACGGAGCGGTCCGGCAGGACGGCGAGCGACATGGGCTCGCCGACCTCCGCCTCGCCCTTGGCGAGGGTGACCTGCTGGAAGTCCTCGCCGGCGAGGGCCTGTTGGTCGGCGACGGCTGCGCCGGCCGGGGGTGTGGTGAGGGTGAGGGTGGCGCCCGCGAGCAGGGCGCCGCCGAACAGGGCGAGTGCCGTGCGCAGACGTGAGCGGGGGGATCTGGTGGTGCGGTCGTTCCCGTGCACGAATTGCCTCCAGAAAGGGGCCGGTTGTACGGGCGGGTGCGAACGCCGGGATGCGCCGTCATCCCGGAGAGGTGCCTCTTACGGGGTGGTCAGTTGCCGAACGCCGCGTCGAAGGAGGCCGACGGGGGTTCGAAGTCGTACGCCTTGAGGCGGGTCAGGGCCTCGGGGGCGCCCTGGAGCCGGTCCATGCCGGCGTCCTCCCACTCCACGGAGATGGGGCCCTGGTAGCCGATGGAGCGCAGCATGCGGAAGACGTCCTCCCAGGGGACGTCGCCGTGGCCGGCGGAGACGAAGTCCCAGCCGCGCCGGGGGTCGCCCCAGGGCAGGTGGGAGCCGAGGCGGCCGTTGCGTCCGTCGAGGCGCTTGCGGGCTTCCTTGCAGTCGACGTGGTAGATCCGGTCGCGGAAGTCCCACAGGAAACCGACCGGGTCGAGGTCCTGCCACACGAAGTGGGAGGGGTCGAAGTTCAGGCCGAACGCGGCGCGGTGGTCCACCGCTTCCAGGGCGCGCTGGGTGGTCCAGTAGTCGTAGGCGATCTCGCTGGGGTGGACCTCGTGCGCGAACCGTACGCCCTCGGCGTCGAAGACGTCCAGGATCGGGTTCCAGCGGTCGGCGAAGTCCTGGTAGCCGCGCTCGATCATCGCCTCGGGTGCGGGCGGGAACATCGCCACCAGGTGCCAGATGGCGGAGCCGGTGAAGCCGATGACGGTGTCGACGCCGAACGCGGCCGCGGCACGCGCGGTGTCCTTCATCCGGGCGGCGGCCCGCCGGCGTACGCCCTCGGGGTCGCCGTCGCCCCAGATCGCGGCCGGCAGGATGGCCTGGTGGCGTTCGTCGATGATGGCGTCGCACACGGCCTGCCCGACCAGGTGGTTGGAGATCGCCCAGCACTTCAGGCCGTACTTGTCGAGCAGGGTCTTCCGGGAATCGAGGTACGCGGGGTCGGTCAGGGCCTTGTCGACCTCGAAGTGGTCGCCCCAGCAGGCGAGTTCCAGGCCGTCGTAGCCGAAGTCGCGGGCCAGGCGGCAGACCTCTTCCAGGGGCAGATCGGCCCACTGGCCGGTGAACAGCGTGAACGGGCGCGGCATGTCGGTGGCTTCTCCTCAGAGCGCGACGGGCGTGTAGACGGAGTTCTTCTCGGCGCTCTCCTCCACCGCCGCGAGCACGCGCTGCACCTGCAGCCCGTCGGCGAAGGAGGGTTCGGGGCTGTGGCCCTCGGCGACGGCGTGGACGAGGTCGCGGGCCTGGTGGACGAAGGTGTGCTCGTAGCCGAGGCCGTGGCCGGGCGGCCACCAGGCGTCCAGATAGGGGTGCTCGGGCTCGGTGACGAGGATGCGGCGGAAGCCGGCGTGCTCGCCGGGCTCGGTGCCGTCGTGGTACCAGAGCTCGTTGAGCCGCTCCAGGTCGAAGGAGAGCGAGCCGCGCTCCCCGTTCAGCTCGATGCGCAGGGCGTTCTTGCGGCCGGTGGCGTAGCGGGTGGCCTCGAAGGAGGCGAGGGCGCCGGAGGTGAACCTGCCGGTGAACAGGGCCGCGTCGTCCACGGTGACCGTGCCGGTGCGGGCGGCGGCGGTCCCGGCGGACAGGCCCGTGACGGCACCGGCGGGCAGCGGGCGCTCCCGCACGAACGTCTCCGTCAGGGCGGACACCCCGGCCAGGTGCTCCCCCGCGAGGTACTGGGCGAGGTCGACGATGTGCGCGCCGAGGTCGCCGAGCGAGCCGGAGCCCGCCTGCTCCTTGCGCAGCCGCCAGGTCAGCGGGAAGGCCGGGTCCACCAGCCAGTCCTGGAGATACGTCACCCGCACGTGGCGCAGGGTGCCGAGCCGGCCCTCGGCGACCATGCGGCGGGCCAGCGTGGTGGCCGGGACCCGGCGGTAGTTGAAGCCGACCATCGCGACCTGGCCGCGTGCCTCGGCCTCCCGCGCCGCGCGGACCATCGCCTCGGCCTCGGCGACGGTGTTGGCGAGGGGCTTCTCGCACAGCACGTGCTTGCCGGCGGCGAGCGCGGCCAGCGCGATCTCGGCATGGCTGTCGCCGGGGGTGCAGATGTCGACGAGGTCGACGTCGTCGCGCTCGACCATCTCCCGCCAGTCGGTGACGGCCGCCGCCCAGCCGTGCCGGTCGGCCGCCGCGCGCACGGCCGCCCCGTCGCGGCCGCAGATCACGGCCAGTTCCGGGCGGCGGGGCAGGTCGAAGACCCGGCCCGCGGTGCGCCAGCCCTGGGAGTGGGCGGCGCCCATGAAGGCGTAGCCGACCATGCCGACGCGCAGCGGCGGTCTGTCCCGGCCCGGTGAGCCGGCCGGGCTCGTCGGGCTCTGGGTCCCGTCTGACTGCTGCGGCTGTGCCATGGGGTAAGTCCTCCGTCCTCGTCCTGACGACGTGTGGCGGTGTGGTGGGGGGTGCGGGGCGTGCGGCCCTGGCCCGCCGGTCAGCGGAAGCCGATGGGCATGTACTGGTCGACGTTGGTCTTGTCGACGACGGCCGAGTAGAGCGTGATCGACGCCGGGATCTCGAACTCGGCGAGGCCGCCGACGCCCTTGCCCTGGCCGAGGGCGCGGGCGAGGTCGATGGCGGAGGCGGCCATGGTGGGCGGGTAGAGCACGGTCGCCTTGAGCACGCCGTTGTCCTGCTTGATGGCCTGGAGGGCGGACAGCGCGCCCGCGCCGCCGACCATCAGGAAGTCGTCGCGCCCGGCCTGCTCGATCGCGCGCAGCGCGCCGACGCCCTGGTCGTCGTCGTGGTTCCACAGCGCGTCGAAGTCCGACTGGGCCTGCAGCAGCTGGGCCATCTTGGCCTGCCCGGACTCCACGGTGAACTCGGCGGCCTGGCGGGCGACCTTGCGGATGTTCGGGTAGTTCCTCAGCGCGTCGTCGAAGCCCTGGGTGCGCTGCTTGGTCAGCTCCAGGTTGTCCAGGCCGGCCAGTTCGACGACCTTGGCGTTCGCCTTGCCCTTGAGCTTCTCGCCGATGTAGTGGCCGGCGTTGAGGCCCATGCCGTAGTTGTCGCCGCCGATCCAGCAGCGGTAGGCCTGCGGGGTGTTGAAGACCCGGTCGAGGTTGACGACCGGGATTCCGGCCCGCATCGCCTTCAGGCCGACCTGGGTGAGGGCCTTGCCGTCGGCGGGCAGCACCACCAGGACGTCGACCTTCTTGTTGATGAGGGTCTCGATCTGGCCGATCTGCTGGGCGGTGTCGTTGGAGCCCTCGGTGATCTCCAGGGTGACGTCGGAGTACTTCTTGGCACGGCTCTTGGCGTTGTCGTTGATGGCGTTGAGCCAGCCGTGGTCGGCCTGCGGTCCGGCGAAGCCGATGGTGACGTGCTTGCCGGGCTTGTCGTCGGCGGCCGGCCGGCTGTCCGCGGCCGGCTTGGAGTCCTTCGGCTCGTTGCTGGTGCAAGCCGTGAGGAGGGCTCCGGCGGAGACGGCGGCGGATCCGAAGAGCAGTCCTCTGCGGGTGGGCAGCTGGGGCATGGCGGGGAACCCTTTCCTCAGGTCGTGCTTGCGGTACGGCGCTGGACCAGCACGGCGGCGACGATGATCGCGCCCTTGGCGATCTGCTGGACGTCGCTCTGCAGGTTGTTCAGGGCGAAGATGTTGGTGATCGTGGTGAAGACCAGGACGCCGAGCACGGACCCGGTGATGGTGCCGCGCCCCCCGCTGAGCAGGGTTCCGCCGATGATGGCGGCGGCGATGGCGTCGAGTTCGTAGAGGTTGCCGTTGGTGTTCTGTCCCGAGCCGGACAGGACGATCAGCAGGAAGGCGGCGATGCCGCAGCACAGTCCGGACAGCAGGTACAGATACAGCCGCTGGCGGCGGACGTCGATGCCGGCGAGCCGGGCGGCCTCGGCGTTGCCGCCGACGGCGACGGTGCGCCGGCCGAAGGTGGTGCGGTTCAGCAGCAGCCAGCCGAGGATCGTCACGAGTGCGAAGACCAGCACGAGCGGCGGAATGCCGAGGACGTAGGAGTCGCGCTCGCCGAGGCTCAGCACGCTGTCGATGGTGACGATCTGCGTCTTGCCGTCGGTGATCTGCAGGGCGAGGCCGCGGGCCGAGGCCAGCATGGCGAGGGTGGCGATGAACGGGACCATCCCGCCGTACGCGATGAGCAGGCCGTTGACCAGGCCGCAGCCGAGGCCGACGACGACCGCCGTGAACAGGATGCCGGCGAAGCCGAACTCCTGTGTGGCGAGCGTCGTCGCCCACACCGAGGCCAGCGCGACGATCGCGCCGACCGACAGGTCGATGCCGCCGGAGGTGATGACGAAGGTCATGCCGACGGTGACGACACCGATCACCGACGCCTGGGTGAGGACGAGTTGCAGGTTGCGGGTGTCGAGGAACTCGTCGGGCTTGGTGACACCGCCGATGACCACGAGCACGGCGAGCACGCCGAGCAGGGACAGGGTGCGGACGTCGGCGCGGGCCATCAGGGTGCGCCAGGCGGGCAGTTGGACCGGCGGCACCTTTCCGGTGCCGTCCCGTGGCGGGGAGACGTGCTGCGTCATGACGCCGGGCTTCCTTCCATGACGAGGTCGAGGACGCGGTGTTCGTCGAGCCGGCGGGCGGGCGCGGTGTGCACCACCCGGCCCTCGCGCAGGACCAGGACGCGGTCGGCGAGGCCGAGCACCTCGGGCACCTCGCTGGAGACGAGGAGCACCGCGAGGCCCTCGTCGGCCAGGCGCCGTACCACCGCGTACAGCTCGGCTCGGGCGCCGACGTCGACGCCGCGGGTGGGTTCGTCGAGCAGCAGGACGCGGCAGCCGCGCAGCAGCCAGCGGGCCAGGACGGCCTTTTGCTGGTTGCCGCCGGACAGGGTGCGCACGGGCACGGACGGGTTGTCGGGCCGCAGCGACAGCTCACGGACGGCGGCGCGGGCGGCGCCGGCTTCGGCTCCGCGGTCGATCCAGCCGGCGCGCGAGAAGCGGGACAGCGAGGAGACGGAGACGTTTCGGGTGACGGACTCCAGCATCAGCAGGGCCTGCGCCTTGCGTTCCTCGGGGGCGAGCCCGAGCCCGGCACGGACGGCGGCGCGGACGCTGCCGGCCTTCAACGGGCTTCCATCGACGAGTACCTGACCTGCCGTCGGCTTGCGGGCGCCGTAGATGGTCTCCAGGATCTCCGAGCGCCCCGAGCCGACGAGTCCGGCGAGCCCGACGATCTCCCCGGCGTGCACATCCAGGTCGAGCGGGGCGAACTCGCCGTCCCGGGCGAGGCCGCGCACCTGCAGCACCGGGGTGCCCGCCGGTGGCTCGGCCGGCCGCTCGGGAAAGACGTACGCCACGTTCCGGCCGGTCATCAGGGCGACGACCTCGCTGGTCGGGGTGGTCTTCGCGGGCAGTCCGCCGGCCACCGCGCGCCCGTCCTTCAGCACGGTGACGCGGTCGCCGATACGGCGGATCTCCTCCAGGCGGTGCGAGATGTAGACGACGGCGACTCCGTCGGCGGTGAGGTCGCCCACGATCCGGAACAGGTTGTCCACCTCGTCGGGGTCGAGCGCGGCGGACGGCTCGTCCATCACGATCAGCCGTACGTCGTGGGACAGCGCGCGGGCCATGGACACGATCTGCTGCTGCGCCGCGGACAACTCCCCGACCAGCCGGCCCGGGTCGATCTCCGGGTGCCCGAGTCGCTTGAGCAGCGCCGCCGTCGACTCCTTCGCGGCCCTGCGCCGTACGACGAACCCGGCGGCCGTGGGCTCGTGTCCGAGGTGGACGTTCTCGGCCACCGACAGGTGCTCCACCAGGTCGAGTTCCTGGTAGATGGTGGCGATGCCGAGGCGCATGGCGGCGATCGGCGAGCGGAGGGTGACCTCCTCGCCGCGCCAGCGGATGGTGCCGGTGTCCGGCTGGTGGGCGCCGGCCAGGACCTTGATGAGGGTGGACTTCCCGGCGCCGTTCTGGCCGAGCAGGCAGTGCACTTCACCGGGCAGGACGTCGAGGTCGACGCCGTCCAGTGCGCGGACGCCGGGGAAGGCCTTGGTGATGCCGGACATGCTGAGCAGAGGTGGTTGTGGTGCCATGCGTGGATCCCCTCGGCGGGCGTGCGGGCCGGTTCAGGGCAGGGCGGAGCGGAGAAGGGGCCTTGCGGGAAGAGGGCAGGGCGGTAGGGGGGAAGCTGTGGTTCAGGGCAGGGTGGAGCCGTGCGCTGTGCTGGTGGTGCGGACCGGTGTCGTCGGTTACGCCGGTGAGAACAGGTGGTCGCTGATCAGCCGGGCCGCGCCGATGACTCCGGCGGCGGGTCCCAGCTCCCCCAGGACGATGGGCAGGTTGCCGGTCGCGAGCGGGAGCGACTGGCGGTAGACCTGGGTGCGGATCGCGGCGAGCAGGGTGTGGCCGAGTCCGGTCACCCCGCCGCCGATCACCACCAGGCCGGGGTTGAAGAAGCTGACCAGGCCGGCGATGACCTGCCCGGTGCGGGTGCCGCCCTCCCGGATGAGGTCGAGGGAGGTGGCGTCACCGGCGGACGCGGCCGCGGCCACGTCGACGGCGGTCAGCGTGCCGTTGGTCTCCAGCCGCGAGGCCAGTTCCGGCGACAGCCCCTGCCCGGCCGCCTCGACGGCGTCGCGGGCGAGGGCGGCGCCGCTGAAGTGCGCCTCCAGACAGCCCCGGTTGCCACAGGCGCACGGGCGGCCGTCGGGCACGGCCTGGATGTGGCCGATGTCGCCCGCACTGCCCGTGACACCGCGGTGGACGTCCCCGCTCACCACGATGCCGCAGCCGATACCGGTGCCGATCTTGACGCAGAGGAAGTCGCCCACGGAGCGTGCGACGCCCGCGTGCATCTCCCCCATCGCCATCAGGTTCACATCGTTGTCGACCATGACCGGGCAGCCGAGTTCCTGGCTGAGCGCCTCCCGCACGGGGAAGCCGTCCCAGCCCGGCATGATCGGCGGAGCCACCGGGACGCCCTCCGGGAAGCGGACCGGGCCCGGGACGCCGATGCCGGCGCCGTCGAACCCCTCCGCGAGCCCGGAGTCACGCAACTTCGCGGCCATGGCCAGCACGTGCTCGAAGACCGCGACGGGTCCCTCGCGGACGTCCATGGGCTGGTTGAGATGGCCCAGGACCTCCAGCTCGGCGTTGGTGACGGCGACGTCGATGGACGTCGCGCCGATGTCCACGCCGAGGAAGCGCAGCTGCGGGTTGAGCCGGACGTTGTGGGAGCGGCGCCCGCCGCGCGAGGCGGCGAGACCGTCGGCCACGACCAGGCCGGTCTGCAGCAGCCGGTCCACCTCCACGGCGAGCTTGGACCGCGAGAGGTCGACCTGATCGCCCAGCTGCGCACGGGAGTTGGGTCCCCCGTCGCGCAGCAGCTTCAGCAGCCGGGCCTGATGCGTGTTCGCGGGTCGTGCGGTCATGCGTCTCACGTGCCCCTCCCCGCCTCAATTCGGCCACCGTCGTCGGGCTTTCGAGGGGAACGTAGCAGTGACTGTTGAATGTGGGAAGAAGTCGCGCACGGATTCCCGCCGACTTTTTCCACTCACAGGACAAAGGCCTGGTCGCCAACAGCCCAGCCGGGCACGGCCCTTACGATCGGCGGGCACACCGTTCACCTGGGGGGACACATGAACGCCGCACCGCCGGAGCCGGGTCGCAGGGTCACGACCCTGGAGCTGTTCTTCGACCTCGTCTTCGTCTTCACGCTCACGCAGCTCACCGTGCTGCTCACCGCCGACCTGTCGTTCGCCACGGCGGGCCGGGTGGCGCTGATCCTCGTCGTGCTGTTCTGGATGTACGGCGCCTACGCCTACCTCACCAACCAGGTGCCGCCCGACCGTCCGTCACGCCGGCTGCTGCTGATGCTCGGCATGGCCGCGTTCCTGGTGTGCGCGCTGGCGATCCCGCGTGTCTTCGACGACACCGGGGTGGTGTTCGGGCTGGGCTTCCTCGGCGTGGTCGTGGTGCACACGACGCTGTACACCCGCAGCCACGGCCGGGACACCATCTGGTACGGCGTGCCGAACGCGCTGGCCGCGCTGTCGGTGACCGGCGCCGGGCTGGTCGACGGCCTGGCCGCGGACGGTCTGTGGCTGCTGGCGCTGGTACTGCAGTTCGTCACCCCGCTGTTCGCGGAGCACGGGCCGCGACGCGCCGACGGACGGCCGGCCGAGGTGCTGCGCGAGCAGCTGGGCGCGCTGGACGCGGCGCACTTCGTGGAGCGGCACGGGCTGCTGCTGATCGTGGCGTTCGGCGAGTCCGTGATCGCGATCGGGATCGGCATCGGGGATCTGCCGCTGACCCCGGGTCTGGTCGGCGGCGCGTTCCTGGCGCTGGCGCTGGCGGTGTCGCTGTGGTGGACGTACTTCGTGCGCGACGAGGAGGCGGCCGAGGCGGCGTTCGCCGCGACTCCGGCGCCGGCGCGCTGGCGGCGCGCGATGAACGCGTACTACTACGCCTTCCTGCCGATGCTGCTGGGCATCGCCTTCCTGGCCGCCGGGGTGAAGAAGACGCTCGGCCATCTCACCGAACACCCGCACACGGGACCGGCGTTGGCGCTTGCCGGCGGGGTCGCGCTGTTCCTCGCCGGGGACGCGGCCTTCCGGGCGGCCCTGGGCCTGCGTCCCGTGCGCTACCGCCTCACGGCGGCCCCGGTGGCGGCGGCGACGGCCCTGCTGGGCGTGCGCACCTCGGCGGCGGTCGAACTGACCTGCCTGGTGGCCGTGGTGGTGGCGATGCTGGCCACCGAGGCCCGCTGGGCGGGCGACCGCACACCGGCCACCGAGGACGCGCCGGCACCCGCGTAGGGGACACCACACCCGCCCCAGAGTCGGGCACCCGCGCAGGCGTCAGGCACCGGCCCAAGAGTCAGGCACCCGCGCAGGCGTCAGGCACCGGCCCAAGAGCCAGTCACCCGCGCAGGCGTCAGACGCCCGCCCAAGAGTCAGGCACCCGCGCAGGCGTCAGACGCCCGCCCAAGAGTCAGGCACCCGCACAGGCGTCAGGCGCTCGGGCGCTCGTGGTACGAGCGTCGGGTGTGCTCGGTGTGCTCGCGCATCAGCCGGGTGGCGCGCTGCTCGTCGCCCTCGGCGATGGCGGCGATGAGCGCGCGGTGCTCGATCCACGACTGCTGCCCGCGCTGCCGGGCCACCGGTGTGTAGTACCAGCGCACCCGGCGGTCGACCTGGGCGGCGAGGTCGGCGAGGACCGCGTTGCCGGCCAGTTCCATGATCGTGGCGTGGAAGCGGGCGTTGAGGGCGACGGCGCCGTCCACGTCGTCGGCGGCGACGGCCTCCTCGCCCTGGGCGCACAGCTCCTCCAGCCGGGCGACCCCGGCGTCGTCCGCGCTCGCGGCGGCCAGCCGGGCGGCCTCGGCCTCCAGCAGCGTGCGCACCGTGAGCAGCTGGTCAGCCTCCTCCTCGGTCGGCTCGTGCACGAACGCGCCCTGCGCGGGCCGCAGATCGACCCAGCCCTCGGTGTTGAGCCGCTGCAGCGCCTCGCGCACCGGCTGCCGGGAGACGCCGAGATGCCCGGCGAGTTCGCTCTCCACGAGGTGCTGGCCGGGCCGCAGGGCACGGGTGGTGATGAGTTCGAGCAGGGCCTCGTAGACGCGCTCGCGCAGCGGGCCGGGCCGCTCCAGTCGGGGCACCGCGCCCTGCGGCAGTCCGGTCGACAACATCGCTCCCCCTCGCGGGACTCGGTGGGACGGCACGCCGGAAGACCATCAGTATCGATTGTCTTTCGTCTACAGTCTACGGCGCACAATGGCCACCGCGGCGTGCGGTCCCCTCGGCACGAGCCCCCCGGGTCCCCCGTGCCACGCCCCCTGCGCTTCCCCTGGTCAGGGGCAGCGCACGACCTGCCCCGCGTACGACAGGTTGCCGCCGAAGCCGAACAGCAGGACGGGGTCGCCGGTCGTGATCCGGCCCTGCTCGACCAGCTTCGACAGGGCCAGCGGGATGCTCGCGGCGGAGGTGTTGCCGGACTCGGTCACGTCCCGGGCGACGACGGCCTGCGGGGCGCCGATGCGCTCGGCGAGCGGTTCGATGATGCGCAGGTTGGCCTGGTGGAGGACGACAGCCGCGAGGTCCCGCGGGGCGATGCCGGCGCGTTCACAGGTCTGCCGGGCCAGCGGCGGCAGCTGGGTCGTCGCCCACCGGTAGACGGCCTGCCCCTCCTGGGCGAACCGGGCCGGCTGGCCCTCGATGCGCACGGCGTGCCCCATCTCGGGCACCGATCCCCACAGCACCGGCCCGATGCCGGGCTCCTCCCCCTCGGCGCAGGCCTCCACCACGGCGGCCCCGGCCCCGTCGCCGACCAGGACGCAGGTGCTGCGGTCGGTCCAGTCGGTCACGTCGGACATCTTGTCGGCGCCGACGACGAGGGCACGCCGGGCGGCGCCCGCGCGCACGGTGTGGTCGGCGGTGGCCAACGCGTGGGTGAAGCCGGCGCAGACCACGTTGACGTCCATGGCGGCGGGCTGCGGGATGCCGAGCCGGGCGGCGACCCGGGCGGCCGTGTTCGGGGAGCGGTCGACGGCGGTGGAGGTGGCGACCAGGACGAGGTCGATGTCGCCGGGCGTGAGGCCGGCCGCCGCGAGCGCCTTGGCGGCGGCGTGCGCGGCGAGTTCGTCGACGGGCTCGTCGGGCCCGGCGATGTGCCGCGTCCGGATGCCGACCCGGCTCCTGATCCACTCGTCGCTGGTGTCGACCAGACCGGCCAGGTCCTCGTTGGTGAGCACCTTGGCGGGCTGGTAGTGGCCGACGGCGGCGATCCGCGAGCCGTTCATCTGGATGGGTCCCCCTCGTTGCCTCGGACACGGACCCCCCAGTCTGATCAGTGACTCGCGGGTACGAGGGCAGGCGAAGCGACAGGAAACGGACGCGGGGGTTGTCGGCTTCCGTCAGACGTGCGGGGCGGTCCCGGGCAGCCGCTGCGCGAACCCTTGCCCACCCTCCTTCCATACTGTAGACAATATTTCGTCGACAGGATGCGGGGATGTGCCTCTCCTCAGCCGTCCGTCCGCCTCCCCTCCGCGGTATCCCTCGACCGAACGGAGAGCCCCACGTGAAAGTCGCAGTCCTCGGCGCCGGAGCGATCGGCGCCTATGTGGGCGCCGCTCTGCACCGCGCGGGCGCCGATGTCCATCTCATTGCCCGTGGACCGCACCTGGCGGCCATGAGGCGGCACGGCGTACGGGTGCGCAGCCCGCGCGGCGACTTCACCGCCCGCGCGCACGCCACCGACGACCCGGCCGAGGTCGGCCCCGCCGACTACGTCTTCCTGGGTCTGAAGGCCAACTCCTACGCGGCGTGCGGGCCGCTGATCCGGCCGCTGCTGCACGAGAGCACGGCGGTCGTCGCCGCCCAGAACGGCATCCCCTGGTGGTACTTCCACCGGCACGGCGGCCCCCACGACGGCCGCCGCATCGAGAGCGTGGACCCCGGCGGCGCGGTCAGTGCGGTGCTCGCGCCCGAGCGGGCCGTCGGCTGCGTGGTCTACGCGGCCACCGAGCTCGAAGCCCCCGGTGTCGTACGGCACTTGGAGGGCACGCGGTTCTCCGTCGGCGAGCCCGGCCGCGGCGTCTCGGACCGCTGTGTCCGCTTCAGCGAGGCGATGCGGGCGGGCGGCCTGAAGTGCCCCGTCGAACCCGACCTGCGCGACGACATCTGGGTCAAGCTGCTCGGCAACATCTCGTTCAACCCGATCAGCGCCCTGTCCCGGGCGACCATGGCGCAGATGTGCCGGCACGGCGGCACCCGCCGGGTCATCGAGATCATGATGAGCGAGACGCTCGCCGTCGCCCGCGCCCTCGGCTGCGAACCGGGCGTCTCCGTCGAACGCCGCCTCGCCGGCGCCGAACGCGTGGGCGACCACCGCACCTCCACCCTCCAGGACCTGGAGCGCGGCAAGCCGCTCGAACTCGACGTGCTGCTCGCGGCCGTCGTCGAACTCGCGGAGATCACCGGTGTGCCGGTGCCCACCCTGCGCACCGTGCACGCCCTGTCGGACCTGCTCGCGCTGAGGAGCGCCGCATGAGGAAACGGCAACCGAAGACCTACACCCGCCTCACCCACCCCCTGGTGCGCGACTCCCGCGACGAGCCGCTGCGCCGGGCGACCTGGGAGGAGGCGCTGGACCGCACCGCCCGCGGACTGGCCCGCAACCGGGGCGCCTTCGGGATGTTCTCCTGCTCCCGCGCCACCAACGAGATGAACTACGTGGCGCAGAAGTTCGCCCGGGTCGTGATGGGCACCAACAACGTCGACTCCTGCAACCGCACCTGCCACGCCCCCAGCGTCGCCGGCCTGTCAGCGGCGTTCGGCTCCGGCGGCGGCACGTCGTCGTACGAGGAGGTCGAGCACACCGACGTCATCGTGATGTGGGGCTCCAACGCCCGCTTCGCACACCCGATCTTCTTCCAGCACGTGCTGAAGGGCATCAGGAACGGCGCCCGGATGTACGCCGTCGACCCGCGCCGCACCTCCACCGCCGAGTGGGCGGAGGGCTGGCTCGGCCTGAACGTCGGCACCGACATCGCGCTCGCGCACGCCGTCGGCCGGGAGATCATCCACGCGGGGCTCGCGAACGAGGCGTTCATCGAGCGGGCGACGACCGGCTTCGCCGAGTACCGGGCCCTGGTCGAGCCCTGGACCCTGTCCCTCGCCGAGAAGGTGACGGGCGTACCGGCCGGCGCGATCCGCGAGCTGGCCCACGCCTACGCCCGCGCCGAGCGCGCCCAGCTGTGCTGGACGCTCGGCATCACCGAGCACCACAACGGCACCGACAACGTCCGCGCGCTGATCAACCTGGCCCTGCTGACCGGTCACGTCGGCCGCTACGGCTCCGGTCTGCAGCCGCTGCGCGGGCAGAACAACGTGCAGGGCGGCGGCGACATGGGCGCGATCCCCAACCGGCTTCCCGGCTTCCAGGACATCCTCGACGCCGACATCAGGGCGAAGTTCGAGTCGGCCTGGGACGCCGTGATCCAGCCGCACTACGGGCTGACCCTGACCGAGATGTTCGAGGCGATGGAGGACGGCTCGCTGCGGGCCGTGTACTGCGTCGGCGAGAACCCGGCCCAGTCCGAGGCGGACAGCGAGCAGGCGGTACGGCGGCTGAGCGCGCTGGACTTCCTCGTCGTCCAGGACATCTTCCTGACCAGGACCGCCGAGCTCGCGGACGTCGTGCTGCCCGCGACCGCCGGCTGGGCGGAGACCGAGGGCACCACCACCAACAGCGAGCGCCGGGTGCAGCGCGTGCGGCGCGCGGTGACCCCGCCCGGCGAGGCGCGCGAGGACATCGACATCCTGTGCGACCTGGCCGCCCGCCTCGGCCACGACTTCAAGTACGCCGACGCCGAGGCCGTGTGGAACGAGCTGCGCGCCCTGTCCCCGGACCACCACGGCATGACGTACGCGCGGCTGGAGGAGCACCAGGGGATCCAGTGGCCGTGCCCGAGCACCGACCGGCTGGAACCGACGTATCTGCACGGCAGGTTGTGGGAACAGGACCCCGCCCTGCGGGGCAGGCCGGCACCGTTCGGGATCGTGCGGCACGACCCGCCGGTCGATCTGACCGACGAGACCTACCCGATCCGGCTCACCACCGGCCGGCGGCTGGACTCCTACAACACCGGGGTGCAGAGCGGCGGTTACGCCTCCCCGCTCCGGCGCGGCGAGTCCATCGAGCTGAGCCCGGAGGACGCCGAGCGGTACGGCGTGGTGGTCGGTGAGCGGGTACGGGTGACCTCGCGGCGCGGGTCGGTGGAGGCGCCCGTCTGGGTCGACCCGGCGCTGCGGCCGGGGCTCGCCTTCATGACGTTCCACTTTCCCGACGAGGTGGACACCAACCGGCTGACGATCGAGGCGAACTGCCCGATCGCGGGGACGGCGGAGTTCAAGGCGTCGGCGATCCGCATCGAGAAGCTTCCGGTCGTGACCTACGTGAGGTGAGCGCACGTGGACCTGCACTTCGGCGACAGCGAACCGACCGACGACGAACGCGCCGCCGTGGACGCCCTGCTGGGCCCACCGCAGTCCTCCTGGGAGGGCGCCGGCCGCACCGACGCGGACCTGCGCTGGGCGCGGGGCGGGCGCGTGGCCCGGGAGCGCCGCGACCTGCTGCTGCCGGGGCTGCACGCGCTCAACGACCGGATCGGCTGGATCAGCCCGGGCGCCCTGGACTACCTGTGCCGCCGGCTGACCGTGCCGCCGGCCGAGGCGTACGGCGTGGCCACCTTCTACGCGATGTTCTCGGTGCGACCCCGGCCGGCGACCGTGCTGCACGTGTGCACCGACCTGGCCTGCACGGCCGCCGGGGCGCAGCAGTTGTGCGCCGGTGTCGAGTCCCGGCTCGGCGGCCCGGGCAGCGGCGTCCACGTCGAGCGCAGCCCCTGCCTCGGCCTGTGCGAGCGGGCCCCGGCCGCCCTGGCGATCAGGGCGGGTGAGGCGGTGCGTACGGCCGTGGCGGCACCTGCGAGCGTGGACGGCGCCGCCCTGGCCGCGACCGCCCCCGACTCGGCGCCCGAGGAGCCGGCGGCCGTCGACGCCGTACCGCAGGCGGGCGAGGCCGGGCTGGTCCTGCTGCGCCGGGTCGGCGTCGTCGACCCGGCCTCCCTCGACGACTACCGCGCCCACGGCGGCTACACGGCGCTGCGCCGCGCGTTCGCGCTCGGCCCGGCCGGGGTCATCCGCGAGGTCACCGACTCGGGGCTGCTCGGGCGTGGCGGCGCCGCCTTCCCCACCGGCCGCAAGTGGCAGGCCACCGCGTCCCAGCCCGACCACCCGCACTATCTGGTGTGCAACGCCGACGAATCCGAGCCCGGCACCTTCAAGGACCGGGTGCTGATGGAGGGCGACCCGTACGCGCTGGTGGAGGCGATGACGATCGCGGCGTACGCGGTCGGCGCCCACCGGGGGTACCTCTACCTGCGCGGCGAGTACCCGCGCGCCCTGCGCCGCATGGAACACGCCGTCGCCCAGGCCCGCGCCCGTGGTCTGCTCGGCGACGACGTCCTCGGGCAGGGCTACGCCTTCGACATCGAGATCCGGCGCGGCGCGGGCGCCTACGTCTGCGGGGAGGAGACGGCCCTGTTCAACTCGATCGAGGGCCACCGGGGCGAGCCGCGCTCCAAGCCCCCG
>NZ_PQSS01000051.1 GCF_002920535.1 Streptomyces sp. Ru71 | reverse complement strand
CGCTTGTGAACACCAGGCGCCCCTTCTCCTACGGGGGCGGTGGGCCCCCTGTCCTCCGTGGGCCGTACCAGGCCCTGCGGAAACCATCCTGCCCCGTGATCGCACGGGTTCTGCCGGATTTAGTGTGCCCGTCCGAAGCGAAACGGAACGGCTGATTCCGCTGATGTCCGTCCTCCGGGCGGCCACCCGCCCGCGCCGGGGCCGGCGGCCGCGTTCCGGGGGCCTCGCTCAGGGCTGCGACCTGCAATAACGGCTGTAGAGGAAGCCGTCCTCCTCCAGTAGGGACACCAGTGCGAAGCGGTGCGGAACGGTGACGGAGGGCCCGCCGGCGATGCGCTGCGCGTCCCCCGCGGTGAGCATCGGGGAGATGGTCAGGCACAGCTCGTCGAGCACCTCGGCGGCCACCATCTGGCCCAGCAGCCGCGGGCCGCCCTCGGTGAGCAGCCGGGTGTGGCCCAGCTCGGCGAGCACCTGGACGACGCGGACCGGGTCCACGCCGATGCCGTCGCCGGCGATGACGACCTTCGCGCCCGCCTTCTCCGCCGCCGCCCGGCGCTCCGGGGAGGACGCGGCCCCGGTGAGGACGATCGTCGGCACCACGGGCGAGGTGAACAGCGGCAGCGAGAAGTCGAGGTCCAGGCTCGCGGTGACGACGGCGATCGCGGGGACGGGCGCCTGCCCGGCGGCCTCGCGCATCTCGGCGAACTCCGCGCGCACGCGGGCGGGGCGGTAGCCCTCCTGGCGGACCGTTTCGGCCCCGACGATCACGACGTCGGCGAGGGCCCGCAGGGTGCCGAAGATGCGCATGTCGGTGGCGTTGGAGATGGGCTGCGAACGGCCCTCGTGCTGGGCGGCGCCGTCCAGGGAGGAGACCATGTTGGCGCGCAGCCACGGCTGCCGCTGCCCGGCGGGCGGCTCGGGGTAGGCGTAGGCGGCGGCGATCTCGGCCAGGCTCCACTCCCGCCCGCCCCTCCCACCCGCGAAGGTCGGCAGCCCGACGGGGCCCGAGGCGGCCTCGGCGGCGGGCCCCTCAGAGGCACCGGTGCCCCCCTGAGCCCCCGGCGGTACCCCCACGCACGACACCACCGCCGGTCACGGCAGCCCCGGTGGCGGCGCCCGCGGCACCGCGCACCTCACCACCGCCGGTCACGGCACCACCGGCGGACTCGGCGCCCGCGGCCACGACGCCGGCGGATCGGCCGGCCCCGGGCGCACCACCCAGCCCCGGCTCCTTCCCGGCGCCACCGGCGCCTGCGGCACCCGCTCCGGCCGTACCGCCTGAATCGCCTGCCCCGCCGGCGGGCTCGGTGGCACCGGGCTCCCCCTTCGGCCGCGCCGCTCCGGCCCCGGCCTCCGCCCCGGCCGGGGCGCCCCCGGATCCCTGGTCCTCGCGCGCGGCGGCACCCGAGCCGCCGCTCACGGCCCCGTCCGCCACATCACCCTCGGTGACCACACCGGTCCCGGCGGAAGTCCCGCCGGCCCCAGGCACCCCCGGCGCCCCGGCCACCACCCCCTCCTCGCCGGCCTCCCGCAGGGTCTGGGCTGCTGTTTCGTCGGTCACAGGGAACAGGCGTCGCATGCCGTGCAGTCTGGCACGCCCCTTAAGCTGGGGAACCGTGTCGTCCTCCACCTCCGCCTCCGGCCTCGCCCCGATAGCCGACGCGGCCCCGCTGTCCCTGTGCGCCCGTGAGCCGCATGTCCCCGCGGACCGGCTGGTGGCCGAGATGGTGCCGCCGCCGCGGTTCGACTCGGTCCGCTTCAGCACCTACATCCCGGACCCGAACCAGCCCAGCCAGACCGAGGCCGTACAGGTCCTGGAGGGCTTCGCGGCCGGTCTCGACGGGGCGGGCGCGGCCGGCGGCGCCAAGCGCGGCCTGTTCGGCTTCGGCAAGGCGAAGGCCAAGGCGGCGAAGGCCCCGGCCGGCCCCCGCGGCGTCTACCTGGACGGCGGCTACGGCGTCGGCAAGACCCATCTGCTCGCCTCCCTGTGGCACGCCACCCCGGCCGAGCCCGCGAAAAAGGCGTTCGGCACCTTCGTCGAGCTGACCAACCTGGTCGGCGCCCTCGGCTTCCAGCAGACCGTGCAGACCCTCTCCGGCCACCGCCTGCTGTGCATCGACGAGTTCGAGCTGGACGACCCGGGCGACACCGTCCTCGTCTCCACGCTGCTCGGCAAGCTGGTCGACGCCGGTGTCGCGCTCGCCGCCACCTCCAACACGCTGCCCGGCAAGCTCGGCGAGGGCCGGTTCGCGGCCGCCGACTTCCTGCGCGAGATCCAGGGCCTGTCCGCCCACTTCCGCACCCTGCGCATCGACGGCGAGGACTACCGCCACCGCGGCCTGCCCGAGGCGCCCGCGCCGTTCACCGACGAGCAGGTCACCCGGGCCGCGCACGCCACCGCCGGCGCCTCGCTGGACGCCTTCCCGCAGCTGCTGGACCACCTGGCCAAGGTCCACCCCAGCCGCTACGGCGCGCTGACCGACGGACTCAAGGCGGTGTGCCTGACCGATGTGCGCCCGGTTCCGGACCAGTCCACCGCGCTGCGGCTCGTCGTCCTCGCCGACCGGCTCTACGACCGCGAGGTGCCCGTCCTCGCCTCGGGTCTGCCGTTCGACCAGCTGTTCAGCGAGGAGATGCTGAACGGCGGCTACCGCAAGAAGTACTTCCGGGCCATCTCCCGCCTCACGGCCCTCGCCCGCGACGCCAAGAGCCTCGTCGAGCCGCGCTGACACCGGACCACCACCGGCACCCCGCCGCCTTGCCGCGCTCACGGCAGGGCGGCGATGCTGTTTCGATGCCAGGTCAGCGCAAGAGGAAACGGCGGCAGCAGGCCGAGAGGCAGCGGGCCGCCGAGCGGTTCGCACCCGAGGCGGGGCACTGGGAGGTGCTCTTCGAGACCCGGGACGAGCAGGAGTGGCACGACCATCTCCGCCGCGTCCGGGCCGCCGCCCCGCACGCCGACTGGTCGGCGATGCGGGTCGACATGCTGTGCGGGCGCCTGACGCACCCGACGACCTACCGGCTCAGCCGCTTCGTGCCCCGCGACACGCCCACCGCGCCCTGACCGGGAGCCGGTTCGCGCCAAACCACCTCGCTTTTCAGGCTCTCTTCAGCTCGTAACGCGCAGTTAACCTTGCAAACGCCCCCGCACCGCTACCGTGTCTCTTGACCAGCCGTTGACCAACTGTTGGTGCGCATATGACGTGCGAGCATGACGGGGGGAGGGGCATGTTCCGAGGTACGACGGTACGGACCGTCCTCGCGGCGCTCACCGCCGTCCTGCTCGCCCTCCCCCTCTTCGCATCGACCGCGTCCTTCGCACAAGCGCACACGGCCCGTCACGCGGAGGCCAAGGCCCGCCCCGGCACCGCACTCCCCCTCACCGCTCTGCGCGACGAGAGCGTCGGCTCCCAGGACTGCGGGCACCCGCGCGGTCCGGCCGACCCCCTGCGCCCCCGCGACCGGCACCGCACGGCGGACTCGGCGCCCCAGGCGCCCGAACGCCCGCTGTCGGCCCCGGACCCGGCCGCCCCTCGGTCCGCCACGCCCCGCAGAGCTCCGCTGGGCTCGCCCAGACCCGCGCCGGCCCCCTCCCCGGCCGCACTCCAGGTCTTCCGCTGCTGAGAACAGAGCAGTACCTCCCCACTCCGCGCGCAGCGGAGGCAGTACCCCACCTCTGTCCTTGAAGCCCGACGCGCACCCCACAGCGCGCCAGGAGGAGTCACCACACATGCAACCCCTCATCGACAACGCCCGTTCCTTCGGACAGCGCCCTGAGGAGTTCGCCCCGCTGGCCGACGGCCAGTCGCCGCAGGTCCTGTTCATCACCTGCTCCGATTCCCGGGTCGTCCCGGCCCTGATCACGGGCGCCCGCCCCGGCCAGCTCTTCGAGCTGCGCACCGCGGGCAACATCGTCCCGCCGTACTCGGCGCACACCCCCACTTCCGAGGCGGCCACCGTCGAGTACGCCGTGAGCGTCCTCGGCGTCCAGGACATCGTGGTGTGCGGCCACTCGCACTGCGGTGCCGTCGGCGCCCTGGTGCGCGGCGACGACCTCGACGCCGTACCGGCCGTACGCGACTGGCTCGCGCACGCCGCCGAGGATCCCAAGGCGGCCGACCCGCAGGACCCGACCGTGGCTGAGGCCGTGCAGAACCACGTGCTCACCCAGCTGCTGCGGCTGCGCTCCTACCCGTGCGTCGAGCGGCGTCTGACGGACGGCCGGCTGCGGCTGCGCGGCTGGTACTACGAGGTGCACACCGGTGCCGTACGCGAACACCGCGCGGACACCGACAGCTTCGAGGCGCTGTGAGGTCCGGCATGAGCAGGTTCCCTCATCTGCGCGAGGACTTCCTCGCCTCCATCGTCGTGTTCCTGGTGGCCGTGCCGCTGTGCGTCGGCGTGGCGGTCGCCTCCGGAGTCCCGGCCGAACTCGGCCTGATCACCGGCATCGTGGGCGGCCTGGTCACCGGGCTGATGCCCGGCAGCAGCCTTCAGGTGTCGGGGCCGGCCGCCGGCCTGACCGTGCTGGTCTTCGAGGCCGTCAGCGAGTTCGGCGTGGCCTCGCTCGGGGTGATCGTGCTGGCCGCCGGCCTGCTCCAGCTCGCCATGGGCTTCTTCGGGATCGGCCGCTGGTTCCGGGCGATATCCGTGTCGGTCGTGGAGGGCATGCTCTGCGGCATCGGTCTGGTGATCATCGCCGGCCAGATCTACGCGGCGGCGGGCCTTAAGGCCCCCAAGACCGGCATCGGCAAGATCGCGGGCCTGCCCGGGGCGTTCGCCGACGCGCTCGGCAGCACCGAGGCCCTGGCCTCCCTCGCCGTCGGCGCGGGCACCGTCGCGGTCATCGTGTTCTGGAAGAAGCTGCCGAAGGCGGTGCGGTCGGTCCCCGGCGCCCTCGCCGCGGTCGTCCTGGCCACGGCGGCCACCCAGGCGTTCGGCCTGCCGGTGGCCACGGTGAAGGTGGAGGGACTGCTCGGCGTCGTCCAGCCGCCGGGCGCCGGCGCCTTCGGCGAGCTGGCGAGCCCGGCCATCTGGGGCACCATCGTCGCCTTCGCGCTGATCGCCTCGGCCGAGAGCCTGTTCAGCGCGGCGGCCGTGGACCGGCTGCACGACGGCCCGCGCACCCAGTACGACAAGGAGATGATCGCCCAGGGCGCCGGCAACACGGTGTGCGGTCTGCTCGGCGCGCTGCCGATGACCGCGGTGATCGTGCGCAGCTCCGCCAACGTCAGCGCGGGCGCGAAGACCAAGGCCTCGCGGGTGCTGCACGGCCTGTGGCTGCTGCTGTTCGCCGCCGCGCTGCCCTCCGCCCTGGCGCTGATACCGATCCCCGCGCTGGCCGGCATCCTCGTCCACGCCGGCTGGAAGCTGATCCCGTTCCGGCAGATCACCGCCCTGTGGCGGGGGCACCGGGGCGAGGCCCTGATCCTGGTCGTGACCGCGGTGTCGATCGTCGCGGTGAACATGTTCGAGGGTGTGCTGATCGGTCTGGCGCTGTCCGTGGTCAAGACCGCCTGGGAGGCCTCGCACGTCCGGCTGGAGATCGTCGACAAGGGCGCCGGCCCCGTCCAGGCGCATCTGTCGGGCAACGCGACCTTCCTGCGGCTGCCGAAGATCCTCGACAGCCTGGAGGCGCTCCCCCAGGACCGGCCCGTCGAGCTGGACCTGTCCGGGCTGCACCACCTGGACCACGCGTGCCGGACGGCGCTGGAGTCGTGGGCCGAGCGGCACAGCGCGGTCGGCACTGAGCCGGTGAGGGTCGTGACGGCGGCGTAGCGCCCGCCGGAGCGTCGGCCTCCGGTCGCGGGCGTGGCCCGGGACCGGAGGCCGGGCATATCGTTGCAGGAGCAGAGGAAACGGACCTCTCGGTGAGGGGGTCGCCATGCTCCAGGAGCTGCTGGGGGCGATCGCGGCGGCCGGTGTGGCCGGTCTGGTGTACCTGACCGCGGCGGCGCGGGTCGTCAAGCAGTACGAGCGGGGAGTGGTCTTCCGGCTCGGCCGGCTGCGCGGTGGTGTGCGGCAGCCGGGGCTGGCCTTGATCGTGCCGGGTGTCGACCGGCTGCGCCGGGTCAACATGCAGATCGTGACCATGCCGATCCCGGCCCAGGAGGGCATCACCCGGGACAACGTCACCGTGCGGGTGGACGCCGTCGTGTACTTCAAGGTGGTGGACCCCTCCGCGGCGGTCGTCAACGTGGAGGACTACCGGTTCGCGGTCTCGCAGATGGCGCAGACCTCGCTCAGGTCGATCATCGGCAAGAGCGAGCTGGACGATCTGCTGTCCAACCGCGAGAAGCTGAACCAGGGGCTGGAGCTGATGATCGACAGCCCGGCCGTCGGCTGGGGCGTGCAGATCGACCGCGTCGAGATCAAGGACGTCTCACTGCCGGACACGATGAAGCGGTCCATGGCCCGGCAGGCCGAGGCCGACCGTGAGCGGCGGGCGCGCATCATCAACGCCGACGCCGAGTTCCAGGCGTCGAAGAAGCTGGCCGAGGCCGCCCAGGCCATGGCGGACACGCCCTCCGCGCTGCAACTGCGGCTGCTGCAGACGGTGATGGCGGTGGCGGCGGAGAAGAACTCCACGCTGGTGCTGCCCATCCCGGTCGAGCTGCTGCGCTTCCTGGAGAAGGGCGCCGAGCAGAACTCCCAGACGCCGAAGGACCACGTCATCGAGCAGTGAGACGCGGTGATACGCACGGTGACACGTGCTACACGCGTGGTTCCCGCACACGGCGGCAGATGGTAGACACAGCGGCGTCAGTAGTTAGTTCCTGTCCCGTCCTGTCCGCCAGCAGGAAGGTCACTGCCGCATGTCTGCAACTCGACGTCAGGTCCTGGCCCGAGCGAGTGCCCTGGGAGCGGGCATCGCCTTCACCGGGGCCCTGTCCGAGCTCTTCGCGGGCACCGCCGCCGCGCAGAACCTGGGCCGCACCGGCTACGGCCCGCTCGTCCCCGACCCGAACGGACTGCTCGACCTGCCGGAAGGATTCCGCTACACCGTGCTCTCCCGCGAGGGCGACCCGCTCCGCTCCGGTGAGGGCCCGGTCCCCTCCAACCACGACGGCATGGCCGCCTTCGCCGGCCGCGACGGCCGTACCCATCTCGTGCGCAACCACGAGAACCGCGCCACCGCCAAGATCCCGGTCCCCACGGTCGAGGGCCTGACCTACGACCCGGCGGGCAAGGGCGGCTGTACGGCCCTGGCCCTGGATCCCCGGGGCCGCGTGCTGTCCGAGCGGGTCGCCATCGCCGGTACGGCCGTCAACTGCGCGGGCGGCCGCACCCCTTGGGGCACCTGGCTGACCTGCGAGGAGACCGAGGACAAGGCCGGCACCAACGGCTACGCCAAGGACCACGGCTTCATCTTCGAGGTGCACCC
Source organism: Streptomyces sp. Ru71 (assembly GCF_002920535.1). Classification (GTDB taxonomy): domain Bacteria; phylum Actinomycetota; class Actinomycetes; order Streptomycetales; family Streptomycetaceae; genus Streptomyces. The sequence continues at coordinate 47,977 of NZ_PQSS01000051.1, read as the reverse complement.
GAGCGACCCGCGCCGCACCGGCGCCGTCCCGCTGACCGCGATGGGCCGCTTCCAGCACGAGGCCGTCGCGATCGACCGGCACAACGGTGTCGTCTACGAGACGGAGGACGCCTTCCTCAAGCCGTTCGGCCTCTTCTACCGCTTCCTGCCGAACAAGCCGCTGGGCGGCGTCGGTTCGCTGCGCGCGGGCGGCCGTCTGCAGGCCATGCGGGTGCCCGGCGTGCCGGATCTGTCCACGATCCAGGAGACCGGCGCGAGCTTCGACGGCATCGAGTGGGTGGACGTACCCGACCCGCTGGCCGCCACCACCCCGACCCGGCTGCAGGACTACGGCCCGAAGGGGATCACCCACGCGCAGAAGCTGGAGGGCTGCTACTGGGGCGGCTCCTCGGTGTACTTCGTGTCGTCCTTCGCGCGCAGCAAGGACGGCTCGGGCGCCGACCACTACGGCCAGATCTGGCGTTACGACCCGCGGCGGCGCCGTCTCACCCTGGTGATCGTCTTCGGCCCGGACACCGATGTGCAGCTGCCCGGCGAGTCCCCGGACAACATCTGCCTCGCCCCCAGCGGCGGCCTGATGGTGTGCGAGGACGGCAACGGGGCGCAGCACGTCTTCGGCGTGACCCGGCAGGGCGAGGTGTACGCGATGGCCCGCGGCCGGCAGAACATCGGCACGCCCGACCAGCCGGAGTGGGGCGAGTTCGCCGGGGTCACCTTCTCCCCCGACGGCGACACGATGTACGTCAACTGCTACACACCCGGCACGACCTTCGCGGTCACCGGCCCCTGGGGCCGCTAGCGGCAGCTGTGATCATGCCGGGACGGGGTACCCGCCCCGGCATGACGCGGAAACAGCAGGTCAGCGGCTCGTACTGGCTGCAGACGGAGCCCGGCGGCAGCCCTCGGCCCGCGCTGGCGGAGGACCTGACCGTCGACGTGGCCGTGATCGGCGGCGGCGTGGCCGGGCTGAGCACGGCGTGGGAGCTGACCCGCGCCGGGCTCGGCGTGGCCGTGCTGGAGGCCGACCGGATCGCGGCCGGGGTGACCGGGCACACCACCGCCAAGGTCAGCGCCCTGCACACCCTCGTCTACGACAAACTGCGGCGCACCCGGGGCGCCGAGGGCGCACGGCTGTACGCCCGCTCGCAGTCCGAGGCGATCGAGCGGGCCGCCGGGATCGTGGCCGAGCTGGGCATCGACTGCGACTGGGAGGAGCGCAGCGCCTACACCTACGTGCGCGACAGCGGCCGGGTCGAGGAGCTGCGGGCCGAGGCGCGGGCGGCGAAGGAGGCGGGGCTGCCGGCGTCGTTCGTGACGGAGACCGGGCTGCCGTTCCCGGTGGCGGGTGCGGTGAAGGTGACCGGGCAGGCGCAGTTCCATCCGCGCAAGTACCTGCTCGCGCTCGCCGACGACCTGGTCGCGCACGGCGGGCGGATCCACGAGTACACGCGCGTGACCGGGCTGAGCGAGGGCGAGCCGTGCCGGATGACGACCGACGCGGGGGTCACGGTGACCGCGCGCGAGGTGGTCGTCGCCACGCACTACCCGGTGTTCGACCGGGCGCTGCTGTTCACCCGGCTCTCGCCGCGCCGCGAGCTGGTCGTGGCCGGGACGCTCCCCGCCGACCGGGACCCGGAGGGCATGTACATCACGCCGGACGAGAACACGCGGTCGGTGCGGACCGCGCCGTACGGCGACGGCCAGCGCTTCCTGGTGGTCACCGGCCAGCACTTCACCCCCGGCACCGGTGACGTGCCGGCGCTCTTCGAGGAGCTGACCGACTGGGCGGCCGCGCACTTCCCCGGCGTCTACGTCACCCACCGCTGGGCCACGCAGGACAACGACCCCACGGACACCGTGCCGATGGTCGGCCCGCTGCACCCCGGTGCCCGGCACACGTACGTGGCGACCGGCTTCGGCGGCTGGGGGCTGAGCGGCGGGATGATGGCCGGGCGGCTGCTGACGGCGCTGATCCGGGGCGAGAAGTGCGCGTGGAGCGGGCTGTACGACCCGCGCCGGCTGGGCACGGCGGTGCGCGAGGCGCCGATGTTCCTGAAGACGCAGGCCAAGGTCGCCCGGCACTTCGTCGGCGACCGGCTGCGCCCGGCGAAGTCCCTGGAGGACCTCGCGCCCGGCGAGGGCGCGGTGGTCCGGGCGGGCGGCGACCGGATCGCGGCGTACCGCGACGACGACGGCGAGCTCCATGCCGTGTCCGCCCGCTGCACCCACCTGGGCTGCCTGGTGAACTTCAACGCCGCGGAGCGGTCCTGGGACTGCCCCTGCCACGGTTCCCGGTTCGGGATCGACGGCGAGATCCTCCAGGGACCGGCGCTGCGGCCGTTGAAGCGACGCGACGGGTAGGGCGGCGGCTGTTGACGCCGGGTGGGTGATGTGACGTCGCGTCGGGTCGCCGACGGTGCGAGATGGACCGCTCCTGGTCATATCTTCATACGGTGATCGCTCCCCTTCGCCGTCTCACCGCGCTGTGCGCCCTCGGCGCCGCTCTCGCCGCCTGCGGGACCGCACGGACCCCCACCCCGCACACGGCGAGCCCGCATGCCGCCCGGCCGGCGCCGAGCGCGGCATCACCGTCGGTGACGGTGTCCCGGCCGCCCACGCTCGCCCCGGGCCCGGCCGGTCTGACGCCCGTGTTCAAGAACGGCCCGCGCACCGGCCACGGCAAGGTCGTCGCGCTGACCTTCGACGCCGACATGACCGCCGACCAGGGGCCGCGCGCCGCCGCCGGCGAGCACTTCGACAACCCGGGCCTGATCGAGGCGCTGCGCACCCTGAAGGTGCCGGCGACGGTGTTCATGACGGGCCGGTGGGCGCAGCAGTACCCGGCGCAGGCCCGGGCCATCGACCACGACCCGCTGTTCGAGATCGCCAACCACTCCTACAGCCACTACGCGTTCACCGGTGACTGCTACGGGCTGCCGACGGTCGCCCCGGAGCGGATGCGCGAGGACGTGGAGCGCGCCTACGCCGCCTTCCGCGCGGCCGGGGTGAAGGACGCGCGGCCCTACTTCCGCTTCCCCGGCGGCTGCTACGACCGGGACGCCCTGCGGGAGCTCAGCGGCACCGGGGTGACGGCCGTGCAGTGGGACGTGGTCAGCGGGGACGCCTTCGCGACGGACGCGGACGCGGTGGCCCTGCAGGTGCTGGACGGGGTGCGGCCGGGGTCCGTGGTCGTCATGCACTGCACCCGCAGCGCGGCCCCGACGACCGAGCGGGTGGTGCGGAGCGTGGTGCCCGAGCTGCGCAAGCGCGGCTACCGCTTCGTCAAGGTGTCCGAGCTGATCGGCGCCGCGAACGGCCGGCCCTGACCCTCGTACGCTGGACGCATGAGCGACGACGACGCACCTGTCGACTACTGCCTCATCGACGCGACCCGGCCGCCCAGGGCCGACGGCCCGCCGTACGCGGAGTGCGTGCTGTGCCGTGAGCCGACGGAGTACCCGGAGTCGTACAAGGGGATCACGCTGTGCCCGGTGTGTGAGTGGCAGGAGGCGCAGCGCACCGCCTGCTCGGGGTGAGACGCCGGGGGCGGGCCCGCCGGGACGCCTTGGCAGACTGGACGGCGTGAACACTGAACCCACTCCCGTGCAGGACAGCCCCTTCCGCTCCGAGCCCACCGCGCGCGACCTCGCCCCGCAGTATGTGCTGCCGCTGGTGGTGCGGCTGGAGAAGGCCGCGCCGCCCGCCCGGACCGACGCCCTTGAGACGGCGGCGCGGGCCGTGCTGGTGATGCTGAGCGACGAGCGTTCGCTGGGCGACGGCGAGTGGGCGCAGGCCATCCGGGACTGGCAGGACGCGCGCATCCGCAAGGTGGTGCGCCGGGCGCGCGGCGCGGAGTGGCGGCGGGCCGAGGCGCTGCCGGGCATCACGGTCACCGGCAAGTCGGCCGAGGTGCGGGTGTTCCCGCCGGTGCCGCTGGACGGCTGGCCGAAGGACCTGGCCAAGCTGCAGGTCTCCGGCACCGAGCTGGACGACCCGGAGCCGCCCGCCGGGCCGGACCTGGCCGAGCCCGTGCTGTGGATGAGCCCCGAGGTGGAGATGTCGGCCGGCAAGGCGATGGCCCAGGCCGGGCACGGCGCCCAGCTGGCCTGGTGGGAGCTGTCGGACGAGGAGCGGGCCACGTGGCGGGACGCCGGTTTCCCCCTCGCGGTGCGCACGGCCGACCCCGCACAGTGGCGCGACCTGACCACCAGCCGACTGCCCCTGGTCCGGGACGCGGGCTTCACCGAGATCGCCCCGGGCAGCTGCACGGTCGTAGCGGACCACCCGGCCCTGCGCTGACCCCCACCACGGCGGCCGATGGCGGCCCGCAGTCGCGCACGGCGGGAGGGGGCGGGGTGGGGGGTGTCCGCCCGCAGCGGCCGGCACCGCCAACCCTCACCGCGTCGGAGACAGCGGGCCGGACCGAGGACGGACACCCCCCACCGCGGCCCCGCAGTGACCACCGGCACAAGGCGCTACACCAGCCACGACGCAACAGCAACGGGCCGCCGCAGGCATAAAGGGGCGCGGGGAACTGCGCGACCAGCCACCCACCCACCCGCACGGGCCGCCGCAGGCGAACACGTGGCGCGGAAACCGCGCGCCCAGCCACAACACAACCGGCACAGCCCGCCGCAGGCGAACCCGTGGCCGCCCAGCGCCCAGCGCCCACCCCCGCCAAAGCTCAAATGTTGCTCTGAAGACCGCCCCCGCGCGGTTCGCCGCCCGATGCCGGGGCCATACCCCCGTCACAGCGACCGCCCACGGTGAGTGACGAGGAGGGGACCCATGGAGCGACTGGGCACGGGCATCGGGTGGCGGCCGGAGATCGCCGAGGCCGTGGAGCGCATGCCCGGGATCGACTGGGTCGAGGTCGTGGCGGAGAACGTCTGCCCCGGCCACCTGCCCGAGTCGCTGCGGCGGCTGCGCGAGCGGGGCGTGACCGTCGTACCGCACGGTGTGTCACTGGGCCTCGGCGGCGCCGACCGGCCCGACGCGCACCGGCTCGCCGCACTCGCCGAGCGGGCCGAGGCGCTGGGGTCGCCGCTGGTCACCGAGCACATCGCGTTCGTGCGGGCGGGCGGCGAGCTGACCGCCTCGCCCCTGCTGGAGGCCGGCCACCTGCTGCCGGTGCCGCGCACCCGGGACGCGCTCGACGTGCTGTGCGAGAACGTGCGCATCGCCCAGGACGCCCTGCCCGTGCCGCTCGCCGTGGAGAACATCGCCGCGCTGTTCGCCTGGCCCGGCGAGGAGCTGACGGAGGGCCAGTTCCTGTACGAACTGGCCGACCGCACCGGGGTCCGGCTCCTGATCGACGTGGCGAACCTGCACACCAACCATGTCAACCGCGGCGAGGACCCGGCCAAGGCGCTCGCCGACCTGCCGGTGGAGGCTCTGGCGTACGTCCATGTCGCGGGCGGCGTCGAGCGGGACGGCGTCTGGCACGACAGCCACGCGCACCCGGTGCCGCAGCCGGTGCTGGACATCCTGACCGACCTCGCCTCCCGCACCAGCCCGCCGGGCGTCCTGCTGGAGCGGGACGACAACTTCCCCGAACCGGCCGAGCTGGAGCGTGAGCTGGCGTCCATCCGGCGGGCGGTGCGGCGCGGCCGTACGGCGGCGGACGCACCCGGCGCCTCCCGCGACCCGCGCCCGGACGGCGGCCGGGAGCCGGCCCACGCCGCGGCGCCGCACGAGCCCGTGCCCGGCGCGACCAGGGCGCGGCTCGGTCTCGCGCAGGCCGCGCTGCTGTCCGCGCTGGTCGCGGGCACACCCGTGCCGGAGGGGTTCGACCGGGCGCGGCTGAAGGTGCAGGCGCGGGCGCTGGCCGCGAAGCGGGCGGACGTGGTCGCCAAGGTCGCCCCGGAGCTGCCGGTCATCCTCGGCGACGCCTACCGCCCGGCGTTCCTCGCGTACGCCCGGCAGCACCCGATGAGCGGCGGCTACCGCCGGGACGCGCTGGACTTCGCCGGGTCGCTGCTGCACACCGCAGCGGGCCTGGACGGCCGGGCGCGGCGCGAGCTGCGCGTGTGGTGGCGGGACCGGTCGGGGCCCCGGCCGCGCGCCCACCGCCCGGCGGTGCGGCTGGCCCGCGCCACCCGGCGCGTGCTGCTGCGCCACTGACGACCCCACGACCCCGACCCGACCGACCCAACCGCCAGTACGACCATCGTCTTTTCGTGACGTCACGGCGCAGTACGATGCCTCCCCCGCACCCGGGAGAACTCCGGCGTGCGGTGCCGTAAGCAGGAGAGCACCATGCGACCGCGACCCCCCGTCCAGGGCCGAGGCATCTTCAGTGGCACCGGTCTGATCATCGCCGGCCTCACCACCACTCTCCTGGCACTGATCGTCCCCCTCTGGTCCTACGCCGACCGCCCCGCCGCCGACGCCGGCCCGGCGGACACCCTGAGCGGGGACGACATGCCCACCCGGTACGGCGCGCTGTCGGCGCAGGACCGGGACTTCGTCTTCAAGGTCCGGCTGGCCGGCCTGTGGGAGCTGCCCGCCGGCCGGCTCGCGCAGCAGAAGGGCACCACCGTCGCCGTGCGCACCGCGGGCCGGCATCTGGTCGAGGGGCATGCCTTCCTGGACGAGCGGGTGCGCGCCGTCACGGCCCGGCTCGGCCTGCCGCTGCCGGGCAAGCCGAGCGAGCAGCAGCAGGGCTGGCTGCGGGAGTTGCGGGCCGCGCAGGGCATGGACTTCGACCGGAGGTTCGCCAACATCCTGCGGCTGGCGCACGGCAGGGTGCTCACCCTGGTCGCGCAGGTCCGCGCCGGGACCCGCAACACGCTGGTGCGTGACCTCGCCGACGACGCGAACACGACGGTCCTGGACCACATACGCGTCCTGGAGGCCACCGGGTACGTCGATTTCGACGCACTGGCCCGGGACCTGGCGGCCCCCGCCTCCGTACCGCCGCCGACTCGGTGAAGGAAGAGGGCGGTCTCCAAGGAAGCGGAACGTCACATACCCACAACACTGTGTCCGGATGGTGAACGCCCCATGGCGTCCGGCGCGGCCCGTGGCATACAAACCTGGCATGTTCTGGGTCCCTTTCCTGCTGGTCGCCTGGGTCGTCGCCGCCGTGGCCTGCACCCGGCTGTGCCTGGCCGCCGTGCGCGCGGCCGCCGCCGACGCGCAGGAGCCGGCCGCCCACGACCTGACGCTGTACGAGGCGGCGTTCCTGTCCGGCGGCCCGGCCCGGGTCGCCGATCTGACCCTGGTCTCGATGGCCCGTCAGCGCCGGCTGCTGCTCGCGCACACCGGCTGGGCCACGGTCGTCGACCCGTGCGGACGCGACGAGATGGAGCGGTCGGTGATAGGGGCGATAGGCCCCCAGGGCCAGTCCCGCATCGCCCCGGTGCGCACCGCCGCGGCCGCCGCCGACGCGGTGCGCCACCTCGCCGACCGGCTCGTCGGAGCCGGCCTGGCCGTGCCGGACGGAGCGCGGACGACCGTCTCGGCCGGGGTGCGCCAGGTGCGGGGCGCCGCGGCGGCCGTGACCGCGCTGGGCGCGGCCGCGCTGCTGACGCCGGGCCCTACGGACGTACCGCGCACCCTGGTGGCGCTGTGGTTCGCGCTGCCCCTGGCGCTCACGCTGAGCTGCCTGGTGCTGGCCCGGATAGAGGCCCACCCGTACTCCCGCTGGGCATCCCCGGCGGGGCAGCGGCTGCTGACCGCCCTGGCCCGGCGGGCCGACGACTCCGGGGAGGACCTGCGGTACCTGATCTCCGTCGCCGTACGCGGGGTGCGGGCCGTCGGCGAACCGGACCTGCGGGCCGCCTTCGCCCACCGCGACCGGACCGGCTGACCCTTCCGAGGGGCGCACAGGGAGCACGGCTGGCGACACCAGCCGCGCGGTGCTTGCCTTCACGGCCCGGCGGACGAACATCCCTTGTGTTGCAGACGCACACGAAAGGGATACGCCATGAGAGCCGCCGCCCTCTGCTCGGCCGCCGGGTCGCTGCTGCTGACCGCCCTGGCCGCCGCCCCGGCCGGCAGTGCGCCGGGCGTGTCCCCGGCCGTTCCCCCCGCCCTGTCCGGGGCCGCCTCGGCGCGGGCCGCCGACACGGCGGGCGCCGTGGCCGGGCAGGCGGAGCGGGCCGCCGAGAAGCGCGGGGTGATGATCGCGGCCGCGCGGGCCGCCGCGCGCGGCATCGAGTTCGGCCCCTGCTCCGACGCGCCCGACATGCCGGGCACCCTGCAGTGCGGCACCGTGACGGTCCCGCTCGACTACGCCCACCCCGACGGCCTGCAGATCAAGCTCGCCGTCAGCCGGGTGCAGGCCACCCACCGCGACCCGCACAACAGCAAGCGGCGCGTGCCCCGCCAGGGCTCGCTGGTCTACAACCCGGGCGGGCCGGGCGGCGACGGCCTGTACTTCCCGCTGGTCGGCCTCGTGCCGCAGTGGAAGCGCGTCGCCGCCGCCTACGACCTGGTCGGCTACTCCCCGCGCGGGGTGGGCCGCTCGGCGCCGCTGTCCTGCCAGGACCCGGGGCAGTTCCTCAAGGGGCCGTCACAGGCACCGACGTACCCTGACGCGACGTACAAACAGGAGCGGATCGCGCGGGCCAAAGCGTACGCGCGCGGGTGCGCGCAGCGGGCGGGCAGCGCGCTGGCGCACTACACCTCCCTGAACAACGCCCGCGACCTGGACGTGATCCGCGCCGCGCTGGGCGAGAACCGGCTGACGTTCATGGGCGCCTCCTACGGCACCTACTTCGGCGCGCTGTACGCGACGCTGTTCCCCTCGCACGTGCGGCGGATGGTGTTCGACTCGGCGGTCAACCCGGACCCGGCGAAGATCTGGTACCGCAACAACCTGGACCAGTCGGCGGCGTTCGAGGGCCGCTGGGCGGATCTGCGGGAGTGGATCGCCCGCCACGACGACGTGTACGGCCTCGGCGACACCCCGGAGAAGGTGCTCGCGAGCTATGAGCGGGCACGGCAGCGGCTGGCCGCGAAGCCGGCGGGCGGCAAGGTCGGCCCGGCGCAGCTGCAGAACGCGTTCCTGCAGGCCGGGTACGACGACGACTACTGGCCGCACCGCGCGCAGGCGCTGTCGGCGTATATGAAGGGCGACGAGAAGCCGCTGGTCGAGCAGGCGGCGCCGGTCGCGCAGGCCGCGGCCGAGGCGGAGAACGCGAGCGCGGTGTACACGGCCGTGGAGTGCAACGACGCGCCCTGGCCGACGGACTTCCGCGTCTGGGACCGGGACAACACGCGGCTCGCGCGGGTGGCGCCGTTCGAGACGTGGGACAACGCGTGGACGAATCTGCCCTGTGCGTACTGGCTCGCGCCGCGTCAGCGGGTGGTGGATGTACGGACCGGGGCCGGTGAGTTGCCGCCCGTTCTGATCCTGGCCGCCGAGCGGGACGCGGCGGCGCCCTATGAGGGGGCGCTGGAGTTGCAGCGGCGGCTGTCCGGGGCGGTGCTGGTGACGGAGCGGGATGCCGGGTCGCACGGGGTTGCGGGTGGGTCGAACCAGTGCGTCAACGGTTACTTCGAGGCGTATCTGCTCGAAGGCCGGCTTCCGGGGCGGCGTGCGTCGTGCGCGCCGCATGCGGAGCCGAAGCCGGCCCTTGCTCCTTGACGCCGGGTGCGGGTCGTGGGTGGCTGGTCGCGCTCACGCGGCGGAGCCGCACATCGAGCAGAGCCCCGCGCCCCTTCGGGGCGCGGGTGGCACCCGGCGGCAGAAGGACAGCTCTTACGCCAGGCCCGCGACCAGCTCGCTGATGTCCTTGCGGCGGCCCGTGAAGAACGGGACCTCCTCGCGGACGTGCATGCGGGCCTCCGAGGCGCGCAGGTGGCGCATGAGGTCGACGATGCGGTACAGCTCGTCGGCCTCGAAGGCGAGGATCCACTCGTAGTCGCCCAGCGAGAACGAGGCGACGGTGTTGGCGCGCACGTCCGGGTAGCCGCGGGCCATCTTGCCGTGGTCGGCGAGCATGCGGCGGCGGTCCTCGTCCGGCAGCAGGTACCAGTCGTAGGAGCGCACGAACGGGTAGACGCTCACGTAGTTGCGGGGCGTCTCGTCGGCGAGGAACGCCGGGATGTGCGAGCGGTTGAACTCGGCGGGGCGGTGCAGCGCCATGTTCGACCACACCGGCTCCAGCGCGCGGCCGAGCTTCGTGCGGCGGAAGAGGTTGTACGCCTCCTGGAGCTGGTCGCTGGTCTCCGCGTGCCACCAGATCATGAGGTCGGCGTCGGCGCGCAGGCCGGACACGTCGTAGGTGCCGCGGATCGTCACGTCCTTCGCGGCGAGCTGGTCGAACAGCTCCTGGACCTCTTCGGCGTAGCCGGCGCGGTCCTCGGGCAGCACGTCCTTCAGCTTGAAGACGGACCACAGCGTGTAGCGGATGACATCGTTGAGGTCCTTGGCCAGCTTGCCCTTGTTCGGAATCCGGTCCGGGGCAGTGGTGGGGGCGTCGTCACTCATGACCCTATTCTCCCGCTCCGCCGTGCAGGCTCTGCACCGGGTGGGCGGTGAGCTCCTGCACAGCCCGCGGATCGCCGCCGAGCTGGTCGACGGCGGCGTACGCGCTCGCGATGCACGCGGGGACGCCGACGCCGTCGTACTGCGCGCCGCACACGGCGAGACCGGGCAGCTTGGCGACGTGCTCGCGGATGCGGGCCACCCGCGCGTGGTGGCCGACCGGGTACTGGGGCAGGCCGTCCACCCAGCGGGTGACCTGGGTCCGCAGCGGGGTGGCGTCGAGCCCGGTGGCCTCCTTCAGGTCCCGTCGTGAGACCTCGACCAGCCCGGTGTCGTCGCGGCCGAGGATCTCCGTCTCGCCGTAGCGGCCGACCGAGGTGCGCACCACGACCACGTCGGGGTCCTCCTCGGCGATCCAGCCCCATTTGTTCGACGCGAAGGTGGACGCCTTGATGGTGCGGCCGTCGACCGGCGGGACGAGGAAGCCGCTGCCGTCGGGCAGACCCGCCTCGGCACGGCGGTAGGCGAGGGTGATCAGGGCCATGGAGGCGTACTCGATGCCGGTCAGCTCGGCGGCGGCCTGGGGTGACTCGGTGGCCAGCAGGCGGGCGGCGGCGGGTGCCGGGACGGCGAGGACCACGGCGTCGGCGTGCAGCACCCGCTCGCCGGCGGTGACGCGCCAGCCGCCGGGCTCCCGGCGCAGCTCCGTGACGGGCGCGTTGGTGGTGATCTCGCCGCCGCGCGAGCGCACCGCCCGGGCGACGGCGAGCGGCAGCGATCCGATGCCGCCCTCGATGCCCATGAAGACGGGGCCGGTCTGCTGGTTCGCCGCCGCCTTGGCCTGGATCTCGCGGACGCCCTCGGTCAGCGAGGTGTGGGTGCGCGCGGCCTGGAAGAGCTGGGGCACGGCCGAGCGCATCGAGATGCGGTAGGCGTCGCCCGCGTACACACCGCCGAGCAGCGGCTCGACCAGGCGGTCGACGACCTCGCGGCCCAGGCGTGCCGCCACGTACTCCCCCACCGCCACGTCGTCGCCGACCTCGGTGCGCGGCAGTTCGGCGTCCCGCTCGATGCGGGCCAGGCCCTCGTCGGAGAGCACGCCGGCGAGCGCGGTGGCGGTGCCGGGGACGCCCATCACGTGCCCCTTGGGCATGGGGCGCAGGGCTCCGCGGGTCCAGATCGAGGCCGTCGCGGTGGACGGGGGCTGCAGGCGCTCGCCGAGGCCCACGTCGCGGGCCAGGCCGACGGCCTCGGGGCGGCGGGCGAGCAGCGACTCGGCGCCGAGGTCGACGCGGACGCCGGCGATCTCGCCGGGCAGCAGCTTGCCGCCGACCCGGTCGGAGGACTCCAGCACGCTCACGCGCGCGCCCCGGTCCAGCAGCCGGTGGGCCGCGGCCAGCCCGGCGATCCCGGCTCCGATGACGACGACGTGCTGCGTGCTCGTACCCCTTGCGCTCATGACCCCACTGTCTCAAACACCACTGACAACGCCGGTGTCCGGGCCGAGTCCCGACCGTGACCGCATCGGAACCGGCGAACGCCAACGCCGCGCCCCGCTCCGGCGTCGAAGGAGCGTCCGTCATCACACGACCCGGGGGGCTGAAACCCAGATGCGCACACGACACTTCGTTCCGCGACCCGTTGCGGCACTGACCGGGCTGCTGCTGGCCTCCGCCCTGACGCTGACGGCGTGCGGGGCCGGCGGCGACTCCGGCGGGGCGAGCAGCGCGCAGGACAAGGCGGCGGCCGCCGGCCCCGCCGAGGCCGCGGACGCCCGCGCGGGCCAGGAGGGCGCGGCGGGCGGCGAGGGCGGCGAGGGCGGCGCCCGCAAGGCCACCGCCGCGCCGCCGAAGCTCGCGCAGAACCGGATCATCCGCACGGCCTCGCTGACCGTGCGGGTGAAGAACGTGCCGAAGGCCCTGGACGACGCGCGGGCCGCCGCCGAGGCCGCGGGCGGCTACGTCGGCGACGAGACGACCACCCGCGACGAGGACGGGGGCGAGCAGACGCGCGTGGTGCTGCGCGTGCCCGTGGAGAGGTACGACGCCGTGCTCGCCACGCTGCAGGGCGCGGGCCGGCTGCTGGAACGCAGCTCCAAGGCGCAGGACGTCACCGACCAGGTCGTCGACGTGGAGAGCCGGATCGCCACCCAGCGGGCCAGCGTGGCCCGGGTGCGGGAGCTGATGGAGCGGGCGACGAAGCTGAGCGACGTGGTGGAGCTGGAGGGCGAGCTGAGCCGCCGGCAGGCCGACCTGGAGGCGCTGCTGGCCCAGCAGGCGTCCCTGAAGGACCGCACCAGCCTGGCCACCATCACGCTGTCGCTGTCCGGGACGCCGGTGCGGCAGGCCGAGGAGGACGACGACGCCCCGGGCTTCGTGGACGCGCTGGCCGGCGGCTGGGACGCGTTCGTGACGATGCTGCGCTGGATCGCGGTGGCGCTGGGCGCGGTGCTGCCGTTCGCGGCGGTGGCGGCGCTGCTGCTCGCGGCGTGGCTGCGGCTGCTGCGACCCCGGCTGAGGCGGCGCGGTGAGGACTGAAACACCGTGTGCGTCTAGCGTGTTCGCATGACCATGACTGGTGCGGCACGGGGTGCGCGGGAGAAGCTGGTGGTGATCGGCGGCGACGCCGCGGGGATGTCCGCGGCGTCGCAGGCACGTCGGCTCAGGGGGCCCGACGAGCTGGAGATCGTGGCGTTCGAACGCGGCCACTTCACCTCCTACTCGGCGTGCGGCATCCCGTACTGGGTCGGCGGTGACGTGGCCGGACGGGACGAGCTGATCGCCCGCACCCCCGAGGAGCACCGCGCGCGCGGCATCGACCTGCGGCTGCGCACCGAGGTCGTGGAGATCGACGTGGCCGGGCGGCGGGTACGCGCGCGTGACGTGGACGGCGGGGCCGAGTACTGGACGTCGTACGACAAGCTCGTGATCGCGACCGGGGCGCGGCCGATCCGGCCGCGGATGCCGGGTGTGGACGCGCCGGGCGTGCACGGCGTGCAGACCCTCGACGACGGGCAGGCCCTGCTCGACACGCTGGCACGCACGCGTGGGCGGCGCGCGGTGGTCGTCGGCGCCGGTTACATCGGCGTCGAGATGGCCGAGGCGCTGATCAACCGCGGGTACGAGGTGACCGTCGTCAACCGGGGCAGCGAGCCGATGTCGACGCTCGACCCGGACATGGGCCGCCTGGTGCACGAGGCGATGACGGGCCTGGGCATCACCATGGTCGACGACGCCGAGGTCACCAAGATCCTCACCGGGGACGACGGCCGGGTGCGCGCGGTGGCCACCGACCGTGCCGAGTTCCCCGCCGACGTGGTCGTGCTCGGCATCGGCGTACGCCCCGAGACGGGGCTCGCGCGGGCGGCGGGCCTGCCGCTCGGCCGGCACGGCGGTCTGCTGACCGACCTGTCGATGCGGGTGCGCGGGCACGAGGACATCTGGGCGGGCGGCGACTGCGTCGAGGTGCTCGACCTGGTCTCCGGGCAGGAGCGGCACATCGCGCTGGGCACCCACGCCAACAAGCACGGCCAGGTCATCGGCACCAACGTGGGCGGCGGCTACGCCACCTTCCCCGGTGTCGTCGGCACGGCGGTCAGCAAGGTGTGCGACCTGGAGATCGCGCGGACCGGGCTGCGGGAGAAGGACGCGCGCAGGGTCGGTCTGCGGTTCGAGACGGTGACGATCGAGTCGACGAGCCGCGCGGGCTACTACCCGGGCGCCTCCCCCATGACGGTGAAGATGCTCGCCGAGCGCCGCACGGGCCGCCTGCTCGGCGTGCAGATCGTCGGCCGCGAGGGCGCCGCCAAGCGGGTGGACATCGCGGCGGTGGCCCTCACGGCCGGCCTGACGGTGGAGCAGATGACCGCGCTGGACCTCGGCTACGCGCCGCCGTTCTCCCCGGTGTGGGACCCGGTGCTGGTGGCGGCGCGGAAGGCGGCGGCGAAGGTGCGGTCGGGCACACCACTCCACTGATCCGGGGTGGCTACACCGCCCCACTGACCCGGAGTGGCTACACCGCCCCACTGACCCCGGGTGGCTACGCCGTCCCGCTGATCCTCGGCAGCGCCGACACCGCGGCCGGCTGTTCCCCCGCCGGCTTGGCGTGCGCGGCGACCGGGCGGGAGCGCAGCCGGTGGCTGACGGCCTCGTCCAGGGTCACCGGGCGCTGCGCCTGCGCGGCCAGCCGCCCCGCCTCCTGGCCCAGCCGGGCGACGTCCTCCCAGGGCAGCCGGAGCACCACGGCCAGTTCCGCCTCGCCGTCGGGCAGCGCGTGCATCGTGGGAGTGACTCGGTCGTTCATCTGCGTGTCCCCTCGTCGGCCCCGCGGCACGCCTTCCCCGCGCCGCGGGCGGTTGAGGAGACATACGCGGGAGCGGTCGCGCACGTTCACCGATTCGCCGACCGCATCGCGGGCAGTAGTTCCTCGTGGTCATCCCCGTCCATGACGTGAACCCCGTGCGCCGCACCCCCTGGGTGACGTACGCGCTGATCGCCGCCAACGTGGTCGTGTTCCTCTTCACGCCCGGCCTCGCCGGGTCCGTGGCCGGGGAGAGCACGCTGGCGCAGTCGTGCCATCTGCACGCGTTCCTGGACCACTGGGCGGCCGTGCCGCGCGAGCTGATCCACCATCGGATGCCGGGCCTGGTCCCCACCGGGGACGTGGGACTCGGCGCGCACGGCCCGGGCTGTGTGGTGGCCCCGCCGTCCTACGACAAGTCGCCGGCGCTGAGCGTGTTCACGGCGATGTTCCTGCACGGCAGCTGGCTGCACCTGCTGGGCAACATGCTGTTCCTGCTGATCTTCGGCAACAACGTCGAGGACCGCATGGGGCACGTGCGCTTCGCGCTCTTCTACGTCGTCTGCGGCTATGCGGCCGGGTACGGCTTCGCCGTCCTCAACGCCGGATCCGGCGACCCGCTGATCGGCGCGTCGGGGGCGATCGCGGGGGTGCTCGGCGCGTATCTGGTGCTGTACCCGAGGGCCCGGGTGTGGGTCCTGGTTCCGTTCCTGATCTTCCTGCCGCTGCGGCTGCCCGCCTGGCTGGTGCTGGGCTTCTGGTTCGTGCTCCAGGCGGTGTACTCGGCCGGCGAGGGCGTCTCCGCGGCCGGCACGGTGGCGTACGCAGCGCATGTCGTCGGCTTCCTCGCGGGCATGCTCATCGCCCTGCCGCTGCGCCCGGGCACCCCACCGCCACCGGAGCCGCGCGGCCTGCTGTTCGGCAGGAACGCGCGGCCCCGTCAGACGTGGTGAGCGCCCCTCAGCGGACGGTGTGCGCGTGGACGTACTCCACGAGCCGGGTCAGGGCGTCCGGGTCGGTGGACGGCATGACGCCGTGGCCGAGGTTGAAGACGTGGCCCTCCAGGTTCGCCGCCGCGTCCAGCACCTCGCGGGTCTTGGCCTCGACGGCGGACTGCGGGGCGAACAGGACGGTCGGGTCGAGGTTGCCCTGGAGCGCCTTGCCGGGGCCGACGCGGCGGGCGGCCTCGTCCAGCGGGACGCGCCAGTCGACGCCGACCACGTCCGCGCCGGCCTCGCCCATCAGGCCGAGCAGCTCACCGGTGCCGACACCGAAGTGGATGCGCGGCACGCCGTAGGACTCGACGGCGCGGAAGACCTTGGCGGAGGCCGGCAGCACCGAGCGGCGGTAGTCGACGGGGGCGAGGGCGCCGGCCCAGGAGTCGAAGAGCTGGACGGCGGAGGCGCCGGCCTCGATCTGCACCTTCAGGAACGCGGAGGTGATGTCCGCGAGCCGGTCCAGCAGGTCGGACCACAGCTCGGGGTCGCCGTACATCATCGCCTTGGCGTTCTCGTACGTGCGCGACGGGCCGCCCTCGACGAGGTAGCTCGCGAGGGTGAACGGGGCGCCGGCGAAGCCGATCAGCGGGGTGGCGCCGAGTTCGGCGGTGAGCAGCCCGATGGCCTCGGTGACGTAGGGGACGTCCTCGGGGGTGAGATCGCGCAGCTGGGCGAGGTCGGCGCGGGTGCGGATCGGGTTCTGCACCACAGGGCCGACGCCGGGCTTGATGTCGAGGTCGACGCCGATGGCCTTCAGCGGTACGACGATGTCGCTGAAGTAGATCGCCGCGTCCACGCCGTGCCGGCGCACCGGCTGCAGGGTGATCTCGGTGACCAGGTCGGGCCGCATGCAGGAGTCGAGCATGCCGACGCCCTCGCGCACCTTGCGGTACTCCGGCAGGGAGCGCCCGGCCTGCCGCATGAACCACACCGGCGTGTGCGGCACGGGCTCGCGCCTGCACGCCTTCAGGAAGGCGCTGTCGTACGTCGCTGTCGGCTGCTTGCCCGAGGGGCTTCCGTTGGCACTCACGACGGCAAGTCTCGCATGGCGCACAAGGGGCGCCGCCCGCCCCCACCCGGCAACCGGGTGCCCCGACGGGGGGTGTCTTGCCCTGCGCGAGGGCCCGCTTCCCCTTACTCTTCCCCGCATGGCTGCGGCTCAGGGACGACTGTCGGACGGCGCTGACGGAATGGACGACGCGAGGGACACGGGGGAGGCACGAGGGGGCACAGCGGTTCCGCTGCCCTTCCGGGCCGCCGTCGACGCGCTGCGCACGGCGCGGCTGCGGCCCCAGGTGGAGATCGAGCCGACCCCTGCCCCGCAGCGGCTCGCGCCGTTCGCGTACGCGCTGGAGGCCACGGTGGTCGACGGTGAGTCGGAGCTGGCCGACGGGCGGCTGGTGCTGCTGCACGACCCGGCCGGGCACGACGCCTGGCGGGGCACCTTCCGGCTGGTGACGCTGGTGCGCGCGGAGCTGGAGCCGGAGATGGCGGCCGATCCGCTGCTGCCCGAGGTGTGCTGGTCGTGGCTGACCGGGGCGCTGACCGCGCGCGGGCTGGCGTACGGCGAGCCGAGCGGCACCGTCACCCGGGCGGGTTCCCACTACTTCGGCGGGCTGGCCAGCCGCCCGCCGGCCTCGCAGATCGAGATCCGCGCGTCCTGGACGCCCCGGGAGGGGCTGGGCGGCGTCCCGGACACGGCGGCCCATCTGGCGTCCTGGTGCGATCTGCTGGCGCAGGTCGGAGGGCTGCCGCCGGCCGGTCCCGGGGACGCGTCGGTGGTCACGCTGCCGCAGCGGCGCGGCCCTCAGCCGCGCTGAGCCCCGCTCTCCCCCTTCACGTACCTCGCCCCCCGCGTTCCGGTTCACCCGCGGCGCGGGTTTGCGGGCGGCTGCTTGACCGTCACTTTGTCGATACGGCCACTTTCAGTCACGACCGCCACTCGAACGAACCGATTCGTGCACCGAACGATCGACCGCGTGTCCGAATTGCACAGATTGTTACTCACTAAATCGTGATCTTTCTCTAAAGGGCCCGGCCCTCGCTGCCGAAGACGACTGTGACCTTGAAAGCCGTCCCGCCCCTCAGGAGGCCTGGTGTCCGTTCTCCTCGAGCAGCCCTCAAGCCTGGTCGCCTACCGCCCGAACAAGCCCACCGCCATGGTCGTCGTCGCCGACCCCCGCGTCCGCTCCACCGTCACCCGGCATCTGTGGGCGCTCGGCGTGCGCGACGTCATCGAAGCCTCGTCCATCGCGGAGGCCCGTCCCCGCATCGGCAACCCGCGCGACATCTGCGTCGCCGACGTCCACCTGCCGGACGGCTCCGGCCTCACCCTGCTGTCCGAGACCCGCGCCGCCGGCTGGCCCAACGGGCTCGCCCTGTCCGCCGCGGACGACATCGGCGCCGTGCGCAACGCCCTCGCGGGCGGAGTCAAGGGCTACGTCGTCACCGGCACCCGTACCGCCGTCGGGCTCCCCACCCGGCCCGGTGCCGCCCCCATCGGCGCGGCCGCGGCCCGCCTCCACCGCCGCCCCCCAGGTGCCCCGAGCCACCCGGGCGGCTACCGCGAGCTGTCCGGCCGTGAGGTGGAGGTGCTGCGGCTGGTGGCGGAGGGCCAGTCGAACAAGGCCATCGGCGTCTCCATGGGCCTGTCCGCGCTGACCGTCAAGAGCCACCTCGCCCGCATCGCCCGCAAGCTGGGCACCGGCGACCGCGCCGGCATGGTCGCCGTCGCCCTGCGCACCGGCATCATCCACTGACCGCACCCGGCCGGCCGTCCACCGGCCCCCGCCGCACCGATCGTCCCCTGTCCCCCCACCGTGACCCTTCACCGACGCGAACGGGACCGGTCCCCCTCCCGGCCCCGTCCCTCCCAGCGGATCGTGAACCCGGCATGACACCGAGCTGACCGGTTTACGACCCTTCGGCGCCCGTCGACGGAACGTTCCGTCGACGGGCGCCGTCCATGCATGGATACCCTTGACACGTGACCGACGCCCACGACACCGCAGCAGACACTTCACTGCGAACCACCGGAGGCGGCCCTCCGGACGACGGCGGATCTTCTGCTACGGAGGCGCCGATCCCGCTGCTGGAGCCCCGCGAGGGCATCCCGCCCGTCGTCGCGGACCAGGCCGCCCTCGCCGAGGTGGTCGCCGCCTTCGCCGCCGGCTCCGGCCCCGTCGCGGTCGACGCCGAGCGCGCCTCCGGCTACCGCTACGGCCAGCGCGCCTACCTCGTCCAGCTGCGCCGCGAGGGCGCCGGCACCGCACTGATCGACCCGGTGGCCTGCGGCGACCTGTCCGCTCTCGGTGACGCGCTGGCCGGCACCGAGTGGGTGCTGCACGCCGCCACCCAGGACCTGCCCTGCCTGCGCGAGATAGGCATGGTGCCCACCAGCCTGTTCGACACCGAGCTGGCCGGCCGGCTCGCCGGCTTCCCGCGGGTCGGACTCGGCGCCATGGTGGAGAACGTCCTCGGCTACGTCCTGGAGAAGGGCCACTCCGCCGTCGACTGGTCCACCCGGCCGCTGCCCGAGCCCTGGCTGCGCTACGCCGCGCTCGACGTCGAGCTGCTCGTCGACCTGCGCGACGCGCTGGAGAAGGAGCTGGAGCGGCAGGGCAAGCTGGAGTGGGCCCGCCAGGAGTTCGACGCGATCGCCTCGGCCCCGCCGGCCGAGCCGCGCAAGGACCCGTGGCGGCGCACGTCCGGCATGCACAAGGTGCGGCGCCGGCGTCAGCTGGCCGTGGTGCGCGAGCTGTGGCAGACCCGGGACCGGATCGCCCAGCGCCGCGACGTCTCGCCGGGCAAGGTGCTCTCCGACGCGGCCATCGTGGAGGCGGCCCTCGCCCTGCCGTCGAATGTGCACGCCCTCGCCGCCCTGGGCGGCTTCGGGCACCGCATGGGGCGCCGCCAGCTGGAGCAGTGGCAGGCCGCCGTGGACCGGGCCAAGGCCCTGCCGGAGGCGGAGCTGCCGCAGCAGGGGCAGCCGGTGACCGGGCCTCCGCCGCCGCGGGCGTGGGCCGACAAGGACCCGGCCGCCGCGGCACGCCTGTCGGCGGCCCGGGCCGGGGTGTCGGCGCTGGCCGAGCGGCTCAATCTGCCCCAGGAGAACCTGATCGCCCCGGACACGGTGCGGCGGGTGTGCTGGGAGCCGCCCAAGGGGGCCGACGCGGACGCCGTCGCGGCGACGCTGGCGGGGTACGGGGCTCGGG
Source organism: Streptomyces sp. Ru71 (assembly GCF_002920535.1). Classification (GTDB taxonomy): domain Bacteria; phylum Actinomycetota; class Actinomycetes; order Streptomycetales; family Streptomycetaceae; genus Streptomyces. Next base: position 28,028 of record NZ_PQSS01000051.1, on the reverse strand, counting down.
CGTGGCAGGTCGAGCTGGTGACGCCGGTACTGGTGGCAGCGCTGTCCGCCTAGGCGCCGTGGCGGCTTCCCGACGCACGCCGGGTGCGGGTGGTCTGTGGTGCTTCGCACAGTCCCCCGCGCCCCTTCAGGACGACCTCCCCCTTGTTGTCATGCGCAGGACCGCCTAGATCGCGCCAAGATCCGGCCCGGTCACCCGTCTGCCGTGTGTGACCTTCACCGCTCCGGCCGTCCGGGCTGTGCAGCGACGTTACTCGTTAGTAGCATGGGCCGTAAGCAAGCGCTCAGCGTCCCGTACCCTGGAGGAGAGCCATCGTGCCTCGTACCGTCAGGGACGTCGTCTTCGTCGACGGCGTCCGTACCCCGTTCGGCAAGGCGGGCCCGAAGGGCATCTACCACGAGACCCGCGCCGACGACCTCGTCGTCAAGGCGATCCGGGAGCTGCTGCGCCGCAACCCCGGGCTGGACCCGGCGCAGATCGACGAGGTCGCCATCGCCGCGACCACGCAGATCGGCGACCAGGGCCTGACCATCGGCCGCACCGCCGGCATCCTCGCGGGCCTGCCGCAGTCCGTCCCCGGTTACTCCATCGACCGCATGTGCGCCGGCGCCCTGACCGCCGTCACCTCGGTCGCCGGCTCCGTCGCCTTCGGCGCGTACGACGTCGCCATCGCCGGCGGTGTCGAGCACATGGGCCGCCACCCGATGGGCGAGGGCGTGGACCCCAACCCGCGCTTCGTGAGCGAGAAGCTGGTCGACGAGTCCGCCCTGTTCATGGGCATGACCGCGGAGAACCTGCACGACCGCTACCCGTCGATCACCAAGCTGCGCGCCGACGAGTACGCGGTGCGCTCGCAGGAGAAGGCCGCCAAGGCGTACGCCAACGGCAAGATCCAGCAGGACCTGGTGCCGATCTCGGTGCGCCGCACCAGCCCCGAGGGCGGCGAGACGGGCTGGGGCCTGGTCACGGCCGACGAGCCGATGCGCCCGGGCACCACCCTGGAGAGCCTGGCCGGCCTCAAGACGCCGTTCCGCGTCCACGGCCGGGTCACCGCCGGCAACGCGGCCGGTCTGAACGACGGCGCCACCGCCTCGGTCATCGCGAGCGAGGACTTCGCCCGCGAGCACGGCCTGCCGGTCAAGATGCGCCTGGTCTCCTACGCCTTCGCGGGCGTGGAGCCCGAGGTCATGGGCTACGGCCCGATCCCGGCCACGGAGAAGGCCCTCGCCAAGGCGGGCCTGTCCATCTCCGACATCGGCCTGTTCGAGATCAACGAGGCCTTCGCCGTGCAGGTGCTGGCCTTCCTTGAGCACTACGGCATCGCCGACGACGACGCGCGCGTCAACCAGTACGGCGGCGCCATCGCGTTCGGCCACCCGCTGGCCTCCTCCGGCGTCCGCCTGATGACGCAGCTGGCCCGCCAGTTCGAGGAGCAGCCGCACGTCCGCTACGGCCTGACCACCATGTGCGTCGGCTTCGGCATGGGCGCGACGGTCATCTGGGAGAACCCGCACTTCGACGGAGGCGACAAGTGAGCACCACCGCTGAACTCCTGAAGGGCGCGGCCGAGCTGTTCCCGGACGAGGTCGTCACGCAGGCGCACGTGCGCCACTTCGACCTGCCGGCCGGCGCCGGGCGCTTCGCGCTCATCACGCTGGACAACGGCTTCGACCACACCAAGCCGACCACCTTCGGCCCGCAGTCGCTGGCGAACCTCAACACCGCCATCGACCAGGTCGAGAAGGAGGCGGCCGAGGGCGCGATCGTCGGCGTCGGCATCACCGGCAAGCCGTTCATCTTCGCCGTGGGCGCCGACCTCAAGGGCGTCGAGCTGCTGAAGGAGCACAAGGACGCGCTCGCCATCGGCAAGGGCGGCCACGACGTCTTCAAGCGGCTTTCCGGCCTCGCGGTCCCGACTTTCGCGTACTACAACGGCGCGGCCATGGGCGGCGGCGTCGAGGTCGGCCTGCACTGCACCTACCGCACGGTGTCCGCGGCGCTGCCGGCGTTCTCCCTGCCCGAGGTCTTCCTCGGCCTGGTCCCCGGCTGGGGCGGCTGCACGCTGCTGCCGAACCTGATCGGCGCGGAGAAGGCCGTGACGGTGATCATCGAGAACAGCCTCAACCAGAACAAGCAGCTCAAGGGCAAGCAGGTCTACGAGCTGGGCATCGCCGACGCGCTGTTCGAGGGCGCGGACTTCCTGGAGCAGTCGCTGATCTGGACGGCGTCCGTCCTCAAGGGCGAGATCGTCGTCGAGCGCCCGGCGATCGACCGCGGTGAGGCCTGGGACCAGGCCGTCGCCAAGGGCCGCTTCATCGCCGACTCCAAGGTGCACGGCGCGGCCCCGGCCGCCTACCGCGCCCTGGACATCATCGCCGCCGCCAAGAACGGCGACCTGCAGCAGGGTTACGACGCCGAGGACCAGGCGCTCGCCGACCTGATCATGGGCGGCGAACTGCGCGCCGGCATCTACGCCTTCAACCTGGTGCAGAAGCGCGGCAAGCGCCCGGCCGGTGCGCCGGACAAGTCGCTGGCCCGCCCGGTGACGAAGGTCGGCGTGGTCGGCGCCGGTCTGATGGCCTCGCAGCTGGCGCTGCTGTTCCTGCGCCGCCTTGAGGTGCCGGTCGTCCTGACCGACATCGACCAGGAGCGCGTCGACAAGGGTGTGGGCTACGTCCACGCCGAGATCGACAAGCTGCTCGGCAAGGGCCGGATCAGCCAGGACAAGGCCAACCGCCTCAAGGCGCTGGTGACCGGTGTCCTGGACAAGGCCGAGGGCTTCGCGGACGCGGACTTCGTCATCGAGGCCGTGTTCGAGGAGATGGGCGTCAAGCAGAAGGTGTTCGCGGAGGTCGAGGCGGTCGCCCCGGCGCACGCGATCCTGGCGACCAACACCTCCTCGCTGTCGGTGTCGGAGATGGCCTCGAAGCTGAAGCACCCCGAGCGGGTCGTCGGCTTCCACTTCTTCAACCCGGTCGCCGTCCTGCCGCTGCTGGAGATCGTCCGCGGTGAGCAGACCGACGACGCCTCGCTGGCCACGGCCTTCGCCGTCGCCAAGAAGCTGAAGAAGACGGCGGTCCTCACCAAGGACGCCCCGGCGTTCGTCGTGAACCGCATCCTGACCCGCTTCATGGGCGAGATCCAGAACGTCATCGACGAGGGCACCCCGGTGGCCGTGGCGGAGAAGGCGGTCGAGCCGCTCGGCCTGCCGATGTCGCCGCTGGTGCTGCTGGAGCTGGTCGGCCCGGCGATCGGCCTGCACGTCTCGGAGACCCTCAACCGGGCCTTCCCGGACCGCTTCACGGTCTCCCCGAACCTCAAGGCGGTCGTCGAGGCGGGCAAGCGCGGCTTCTACGTCTACGACAGCGGCAAGCCCGAGCTGGACCCGGAGGTCGCCGCGCTGCTGAAGCAGGGCGACACCGTCCTGACGGAGGAGCAGGTCCGCGCCCGTGTCCTGGACGCGGTGGCGCAGGAGATCGGCCTGATGCTCGACGAGGGCGTCGTCGCCGAGGCCCAGGACATCGACCTGTGCCTGATCACCGGCGCCGGCTGGCCCTTCCACCTGGGCGGCATCACGCCGTACCTGGACCGCGAGGGCGTCTCGGAGCGGGTGAACGGCAAGAAGTTCCTCGCCCCGGGTCTCGCGTCGGTCCCGGAGTGACACCTGCGTGAAAGGAGGGCCCCCGCCACAAGCGGGGGCCCTTTCTGTCGTACAGCTCACCCTCGCCTCCCCCACAGCCGCCCGTTAGACTTCCGGGGGCTTCCTTCGGGAAGCGGGGGGTGATCTTCACACAGGAGCGGGTACGACATCTCATGAATACGGAACTTCCTGCGCTGGTGCCGAATCTCGCGGCGGTGGACCGGCGCGGTGTCGTCACGGGGACCGACACATCGGGGGCGGTCCCCGTGGAGTACCGGTTCCGGCCCGCTGAAGGCGATGTGCGCCATCTCATCGTGGTGTTCTCGGGATTCGCCGCACCGAACGGATATCACTTCGCCGGTAAATCGCTGAACGGCCTGCGCGCCAATGTGCTGTGGATCCGCGACGAATTCGACGGCCACTACAGCTACTACATGTGCCGGTCGATGAACTTCGACATCGAGGCCTCCGTCCTCGGGCTCATCCAGAACACCATGGGGCAGCTCGGCCTGGGTCCCGAGCAGGTCTCCCTGCTCGGGGTGTCCAAGGGCGGCAGCGCCGCGCTGTACTACGGCCTGAAGTACGGCTTCCGCAACATCGTGACGGTGGTTCCGCAGTTCCTGGTCGGCAGTTACGTACGCGACCGCGCGGAGACCGGCCGCTACATGCTGGGCCCCGACATGCCGCAGGCGCACGTCGACATGCTGGACGGCGCCATCCCGGAGCTGCTCAAGAGCTACGGCGGGCAGGGCCACAACATCTACCTGTTCACGTCGGAGGCGGACGAGCAGTACGAGACCGAGATCAGCCCGCATCTGCAGCTGTTCTGGGCCTGCGACAACTTCAACCTGATCCGCACCAACTCGCAGCTGGTCCGGCAGCACGGCGAGGTCTCCGGCTACAACCTGCCCCTGGTGCTGGGCATGCTGTCCGCCCTGTCCGACGGCGCCGTGCCGAGGCTGGGCTTCGTGGAGAACGGCGACGCCCGCGTCGACCCCTACGAGCGGCAGCGGTACCTGGCGGAGCTGCGGGCCTCCGAGGCGCTGACCGCCGTACTGAACAAGCAGGACATCCGCGGCAACAACCTGCTGCTGAGCGGCCACGCCTTCGTGCCCGGCGAGTCCCCGCACGGCGAGTTCCCGACGGTGAAGTCCCTGGTCGTCGAAGGCGGCGGGAAACACTTCGAGTTCCCGCTGGCGACGACCGAGGCCAAGCACACCTACAGCCTCTACTTCGACCGGTACGCCCGTGACTACACCGACGGCGGATTCGAGCCCGAGGCGAAAACCGGGATTTCCATGGCGGGCATGCCCGGCGGTGTCTACGAACTCTCCGTGCGGGTCTCCAGCCCCGCGGAAGGCATAGACCGGCGCACGAAACTCGTGGCACGCCGGCCCTTCGACATACGGCGGCCTTTCGGCGGACTGGAGATATCGCTCATCGGTGACGAGCAGCGGGTGCGGCTCGTCCGGCGGCCCGTCCTCGGCCATTTCTCCCAGGAGACCGCGTTCTCCCTGGAGAAGAGCTGGCTGAAGGACCGGGTGCTGCACGTCGAGGGTGTTTTCTTCGTGCACGGCATCGAGGCGGCCGCGCACGGTCACGCGAACTACTACCTGGTCCTGCGCGGCGCACAGGCCACGTATTCCTTCCGGCTCGGTATGTCCCGCAAACCGCTCGCGGTACGGCCGCACGTGCGGCGCGGAGACTTCGGCTCCTACGACTTCGCCTACTTCGCCACCTCCGGATACAAGGGCGTCGCGCTCACGAACGCCATCGCCGGGGATTACGAGGCGTACATCTCGATGAGCACGGGCGGTTCCCTGTTCTCGGCCTCGGCCGGCGCCGTCACCCTTCCCTGAACAGCGATCAGCGCGGCAGCACCACGAGCGCGTCGGCGACGGGACGTTCGGTGACGCGCTCCCGCTCGGTGGCGCGCGGGCTGTTGCGCAGCGCACCACCGACCACGGCGGTGGTCGAGCCGCCGCCGTCCAGGTTCACCGCGTCCACGGCGCCGAGCGAACTCAGCAGCTCGGCGGCCTCGGGCCCGGTGGCGCCCACGCTCACGCCCGGCGCGCGGCCGTCGATGACGACCAGCAGCAGGGTACCGTCGGCGGTGACGCCGGCGACGGTGCGCGGTTCACGGCTGCCGAGCCGCTCCGCGTCCGCGTCCACCGCGCCGTCGCGCAGCAGACGGGCGCTGCCGCCCAGGGCGGTGTCCACGGGCCCGGTCAGCGAAGCGCCGTCCGCGTCGGTGATCCGCTCGGACACCGCCAGCGGGCGGCCCGGGGCGGCGTGGACGCGCAGCCAGGCGGCTCCCCTGCCGATGCCGTACAGCGAGCCGCCGCCCTTGGGCAGCGGTCCGCCGGCGGGTGAGCGCAGGCGGGTGACCCGGCCGGACGACGACAGCAGCGCCTCCGTGCTGCCGGGCGGGCCCGGCGGGGTGCGGGCGCCCCACTGCGGGGTGTAGGAGACGATCTCGTCGGCGTCGGTGCACAGGCCGTTGGCGGGCTCCGTCTGGACCTCCCCGGTGGTGGCGAGCCGGTCACCGCCGGTGCCGCCGCAGCCCAGGATGCGGCCGGCGACCCGGTTGACGCCGTCCAGCTCGCGCCGGGCGCCGTCGGCGGCCCGCAGCCGTCCCGTGGTGGACGCCTCGGTGACCCGGGCCACGAGCCGTCCGGCGTCGTATCCGAGGACGAGGGCCGGGCGGCCGGACAGGGCCTCGCTGAGGACCCGGCCGTGCTCGGCGTACAGGCCGATCGGGTCGCCCTCGTAGCCGGAGTGGTTGCGGCCGGTGCGGATGTCGAAGTACGTGCCGTTGACCGCGGCGAGCGCGCCGGCCGCGTCCGCCAGGGAGCGCACGGTCTCCGTGTTCGGCAGGTCCGTTCCGTGGACGGCGGTGACGCGTGCCCGGGCGTCGGGCGCGACGCGCAGCACGTGCAGCCGCACGGGGCTGTCCGGGCCGAGCTGCCGGGTCGGCTCCTGGTAGTCGAGGCCGGCGGGCAGGTCGGGCAGCGGGGAGGCGGAGGACGCGGGCAGTCCGGAGTCGGGCTGCCCGGCCGTGCATCCCGCGAGGAGGGCGGCGGCGGCCAGCGCGGCGGCCCACCGGGCTGCCGGGTGCCGCCTAGCCATAGGTGGGCAGTGCCCCGGGGGACGCCCCGAAGTCGCCGATGTGGATGGTCACCTCGGACCAGACCCGGTTGCCGCGCTCGTCCTCGAAGGCCAGCTCGAACCGGTCGTATCCCAGGTGCCCGGGGTCCGCCTGGTAGGTGACGCTGCCGTCGGGCGGGCAGGTGAGCATGCCGTGGCGGGCGATCCCCACGCCCATGAACCGCAGCCCCGGCGCCCAGGTGTGGCCGGGCGGCAGGGAGACGCGGCCGCCCGGGGGCAGCGTGAAGCTCTGCCCGGGCACGAAGTGCCGCCGCACCCGGTAACCGGCGTCGGAGACCGCGGTGGAGGGGATCAGCTTGTCGCCCTGTGCGGGCATCAGGCCGATGATGACGCGCGGCAGCAGCACGGCGCCGTCCGGGGCGTCGTCGGCGACCCGCACCTGGCAGGAGACGGTGCGCTGCTCGGCGTCGGAGGCGTAGGTGGCGTACCGGCCGTTGTTCAGGTGGCTCATGCCCTGGTGGCGGGCCATGGTGGCGACGTCGCCGAGGAAGTCGTCGAGCAGGTAGCCGTAGGTGCGGAAGGCGCCGCCGGTGGGGGTGACCACCATGGTGAAGGTGATCTCCTGGCCGGGGGTCACCGGCTGGGCCGGGTCGGCGTCGGCGAACAGCTCCAGGGTGCCGCCGATGTGGCGGGCCTGCGGGTGGGTGACCCAGGCACGGGCGATGGGATGCCAGTCGTTCACAGCAGGGCCCCGCTCTCGGCCGGGGCGGTGCGCCCGCCCACGCGTTCCTTGGTGAGCTGCTCGAAGACGTGGTCGTCGAGGAACTCCACGGCCGTCTCGGGGATACGGGCGTCGAGGTTGCGGAAGTACTCGGGGGTGAGCAGGCCCTTGGCGCACATGTCGCCGGCGATGAACCGGGCGCACTCGACGGCTCCGTGGCCGCGCAGGTGCGTGTTGTCGGCGATGCCGTCGGGGTAGTTGGGGTGCTCGCCCGGGTCCAGGTACAGGAAGAGGTCCTTGGTGCCCTCCGGTCCCGCCTGGCGCCACCAGCCGACGCTCCACTCGTTGAGGTCGATCAGCGGCACGGACAGGCCCGTCGCCAGCTCCCGCATCGCCGCCGGGTACAGGCCGAGGGGGCGGCGCATGTTGCCGTGCTCGTCGAAGACGCGCCGCTCGTGGCTGGTCACGAACACCGGGTGGGCGCCGCGCTCGCGCACCCCCAGCGCGTACTGGCGCAGGAAGAACTGGTAGTCGCCGAACGGCTCGGTGAAGCGGCCGTCGCCGGGCTTCATGTCGATCAGGCCGAAGGAGACCAGCAGCAGATCGCCGGGGGCGATGTTCTCCAGGATCCAGGCGAGCCTGCCGCGCTCCAGGAAGCTGCGCGAACTGGAGCCGGCACGGGCCGCGTTGACCACCTCGGCGCCCTGCACGAACAGCTGGAGCACCTGGCCCCAGCCGACCATCGGCGCCATGCTCCGCGGCCGGCTCGTCACGCTGGAGTCGCCGGCGAGAAAGATCCTCTTGTGCCGCACGGCGTCATCCCCTTCCTTCCTGGTGCTCGCCCGGCCGGCCCATCACCAGGGGTGCGGTGGGCCGTCCCGGGTCGCCCGCGACGGAGGCGTCCATGGTGTCGATCACCTTGAAGGCCCGCTCGCAGTTGTTGGTGTCGCGCAGCACGAAGAACTCCTCGGCGCGCTGACGGTACTGCTCCTCCACGACGAAGCCGCGCTCGACGGAGGCGATGATCTCGTCCACCGCCCGCTCGACGGTGCCGCAGGTCGGTCCGAAGCCGTCCCGGGCGAGGTCGAAGTAGCCGCGCTTGTAGTGCTTGCTGTAGAAGGACTCGTCGTCGAAGTTGGTGTAGACGATCGGCTTGCCCATGTAGGCGACGTCGAAGAACACCGACGAGTAGTCGGTGACGAGCATCGCGCACTCGCGCATGGCGAGCTGCACGTCCCGCCCGGTCGAGGAGACCGTGATCGACGGGTGGTCGATGCGGAAGTGCTTGAGGTAGGGCCGGATCTCGTAGTGCGGCATGAACTCCAGTTCCACGTTGTGGTACTGGAGCGTCTTGAGCAGCCGCTCGTCGCGCAGCAGCGCGGAGAAGAAGCGGTAGTACTCGGAGGCCGCGAAGGGGATCTCCGGCTTGGCCGCCTTGTTGTAGGAGGGCGCCACGATGTCGCGCCGCCAGGTCGGCATGACCAGGATGCGGCGCGGCCCGTGCACGGGCTCCAGCGCGTCGAAGCGGGGCAGGCCGGTCGCGGCGACGCGCTCGTAGCCGTAGCCGCAGTGCTCGGCGTAGTAGGCGCGTTCGCTGCGGCCGGTGGTGAGCACCATGTCGACGTTGGTGACCTGGGCGTGGATGGACGGGGCGACGTCGTTGTAGACCACGCCGTGCTGCAGGAAGACCCGCTTGTAGCGCAGCAGGTCGCCGTAGCCGGTGAGGAAGGCCCGCTTGGACAGGCCCGGGAAGCCGAGGTAGGCCTCCAGGTCGTAGGCGTTGATCAGCCGGCTGGCGTGCAGCAGGTAGACGCGGTACTTCCAGGACAGGCGGTCGATGACGTGGCCGTACGGGGCGAGCTTGGCGCGGTCGGGGGCGTCGCCGTTGATGGCGAAGTACACCTTGCGCCGGCGGTGGTTCTGCCGGATCCACTTGAACAGGTGGTACGAGTTGTCCTGTGCGGTGTCCTCGCGCTCGCCGATGATCCAGATGTCCTTGCCGCGCAGCCACGGGTGGTACAGCCAGTACAGCAGGCGGGTGCGCCAGCCGGGCCGGCCGGGCAGCGCGGCACGCAGCGCGGCGAAGAAGCGCCCGGTGCGGTGCGCGGTGCGCTTGGCCAGGCCCGCGACGCGGCGCAGGGTGATCTTCTCGTCGGCGTCGATGGTGAGCAGCACGGTGGCGCGGCCGGCGCGGTGCACGCCCTTGAAGCGGTGCAGCATCTGCCGGGCGTCGACGACGGTGTCGATGTGCCGGTCGCCGTCGTGGATGCGCAGCAGCAGGGACAGGTCCCGGTTGTTCAGGGAGGCGAAGTCCTCGGGCCGGGCGACGGCACGCCAGCCGGCGTACCAGTCCTGCTCCTTGCGGGTGCGCCAGCGGTCGCGCCGGTAGACCTGCTCGACGCGCAGCGCCTGTTCGGTGTGGCCGTCGGTGAGGACGAGCTCGATGCGGTTGCCGTAGACGTGGCTGATGTCGACGCCGGTGAGGACGAGCAGGCCCTCGAAGACCATCCGGTGCGGGTCGATGTGGCAGGTCTCCAGCACGGCCTTGTGCCGGTCCACCCGCAGCAGGGAGGTCTCCACCCGGTCGGCGGTGAGCCGGCGGTGCAGCCCCTGCTCGTCGAGGTACAGGTAGGGCCGGTACTCGGGCTTGCCGTGCGGCTCGCAGAACAGGTCGAAGTTGCCGGTGAGCACGGCGTGGTGCTGCAGCCGGGAGCGGGCGGCGGTGGCGTACTGCAGGATCAGGTCGTCGGGTATGCCCGCGTAGACCTCGCACAGCGTGGGGAACACCGCCGCCAGCTCCGCCCGGCTCATGATGCGGTGCAGGTTGCGCAGGTAGGGCTGGAAGGTGCGGACGACGAAGCGCTGCGCCAGGCGCCGGGTGCGGGCGTCGAGCTTCTCGGCGCGGCGCAGGACGTGCCGGGCGAGCCGGATCAGCTCCTGCGCCTTGACCGGGTCGTTCCACGGCAGGTCGAACAGCGAGTCGTGCTGCTCGGGGTCGCGCTCGTAGGCGGTGGCGTTGGGGGCGACGGCGACGCGGCGGGCGTGCAGGAGGGCGGGGACGACGAGCCAGGCGTCCTCGTGGCCGGGTCCGGCGCCGGCCCGCAGCCGCTGCTCGCGCACCAGCTTCGTCTTCAGCAGCTTCGCGCCGAGCCCGGTCGAGAAGACCAGGTAGGGCGCGTCGTCCAGGCGCTGGACGGCGTCGGCCTTCTTGCCGAAGTACCGCTTCCACGGCTCGTCGGTGCCCCGGCGCGGGCCGGGGAAGTTGTCGTTGTCGCCGACGACGACGTCGGCCTTGGCCTTGCGGGCGGTGCTCAGCAGACGGCTGACGCTGTCCTCGCCCAGGATGTCCTGGGCGCGCACGAACATCACATAGGGCGCGGTGACATGGCGCAGGCCGTGGTCGAAGGCGGCGCGCATGCCCATGGCGACCTGCTGGACGATCCTGGCGTTGGGGTAGTGCGCGGCGAAGTTCGCGAGGTGGCCCGGGGTGGCGTCGGTGGAGCCGTCGTCGACGAGGATCACCTCGGTGCGCTCGAAGTCGCGCTGGGCGGCGAGCGAGCTGAGGAACTCGTAGAGGTTGTACTCGTCGTTGTGGCAGTGCACGACGAGGGCGGCGCCGTACTTCTCCTGCGGGGCGAACGGCTCGGGCAGCGCGCGGTTCGCCCACCACAGCCACGGCGTGCCGGGCCGGTCGGTGCGCACCTGCTGTTCGCTGGTCTCCGGGCGCAGCGCGAGGTTGCCGCTGACCGTCTCGTAGATCTCGTACGTGGTGGCGCCGCCGGTGTAGCGCTCGCTCGCCAGGTCCAGGCCGCGCACGCACACCGCGGTGGTGGCGCGCTGTCCGGCGTGCCGGATCTGCACGAAGAGGTTCCACACGGCGTCCCGGCCGGCCTTGCCGACGGTCTCGTCGAGGTCGACGGTGGTGTGGTAGCGGATGTGGTCCTCGTCGACCTCGACGCCGGTGACCTTGAAGGCGTGGTCGGTCTTGGGGCTGCGGCGGCGCAGTACGGCGGTCAGTTCGAGCTTGTCCTTGCGCCCGACCCGGCCGAACTGGTTGCGGATGAAGCCGGTGATGTGCAGCGCGCCGTCGCGGATCTCGGCCCGGGTCGCCTGGTTGAACAGCCGGGCGTCGGCGAGGTCGCTTCCGGTCAGGTCCAGGTCGGTGACGTCGAGGAAGCGCTCGGCGTCCGGGCGGCCGAGGAGCGCGCCGGACCAGTAGACCTTGCCGTCGCGCTCCACGAGGTCGGAGCTGAGGACGCTGCGCCGCTGGGTGTAGTCGGCGACCGTCAGCGCGATGTCGACCTGCTCGTGCATCAGCGCGAAGGCGCGCACCCGCTCCAGCGGGCCGCACAGGTCGAAGGTGTCCTGCGGCAGCGAGCGCAGGTAGGGGGCGGTGGCCCTGAGGAACCCGGTGCGGAAGGCGTCGTCGCCGGTGCGCAGCTCGGGCGTGTACAGGCGCAGGTCGTGGGAGAGGAACTTGGCGGCCTTGTGGGCGACGAGCTCGCCCGCGCCGTGCCGGATCAGGTACTCGTCGGCCCACCGGTGCACCCGCACCCGGTCGCGGATGCTGCGCAGCTCGGCTCGCCGGTTGGTGATGGAGGGCGTGTCCGTCTCGCGCTCCCACATCCACCGGTAGACCGGCGCGGCGAGCAGGGTGATCGTGTGCGCGCACAGGCCGGCGACGGTGGAGAAGTAGGTGTCCTCGAAGAAGACGCCCTCGGGGAAGCGGATGCCGTACTGGTGCAGGAAGTCGACGCGGTACAGCTTGGCCGCGGCGATCGGGTCCTCGAACAGCTCGGGCATGGCGGCGAGGCCGCCGGTGACGGTGCGGTCGGTGCCGTACAGCTGCGGCTGCCAGACGGTGATCTCGTCCTTGGCGAGGTTGACCCGCAGGGCCCGGCCGGCGGTGATGTCGGCGCCGGTGGACAGCGCGGAGGCGAGCAGGGTCTCGCAGGCCTTCAGCGGCAGCTCGTCGTCGGCGTCCAGGAAGATCAGGTACTGGCCGAGGGCCGCGTCGATGCCGTGGTTGCGGGGGGCGCCGCAGCCGCCGCTGTTGGCGGTGCGGGTGATGACGCGCACCCGGGCGTCCTTGTGCGCGTAGCCGTGGGCGACGGACAGGGTGCCGTCGGTGGAGGCGTCGTCCACCACGACGACGTCCAGGTTGCGGTGGGTCTGGTTCAGCGCCGAGCGCAGCGCGCGGTCCAGGGTGGCGCTCGCGTTGTACGCCGCGATCACGACGGTGACGGTGTACATCGACGGATCGGCGTACGAGACGGTGTCGACCTGTGCCGCGGGGGTCGCGGAGGAGTACCCGGTGACCTCGCCGTGGCCGTCGATGCCGGTCGGCAGGGTCATCGCCAGTGCCCCTCGTCCTGCGCCCAGTGGGTCGGCTCGGCCTGCCGTACGGAGGCCTGGCGGGCCGCGGGCTGCTGCGGGATGACGCCGAGCGGCATCGTGCTGCGCACGTCCTGGGCCTCGCGCGGGTCGAGCGCGTGGAACTGCGGCTGCGGGTAGGGCTGGAAGAAGGGGTCCTCCTCCGGCTCCGGCGCCCGGTAGCGCTCGTCGGCCAGCAGGGCTTCCTGCGCGGCCTGGCGGTGCCGGCCCCGGTACAGGTGCGGGGCGATGGTGCCGGCGGTGGCCGGGGTGGGGGCGAGTTCCTCCATGACGCGGGTGAAGTCGCGGGTGGAGAGCCAGAACTTGTACATGATCACGAGCTCGAAGAGCATCAGCAGGACCGCCGAGACCACCGTGGTCAGCAGGATCCGGCCGATCAGCGGACCGACGATGAAGATGAACATCTGGAACTCGATGCCGCTGATCAGGTGCGGGCGCACCCGGGTACGCAGCATCATCCGCCGGATGCGGGTGTACCAGGGGAACTGGCCGCGGAACTGCTCGTGCAGGTCGACCACGTTGTGGGCGCCGGCCTCCTGACGGAGCGTCTCGACGGGGGTGCCCGGGTTGTCGCGCAGCAGGTCCTCCATGAAGACGACCTGGGGTGCGTCGGCCTGCCGTTCGCCCTGCGCGGCCTGGGGCCCGGCGGGCTCGGTCCGGAAGCGGGCCTGCTCGGCCTGGTACCGGGCCTGCTCGGCCTCGTACCGGGCCTGCTCGGCCCGGGCGCGGGCCTCCTCCTCGGCGCGGGCCTCTGCCTCGGCCCGCTCGGCCTCGGCGCGTTCCTTGGTGACCTTCTCGATCTTGGTGCGCATGGACTGGCGCATCTTGTAGATCTGCAGCGCGTCGACGTAGCGCAGCATGTCGAGGAAGACCACGGCGAGCGCGGCGAGCAGATAGCGCTCGTCGTCGGTGCGCAGGAACTGACCGCCCATCAGGGCCAGGGCGCAGAACAGCACCCGGATGCGGTCGAAGACGTAGTCGAGCCAGCCGCCGAAGACGGTGCCGTTGCCCTTGAGCCGGGCGAGCTTGCCGTCGATGCAGTCGAGGATGAAGCTCAGGTGGTACAGCAGGGCGCCGATGAGCAGCGACTGCGTGTCACCCTTGAGGAAGAAACCGGCCGAGGCCAGGCCGATGAAGAGCGCGGCCCAGGTGACCCGGTTCGGGGTGATGAACCGGAAGCGGGCGAAGACGATCAGCATCCGGGTGGCAACGGGGTCGACGAGGAAGACCGTCCACCAGGCATCGCGCTTCTTGCAGGTCAGTTTTTGGACAGCCCGCAGCGACAGCTTGGCCATAACCCCTCAGCACGCACCCAACCAGGACGGATCGCCCTGTGGTCGCGTCGGCGCCCCAGGGACCCGAGCACCCGAGCTGACATTCACAGCTCGATCACACGAGCGGCTTGAACTCTAACCAACTATTAACTTGAATGTCGATCTGAATAGGCACCACATTCGGCGCGATGTGGATCACACCTGTTCCCGTACAACCATTCCCGATCATCGTCGTTCAAGCAACCGACCAGGTCAGGCCACCGGCGGCCCGACGGAGCGCCAACCGCCGAACGCGATCTGCCCCGCGCCCTTCTCCCGGTGAGCGACCTCCACCGACCCGCCCGGCACCGCTGCCGCGACGGTAAGACGGCCGCCCCGGCCCAGCGCGGCGGCGGGCGTCCCGAACGCCGGTGCGCCCAGGCCCTGCCACCAGACACCGGTGTCCGGCCGGCCCTCCGGGTAGGCCCCGAACGTGCCGGTGCCGTCGGCGCCCGCACCGAGCAGCAGCGCATAGGCCCAGCCGTCCATCTCCACGCCCCGCACCCAGGCCAGCGGCCCGGTGCCGGCGCTCTCGCCGAGCGGCAGCACGGCCGCGTGCGCGGCACTGAACCAGCAGGCCTCACCGGTGCGCAGGTCACGGAAGAGGACCGCGCCGGGCTCGGGGGCCGGCGTCAGCGTGCCGGGGCGCGGAGCGAACCGCAGGGAGCGGTCCTCGGCCCAGGCGCCGTCCCGCCCCGTGTACCAGCGGACGGCACCCGCGCCGTCACGCCGGCGGGCGTACACCTCGACGCCCCCGTGCTCGGTCGTCACCGCGGCGAGTTCGTCGGCGACCCGCAGGCCGCTCAGGTGCTCCCACGGCGTCCAGGTGCCGTCGGCCGCCAGGCAGCGCCAGCTGATGCCGTGTCCGAAGTTGCGCACGAACACGAAGAGGTTGCCCGCCGCGTCGAAGGCCGCGGCCGGGAAGCCGATCGAGCGGCCCCGGCGCCAGTCGGCGACGTTCGGCCCGCCGAGCGTGTGCCACATCAGCGGCCCGCCGGTGCGGTACTGGGCCGCCCGCACCACCTCGACGTCGGCGCCGCCGTCGGCGCGCGGGGTGCGGCGCAGCCCGAAGAGGTTGGCGAAGCCCTGCGGATCGGCCACCACCAGCAGGCCCGGCAGCAGCCCGGTGCCCTCCACCAGCTCCCCTTCCGTCCAGCGGCCCAGCGCGTCCTGGTGGCGGCGCAGCACTCCGGCCGCGGTGGGCTGGAAGGCGGTCAGCCGGCCGTCGAACCCGGCGGACAGCCAGTTCGCCGGGCTCGGATAGCGCCGGCAGGCGTCCGCGTCCGACTCCGGCTCCGCGCCCACCCGGTGGCAGTCCACGAGCAGCGGCCTTCCCGTGCGCGTCTGCCAGGCGCGGGCGGCGGCGAGCGCGTGGGCGGCCGTCTCGGCGTGCACGGGCGGCACGTCGTAGGTCGGCGTACCGCTCGCCCGGTCGAACCCGGTGTGCACGGGGTCGGGATCCAGCGTGTGCAGCCGGTCCGGCCCGATGGCGTCGAGTTCCGCCAGCAGCGCCGGCACCGGGTCGCCCGGCTTGAGCACCCTGGGCGCCCCCGCGACCCGGCAGCCACGGTCCCCGGCCGCGCCGAGGGCACGGTCGAGGGCCGCCCGGCCGTCCTTCCCGCCCGCCTGCAGCGCCACGACGGCGATGTCGGCGCCGGCCGGCTGCAGCCCGACGAGGGGCACCGCGTCGGCGGGTTCGGTGACGACCACGGCGACCACCTGCGCCCGGCGCTGTGCCCGCGCGCCGTCGTCCGCCCTGCGCGTCATGCCTCGTCACTCCTTCCGCGACGACCGGACCGCGTCACAGCGTCGTCACTCCTCACGCGACCGGGAGGCGGCACCGCCGCGTCACTCCGCACGCGACGGCCCGGAGGCGTCACAGCCGCGTCCAGTCGCCGAGCGTCAGCCCCGCCGTGCCGTCCTGGCGCGCGAGCACGAGAGAGCCGTCGGGGGCCTCGGCGAGGACGGTCACCCGCCCGAACGCGTCGCAGGCGAGCGCCGGATCGCCCAGGCAGTCCGTGCCCGCGTCGGCCCACCACACCCCGTAGCGCTCGCCTTCCGCCGGGCACAGGCCGAGCATGATCCGCCCGCCCGCGTCCCGGTGCGCGAGCACCGTGCACGGGTGCCCGTCGACAGTGGCGGCGAGCGCCGCGTGACGGCCGTCCCCGGGGTCGCCGCCCACCGCGATCGGCCACTCCCCGGGCCGTACGGCGACGATCTGACGGCTGTGCACATCGGTCAGGTAGTACGTGACCCGGCCCGGCGCGGTCTCCAGTCCGGTCGCCGAACCCGGCAGCGCGACCACGCCGAGATCGTGCGCGCGCTCGAAGGCCGCGCCGGGTTCGCGCTGGTACCAGGCGAGCGTGCCGCCGCGCGAGGGTGCGACCACTTCGACGTGCCCGGTGGACGTGGCCACCGCGACCGGGGTGTCGAGGACGGCGGTGGTCTTCAGATCGGTCCACGCCTCCCAGCGCCCCTTGGCGTCCTCGCGCCGCAGGGCGATACGGCCCTCGCTGCGGAACGCGAAGACGTGCAGGGCGCCGGCCGTGTTCACCGCGGCTGCGGGGACGCCCAGTTGGGCGCTGCGGTCCTGCCGCGTGAGCGGATTGCCGACCGAGCGCCACTCGCTGAGCGGGCGGCCGGCCTGGTACTGGATGGCGTAGACGAGATCCGCGGTCCGGGGTCCCTCCCCCGAGCCGCGCACCCGGCGGCCGAGCAGGTGGGCGTAACGGTTGCGGCCCTGGGCGATGGTGAGGTGTGTCACGTCGTCGATCGGCAGCACATCCGGACCCGACCACTCCGGGCCTCCCGGGCGGCGCTCGGTCCAGCGCAGCACCGCGCCCTCGACATGGGCGTAGGCGAGGAGCCGGCCGTCGTGGCCGGGCAGCAGCCACGGCCCGGAGAGCAGGGCGGGCGCGTCCGACCTGCGGGAGAGGGGCTCACCCGCGCTACGGGAGAGGGGCTCGCCGCCGGCCGGCTGCCGCGCTCGGCGGTTGTCACGCCCGGTGCTGGCCCGCATGGTCCCTCGTCACCCTTCTCCGTCACGCTGTCGATCGGTCATGTCAAAGGCGCATAGTATTTGTTCGACTCGTGTTTACAAACGCGTCAGGTTCGGTGCAGGATCGGACGATCATCCGCTTATAGTGCGGGATTGATCGGGCTACACGGACCGGCACTCCCCCCACCCGAGTCCACGCCGAAGCCACGCCTCTCACGGCACGACCAGCGAGGACTCCACACACGATGAGCCATGTCTCGACGCCACAGCGCAGCGACGACGCGCCGTCCCGGCGGCGGGACGGCAGAGGACGCAAGCGCGAGCGCAAGGGCGGCCGCCGGATCGGGCGGAAGATCCTGCTGGGCCTCGCGGTCCTCGTGGTGGCCGCGGCCGGCACCGGCTACTGGCTCTACAGCGACCTCGACGGGAACATCAAGGGCGTCGACATCGACGAGGCGATCGGCGACGACCGGCCCGAGAAGCTGCCGACCTCCGGTCAGAACATCCTGATCCTGGGCTCCGACTCGCGGGCCGGCGCCAACGGCGAGCTGGACAAGGCGAATGTCTCCGGGGCTCGTTCGGACACCGCGATGGTGATGCACATACCCGAGGGCCGCACCCAGGCGGTCGCCATCTCCATCCCGCGCGACACGCTGGTGACCCGGCCCGAGTGCACCAAGCCGGACGGCTCCACGGTCGCCTCGGCGAAGCGTGTGATGTTCAACTCCATCTACTCGCAGGTCGGGCCGGCGTGCGTGGTCAAGACCGTGGAGAAGATGTCCGGCGTCCGCATGGACCACTACATGGAGATCGACTTCGCCGGGTTCAAGGGGCTGGTGGACGCGATAGGCGGGGTCACCGTCACCACCGACCAGGACATCCACGACAAGTCCAGCGGGCTGGACCTGCCCGCCGGCACCCACCGCCTCGACGGCACGCAGGCCCTGCAGTTCGTGCGCACCCGGCACGGCATCGGCGACGGCAGCGACCTCGGCCGCATCGGCCTGCAGCAGCAGTTCATGATGGCCCTGCTCACCGAGATCAAGAAGCAGGACCTGCTGGGCAGCCCCACCAAGACCTACAAGATCGCCGACAAGCTCACCGCGGCGCTCACCACCGACTCCGACCTCGCCTCGCTGACCAAGCTCGCCGAGTTCGGCCGCAGCCTGAACGGGGTGAATCCGTCCACCATGGAGACGATCATGCTCCCGGTGGCGTACGACAAGGTCGACCCCAACCGTGTGGTGGCCGCCGAGCCGCAGGCGTCGTCGCTGTGGAAGGCCATCCGCAGCGACGACGAGATCCCCGAGTCCGCGAAGAAGTCGCCCGCGACGGGCGGCTGAGTCGGGCGCGGTCCGTGCGACGCTGAGCACATGTCGGGCGCGGTCCGTGCGACGCTGAGCACATGGACGACAGCAGCCCCCTCCTCGTGATCGTCGACGCCGCCAACGTCGTCGGGTCGGTGCCCGACGGCTGGTGGCGCGACCGGCGCGGGGCCGCCGAGCGGCTGCGCGACCGGCTGGCCGAGCGGGGGCTGCCCGGACACGACGGCGAGACCGAGATCGTGCTCGTCGTCGAGGGCGCCGCCCGCGGGGTGGCCTCCGTCCCCGGCGTCCGCGTCGAGGACGCCCCCGGCAGCGGCGACGACCACATGGTCACCCTGGTCGCCCGCTCCCCCGACCGCCCCCGCCTGGTCATCACGGCCGACCGCGAACTCCGCCACCGCGTCACGGAACTGGGCGCGGAGGTCAGGGGGCCCCGGACGCTACGGGACTGAGCCGACACCGCCGGCCGTCGGCCCCGGTCGCCGGCGTCACCGCCCGGTCGGCGGCGCGGGCTCCGCCGGGGTCCGCTCGCCCCGGGCCAGGCGGCTGTGGCTGCGGCCGTAGAGGAAGTACACGGCGAAGCCGATCACCATCCAGATGCCGAACCGGACCCAGGTCTCGGCCGGCAGGTTGAGCATCAGCCACAGCGAGGCGCACACCGACAGGATCGGGATGACCGGCACCCAGGGGGTGCGGAAGGCCCGGTGCAGGTCGGGGCGCGTACGGCGGAGGATGATCACGCCGATCGCGACGACCACGAACGCGAACAGCGTGCCGATGTTGACCAGCTCGGCCAGCTCGCTCAGCGGGGTGAAGCCGGCGAGGATCGCGATGAGCACCCCGAGCAGGATGGTCGGCCGGTGCGGGGTCTTGAAGCGCGGGTGGACCCGGGAGAAGAACCGCGGCAGCAGTCCGTCGCGGCTCATGGCGAAGAACACCCGGGTCTGGCCGAGCAGGAGGATCATGCAGACCGTCGTGAGGCCCACCGCCGCGCCGAAGCTGATCAGGCCCGCGAACCACGGGTGTCCGGTGGCCTTGAAGGCGTCGGCCAGCGGGGCGGTGATGGACAGCTTGGTGTAGTGCTCCATGCCGGTGACCACGATCGACACCGCGACGTACAGCACCGTGCAGATGAACAGCGAGCCGAGGATGCCGCGCGGCATGTCGCGCTGCGGGTTGCGGGTCTCCTCGGCGGCCGTGGCGACGACGTCGAAGCCGATGAAGGCGAAGAAGACGACCGAGGCCGCGGTGAAGATGCCCATCACGCCGAAGTTCGACGGCGCCCAGCCGAAGATCAGCTGGATCAGCGGCGCGTTCAGACTGCCGCCCGCCTCCACCGGCTTCTCCTTCGGGATGAACGGGTCGTAGTTGTCGCCGTTGATCAGGAAGGCGCCCGCGATGATCACGATCAGCACGACCGTCACCTTGATCGCGACGACGACCGAGGTGACGCGCGCGGACAGCTTGGTGCCGAGCACCAGGATCCCGGTGAGCACCAGGACGAGCGCCGCCGCGAGGATGTCGAAGCCGAAGCCGTGGGCGCCGTCGCGGGTGCCGAGCGAGGCCGGCAGGTGCCAGCCCGCGTTGTCCAGCAGTGAGGCGATGTAGCCGGACCAGCCGACGGCCACCACCGCCGTGCCGAGGGCGAACTCCAGCACCAGGTCCCAGCCGATGATCCAGGCGGGCATCTCCCCGAGTGAGGCGTAGGAGAAGGTGTACGCCGACCCGGCGACCGGGACCGTGGAGGCGAACTCGGCGTAGCACAGCGCTGCCAGGGCGCAGACGACGCCCGACACGACGAAGGCGAGCGCCGTCGCCGGACCCGCGTTGTTCTTGGCGACGGTACCGGTGAGCACGAAGATGCCGGTGCCGATGATCACACCGACGCCGAAGACGGTCAGATCGAGCGCGGACAGTGATTTCTTGAGCGCGTGCTCCGGTTCCTCGGTGTCGGCGATGGACTGCTCGACCTTCTTCGTCCTGAAGAGGGTGCTGCTCACGGTGACCTCCCACGCTGTGTCGTCCTCGACATGGTCGAGAGGGGGTGTGGTGCGTATGCCCCACCGTGGGCCCCATCACGCGAACGGGCCGGTCGCACCACTCTTCACAGTGGCGCAACCGGCCCATTCCGGCATGTCGGGGGCTCAGTCGCGAGCCGGCTCGACCTCCGCGCCCGCCCGCTCGAAGCGGCCGTCGAGCTTGGCGACGAGGCCCGTGACCTGGCGTGCGATATCGGGCGCGGTCAGTCCGATCTCGGCCAGCACCTCGGCGCGGGAGGCGTGGTCGAGGAAGCGCGGCGGGATGCCGAAGTCGCGCAGCGGCACGTCCACCCCGGCGTCCCGCAGGGCCTGCGCGATCGCGGAGCCGACACCGCCGACGCGGCTGTTGTCCTCGACGGTGACGACGACCCGGTGCCGCTCGGCGAGCGGCGCCATGGCCTCGTCGACCGGCTTGACCCAGCGCGGGTCGACGACGGTGGTGGAGATGCCCTGCTTGTCCAGCAGGCCGGCGATCTCCAGGCACATCGGGGCCAGCGCGCCCACGGACACCAGCAGCACGTCCGGGCGGTCGGTGCCCGGCTCGCGCAGCACGTCCATGCCGCCGACCCGACCCACGGCCGGTACCGCGGGGCCGACGGCGCCCTTGGAGAAGCGCACCACGGTCGGCGCGTCCTTGACCTGCACGGCCTCCCGCAGCTGGGCGCGGACCTGGTCGGCGTCGCGCGGGGCGGCCAGCCGCAGGCCGGGCACCACCTGGAGGATCGACATGTCCCACATGCCGTTGTGGGAGGCGCCGTCGGTGCCGGTGATCCCGGCCCGGTCCAGCACGAAGGTCACCCCGCACTTGTGCAGGGCGACGTCCATGAGCACCTGGTCGAAGGCGCGGTTGAGGAAGGTCGCGTACACCGCGAACACCGGGTGCAGCCCGCCGTGCGCCAGGCCGGCCGCGGAGACGGCGCCGTGCTGCTCGGCGATGCCGACGTCGTAGACCCGCTCCGGGAACGCCTTGGCGAAGCGGTCAAGGCCGACCGGCTGGAGCATGGCGGCCGTGATGGCGACGATGTCCTTGCGCTCCTTGCCGAGCTTGACCATCTCGTCGCCGAAGACACTCGTCCAGTCGGCGCCGGAGGTGGCGATCGGCAGGCCCGTGTCGGGGTGGATCTTGCCGACGGCGTGGAAGCGGTCGGCCTCGTCCTGCAGGGCGGGCTGGTAGCCGCGGCCCTTCTCGGTGAGGCAGTGCACGATCACCGGGCCGCCGAACCGCTTGGCGCGGGCCAGCGCGGACTCCAGGGCCTCGATGTCGTGGCCGTCGATCGGGCCGACGTACTTCAGGCCGAGGTCCTCGAACATGCCCTGCGGGGTGATGAAGTCCTTCAGCCCCTTCTTCGCTCCGTGCAGGGTGTCGTAGAGGGGGCGGCCGACGACCGGAGTGCGCTCCAGGAGGTCCTTGGTGCGGGCCAGGAAGCGCTCGTAGCCGTCGGTGGTACGAAGGGTCGCGAGGTGGTTCGCGAGGCCGCCGATGGTCGGTGCGTAGGAGCGCTCGTTGTCGTTGACGACGATGACGAGCGGGCGGTCCTTGGCGTCGGCGATGTTGTTCAGCGCCTCCCAGGCCATACCGCCGGTCAACGCGCCGTCACCGATGACGGCGACGACCCGGCTGTCCCGTTTGAGCAGCTCGTTGGCCTTGGCGATGCCGTCGGCCCAGCCGAGCACCGTGGAGGCGTGGCTGTTCTCGATGACGTCGTGCTCGGACTCGGCCTGCGAGGGGTAGCCCGACAGACCGCCCTTCATCTTCAGCTTGGAGAAGTCCTGCCGGCCGGTGAGCAGCTTGTGCACATAGGACTGGTGGCCGGTGTCCCACAGCACCTTGTCCTTCGGGGACTCGAAGACACGGTGCAGGGCGATGGTCAGCTCCACCACGCCGAGGTTCGGGCCGAGGTGGCCGCCGGTCTTGGAGACCGCGTCGACGAGGAAGGTCCGGATCTCCCCGGCCAGCTGATCCAGCTCCTCCAGGCTGAGCCGGTCCAGATCGCGCGGTCCCCTGATGCGGGTCAGCAGCGGCACCCGTGCCTCCTTGCAGTAGAGCTGATCGAGCAATTGCCGGGCTTGTCGAGTCTAATGTTCCGCCCACGGAAACGATGTCCGGCCCCGTGACACGGCGGTGCCCGGTGCCTTGTGGGCACCGGGCACCGAAACGCCCCGAAAGGGGCGCGGGTCCGTATCGATATGCGGCTCCGCCGCGCGGGCGCGACCAGCCACGCCGGACCGGCACCCGCAGTCGTACCCGCGCCCCTACGGCGCTCCCGCGAAACCGCTACGCGCGACCCGCGGTCTTCTGCGTCTTCCGGGTGATGGAGTCGATGACCACCGTGGTCAGCAGCACAGCCGCCGTGATCATGTACTTCACCGGCTCCGCGATGGACTCCAGCTGAAGCCCGTACTGGATGGAGACGATCACCAGCACACCGAGCAGCGCGTTCCACGTACGGCCACGCCCGCCGAACAGCGACGTACCACCGATGACCGCCGCGGCGATGGCGTTCATCAGCAGGTCACCGGTACCCGCGCTCTGGTTGGCGGAGGCGATCTTCGACGCCAGGAACAGGCCGCCGATCGCCGCGAACCCACCGGAGATCGCGAACACGGAGATCCGTACGGCGGTGACGTTGATGCCCGCACGCCGGGAGGCCTCGACGCTGCCGCCGAGCGCGAACACCTTGCGGCCGTAGGTGGTACGGCGCAGCAGGAAGTCCGTGGCGATCAGGAACACCAGGAAGATCACCGTGGCCAGCGGCAGGCCCTTGTACTGGTTGTACATGTAGGCCGCGGCGAAGGAGATCACCGCGAGCAGCACCGTGCGCAGGATGGTGTCGCTCATCGGCCGCGACGGGATGCCGACGGACTCGCGGCGCCGGTTGCCGAGGAAGGAGGTGACGAAGAACACCACCACGACCACGGCGGCCAGCCCGTACGCGGCGGCCACGTCCGTGAAGAAGTACGTGGTCAGCTTGCCGATGAAGCCGTCGCTGTCGAGGTTGATGGTGCCGTTCTCGCCGAGGATCTTCAGCATGAAGCCGAGCCAGAACAGCAGGCCGGCCAGGGTGACGGCGAAGGCGGGGGCGCCCAGGACGGCGAAGAAGAAGCCGTGGAGGGCGCCGATGGCGCAGCCGGCGGCGACCGCGAACAGTACGGCCGCCCACTCGGGCCAGCCCTGGTTCACGGCGAGGACCGCCGCTATGGCGCTGGCCGCGCCGCTGACCGAGCCGACCGCCAGGTCGATCTCGCCGAGCAGCAGCACGAACACGATGCCGACGGAGATCATGCCCGTGCCGACCATCGTGACGGTGATGTCGCTGATGTTCTGCGCGGACAGGAACTGCGAGTTCAGGCTCTGGAAGACGACGCAGATGATGATCAGGCCGAGGACGACCGGGATGGAGCCCAGCTCGCCCGCCTTCAGCTTGCGCTTGAACTCACCCACGTAGCCCGCGAGGCCCTGCTCGCGGACGAGGAGCCGGGGGTCGACGGCGACGTCGGCGCCGGCGGCCGCCTCGGGGTTCACGACCTGCTCGTCCTGCGGGGTCGTGGAGGTCTTGTCGATGCTCACTTGGAAACCTCCCCCGTGCTGGACGTGCGGGCGGCACGGCGGGTCACGGCGTTGTCGGTGGCGCCGGTGATGGCGGAGATGATCTCTTCCTGGGAGGTCGTCTTGACCTCGAAGACACCGTTGTTGCGGCCCAGGCGCAGCACGGCGACCTTGTCGGCCACCGCCTTCACGTCGGCCATGTTGTGGCTGATGAGGATGACGGCGTGCCCGCGCTCGCGCAGCCGCTCGACCAGGTCGAGCACCTGTGCGGTCTGCTCGACGCCGAGGGCGGCGGTGGGCTCGTCGAGGATGACCAGCTTCGGCTCACCGAGCATGGATCGGGCGATGGCCACGGTCTGGCGCTGACCGCCCGACAGTGAGGCGATCGGGATCCGGACGCTGGGGATGCGGATCGAGAGGGTGCGCAGCAGTTCCTGCGAGCGCCGCTCCATCTCGACCTCGTCGAGGACGCCCCACTTCCTCAGCTCGCGGCCGAGGAAGAGGTTGCCGACGACATCGATGTTGTCGCACAGCGCGAGGTCCTGGTAGACCGTCGCGATGCCCAGGGCCTGGGCGTCGTGCGGCCTGCTGATCGAGACCTTCCTGCCCTCCCATTCGATGGCGCCCTCATCGATCGGGTGCACGCCGGCGATCGTCTTGACCAGCGTGGACTTTCCGGCGCCGTTGTCGCCCACCAGGGCGACGACTTCACCGGCGTGGACCTCAAGCTCTACGTCGGTGAGCGCCTGAACGGCACCGAACCGCTTGGAGACCCCGCGCAACGCCAGCACGGGCGTAGCGGACACGTGAACCATCTCCTTCGCCGCCTGACCCGGCGGAAGGGTTGTGCAGAAGAGTTATGGGGGGTGTTCCGTCCGGCGCCCCGCCACTGAGCTTGCGGGGCTGTCCGATGCGCGGGGCGCCGGAGGAGCGGGGAAGCAGCGGGTGCTGCTTGTGGGGGAGCCGGTCCGGGTGCGCCGGGTGGCCCGGCGGACGCGGACGGCCGCGGCTTACTTCAGACCGATCTTGTCGCAGGCCGCCTTGTACTTGGCGGTGCAGATCTCGTCGATCGTGTAGACGCCGTCCTTGACGACGGTGTCCTTGATGTTGGCCTGGGTCAGCGAGGTGACCGGCACGAGCACGGCCGGGACGTCCTTGGCGCTGCCGCTGGAGACCTTGTCCTTGGCGACGGAGTCCAGGGACTGGCCCTTGGCGAGCGCGACGGCCATCGCGGCGGCGGCGTCGGCCTCCGGCGCGTACGGCTTGTAGACGCTCATGTACTGGTCGCCGGTGACGATCCGCTGCACGCCCGCCAGCTCGGCGTCCTGACCGGTGACCGGGACCTTGATGCCGGCGGCCTTGAGGGCGGTGATGATACCGCCGGCCATGCCGTCGTTGGCGGAGTAGACGCCCGCGATGTTGTTCTTGCCGACCGCGGAGATCGCCGCCTCCATCTCGGAGTTGGCGTTGTCCGGCGACCACTCCTTGGTGTCGTACTCCTTGGCGATGGTCACCTTGGGGTCGAGGACCGAGTGGGCGCCCTGCTTGAACTGGGCGGCGTTCGGGTCGGTCACCGAGCCGTTGATCATGACGATCTTGGAGGACTTGGTGGCCTTGTCACCCAGGGCCTTGATCAGGGCGCTGCCCTGGGTCTTGCCGACCTCGACGTTGTCGAACGAGGTGTAGCCGCTGATCGGGCCCTCGGCGAGGCGGTCGTAGGCGACGACCTTGATGCCGGCGTCGACGGCCTTCTTGACCGAGTTCTGGATGGCCTTGGCGTCGACCGCGTCCAGGATCAGCACGTCCACCTTGTTGGTGATCATGGTGTCGACCTGCTGGGCCTGGAGGTTGGCGTCCTGGCGGGCGTTGTTGTACTGGATCGTCGCCTTGCCGTTCGTCAGCTCCTTGATCTTCTTCTCGATCAGCGGCCGGTCGAACTTCTCGTAGCGCGCGGTCTTGTTCTCCGGAAGGAGCAGACCGACCTTGATGTTGTCGCCCTTGGCGGCGCTGGCGGAGCCGGAGGACTCGCTGCTGCCCCCGCCGGACTCCTTGGCGCTGCCACAGGCGGCGAGCGAAACGGCCATCGCACCAGCGGCAACGGCTACGGCGGCACGACGCATACGCGTGTTCACTTCGAAAAACCTCCCTGACGAGGCCGCGTCGTTGCGGCCGAGGTGGCTGGAAGTCAACTCGGCCACAGGTTCGACGTCAAGAAGTAAATCCTTAACGAGATGGCAACGGTGCCATCCGTTCTCTAAGTGAAGGCAGGGGCTGCGGCGCGCAGCGCACCGTCCAAAAGCGTCGAATCGCCCATCTCGCTGAGTGCGAGAGCGAGCGCTCCGAGCACCTCCGCACGGCCCCCAAGTGCCCCCGGGAGAACGGACAGTTGGCGCGCGGCGCTGGGGATGGCGTAGCGGCCGACGGACTCCCTGATGGGACCGAGCACCAGTTCACCGGCCTCGGCGAGATCACCGCCGAGGACGACCCGGCTCGGGTTCAGCAGATTGCAGAGATTGGCCACTCCACTGCCGATATGGCGGCCGACGTCGGCGATCACCCGACGGCAGCCCGGGTCTCCGTCCTTGGCCAGCCGCACGACACCCTCCATGGTCAGGTCGGTGCCGTGACTGGACTGGAGCAGCGGCAGCACGTAGCGCGCCGCCGTGAAGGTCTCCAGGCAGCCGCGGTTTCCGCAGCGGCAGACCGGTCCGGATTCATCAAGAGTAATATGTCCGATTTCTCCTGCAGTGCCGCCGGGGCCCCGGTAGATCTTCCCGTCGATCACCAGGCCGGCGCCGACGCCGCTGGCGACCTTGATGTAGGCCAGGTCCCGCACGCCCCTGCCGCTGCCCCAGACCAGCTCGCCGAGGGCGCCCAGGTTGGCGTCGTTGTCCACGTGAACGGGCACGCCCAGGCGGTCCTTGAGCTCCTCGGCGGGCTTGGTGCCGGTCCAGCCGGGCAGGATCGCGGTGGAGCCCAGGGTGCCCGACTCGACGTCGATGGGGCCGGGCACGCCGAGCCCCACGCCGGCGACTTTGGATCGGTCGACCCCCGTTGCTGCGATCAGGCGATTGACCAGTTCTTCCGCCCGGTCGAAGCCCTGGGTGGAGGAGGCGTCGACGTCCAGCGGCTCGGCCTCCTCGGCGAGCACCTGGTGGGCCAGGTTGCCGACGGCTACGCGGAGGTGGGTGTGGCCGAAGTCGACGCCCACGACGATTCCGGCGGCTCCGCTGAGGCTGACGCTGCGGGCCCGTCGGCCGCCGGCCGATGTGGGCGTGACCTCGACGGTTCCGCCGTCCTTGAGCTCCCGGACGATGTTGGAGACCGTTGCCGCGGACAGGCCCGTGGTCCTCGCGATCTCCGCCTGGGTGAGCGATCCCGCCAGCCGGACGGCGCGTACCACCCGCTCCAGGTTGGCTCGGTGCAGCGACGACTGCGACCCCGGAGTCTCCACGACGACCTCCTGCGCACGGGGCCGCTTCTATGAGGCCCCGCTCTATGTCCAACTAGTGAACTCTAAGCTGAGCCGTTCGTGGGGCCGCGCGTCAAGAGGTTGAACACTTTCCACCTCCGTGCATGGTCGCTCACGCGGTGTCTTCGGGGTGGGGACGGGGTGCAGGCGGGTGGTTGCGGAGAGTTGCGTCTGCGGGTGCCTGCGGCGGCCTGTGCGGGTGGGAGGGTGGTTGCTCGCGGGTGCCTGCGGCGGCCTGTGCGGGTTGCGTCGTGGTTGCTCGCCTTTGCCTGCGGCGGCCCGTGCGGGTTGCGCCGTGGCTGGTCGCGCAGTTCCCCGCGCCCCTTGAATGCCTGCGGCGGCCCGTCGCTGTCGCGTCGTGGCGTGCGTAGCGCCTTCGGTCCGGTGGGTGGGTCGGGGCCGGGGTGGGGGGTATCCGTCCTCGGTCCGGCCCACTGCCCCCGACACGGTGAGGGTCGGCGGTGCCGGCCG
>NZ_PQSS01000050.1 GCF_002920535.1 Streptomyces sp. Ru71 | reverse complement strand
GCGTGCCGCTGCCACTGCGCCGGCGAGCCGGTTCCGTGCGACGCCTCGCGGGGGCCGGGGGCGGAGCCCCCAGCGGGGTCGAAGGGGCGACGGCCCCTTGGGAATGGGGACGGTAGGGGCGGCGGGGGCGAAATCCGTCCCCGCCGCGCCACAGTCGCCGCGTCGGCCAGGCGGCCCTGCCCCGGGCAACCCACACGGACGCCGACCGCGGCTCTGGGCCCTCGGAGAGACCGTTGAATCTCTCCCTCCGGCGGCACCCGCCATCCCGCCCGGCGTTCGAGCAGCCGGCGGGGTCCAGGGGCGCAGCCCATGGGGCGGGGAGAGGGGCGGCAGCCCCTGGGATGGGGACGGGTAGGGGCGGCGGGGGCGAAAAACGCCCTCCCCGCTCCCGCCGGAGGCGTTACGCCAGCCCGGGACCGCGCACCGGGATCGTCGTGAACGTCGGCGCCGGCGCCGGGTCCTGGAAGAAGTCGTTGCCCTTGTCGTCCACCACGATGAACGCCGGGAAGTCCTCGACCTCGATCTTCCAGACCGCCTCCATGCCCAGCTCCTCGTACTCCAGGACCTCGACCTTCTTGATGCAGTCCTGGGCGAGGCGGGCGGCCGGGCCGCCGATGGAGCCCAGGTAGAAGCCGCCGTGCGCCGCGCACGCGTCGGTGACCTGCTTGGAGCGGTTGCCCTTGGCCAGCATCACCTTGGAGCCGCCCGCCGCCTGGAACTGCTCCACGTAGGAGTCCATGCGCCCGGCCGTCGTCGGGCCGAAGGAACCGGAGGCGTAGCCCTCGGGGGTCTTCGCCGGGCCCGCGTAGTACACCGGGTGGTCCTTCAGGTACTGCGGCATCTCCTCGCCCGCGTCCAGCCGCTCCTTGATCTTGGCGTGCGCGATGTCACGGGCCACGACCAGCGGGCCGGTCAGGGAGAGGCGGGTCTTGACCGGGTACTTGGTCAGCTCGGCGAGGATCGTGTCCATCGGCTGGTTGAGGTCGATCTTGACGACGTCGCCGTCGGACTCCAGGTGCTCGTCCGTGGTGTCCGGCAGGAACCGCGCCGGGTCGGTCTCCAGCTGCTCCAGGAAGACGCCCTCGGCGGTGATCTTCGCGACGGCCTGGCGGTCGGCGGAGCAGGAGACGGCGATGGCGACCGGGCAGGACGCGCCGTGGCGCGGCAGACGCACCACGCGGACGTCGTGGCAGAAGTACTTGCCGCCGAACTGCGCGCCGATGCCGATCTTCTGGGTCAGCTCGAAGACCTTCTGTTCGAGCTCCTTGTCGCGGAAGCCGTGGCCGAGCTCCGAGCCCTCCGCCGGGATCTCGTCCAGGTAGTGCGCGGAGGCGTACTTCGCGGTCTTCAGCGCGTACTCCGCGCTGGTGCCGCCGACGACGATCGCCAGGTGGTACGGCGGGCAGGCGGCCGTGCCGAGCGAGCGGATCTTCTCCTCCAGGAACTTCATCATGGAGGCCTCGTTCAGGACGGCCTTGGTCTCCTGGTACAGGAAGGACTTGTTGGCGGAGCCGCCGCCCTTGGCCATGAACAGGAACTTGTAGGCGCCGCCGTCGGTGGCGTACAGCTCGATCTGCGCGGGCAGGTTGGAGCCGGTGTTCTTCTCCTCCCACATGGTGAGCGGAGCCATCTGCGAGTAGCGCAGGTTGAGCTTGGTGTAGGCGTCGTAGATGCCGCGGGAGAGGGCCTCCTCGTCGCGGCCCTGCGTGAGCACGTTCTGGCCGCGCTTGCCCATGACGATCGCCGTGCCGGTGTCCTGGCACATCGGCAGCACGCCGGCCGCCGCGATGTTGGCGTTCTTCAGCAGGTCCAGCGCGACGAACTTGTCGTTGCTCGACGCCTCGGGGTCGTCGATGATGCGGCGCAGCTGCGCCAGGTGGGCCGGGCGCAGGTAGTGCTGGATGTCGTGGATGGCCTCTTCGGCCAGCTTGCGCAGCGCCTCCGGCTCCACCTTGAGGAACGTCCGCCCGTCCGGTCCCTCGACGGTGGAGACGCCCTCGGAGGTCACCAGCCGGTACGGGGTGGTGTCCTCGCCCTGGGGGAGCAGATCGGTGTACGCGAACTCAGGCATCTCAGCCCATTCCTCACTCGAACGACGGCGGCCCGCCGACGCTGGCGGGCCTCACCAGCGTAGAACCTGCCGCCGACACCGAGCCTGTGAGGTCAGGCTCACTTCGCCCACGAACGAGGGGCTATCGCGATCTATCGTGTTTGGCTATGCTGCTGCCGTGGACCTTCAGAAGCAGGTGGACCCTCAGCCGCAGACCGCCGTGCCGGTCGCCGAACTGCGTGCCTCCGACGCCGACCGTGACCGCATCGCCGACATCCTGCGCGAGGCCCTGGCCGAGGGCCGGCTGACCGCCGACGAGCACGCCGAACGCGTCGAGGGCGTGCTCGCCGCCAAGACGGTCGGGGAGCTGGAGGTCTTCGTCCGCGACCTGCCCGCCGGCCGGCGCCCGGCCGCACCGGCGCACACCGCCGTCCCGCCGCGGCCGGTCCCGGGCGCGATGCCCGCCGACCCCGACGACAACGTGGTCGCGGTCTTCAGCAGCGCCGTCCGCCGCGGCCGCTGGCGCGCGGGCCGCCGCATCCACGCGTACGCGGTCTTCGGCAGCGTCGAGATCGACCTCAGCGAGGCGCTGTTCGAGTACCAACAGGTCGTGATCAAGGCCGTCTCCGTCTTCGGCAACGTCGAGGTGCGGGTGCCGGAGAACGTCTCGCTGCGCGGCACCGGCGGCGGCGTGCTCGGCAACTTCGAGGTGGACACGCTCGACTCCGCCGAGCCCGACGCGCCCGTCGTCTACGTCGACGGCTGGGCGGTGCTCGGCAACATCGAGGCACGGCCCAGCCGCGGCAAGCTCGTCGCGGACATCCTCGACAAGGTCCAGCGCAAGGCGGACCGGGCCGTGCGCAGGCATCTGGGGCACTGACGGACGCCCACTCGGCGCCGCCCGCGGCACGGACGGTCGGGAACTCAGTGCATAGGCGCGCGTACAGCGGGTAGGGCTTGCTGCATCGTCTCTCGCTCGCGAAGCCGTCGTCAGGAGAAGACCGTGCTGCAACCGCCGCATTCGTCCCTGCAGGTAGCCGTACCGGCCCAGCGGGTGCCGACGCGAGACAGGGACCAAGACGCCCCCTGGCACACCGAGGCGGTGTGCCGGCGCGACGAGGCCGGCCTGTTCTTCGCGCCCTCCAAGGAGCCCACCGCGGCCCGGCTCTCCCGCGAGGAGGCCGCCAAGCGGGTCTGCGCCCGCTGTCCGGTCATGGTCGAGTGCCGCGAGCACGCCCTGCTCCAGCCGGAGCCGTACGGCGTCTGGGGCGGCCTCACAGCCGCGGAACGCCGTGTGGTCCTGGCCCGGCGGCGCCGCCGCGAGATGGAGCTGAAGAAGACGGCGAGGGCCACGGGCCGTATCGCGGGCTGAGCCAGCTCCGCACACGCCGAAGGGGCGCCCCTCCGCACAGGGGCGCCCCTCTTCGGTGCCGGGCGCCTTCGGCGCCGGCATCTTCAAGGCCGGGCGGGACGGCGACCGCCCGGCGGCGTCACTTCGCCCGGTCGAAATCGATCGCGCTGTACGCCCGCAGCTTCCGCAGCCGGTGCTCGGAGTCGATCTTCCGCACCGTGCCCGACTTCGACCGCATCACGATCGACTCGGTCAGCGCGGTGTCCGACCGGTAGCGCACACCGCGCAGCAGCTCGCCGTCGGTGATGCCGGTCGCGACGAAGAACACGTTCTCCCCGGAGACCAGGTCGTCCGTGGTCAGCACCCGGTCCAGATCGTGCCCGGCGTCGATCGCCCGCTGCCGCTCCTCGTCGTCCTTGGGCCACAGCTTGCCCTGGATCGTGCCGCCCAGGCACTTCACGGCGCAGGCCGAGATGATGCCCTCGGGCGTGCCGCCGATGCCCAGCAGCAGGTCGACGCCGGTGCCCTCGCGCAGCGCGTAGATGGAGCCGGCGACGTCGCCGTCGGAGATCAGCTTGATGCGGGCGCCCGCCTCCCGGACCTCCTTGATCAGGCCCTCGTGGCGCGGCCGGTCGAGGATGACGACGGTGACGTCCTCGGGCGTGGCCCGCTTGGCCTTGGCGATCCGGCGGATGTTGACGGCGACCGGCGCGTCGATGTCGACGAAGTCGGCGGCCTCCGGGCCGGTGACCAGCTTGTCCATGTAGAAGACGGCGGACGGGTCGAACATGGCGCCGCGCTCGGCGGCGGCCAGCACCGCGATCGCGTTGGGCATGCCCTTGGCGGTCAGCGTGGTGCCGTCGATCGGGTCGACGGCGATGTCGACCTCGGGCCCGGTGCCGTCGCCGACGCGCTCACCGTTGAAGAGCATCGGGGCCTCGTCCTTCTCGCCCTCGCCGATGACGACCACGCCGTTCATCGACACGGTGGAGACGAGGGTCCGCATGGCGCGTACGGCCGCGCCGTCGGCGCCGTTCTTGTCGCCGCGTCCGACCCAGCGGCCCGCGGCCATCGCCGCGGCTTCGGTGACCCGGACGAGTTCCAGGGCGAGGTTGCGGTCGGGGGCCTCGGACGGGACGTCCAGCTCGGACGGCAAATGATGATGCTCGGTCATCGGAGCGCACCTTTCTGATACGACGACGGCCGGATGAGGGTGTTCGGCCCGACTCTATCGTCAGTCCGACAAAATGAGCAGGGGACCCCACGGATGAGCGCATCGGGCACCTGCGACGATAGGGGGCGTGGCAGCTCCGAAAGGCAAGCAGAAGACGGCCCGGGACATGATCCTCTCCCTGGTCCTGATCAGCATGGCGGCGTTGGTGGTCTACTTCATCGCCATCCCGCACGACGATCACGCTCCCGATCTCAAGCGGGTGGACTTCCAGGTCGAGCTGGCCACGGCACGCCGCGCGGCCCCGTATCCGGTGGCCGCCCCGGAGGGTCTGCCGGACACCTGGAAGGCGACGTCGGTCCGCTACCGCGGCGACAAGTCCGATGCCTGGCACCTCGGCTTCAGCGCTCCCGACGGCCAGTACGTGGCCATCGAGCAGTCGACCACGCAGAAGCGCTCGGAGTTCATCGACGAGGCGAGCCAGGGAGCGAAGGCGACGACGGCCACCGAGCAGATCGCCGGCCGCACCTGGGTCCGCTACACCGGCGGCCGCTACGACGCGCTGGTCCTCAAGGACAACCCCGGCGGCTCGACCACCGTGGTGGCCGGCACCGGTTCCTTCGCGCAGCTGACCGAGATGGTGAAGGCGCTGAAGCTGGGCTGAGCCGGCCCGCCCCGCCTCCCGTCCGGACATGCGAAAGAGGCCCCCGGCGGTGCTGGGGGCCTCTTGCTGTCTCGACTTGTCTCTCGACGAGACGATCAGACGGTGGTGACGACCTCGTCGTACGCCAGGCGCGGGGCGCGCGGGTAGGAGGCGTTCTCGCCCGGCTTGCCGATGTTGACGACCATCAGCGGGGTGTGGTCGTCGTCCAGGAACTCCTTGCGCACGCCCTCGGCGTCGAAGCCGGTCATCGGGCCGGCGGCCAGGCCCGCGGCGCGGACGCCGACGATGAAGTACGCGGCCTGCAGCGCGGCGTTGAGCAGCGCCGAGCCCTCACGGACCGGGCGCTCGGCGAAGAAGACGTCCTTGGCCTGCGGGAAGGCCGGGAACAGGGCCGGCAGCTCCTCGTGGAACTCGTTGTCGGCCGAGAGGATCGCGACCAGCGGGGCCGAGGCGGTCTTGGCCTGGTTGCCCTCGGCCATGTGCTGCACCAGGCGCTCGCGGGCCTCGGGGGAGCGGACCAGGGTGACGCGCAGCGGGGTCTGGTTGAAGGCGGTCGGACCGTACTTGACCAGGTCGTAGATCGCCTGCATCTGCTCGTCGGTCACCGGCTCGTCGGTGAAGGTGTTCGCGGTGCGGGCCTCGCGGAAGAGCAGGTCCTGGGCGGCGGGGTCAAGAACGAGAGACATGCGTGAACTTTCTCTGGTGGTGCGTCCGGATCCGGGTGGGCCGGATCGTCTGACGTCCTCGACGGTACGCCAGAGAAGGTTCAAAGTTCAACAAAGGGTGGCCCGGGGTGAGCGCCCTCACACTCGCCGGTGACTACTCCTCGGCCTCCGCCTCCTCCTCGGCCAGCGCCGCGTCCAGCCGCGCCCGCGCGCCCTCCAGCCAGCGCCGGCACACCTTCGCCAGCTCCTCGCCGCGCTCCCACAGGGCCAGGGACTCCTCCAGCGTCGTACCGCCGGCCTCCAGACGCCGTACGACGTCGATCAGCTCGTCCCGCGCCTGCTCGTACCCGAGCGCCTCATCCACCTTGCTGGTCATCCACCCAACCTAAACGTCGACTCGGACAGTGAACTCACCCTCGGCCACCCGCGCCCGCAGCGGCTCCTCCGCCTCCACCTCGGCGGGATCGCGCACCACATGCCCGTCGGCCTTCTGCAGCACCGCGTACCCGCGCTTGAGCGTCGCCGCCGGGGACAGCGCCACCACGCGCGCGTGCGTGTGCGTCAGCTCGGAGTCCGCGCGGTCCAGCAGATGCCCCAGGCACCGCCGCGACCGCTCCACCAGCGACTCCACCTGGTCGGCCCGCTCGTCCACCATCCGGTGCGGGTCCTGTATCACCGGCCGGGCCAGCGCGTGGGCGAGCCCCCGCTCCTCCCGCTCGACGAACGCCTCCACGCACCGCCGGGCCCGCCCGCGCAGCATCCGCACCCGCTCCAGCTCCTCGCCGACGTCCGGCACGACCTTCTTCGCCGCGTCCGTCGGGGTGGACGCCCGCAGGTCGGCGACATGGTCCAGCAGCGGGTTGTCCGGCTCGTGCCCGATCGCCGACACCACCGGCGTGCGGCACGCCGCCACCGCCCGCACCAGCTGCTCGTCGGAGAACGGCAGCAGGTCCTCCACGCTGCCGCCACCGCGCGCGACGATGATCACGTCGACCTCGTCCAGCGCGTCCAGCTCCTTGACGGCCTGCACCACCTGCGGCACCGCGTGCACGCCCTGCACGGCGACGTTGCGCACCTCGAAGCGCACGTGCGGCCAGCGGTGCCGGGCGTTCTCCAGCACGTCCCGCTCGGCGGCCGACGCCCGGCCGCACACCAGCCCGATCAGCTGCGGCAGGAACGGCAGCGGCTTCTTGCGCTCGGGCGCGAACAGCCCCTCGGCCGCCAGCGCCTTCTTCAGCTGCTCCAGGCGGGCCAGCAGCTCTCCGACGCCCACGGGGCGGATCTCGACCGCCCGCAGCGACAGCTGCCCGCGCGGCGCGTACCACTCCGGCTTGGCGTGCACGACGACCCGCGCGCCCTCGCCCACGACGTCGGCGACCGCGTCGAACACCTGGCGGTAGCAGGTCACGCTCACCGAGATGTCGTACGACGGGTCGCGCAGCGTCAGGAACACCACGCCGGCGCCCGGGCGGCGCGACAGCTGGGTGATCTGCCCCTCGACCCACACCGCGCCGAGGCGGTCGATCCAGCCGCCGATCAGGCGGGAGACCTCACCGACGGGGAGCGGCGCTTCGGGAGTCGTGGAGACAGCCATGCGGTCGAGCGTAACGGCCGGGTACGACATGCCGTCGGCGTGCACGGGGCCGCGGGTGAGCGCCGCGGTGGGTTCGGCGGTGTGCCGGGGCCGGGGGGCCGGCCGCGCCCTGGGGTGTCGCGGGCACGCCCCCACCGCTACTCGCGTGGCCGCAGCCGCCCCCGCTGCCCCACCAGCACCAGCAGCCCGATCACCAGCCACACCGCCCCCACCACCTGCGCCACGCCGCTCGCCTCCACGATCACCGCGACGGTGATCCCCGCCCCGACGACCGGCACCAGCACATGCCGCCACCAGACCAGCTCGCCCCGCCGGCGCCCGAAGTAGCCGACCACGCTCGCGTGCAGCAGCGTGAACGCCGTCAGCGCACCGATGTCGACCACCGACACCAGCTTGTCCAGACCGTCGTCGCGCCGCGCCGCCCAGCCCGCCGCGACCAGCGTGATCACCGCCGCGCACAGCAGCGCCACCCGCGGCACCCCGCCGTCCGTCCGCGCCAGCACCCTCGGCAGCCGCCGCTCGCGGCCCATCGCGAACAGCAGCCGTCCCGCCGCCGCCTGCCCCGCCAGCGCCGCGAACGCCGCCCCGATCGCCTTGCTCACGGCGACCAGGTCGTGCAGCCACGTGCCGACGGAGGCGTCCACCGCGTCGTAGAACGCCGAGCCCTGCGCGGCCGGATCGGCGGCCAGCCGGGCGGACGAGGTGGGCTCCAGCAGGGCGACCAGATAGGTCTGCGCGACGAAGAGCACACCGGCGAGCGCCAGGCAGAACAGCAGCGCCCGCGCCACCTTCTGCGACCCGCCGGTGGTCTCCTCGGCGAACGTGGCGATGGCGTCGAAGCCGAGATACGACAGCACGGCCACCGACACCGCCCCGAGGACCGCCGACAGCGCGAACGCGCCCTGGGTGCCGTCCCCCGACAGCGGGGACCACACGCCCCGTTCGGCCCCGTCGCGCGCCAGGACCACGACCGCCGCGACCACGAACACCAGCAGCACGACGATCTCCATCGCCAGGACCAGGAAGCCCGCCAGCGCGGCGGTGCGCACGCCCCACAGGTTCAGCACCGTCGTGACGACCACCGCCAGCGCCGTCCACACCCACCGGGACACCTCCGGGACCAGGGAGTTCATCGCGATCCCGGAGAAGAGGTAGGCCACCGCCGGAATGAGTACGTAGTCCAGCATCGCCATCCAGCCGGCGACGAACCCGGCGCCCTCGCCGAGCCCCACGCGCGCGTAGGCGAACACCGAGCCCGCCAGGGGGACGACCCGCACCATCTGCGCGTAGCTGAAAGCGGTGAACGCCATGGCGACCGTCGCCACCACGTACACCAGGGCCACCGCCCCGTGCGACTTGGCGTCGAGCGTGCCGAACACGCCGACCGGCGCCATCGGGGCGATGAACAGCAGCCCGTAGACCACCAGGTCACGGAAGCCGAGGCTGCGCCGGAGCCGCTGGTGCTCGCCGGCCGGGGACGCCGTCGTATCCGTATCGGACATGCCAACCAGCTTCCCCGTGCGGCGCCCGGTGCGCGATCTCTGGGCGGCCGGACGCACCCGTACGATGGGACGCATGACTGCTTCGCCTGGCCGCCGTGTCCTGCTCGCCGCCCCCCGGGGCTACTGCGCGGGTGTGGACCGCGCCGTGATCGCCGTCGAGAAGGCCCTGGAGCAGTACGGGGCCCCGGTCTACGTCCGGCACGAGATCGTCCACAACAAGTACGTCGTGCAGACCCTGGAGAAGAAGGGCGCGATCTTCGTCGAGCGGACGGAGGAGGTGCCGCCCGGCAACATCGTGATGTTCTCCGCGCACGGCGTGGCCCCGACCGTCCACGAGGAGGCCCGCCAGGGCCGGCTCGCCACCATCGACGCCACCTGCCCGCTGGTCACCAAGGTCCACAAGGAAGCGGTCCGGTTCGCGAACGAGGACTACGACATCCTCCTGATCGGCCACGAGGGCCACGAGGAGGTCATCGGCACCTCCGGCGAGGCCCCCGACCACATCCAGCTCGTCGACGGCCCCGGCGACGTGGACAAGGTCGAGGTCCGCGACCCGTCGAAGGTCGTCTGGCTGTCCCAGACCACGCTCTCCGTGGACGAGACCATGGAGACCGTCGACGCGCTGAAGACGAAGTTCCCCGGGCTGGTCTCCCCGCCCAGCGACGACATCTGCTACGCCACGCAGAACCGTCAGCAGGCCGTGAAGCAGATGGGCGCCGAGGCGGACCTCGTCATCGTGGTCGGCTCGCGCAACTCCTCCAACTCCAAGCGCCTGGTCGAGGTCGCCAAGCTGGCCGGCGCCCGCACCGCGTACCTGGTGGACTTCGCCGACGAGATCGACGAGGCGTGGCTGGAGGGCGTCGGCACGGTCGGCGTCACCTCCGGCGCGTCCGTGCCCGAGGTGCTGGTCGAGCAGGTGCTGGCCTGGCTCGCCGAGCGCGGCTTCGAGGACGTGGAGATCGTCAAGGCCGCCGAGGAGTCCATCACCTTCTCCCTGCCCAAGGAGCTGCGCCGCGACCTGCGCGAGGAGGCGGCCGCGCTGGTCGCCGAGCGCGGCGGGAGCGGTCCGTCGCAGGCGTGACCGTCAGTGGTCCGTCGTAACGTGGAGCCATGCAGATCTTCGGCGTGGACATCGGCGGATCCGGGATCAAGGGCGCCCCTGTCGATCTGGACAGGGGCGACCTGGCACAGGAGCGCTTCAAGGTCCTGACCCCGCACCCGGCGACCCCGGCCGGCGTGGCCGACGGAGTGAAGGAGGTCGTCGACCACTTCGGCTGGAGCGGCCCGGTCGGCCTCACCTTCCCCGGCGTGGTCACCGGTGGAGCCATGGTCCGTACGGCGGCCAACGTCGACCAGAGCTGGATCGACACCGACGCGCGCGCCCTGTTCGCCGAGCGCCTCGGCGGCCTGCCGGTGACAGTGGTCAACGACGCGGACGCGGCGGGCGTCGCCGAGATGCGCTACGGCGCCGGCAAGGACCGGCGGGGCACCGTGATCGTGCTGACCTTCGGCACCGGCATCGGCAGCGCGGTCTTCACCGACGGCGCGCTGGTGGCCAACACCGAACTCGGCCACCTGGAGCTGCAGGGCCACGACGCGGAGAAGCGCGCCTCCAGCAAGGCCAAGGACGACCACGACCTGTCGTGGGAGCAGTGGGCCCGCCGGGTGCGGAAGTACCTGGCGCACGTGGAGATGCTGTTCTCACCCGAGCTGTTCATCATCGGCGGCGGCGTCAGCCGCAAGTCCCACAAGTTCCTGCACCTGATCGAGGGCATCAGAGCCGACATCGTCCCGGCCCAGCTGCAGAACAACGCGGGCATCGTGGGAGCGGCGATGCGCGCGGCCGCCCGCAGCTAGGCCCGGTCGTGCGGATCGTCCCGGCGTCGCGGGGCCCGGCAGGGCCTAGCCGCGCGCCTGACGCAGGGAGCCGCCGCGCCCTCGGGCCTGGCGGCGGCGGTGACGGATCAGGCTGAGCCGGCGCGTGGTCGCGATGACACCGGCGGCCAGCGTGCCGGCGTAGAGCCAGCCCGCCTCCGTCGCCAGCGCGGTGACCAGGCTCATCAACCGGCCGCCGAATCCCTCCCGCCCGTCGGCCAGCGGCACCAGACCCGCGGCGAACGCGATCGGCACCACGACGGGGGCGATCAGCAGATCCCCCTTGCGCACCCACACGGCGGTGAGCACGCACACCGGCAGGAACAGCACGCCGTACGCCGTCGGCGAGCCGGCGAACAGCAGCCGCACGGCCAGCGCCCAGGCGACCATCGCGGCCGCGCAGAACAGCCCGCTGCCCAGCCCGGTCAGCCGGGGGTTGGGCAGCCGCCGCACCGGGCGCGGCGCCGGGGGAGCGGGCCGCCGTACGGTGACCGCGCGACGCTGACCGGCCACGGCGGCACCTTGCGCCGCACCGCGCCCCCACGAGGGGGCCGGCTGGGCCGGGCGTGCGCCGTCCGCCTCCCGCCTCCCGCGCCCCGCCTGGGGCGGCAGCGGCGAGGGCGACGACGTGCGGCGGCGCGGTCCGTACGGGGAAGGGCGCGTCCTGGGCTGCTGCTCCATTGGACCAACTTAGGTCGGTTCATCCGCCCGCTCATCTCGCGGACACGCCATTGGGCTAAGCCCGGCCAACCGTTCGAGACGACCACGGGGCGCCCCACGCTCACCCCGTAGACTGGTGGATCGGCCCCGCCCGGGACCCGCCGCCCTCCACCCTCACGTACGGGAAGTCGCAACGTGTCGCTCACGATCGGAATCGTCGGTCTGCCCAATGTCGGCAAGTCGACCCTGTTCAACGCCCTGACCAAGAACGACGTGCTGGCGGCCAACTACCCGTTCGCCACGATCGAGCCGAACGTCGGCGTGGTCGGCGTCCCCGACCCCCGGCTGGCGAAACTGGCCGAGATCTTCTCCTCGGAGCGCATCCTTCCGGCCACCGTCGACTTCGTCGACATCGCCGGCATCGTGCGCGGCGCCTCCGAGGGCGAGGGCCTGGGCAACAAGTTCCTCGCGAACATCCGCGAGTCCGACGCGATCTGCCAGGTCATCCGCGCCTTCAAGGACGAGAACGTCGTCCACGTCGACGGCAAGGTCTCGCCGAAGGACGACATCGAGACGATCAACACCGAGCTGATCCTCGCGGACCTCCAGACGATCGAGAAGGTCCTCCCGCGCCTCCAGAAGGAGTCCCGGATCAAGAAGGACGTGGCGCCGAAGGTCAAGGCCGTCGAGGAGGCCAAGGAGATCCTGGAGAAGGGCGACACCCTGTTCTCCCAGGGCATCGTCCAGGGCAGCGAGCGCGCGGAGCTCCTCCACGACCTGCACCTGCTCACCACGAAGCCCTTCCTCTACGTCTTCAACGTCGACGAGGAGGAACTGATCGACGAGGACTTCAAGAACGAGCAGCGCGCCCTGGTCGCCCCCGCGGAGGCGATCTTCCTCAACGCCAAGCTGGAGGCGGACCTCGCCGAGCTGGACGAGGAGGAGGCCCTGGAGCTGCTGGAGTCCGTCGGCCAGCACGAGCCGGGCCTGGCCACCCTGGCCCGCGTCGGCTTCGACACCCTCGGCCTGCAGACCTACCTCACGGCCGGCCCCAAGGAATCCCGCGCCTGGACGATCAAGAAGGGCGCCACCGCCCCCGAGGCGGCCGGCGTGATCCACACGGACTTCCAGAAGGGCTTCATCAAGGCGGAGGTCATCTCCTTCCACGACCTGGTCGAAACCGGCTCGGTCGCCGAGGCCCGCGCGAAGGGCAAGGCCCGCATGGAGGGCAAGGACTACGTCATGCAGGACGGGGACGTGGTGGAGTTCCGCTTCAACGTCTGAGCACGGCGGAAGGGGCCGGACTCCGCGGAGTCCGGCCCCTTCCGTTTTTCCCGTGCCTGCCACGAGATCGTCAACGAGCGGCCGGGGGGCTGCCCGCCCGCGCCGCCTCCCGTGCCGCCCGGGCGTAGGCCCGGACCAGCGGCCGGTCCGCGTCCGCTCGCCGCCATGCCAGGACGTACCGGCTGGGGGACAGGCCCCGTACCGGGCGGGTGGTCACGCCGCCCAGGGTGATCAGCGGGGCGTTGCCGGCGGCGACCAGGCAGATGCCGAGGCCGGCCACCAGGGCCTCGTACGTCTCCTCCGTGCCGGCGATCTCCGCGCCGATGCGGGGCGGGCGGCCGGCGCGTTCGTCGAGGGCGAGCCAGTGGTCGCGCAGAACGCCCGCGGCGGGCGGCAGGGCGAGGAACGGTTCGTCGGCCAGGTCGGCGAAGTCGATCTCGGCGCGGCCGGCGAGCGGGTGGGCGTCGGGCAGGGCGACCAGGCGGGGCTCCTCGGCGAGCACCGTCCAGGCGTAGCGGGTCTCGTCGGGCAGCGGCAGCCAGACGAAGGCCACGTCCGCCGTGCCGTCCGCCAGGCCCGCCGTCGGGTCGTCCCAGCTCACCTGCCGCAGCCGCAGGGTCACGTGCGGGTGGGCCGCGGTGAAGCGGGAGCGGATCGCCGGCAGCAGGCCGCCGCGGCCGGGGCTGGTGCTCATGCCCACCACCAGCGTGCTGCGCTGCGCGGCCCTGACCGCCTCCACCGCGGCCGCGCCGTCGGTCCAGGCGGCCAGCACCCGCCGGGCGTGCGGCAGCAGTGCCTCGGCCGCCGGCGTCAGGGCCACGCTGTGCCGGTCGCGGTGGAACAGCTCCACGCCCAACTGCCGCTCCAGCGCCCGGATCTGCTTGCTCAGCGCGGGCTGCGACACATACAGGCGCTCGGCAGCGCGGGTGAAGTGCAGTTCTTCGGCGACCGCCAGGAAGTAGCGCAGGTCCCGCACATGGACATCCGTGGTCATGCCCATCGGTTATCACCGAGGATCTTGGACAGACAAGTCCCCGGACCCGCAGGCTGTTCGTGTCCGACACAGAACGAGGAGGGGTCATGAACAAGGTGTGGCTGGTGACCGGGGCGAGCAGCGGCTTCGGGCGGGCGATCACCGAGGCGGCCGTCGCCGCCGGTGACGTGGTCGTCGGGGCCGTACGGCGCCCCGAGGCGCTCGACGACCTCGTCGCCGCGCACCCCGACCAGGTCGAGGCGCTGCGCCTGGACGTCTCCGACACGGGTGCCGCCGAGGGGGCCGTGCGGGACGTCATCGCCCGGCACGGACGGATCGACGTGCTGGTGAACAACGCCGGCCGCACCCATGTCGGCGCGTTCGAGGAGACCACCGAGGCCGAGTTGCGCGAGCTGTTCGAACTGCACGTCTTCGGGCCGGCGGCCCTCACGCGGGCGGTGCTGCCGCACATGCGCGAGCGGCGCTCGGGCGCGATCGTGCAGATGAGCAGCATGGGCGGGCAGATGTCCTTCGCCGGCTTCTCGGCGTACAGCGGGACGAAGTTCGCGCTGGAGGGGCTGTCCGAGGGACTCGCCGACGA
Organism: Streptomyces sp. Ru71; assembly: GCF_002920535.1. Taxonomy (GTDB): domain Bacteria; phylum Actinomycetota; class Actinomycetes; order Streptomycetales; family Streptomycetaceae; genus Streptomyces. The sequence goes on along the minus strand of NZ_PQSS01000050.1, from coordinate 41,744 downwards.
GGTGCGCGAGTTCGGCATCAAGGTGCTGATCGTGGAGCCGGGCGCCTTCCGCACCTCGCTCTTCCAGGGCCACCGGGCCGGGATCAGCGCCGACAGCGGGCTGTACCCGAAGGTGAGCCAGACCCGGGGGTTCGTCGAGGGCGGCGACGGCACCCAGCCGGGCGATCCCGCCAAGGCCGCGGCGGTCATCCTCGCCGCCCTCCAGGCCGACCAGACCCCGCTGCGGCTGCCGCTGGGCGAGGACGGCGTCGACGCGGTCGTCGGCCACCTCGACCAGGTGCGTGCCGAGATCGCCGCCTGGGAGAAGCAGGCCCGGAGCACCGCCTTCGACGCCTAGGCGGCCGGCCCGGTCTGCGCGAGGAAGCCGGACGGGCGGCCGGCCTGTCAGTGGCGCATGCGAACATCCCAGTGCGTCAGTTCCCCTCGCCCGTACCGTCCGAAGCAGGAGCACGGCCCTCGTGTCCATACCGCCGCCCCCGGGACCCCAGCAGCCTCCGTCCGCGCCGGGCCCCCATCAGGCAGTCCCGCCGCAGGGCCCGTACCAGGCACCCGGGGGCTACGCCCCGCCGTATCAGCCCTGGGGGCAGGGCTACGTCCCGTTCAACCGGCCCGTGCCGGTCAACGGCGTGGCCATCGCCTCCCTCGTCCTCGGCGCCCTGTGCTTCCTGCCCGCCGTCGGCCTGGTGCTCGGCGTCATCGCGCTGGTGCAGATCCGCAGGCGGGGCGAGCGCGGCAAGGCGCTGGCCATCGGCGGCTCCGTGCTGTCGACGATCGGCCTCGCCCTGTGGGTGCTGGCCCTCGCCACCGGGGGCGTCTCCGAGTTCTGGCAGGGCGTCAAGGAGGGCGCCCGCGGCGAAACGGCCCTCTCGCTGGGCAAGGGTCACTGCTTCGTCGAGCCCGGCGCGCTGGGCGGCGCAACCCGCGGCCTCGACGAGGTGCCCTGCGAGGGCGTGCACGACGGCGAGGTGTTCGGCACGTTCACGATGCCGGGCGGCGACGGTTACCCCGGCGACAGCACCATCAAGGACACGGCGTACGTCCGCTGCCATCCGCTCGCCCGGTCCTACGTCATGGACAGCTGGGCATGGCCCGAGAACGTCGACCTGTACTACTACACGCCCGGTGAGCGCGCCTGGGGACGCGGTGACCACGAGGTCGCCTGCGTCTTCGGCAACGCCGACGAGTACGGCACGCTGACCGGCTCGCTGCGCGCCGACGAGACCACGCTCGACGCCGACCAGCTCGCGTTCCTGCGGGCGGACGCCGCCGTCGAGACCTTCGCCGACCAGGAGCCGGAGGATCTCGCCGAGGACGACCTGGAGGGCAACAAGACCTGGGCCGCCGGCATGGACACCGCCGTGGCGGGGCAGATCCGGGCGCTGCGCGAGCACACCTGGCCGGCCGGAGTGGCCGGGCAGATGAGCACCTACCTCAAGGATCTGGAGAACGCCCGCAAGGAGTGGGCGAAGGCGGCCACCGCCGACGACGCGGTCACCTTCGATCAGCACTACTACGAGGCGTACGAGGTCGACGAGGGCGCCTCGACGGTCGCCGTGCGCAAGGCGCTGAAGCTGGCCGCCACGCCGCGCTCCGCCCGGTACGGCGATTCCGGCGGTTCCGGCGGTTCCGGCGATGGCGAGGGCTCGGGCGGCTCCGGCGATCAGGGCTCGACGCAGGTGTGATCGTCGGCGGAGTGGAAAGAAGTGCCTGGGTAAAGCCCCGCCCCGGCGCATGTCATCACATCGAGTGATTCTCTGGCCTTTGCTTGCATGGCACAACCTACGGTTGCCACGCTGTTGCTGTCTGTACAAGCTGATGGGAGCGGCCAGTGACTTTCGGTGAGCAGCCGGCGTATCTGCGCGTCGCGGGTGATCTCCGCAAGAAGATCGTCGACGGTCTGCTGCCACCGCACACCCGGCTGCCCTCCCAGGCCCGTATCCGCGAGGAGTACGGCGTCTCCGACACCGTCGCGCTGGAGGCGCGCAAGGTGCTGATGGCCGAGGGGCTGGTCGAGGGCCGCTCCGGTTCGGGGACGTATGTGCGCGAGCAGCCGGTGCCGCGCCGGATCGCCCGCTCCGGCTTCCGTCCCGAGTCCGGGGCCACCCCGTTCCGCCAGGAGCAGGCCGACGCCGGCGTGCGCGGGACCTGGGAGTCCAGCAGCGAGCAGACGGAGGCGAGCCGGGCCGTGGCCGAGCGGCTCGGCATCGAGCCCGGAGACCGCGTGATGCGCACCCGGTACCTCTTCCGGGAGTCCGGCGAGCCGATGATGCTCTCCACCTCCTGGGAGCCGCTCGCCCTCACCGGCCGCACACCGGTGATGCTGCCGGAGGAGGGCCCGCTCGGCGGGATGGGCGTGGTGGAGCGGATGCGTGCCATCGACGTCATCGTGGACAACGTCACCGAGGAGGTCGGCGCCCGTCCCGGCCTCGCCGAGGAGCTGCAGGCGCTCGGCGGGGTGCCGGGCCATGTGGTCCTGGTCGTCCAGCGCACCTACTACGCCTCGGGCCGCCCGGTGGAGACCGCCGACGTCGTCATCCCGGCCGACCGCTACCAGGTCGCGTACCACCTGCCGGTGAGGTAGCGCACACCTTTGCGGTTCGCGCCCCGGCCGGCGCGGAGGGGGCCGTCTGTCCGGCCCTGCGCCCGCCGTCACGTTTCGGTCGTCTTCGCAGGTCGTTCCCCGTCTGCCCCGGTGTGCCCGGCAGCGCGCCGAGCGGGCGCGTCGTGTGGGGTGCACGGCGCATTCGCCCTCGTGCGCCCCTTCCGTACTGGCCGGTTGCGTACCTCTTCGTAAAAAGCCGTATTCGGTGCGTGAAGGTTGGGCGTAGGCTCGGGCATATGCGGATTGCGGTTTCCTTAGCGGGCGGGGGGTTCGGGCCGCGGATGGGACGCGGGCGAGCCAGGGCGGGAAGGAGCGGTGGGGCGCGATGAACGAGAGCACGATCTCCCTTCTCTGGGTCGTCATACGGCAGGACGACAACGGCAATCGCTACAGCGTGGGCAGGTACGCGACCCGGGCGGAGGCCCAGAAGATCGCCGACAGCCTCGACGCCCGCGGGCACAAGCAGCTCTACTGGGTCGAACGCATCGGCCAGCACGGCCAGAACGCGGAGGGCACCCGGAACTGACCCGCGCCGCGCTCACGTAGGCTCCGGCGCATGACGGAACGGATCGTGGTGGTCGGGGCGGCGCTGCTCGACGACGGGCGGCTGCTCGCCGCGCGCCGCAGTGCGCCTCCCGAGCTGGCCGGCCGCTGGGAGCTGCCCGGCGGCAAGGTGGAGCAGGGCGAGGCGCCCGAGGCGGCACTGGTGCGCGAACTGCGCGAGGAACTGGGCGTCACGGCGGAGCCGCTCGCCCGGGTGCCGGGGGAGTGGCCGCTGCGCGAGCCGTACGTGCTCCGGGTCTGGACGGCCCGGCTGCTGCCCGGCTCTCCGGAGCCCGTGGCCCTGGAGGACCACGACGAGCTTCGCTGGCTGACCCCCGACGAGCTCTGGACCGTCGACTGGCTGGACCAGGACATCCCGGCGGTACAGGCGACCACCGCCCACTGTCCCCACCTCAGGGGCGCGGGGAGCTGCGCGACCAGCCACGACGATCCCGCACCCGCCCACGCCCCGCACCCCCCGAACTCCTAGCCGCCCCGGCACCCACCCACGCCCCGCACCCCCCGAGTTCCTAGCCGCCTCGGCACCCACCCACGCCCCACACCTGCCGAGCTCATAGCCGCACCCCGCCCCCGCCGGCGCGAGCGCCCCCGTACGCCGTTAGTGCCACAGTGCGCCCGCTCGGGCGGTACCCCCCACTGGATATCGGGTATGTGCCCATTAACCCCACGAAACCGGACAGGGGTGGCAGACCGCTGGCCTGGGAAGTGATCGGCGTGATCGACACCGAAGGCGACTGCGCCGAGTGGACGTTCCCCGCTGAGCCGGGCGCCGTGCGCGCCGCCCGGTCCGCGGTACGGGGGAGGCTGCACACCTGGGGCCTGGACAGCCTCGGCGACACCGCCGCGCTGCTGGTCAGCGAACTGGTCACCAACGCGCTGCGGCACGCCACCGGCCCGATCGGCGTCCGCCTGGTGCGGCCCGCCGGGCGCGACGGCCGCGGCGTGCTGCTGGTGGAGGTCTCCGACCCGCTGCCCGACATGCCCCGTGAACGCACCCCGCACCCCGACGACGAGAGCGGCCGGGGTCTGCAACTGGTCGCATCGGCTTCCCGGCGCTGGGGCACCCGCCCCGGTGACGGCGGCAAGACGGTGTGGTTCGAACTCGCGCTGCCCGGCCGGGGCCCGTCGCTCCCCGGCTGAGGGTCAGACAGGGTGCACGGCGCACGGCCCCGCGAGGGGTACGGCCGGGCACTCGTGCCGGAGTGCGTGATTCGAGGACGTCCCGCCTGGTTAGAAGACTGGAAGTGTTCTCGCAGGACGGGCCAAAAACGAGCTGGACCGTGCTGTGATCGTGAACACCGTGTCGTGCGGCGCCGTAGTGCTGGATACTGCGGGCAGCCGCTGCCGGTGACCGGTGCCGACGCGGTGAGCTGGAGGGGACGGTTCGCGTGAGCGAGATACCAGCGAAGGCCACGGAGTCCGAGGACCCGTCGGACGGCGCGAAGACGGCAGCCGCGGGTGCGCTCGCCTCCCATGCGGAGCGGCCCGGTGACACTCTGTGGCAGAGCAGTCCGCCCGGCTCGATCTACGACTACATCAAGGTCGCGTCCTTCTCCATCGGCCCCGACGGACTCGTCGACCAGTGGACCCTGCGCGCCGAGCAGATCTTCGGCATCCCCGCCGAGCGCGCCGTCGGCATGGATCCCATAGAGGCGTTCATCGACCCCGACCTGCGCGACCGGGGCCAGCGCAAGATGGCCGAGATCCTCGACGGCCGGGAGTGGACCGGCGTGGTCCCGTTCCGGGTGCCCGACGAGGAGGGCGGCGGGCGCGGCACGGACGGGCTCGCCGAGGTGTACGTCATGCCGACGCGCACCCAGGAGGGCGAGAAGGCCGCCGTCTGCATCGTCGTGGACGTGCGCACCCTGCGCAGCATCGAGACCGACCTCGCCGCCTCGCAGGCCATCTTCGGCCAGTCCCCGTTCGGCTTCCTGCTCATCGACACCGAACTGAAAGTGCGCCGCGCCAATCAGCGGTTCGCGTCCATCTTCGGCGGCACCCCCGATGACCATCGCGGCAAGGGGGTGTACGACTATCTGCCGCGGCGCGAGGCCGAGCGGGTCTCGGCGACCCTGCGCCGGGTCCTGAAGACCGGCGACTCCATCACCGACATGCACGTCACCGGGCATGTGCCCGGCTCCCAGGAGCGCCGGCACTGGTCCATCAACCTCTACCGGGTGCACAGCGGTTCCGGCCGGCCCATCGGCATCGCCTGGCTGGGCACCGACATCACCGCCCGCCGCGCCGCCGCCCGCGAGGCCGCCGCCGCACGGCGCAACCTCGCCCTGCTCAACGAGGCCGGCGCCCGCATCGGCAACTCGCTGGACCTGGAGACCACCGCCCGCGAGCTCCTCGACGTCGTCGTGCCCGGCTTCTGCGACCTGGCCACCGTCGACCTCTACCAGGGTCTGCTGGCCGGTGACGAGACCCCGCCCGGCCTCGCCGACGGCAGCGCCGAACTGCGCCGCGTCGCCTACGCCAGCGCCGTCGCCGACACCCCGTTCCGGGGCGGCTCCGGTGAGCCGGTGCCGGTCGGCGCGGTCCACCACTACCCGTTCAACTCGCCGTTCGCCGACGCCCTGCGCACCGCCCGGCCGCGGAACGTGCCCGGCGAGGAGGGCGGGCTGGTGCAGTCGATGCTCGCCGTGCCGATGGTCGCCCACGACACCGTCGTAGGACTGGCGCTGTTCGCGCGGACCAAGGGCAGCGAGCCGTTCGGGGACCGGGACCGGGATCTCGCGGTGGAGCTGGCGGCGCGGGCCGCGGTCTGTATCGACAACGCCCGCCTGTACCGGCGTGAGCACGAGCGGGCGTTGATACTGCAGCGGTCCCTGCTGCCGCCCGGTGACCCGGTCGCCTCCGGCCTGGACATCGCCTGCCGCTATCTGCCCGGCAACGCCTCCACCGGCAGGCCCAGCGAGGTCGGCGGCGACTGGTTCGACGTCATCGAACTGCCCGGGCACCGCACCGCGTTGGTGGTCGGCGACGTGATGGGCCGCGGGCTGCGCGCCGCCGTGGCCATGGGCGAACTGCGCACCGCCGTACGCACGTTGGCGCTGCTCGACCTGGAACCGGCCGAGGTGCTCTCCGCGTTGGACGAGATCGCGCGCGGGCTCGGCACCCCCGGCGGTGTCCAGCAGGCCACCCGGGCCGCCCGCCGCCCCCGCGAGGCCGACCTGTCCGAGGTGTACCTCGCGACCTGTGTCTACGCCGTCTACGACTCCGTCACCCGCCGCTGCACCTTCGCCAACGCCGGGCATCTGCCACCGGTGCTGGTGGAACCCGGCGAGTCGGCGCTGATGCTCGATGTGCCGCCCGGGATGCCGCTCGGCGTCGGCGGGGAGCCGTTCGAGGAGGTGGAGGTCGAGCTGCCGGAGGGCGCGCTGCTCGCCCTCTACACGGACGGGCTGGTCGAGTCCCGCGATCACCCGCTGGACGAGGGCCTGCAGGCGTTCGTCGGCGCGCTCACCGACCCCGCGCGTCCCCTGGAGGACGTCTGCGACCAGGTCCTCAACACCCTCGACACCCATCACGGCGAGGACGACATCGCCCTGCTGATGGCCCGCGTCCAGGGCCTGCCCGCCGACTCCGTCGGCGACTGGACCCTGCCGCGCGAGCCGCGCAGCGTGGGCCGGGCCCGCGAGTACGCCCGCGCCCGGCTGCTCGCCTGGGACCTGGAGCCGCTGGTCGACACCACCGAGCTGCTGGTGAGCGAGCTGGTCACCAACGCCCTCAGATACGGCGAGGGCGAGATCCGGCTGCGGCTGCTGCTGGACCGCACGCTGGTCTGCGAGGTCTGGGACTCCGGCCTGGTCCAGCCGCGCCGCCGCCGCGCCCGGGACACCGACGAGGGCGGCCGGGGTCTGCAACTGGTCGGCCTGCTCTCCGCGTCCTGGGGCTCGCGCCGCACCCCGCGCGGCAAGACGGTCTGGTTCGAACTCGCCCTGCCGGACGGCGAGTCGGGCCCGGCGGACCCGGCGGAGGCGTTGCTGAGCCTGTTCTGAGGCTATGCGGTGGTCTCGCGGCGGCGTCGCGTCGCCGGGCCGCCGTAGCTCAGGGGCTCCGGTTCCAGTGGCGGGCCGTGCACGCGGACGTCCTGTTCGGCGTGGTCGCGGGCCGCCGTGGCCAGGGCGTCGGCGGCCACCAGGCCGGGCAGCGCGTCCGACCGCAGGGACGCCGTCGCCGCCGCCAGGCGGGTGCGGGCCTCGGCGCCCACCACGCCCAGGTGCGTGGCGACGAAACCGTCCGCGCCGGCCACCGCGCTGCCGGCCGTGAGCCGGCCGGCGGCCGGCAGCACCCCCGCCCGGCCGGTCGCCACCGGGGCCAGCGCCCGCACGATCCGCCGCAGCTGCGCCAGCGGGTCGTAGGGCCGTCCACCGGTCAGCTCCAGCCGTACGGAGGTCAGCACGGCGTCCGCGTGCGCCGCGCGGGAGCGCAGCTCGCCGGGCGGTATGTCCACCGGGGTGGCCCGGCGGGCCGCCGCCAGTTCCGCCTCCGCGCCGGTGAGGGCCGCCGGGAGCATGGAGCGGGCCGCCGCCAGCTCGCGGGCCAGCCGTTCGACGGCGGTGACGAAGACCTCCGCGTGCGCCACGGCCGCCTCACCGGAGCGCAGTCGCGCCGCCGCGTGTCCGCTCTCGCCCCGGTCGGCCGCTTGGCGGGCCTCGTTGAGGCGGGTGGTCGCCGTCACCAGGCGGTCCTTGGCCATCTCGACGTAACCGACGACCGGTGCCAGCGCGCTGTGCGCGTACCGCTCGCCCAGGGCGGTGAGCGTGGCCTGCGCGTCCCCCGTCCGGGCGGCCAGCGCCCGGAAGCGGGCCTCCGCGACACCGAGCGCGGCAGCCGGGTCCGTGTCCAGGGCGCGGAGTTCGTCGAGGGCGGCCGCATGCGCGTCCAGTACGCGCCCCGCCTCCGCGCACCGGCCGGTGATCCCGGCGAGCGTGTGCCGGCGCGCGGAGTCCTCCTCCTGCGGCAGACCCTCGTCGTAGCGCTGACGCAGCGCGAACGCCGCCGCCAGTTCGCCCTCCGCCTCTCGCAGGGCCCGCGCGAACGGCTCCACCGGCTGTGGGCCGTGCAGCTCCCGCACGAAGTGGAGCTCCTCGCGGCTGGTGCGCACACAGTCGTCGGCCTCCACCAGCGCCGCCCGCGCCTGCCGGTCCAGCTCGTCCGGCGTCGGCGTGTAGGGGCGGGGCGGGAGCAGGGTCGGCGCGGGCCGGGGTTCGGCGGCGGGCGGCGCGGGGGCCGTGCCGGCAGGTGGCGCGGGCGGCTCGGCGGTCGGTGGGGTGCGGGTCCGGGTGCGTCGGGTGTGCCGCAGGTAGCCGTAGCCTGCGAGCAGTCCGGCCGCTCCCACGGCGACCAGGGGCAGCAGCAGATCCGTCGGGGAGGTCTCGTCCTCACGGGGTTGCGCGGCCGTGCTCGTGGCCGGCGCCGGGTGGGCGATCGCAACCGGCGGCCCGCTGATCGTCGTCATCCCTGGCAACACCAGCCACACCACCCCCACCGTGCCGCCCAGCGCGGCATGCGCCACCCGCACGGATATGTGCGACGCGGTACGCCGCGGGCGGCCCCGGGGAGAGGATGACGTCACGTTCTGGAGCGTATGACCCGGTATGCGGGGCCGCGAGCGGGACGCGTCCGGGGGGCGGACGGACGGGACGTCCGGTGTGGGGCGGACGGACCAGGGAGGGGTACGGGGATGGAGCGGGCGCAGCGTACGCAGGACCCGGCGGACAGACCGGACGGCATACCGGAGGAGGCCGCCGGCCCCGAGTCACCCGCCTCGCGCCCCCGGCTCCGCCGGCCGCGACGGCAGGGCGCTGAGCCGGGCCCGCCCGGGTCCGCTCCCCGGCGCCGGTGGCCGCGCCGCGCCCGCCGCACCGGGCTGGCCCTCGTGCTGCTCCTGTTGCTCCCGGTGCTCGCCACGCAGATCGCCCTGCGGGTGAACTACACCGGCGACGTCGCCGACGGCACCCGCACCCGGAACCGGGACGCCCTGTGGCTCGGCCACGCGTGGATCGACGGCCGCAAGAAGGACGCCGACGTCACCGCCCTCGCCCACCGCCTCGCCGGCACCGGCGTCCGCGACCTGTATGTGCACGCAGGCCCGCTGGAGCACGACGGCACGCTGCCCGCGTCGGCGTACCCGAGGGCGCGCTGGCTGGTGGCGGCCGTGCACCGGGAACTGCCCGGAGTACGGGTGCAGGCGTGGCTGGGCGATGTGCTGGCCACGGAGGGGCCGGACGGGCTGCGCCTGGAGCTGCCCGCGACCCGGGCGGCGATCGTGGGCTCCACCCGCGCGGTCCTCGACGCCGGTTTCGACGGCGCCCACTTCGACCTGGAGCCCCTGCACTCCGGCGACCGCGACTACCTCGGCCTGCTCGACGCGCTGCACCGCGAGACCCGCTCGCGCGGGGCGCTGCTGTCCGTCGCCGCGCACCAGATCGACCCCCTGCCGGGGCTGCACTCCGTCTTCGGCGTGCTCGCCGGGCACCCCAAATGGTGGTCGCAGGAGTTCTTCGGCCAGGTCGCGCGCCGCGTCGACCAGATCGCCGTCATGTCGTACGACACGATGCAGCAGTGGCAGAGCACCTACGGCGGGTACGTCGCCCAGCAGACCTCCCTCGCCCTGGAGGTCACCCCGCCGACCACGGACCTGCTGATGGGCCTGCCCTTCTACCACGAGAACCGCTTCGGCCACCGCGGCGCCGCGGAGACCGTCCCGGCGGCCGTACGCGGCGTCCGCCTGGGCCTGTCCCGCACGGACGCGGCCCGCGCGAACTTCGGCGTCGCCCTGTACGTGGACTTCGCGGCGACGGAGGCCGACTGGGCGGCCTACCGGGAGGGCTGGGCCGACCGGCCTACGACGTCCGCCTCCTGATCTTCGAGCCCAGCCACACCAGCGGGTCGTACTTGCGGTCCACGGCCCGTTCCTTCAGCGGGATCAGGGCGTTGTCCGTGATCCTGATGCCTTCGGGGCAGACCTCCGTGCAGCACTTGGTGATGTTGCAGTAGCCGAGGCCGTGGTCGTCCTGGGCCGTGCGTTTGCGGTCCAGGCCGGTCTCCTCGGCCGCGTCCAGGGGGTGCATGTCGAGTTCGGCGATCCGCATCAGGAAGCGCGGGCCCGCGAAGGCCGGCTTGTTCTCCTCGTGGTCGCGTACGACGTGGCAGGTGTCCTGGCACAGGAAGCACTCGATGCACTTGCGGAACTCCTGCGAGCGGTCCACGTCCTCCTGCATCATCCGGTACTCGCCGGGCCCGAGGTCCGGCGGCGGTACGAAGGAGGGGATCTCGCGCGCCTTGGCGTAGTTGAAGCCGACGTCCGTGACCAGGTCGCGGATCACCGGGAAGGTGCGCAGCGGCGTGAGCGTGATCGTCTCGGCGCGGTCGAAGACCGACATCCGGGTCATGCACATCAGCCGGGGCCGGCCGTTGATCTCCGCCGAGCACGACCCGCACTTGCCGGCCTTGCAGTTCCAGCGCACCGCGAGGTCGGGCGCCTGGGTGGCCTGGAGACGGTGGACGATGTCGAGGACGACCTCGCCGTCGTTGACCTCGACGGTGAAGTCCTCCAGGCCGCCGCCGTCCGCGTCCCCCCGCCACACCTTGAAGCGAGCCTGGTAGCTGCTCATCAGTACAGCTCCTCTTCAGCGAGGTACTTGACCAGCTCCTCCTTCTCGAACAGGGAGAGCAGGTCGGGGCGGACCGGGTCGGTGGTCTCCCGTTCGAGGGTGATCTGACCGTGCCCCGGGTCCGTGGCCGCGAGGCCGCCCGTCGGGTCGGTGAGCCGGCACAGCAGGTTCACCCGGCGCCAGGTGCGGTCCATCGACGGGAAGTCCTCCCGGGTGTGGCCGCCGCGCGACTCGGTGCGCTCCAGCGCCGCCCGCGCCACGCACTCGCTGACCAGCAGCATGTTCCGCAGGTCCAGCGCCAGGTGCCAGCCCGGGTTGAACTGCCGGTGGCCCTCCACCCCGGCCCGCCGGGCGCGCAGCCGCAGCTCTCCGAGCTTGTGCAGCGCCTGCGCCATCTCCGCCTCCCGGCGGATGATGCCGACCAGGTCGTTCATGGTCTGCTGGAGCTCCTGGTGGAGGGTGTACGGGTTCTCGGGCGGGCCCTGCGCCGCGTCGCCCTCCGCAGAGAACGGCCGCAGCGCCTCGGCCGCCGCCGCGTCCACCTGGGCGTCGTCGACCGGGGGCCGCTCGTAGGCCAGGCCCTGCGCGTACTGCGCCGCGTGCCAGCCGGCCCGCCGCCCGAACACCAGCAGGTCGGACAGCGAGTTGCCGCCGAGCCGGTTGGAGCCGTGCATGCCGCCCGCGACCTCACCGGCCGCGTACAGTCCGGGCACCCCGCGCGCGGCGGCCGTGTCGGAGTCGACGGCGATGCCGCCCATCACGTAGTGGCAGGTCGGCCCGACCTCCATCGGCTCCGCGGTGATGTCGACGTCGGCCAGCTCCTTGAACTGGTGGTACATCGACGGCAGCCGCCGTTTGACGACCTCCGCCGGCATCCGTGTGGACACGTCCAGGAAGACCCCGCCGTGCGGGGAGCCCCGGCCGGCCTTCACCTCGGAGTTGATCGCGCGGGCGACCTCGTCGCGGGGGAGGAGTTCGGGGGGACGCCGGTTGTTGTCCGGGTCGTCGTACCAGCGGTCGGCCTCCTCCTCCGTCTCGGCGTACTTCTCCTTGAAGACGTCCGGGATGTAGTCGAACATGAACCGCTTGCCCTCGGAGTTCCTCAGGACCCCGCCGTCGCCGCGCACCGACTCGGTGACCAGGAGGCCCTTCACCGACGGCGGCCAGATCATGCCGGTCGGGTGGAACTGCACGAACTCCATGTTCAGCAGGGGGGCGCCGGCGAGCAGGGCGAGGGCGTGGCCGTCGCCGGTGTACTCCCAGGAGTTCGAGGTGACCTTGAAGGACTTGCCGATGCCGCCGGTGGCGATCACCACGGCGGGCGCCTCCAGCACGAAGAAGCGCCCGCTCTCACGGTCGTAGCCGAAGACCCCGCTGACCCGGTCCCCGTCCTTGAGGACCCTGGTGACCGTGCACTCCTGGAACACCTTCAGGCCCGACTCGTAGTCGCCGGTCTCCTTGTGGTCCTGCTGCTGCAGGGCGACGATCTTCTGCTGGAGGGTGCGGATCAGCTCCAGGCCGGTGCGGTCGCCCACGTGCGCCAGCCGCGGGTACTCGTGGCCGCCGAAGTTGCGCTGGGAGATCCGCCCGTCCTTCGTGCGGTCGAACAGGGCGCCCCAGGTCTCCAGCTCCCACACCCGGTCGGGGGCCTCCTTGGCGTGCAGCTCGGCCATCCGCCACTGGTTGAGGAACTTCCCGCCGCGCATCGTGTCGCGGAAGTGGACCTGCCAGTTGTCGTGCTCGTTGGCGTTGCCCATCGCCGCCGCGATGCCGCCCTCGGCCATCACGGTGTGCGCCTTGCCGAACAGCGACTTGCAGATCACGGCCGTCCGGGCGCCCCGCTCGCGCGCCTCGATCGCGGCGCGCAGCCCGGCGCCGCCGGCACCGACGACCACGACGTCCCACTGCTGCCGTTCCACCACGGACATCGGTCAGTCCCTCACTGGAATCTCTAGAAGAAGCGCGGATCGTCGAAGACACCGGACGCGACGAGATACACGTAGAAGTCGGCGAGCGCCACGCTCACCAGGGACGCCCAGGCGAGCAGCATGTGCCGGGCGTTGAGCCGGCCGACGAACTGCCACATCCGGTAGCGCACGGGATGCTTCGAGAAGTGTTTGAGCTGCCCGCCGACGATGTGCCGGCAGGAGTGGCAGGACACGGTGTACGCCCAGATCAGCACGATGTTGACCAGGAAGACCACCGTGCCGAGCCCCATGTGGCCCCAGCGGTAGTGCTCGTCGCGGAAGGCGAGCACGGTGTCGTATGTCAGCACCCCGGCGACCAGGATCGCGGCGTAGAAGAAGTACCGGTGGACGTTCTGCAGGATCAGCGGGAAGCGGGTCTCGCCGGTGTACTTCGCGTGCGGCTCGGGCACCGCGCAGGCCGGCGGGGACGCCCAGAAGCCCCGGTAGTAGGCCTTGCGGTAGTAGTAGCAGGTCAGCCGGAAGCCCAGCGGGAAGATCAGGATGATGATCGCCGGGGAGATGCCCCACCAGCTTCCGAAGACGTCCGCGTTGGGGCCCGCGTGCATGGTGCGGCAGTTCTGCGCCAGGCACGGCGAGTAGAACGGCGAGACGTACGGCGCCGCGTAGTAGTCGGCGTTCACGAAGGCCCGCCAGGTCGAGTACACGACGAAGGCGAGCAGACCGGCCGCGGTGGCGGCCGGGGCCAGCCACCAGCGGTCGGTGCGCAGGTGCGCGGCGGCGATGGCGGCGCGTGAGGCCGAGCGGACGCCGCCGCTTCCTGGACGGGGTTCGGTACCCGTGGCCAACGTCAGGACTCCCGTCCGGTCAGGGGGCGTGCCGGTCGCGGGCGCCCAGACCCTCGTCGTCGGAGTCGGTCCACAGGGATCCGTCGTAGGGGGTGTCGGGGATGGCGACCACCTCCGGCCGCGCGGCCTGGGCCGGGGCGATGGCCGAGCGCAGCAGCGAGACGCTTTCGCGCAGATGGTCGGCGTCCATTCGGGCCCGGCGCATCTCCAGGCTGCCGCCGCCGAGCTGCTTCTCCAGGCGTCCCAGCGACCGGTACAGGTCGTCGAGGCTGCGCTGGACTGATGTGAGTTCGTCGTGCACGGACATGACTTGCCCTCACTTCCGGGGGACCCTCGGGCCCTGGGTGGCAACGTTCATGCGCCTGCGAGTGTTGCGCGTCACACCTTGTGCTGGGAAGGGATGTGCACCGATTGGCGGAGGCGTGCGGGTGCACTGCCCGGTGTGTTGCGCCGGACGAGTGGCCTTACGGTCCGTCCCCGCCGTGTCGCTCGCTGTCGCCGGAACCTTTCCTCTTCAGTGGCTGCATCGAATCTGCATACGTGTGATCAGCTCCATATACCGCCAAACGTGATCATAACGCCCGCGGCTTTCCGGAGGTACTCCAGAGATGTCCCACGACGTCGTCGGACCGCGCGCCGTCCTGCGCTCGGTCGCCTACCTCACCGCGGGCGCGCTCGCGGTGACCGCGCTCACCGGCTGCAGTTCCGAGGACGAGGCCGGCAAACCCCTCGCCGGGCAGGACATCGCCCGGGCCGCCCGCGCCCAGATCGCCGACGGCGGCACCCTGCGCTGGGCCGTGGACGCCGTCCCCGAGACCCTGAACACCTTCCAGTCCGACGCCGACGCCACCACCACGCGGATCGCGCAGGCCGTGCTGCCGTCGATGTTCCGGACGGACGCGCAGGGGCGGCCGCAGCGCAATCCCGACTTCCTGGAGTCCGCGAAGGTCGTCGAGACCGAGCCCAAGCAGGTCGTGCTGTACAAGCTGAACCAGCAGGCCGTGTGGAGCGACGGCCGGGAGATCGGCGCGGCCGACTTCGCCGCGCAGTGGCGTGCCCTGTCCGGCAAGGACTCCGCCTACTGGACCGCCCGCAACGCCGGGTACGAGCGGATCGAGAAGATCGAGCGCGGGGCGAACGACCTGGAGGTCAAGGTCACCTTCGCCAAGCCGTACGCCGACTGGCAGTCCCTGTTCTCGCCGCTGTACCCGAAGGACGTCATGGGGACGCCGGACGCCTTCAACGACGGGGCGCGGCGCAAGCTGAAGGTCAGCGCCGGGCCCTTCAAGGTGCAGACGGTCGACACCAAGGACAAGGACGTCGTCCTCACCCGCAACCCGCGCTGGTGGGGCCACCCGGCGAAGCTGAACGAGATCGTGCTGGCGGCGATCCCGCGCGACAAGCGGGCGCAGGCGCTCGCCTCGGGCAGCGTCGACCTGGCCGAGATCGACCCCGCCGACGCCCGCCGCGTCACCGGCTCCGCCGGGGGAGCGGCCGGACCGCTGCAGGGCCCCGGCGGGCGTACGGCGGTCAAGGCGCTGCGGACCTGGGCGGCGCAGCGCGGCTCCGACGCCGAGCCCGGCGACGAGGAGCTGCGGGCCTGGGAGAAGCTGACCGAGGCGGTCGCGCGGGAGCAGAAGGAGAAGGAGCAGCTGCGCGGCTACGAGGTGCGCAAGTCCTTCGAGCCGGCCTACACCCAGCTGGCGCTCAACGGCTCCGACGGCCCGCTGGCCGACGAACGGGTACGCCGGGCGGTGGCCCGCGCGCTCGACCGCAAGGACCTGGCCAAGCTGGTGCTCAAGCCGCTGGGGCTGCCGGCCGAGCCGGTCGGCAGTCATCTGGCCCTGGCCGGGCAGCCGGACTACGCCGACAACAGCGGCGCGCTCGGCGGCCAGGACACGGCGGAGGCGCAGGCGCTGCTCGCGGACGCGGGGTGGGTGCCGGGCGGGCCGGTGACGGAGCAGAAGAAGAAGGGGGAGAAGGCGGCCGGGGCGGAACCGGACGGCCGGCCGCGCGGCAAGAAGGACGACGAGGAGTCGCAGGGCGGCTCCGACGGGGCGTACATCGTCGGCCAGGACGACAAGGCGGGGCGGCAGCACGGGCAGGGCGAGGACGGCGGGCGGCACCTGGCGCAGGACGGCCGGCAGTACGCCGAGCGGCAGCTGCGGCCGGGCGGGGCGCCCGGGGCGTACGCGCCCAAGGGGACGGCGGCGCCGGCCGGGACGGGCGTGCGGGTGCTGGCCAAGGACGGCAAGCCGCTGACGCTGCGGTTCGTGCTGCCTTCGGGGGCGGGGTCGCAGACGCTGCGGCAGGTCGCGGACCGGATCTCGGCGATGCTGCGGAAGGTGGGCATCCAGACCGACATCACCAAGGTGTCCGACGAGAGCTACTTCAAGGACCACATCGCGGCCGGGGACTACGACCTGGCGCTGTACTCCTGGCCGGTCTCCGCCTTCCCGGCGACCGACGCCCGCCCGATCTACGCCAAGCCGGTGCCGGCCGCGGACGGCTCGCTCACGGTCGAGCAGAACTACACGCGGGTCGGGACCGACCAGGTGGACCAGCTCTTCGCCCAGGCGATCGCGACGCTGGACCAGGACGAGGAACGCGACCTGATCCGCAAGGCGGACTCCCGCATCTGGGCGGCAGCAGGATCGATTCCCCTCTACCAGCGCCCGCAGCTGATCGCCGCCCGGAAATCCCTCGCGAACGCCGGAGCCTTCGGTTTCCAGACACCGGTGTACGAGGACATGGGCTACCTGAAAAAGGGAGAGAAGCCCTCGGCGAGCCCGTCGTCGTAAGGCCGGGCGACCAGGCCCCGTGCCGCGTCGTCGTGTACCGGCCAAGCCGGATCCGAGGTTGCCCCGTACCATGGGGTGAGGCCGTGGCGTGTTCAGCCCGGCAGGGCCCTTCATACGGACGTATGCAAACGGGCCGTCCTCACACTCCGGGAGATCGCCGCAATATGGCTGTGACTGCAACGCGTCACGACATCCGCAACGTCGCCATCGTCGCCCACGTCGACCACGGCAAGACCACCATCGTCGACGGCATGCTGAAGCAGGCCGGTGCCTTCGCCGCCCACCAGCTCGACCAGGTCGACGACCGGGTCATGGACTCGAACGACCTGGAGCGTGAGAAGGGCATCACGATCCTCGCCAAGAACACGGCGGTCAAGTACCACCCGAAGGACGGCGGGGACCCGATCACGATCAACATCATCGACACCCCCGGCCACGCCGACTTCGGTGGCGAGGTCGAGCGCGGCCTGTCGATGGTGGACGGTGTCGTGCTGCTCGTGGACGCCTCCGAGGGCCCGCTGCCGCAGACCCGCTTCGTGCTGCGCAAGGCGCTCCAGCAGCGCCTGCCCGTCATCCTGTGCATCAACAAGACGGACCGCCCCGACGCCCGGATCGACGAGGTGGTCAACGAGACCTACGACCTCTTCCTCGACCTGGACGCCGACGAGGAGCAGATCGAGTTCCCGATCGTCTACGCCTGCGGCCGCGACGGCGTCGCCTCGCTGACCAAGCCGGCCGACGGCACCGTCCCGGCCGACAGCGACAGCCTGGAGCCGTTCTTCTCCACCATCCTGGAGCACATCCCGGCCCCGACCTACGACGAGGAGGCCCCGCTCCAGGCCCACGTCACCAACCTCGACGCGGACAACTTCCTCGGCCGTATCGCGCTGCTCCGCGTCGAGCAGGGCGAGCTGCGCAAGGGCCAGACGGTCGCCTGGATCAAGCGTGACGGCACCATCAGCAACGTCCGCATCTCCGAGCTGATGATGACCGAGGCGCTCACCCGCAAGCCCGCCGAGAAGGCCGGCCCGGGTGACATCTGCGCCGTCGCCGGTATCCCGGACATCATGATCGGCGAGACGCTGGCCGACCCGGAGAACCCGGTCGCCCTCCCGCTGATCACGGTCGACGAGCCCGCGATCTCCATGGTCATCGGCACCAACACCTCCCCGCTGGTCGGCCGTGGCGGCACCGGCAAGGGCGCCGACGCCAAGGCGGCCGTCAAGGACCGCAAGGTCACCGCCCGCCAGGTCAAGGACCGCCTGGACCGCGAGCTGATCGGTAACGTCTCGCTGCGCGTGCTGGACACCGAGCGCCCCGACGCCTGGGAGGTCCAGGGCCGTGGTGAGCTGGCGCTCGCCATCCTGGTCGAGACCATGCGCCGGGAAGGCTACGAGCTGACCGTCGGCAAGCCGCAGGTCGTCACCAAGGAGATCGACGGCAAGACCTACGAGCCCGTCGAGCGCATGACGATCGACGTGCCCGAGGAGCACATGGGCGCGGTCACCCAGCTCATGGGCGTCCGCAAGGGCCGCATGGACAACATGTCCAACCACGGCTCCGGCTGGGTCCGCATGGAGTTCGTGGTGCCCTCGCGCGGTCTCATCGGCTTCCGTACCGAGTTCCTGACCCAGACCCGCGGCACGGGCATCGGCCACTCCATCCACGAGGGCTTCGAGCCCTGGTTCGGCACGCTGCAGACCCGCAACAACGGCTCGCTGGTCGCCGACCGCGCCGGCTCGGTCACCGCGTTCGCGATGACCAACCTCCAGGAGCGCGGCGTGCTGTTCGTGGAGCCGGGCACCGAGGTGTACGAGGGCATGATCGTCGGCGAGAACTCCCGCGCCGACGACATGGACGTCAACATCACCAAGGAGAAGAAGCTCACCAACATGCGGTCCTCGACGGCCGACGTGACGGAGTCGATCGTCCCGCCGCGCAAGCTGTCGCTGGAGCAGTCCCTGGAGTTCTGCCGCGACGACGAGTGCGTCGAGGTGACCCCGGAGGCCGTCCGCATCCGCAAGGTGAACCTGGACGCCCGTGAGCGCGCCCGTGCCGCGAGCCGCGCCAAGCACGGCTGAGTCACCGGTACCGAAGAAGCCGGGCCCCGCCCTTCAGGCGGGGCCCGGCTCTTTTGTGTCGCCGTACGCATACCGTGCGTGGCGGGGAAATCAGGAGAGGGTAGGGAAAACCCTGCATCCTGGGCCCTAAGCCGCACAGGGTGGCCGATTCGCACTAGTCTGCAAGGTGGCTGGGCGTCATCTGCCGTGCGCTCAAATGCCCCCGGGGCCAGCACCGTTCACGGACGGTCGCATCCCTTTCGGGCAGCGCGGAGCACCCCCGCACGGCGGTCACAGTAGCCGCAACTGCTTTTCCCCACCCTTGCGTCCGGAATGCGGACAGTGATCACCGATAGATGTGTAACAAGTCCGTTTCGCAGCGATCTATCTGCAAACTGTTTGTCCGGATTTTGGAAGAAGTAGGCAGCAGGTGTGATCGAACCGAGACCTTAGGGGTGTGGTTCGGCTGGTGGCCCATGGCAGATAGTTAGGCGCGTAGAGCTCGGATCTCGGGTCACGCCTTGTGCGGCGCCGACTCAGCGAGCGGGGGGACACCTCACCATCTGCGCCGTCCATGACGGTGGAGTGACGGCTGCCCCCCTATGCGGTGAACCAAAGGACTCATAAGGAGGAACCCATGCGCGGTGCGAAGAGCGCCAAGTGGGTCGCGATAGCCGCGGTTGTGGCGCTGGGCGCGACCGCCTGTGGTGGTGGCAGCGGGGACAAGGGCGACAGAAAGGCCGCGATCGACCCGAACGGCAAGTTCTCGGTCGAGACGGGCGAGCCGCAGAACCCGCTGCAGCCTGCCAACACCATGGAGTCCAACGGGTCCCTGGTGATCCGGGCCCTGTTCACCGGTCTCGTCGACTACGACGCCAGCGGCAAGATCGTGATGATGAACGCCCAGTCCGTGGACACCACGGACAGCAAGACGTTCACCGTCAAGCTGAAGCCGGGCTGGAAGTTCCACGACGGCACCCCGGTCACCGCCACGTCCTACGTCAAGGCGTGGAACTGGGCGGCCAACCCGGCCAACAAGCAGACCAACAGCTTCTGGTTCTCCGACATCCAGGGCTACGACGACGTCGCGCCGGCCGAGGGCAAGCCGAAGGCCACCGAGCTGTCCGGTCTGAAGGTCGTCGACGACAACACCTTCACCATCACGCTGAAGAAGGCTCTGCCCTACTTCGTCTACAAGCTGGGCTACGAGGTCTTCGACCCGCTGCCCGAGTCCTTCTACAAGGACCCGGCGGCGGCCGGCGAGCACCCGATCGGCAACGGCCCCTACAAGTTCGTCAGCTGGCAGCACAAGCAGCAGATCGAGGTCGTCAAGAACGCCGACTACACGGGTCCGAACGCGGCGAAGAACGGCGGCGTGATCTTCAAGAACTACGCCAAGCTGGAGACCGCCTACCAGGACCTGAAGTCCGGCAACCTCGATGTGATGCGTCAGATCGCCCCGCGCGACCTGCCGGTGTACAAGGCGGACCTCGGCGACCGTGCCGTGGACCAGTCGTACTCCGCGATCCAGAGCATCGCGGTGGCGTACTACACCAAGCAGTGGAAGGACATCGACCCCCGCGTCCTCCAGGGTCTGTCGATGGCCATCGACCGCGACACCATCACCAAGACGGTGCTCCAGGGCACCCGTGAGCCCGCCACCGGCTGGGTCGCCAAGGGTGTTCTCGGCTACCAGCCGAACGCCGCCGGTGACATCACCAAGTACGACCCGGCCAAGGCCAAGGAGCTCATCAAGGCCGGCGGTGGCGTCCCGGGCAACAAGATCTCCATCCAGTTCAACGCGGACGGCGGTCACAAGGAGTGGGTGGAGGCCGTCTGCGGCTCCATCACCAAGGCCACCGGCGTGGCGTGCACCGGCGACTCCAAGGCCGACTTCCAGGCCGACACCAAGGCGCGCGACGCGCACGAGGTGAAGTCGCTGTACCGCTCCGGCTGGGTGCTCGACTACCCGTTCATCGCCAACTTCATCCGTGACCTGTTCGGCACCAAGTCCGACGGCAACCAGGGCGCCTTCTCCAGCAAGGAGATCGACGCCCTGATCACCCAGGCGGACAACGCGAAGACGCTGGAGGAGTCGCAGAAGCTCTACCAGCAGATCGAGAAGGAACTGCCGAAGTACATGCCGAGCATCCCGCTCTGGTACTACAAGGTCAACGCGGGCTACTCGGAGAAGGTGTCCGGCGTCAAGTACGCCCAGGACGGCGACCCGATCCTGACCGGCGTTCAGGTCAAGAAGTAACCGCTGGCGAAACAGCGTTGCCGTGCCGCACCCCCGCCCGGGTGCGGCACGGTTCGGCCGAACAGGCCGGGGGGCCCTTTTCACCGCACACGCACGGACAACAGCTCGGGGGAGCGTTCGTGTGCGGCGGAAAGGGCCTGCCGCTGTGACTGACATGGAGGCACCATGGGGCGCTATGTCGCACGACGACTGCTCCAGATGATCCCGGTCTTCATCGGGACAACCCTGCTGATCTTCCTGATGGTCTACGCCCTGCCCGGCGATCCCGTGCGGGGTCTCTTCGGAGACAAGGCCACAAGCCCGGCGGTCCTCAGGGCCCTGCGGCACGAGTACGGCCTCGACAAGCCGGTCCTGGTGCAGTACTGGGACTACATGCGGAACATGGTTCTGCACTTCGACTTCGGCAGCCAGGTCGGCAGTGGCCGCAAGGTCACCGAGATCCTCGGCGACGCCTTCCCGGTGACGCTGCGTCTGGCCGGTCTCGCGTTCGTCATCGAGGCCGTCCTGGGCATCCTGCTCGGCGTCGTCTCCGGCATGCGCGCCGGCAAGGCGGCCGACACCACCGTCCTCTTCCTGACGCTGCTGCTGATCTCCGTGCCGACCTTCGTGCTCGGCTACATCCTGCAGACGGTGTTCGCGCTGAACCTGGGCTGGCTGGAACCGTCGGTGACCGACCCGACCGACTTCAACCAGCTGCTGCTGCCGGCCATCGTGCTGGCCAGCGCATCGCTGGCCTACGTCGCCCGGCTCAGCCGCACCTCGATCGCGGAGAACCTGCGGGCCGACTACATGCGCACGGCCGTCGCCAAGGGCCTGCCCCGCCGCCGTATCGTCGGCGTGCACCTGATGCGCAACTCGCTCATCCCGGTCGTCACCTTCCTCGGCACCGACCTCGGTGCCCTGATGGGCGGCGCCATCGTGACCGAGAGCATCTTCAACATCCATGGCGTCGGCGGCACGATCGCCGAGTCGATCACCCGCCGTGAGGGCACCACGCTGGTCGGCCTGGTCACCATCCTCGTCCTCGTGTACCTCGTCACCAGCCTGATCGTCGACCTGCTGTACGCGGTTCTGGACCCGAGGATCCGTTATGCCTGAGCTGACCACCAAGACAGCGGACGAGCCCGTCGTCGCCACCGCCGCCGGTGCCGTCGCCGAGGCCAAGCCCGAGAAGACGCGCAGCCTGTGGGGCGACGCCTGGCGGGACCTGCGCACCAACTGGGTGTTCGTCGTCTCCGCCGTGCTGATCCTGCTGCTGCTCGTGATGGCGGCCTGGCCCGGCCTGTTCACCGGTGCCGACCCCGACAACAAGGACCTGGCGGCCCACTACCTCCAGCACCCGCACTACGGCAACGTCTTCGCCGAGGACTGGCTGGGCTACGACGCCCAGGGCCGCAGCGTGTACGCCCGCGCCATCTACGGCACGCGCGCCTCGCTCCTGGTCGGTGCCGGAACCACCTTGCTCGTGACGGTCTTCGGTGGCCTGATCGGCATGCTCGCCGGCTACTTCGGCGGCTGGATCGACGCCGTGCTCTCGCGGGTGACGGACATGTTCTTCGGCATCCCGTTCCTGCTCGGCGCGATGGTGATGCTGAACTCGTTCACCGACCGCTCCATCCCGGTCGTCATCGCCGCCCTGGCCTTCCTCGGCTGGACCCAGACGGCCCGCGTCATGCGAGGCGCGGTCATCACCGTCAAGGCGACGGACTACGTGCAGGCGGCCAAGGCGCTCGGAGCCTCCACCAACCGGATCCTGTTCCGCCACGTGCTGCCCAACGCGGTGGCCCCGGTGATCGTCGTCGCCACCATCTCGCTCGGTGTCTACATCGGTGCCGAGGCGACCCTGTCGTTCCTCGGTCTCGGCCTGAACGGCGTGTCGTGGGGCAACGACATCTCCGACGGCGGCAACTCGATCCGCGTCGCGCAGTACATCATGCTGTACCCGTCGATCATGCTCAGCATCACGGTGCTGGCGTTCATCATGCTCGGTGAGGCCGTCCGCAACGCCCTCGACCCGAAGTCGCGCTGAGGGAGGCGTACGTGACCATCATCGAAGACACCACTTCCGTGCCCTCGCCGCGTGGCGAGGGCGGCGACGGCGGTCCGCTGCTCGAAGTGCGCGACCTGCACGTCGAGTTCCACACCCGCGAGGGCGTGGTCAAGGCCGTCAACGGCGTCAACTACAGCGTCTCCGCGGGCGAGACCCTCGCCGTGCTGGGTGAGTCCGGCTCCGGCAAGTCGGTCACCGCGCAGGCCATCATGGGCATCCTCGACATGCCGCCGGCGAAGATCCCGCAGGGCGAGATCCTCTTCCGCGGCCAGGACATGCTCAAGATGTCCGCCGAGGACCGCCGGCAGATCCGTGGCCGGCGCATCGCGATGATCTTCCAGGACGCGCTGTCGTCCCTGAACCCGGTGCTGACCGTCGGCTACCAGCTCGGCGAGATGTTCCGCGTCCACCAGGGCCTGTCCAAGAAGGACGCCAAGGCCAAGGCCATCGAGCTGATGGACAAGGTCAAGATCCCGGCCGCGGCCGCCCGGGTCAACGACTACCCGCACCAGTTCTCCGGCGGTATGCGCCAGCGCATCATGATCGCCATGGCGCTGGCCCTGGAGCCGGACCTGATCATCGCCGACGAGCCGACCACGGCCCTCGACGTGACGGTTCAGGCCCAGGTCATGGACCTGCTCGCGGAGCTGCAGCGCGAGTACAACATGGGTCTGATCCTCATCACCCACGACCTCGGCGTCGTCGCCGACGTCGCGGACAAGATCGCGGTGATGTACGCGGGCCGGATCGTGGAGCGCGCCCCGGTCCACGAGCTGTACAAGCGGCCGGCGCACCCCTACACGCGGGGTCTGCTGGACTCCATCCCGCGCCTGGACCAGAAGGGCCAGGAGCTCTTCGCGATCAAGGGTCTGCCGCCCAACCTGCTGCGCATTCCGAGCGGTTGCGCGTTCAACCCGCGCTGCCCCAAGGCCCAGGACATCTGCCGCGAGCAGGTCCCGCCGCTGGCGCCGGTCACCGAGCAGGACGGCACGGAGCTGCCGGGCCGCGCCTCGGCGTGCCACTTCTGGAAGGAGACGCTCCATGGCTGAGCTCAGCAAGAACGACGAGCAGCGGGACGCCACGCCGAACGTCTCCGAGGTGGACGTCGTCGACGCCCACTCCGAGGAGGAGGCGGTCGCCGCGATCGAGGCGCCGGTGCAGCGCGGTGAGCCGATCCTCCAGGTGCGCAACCTGAAGAAGCACTTTCCGCTGACCCAGGGCATCCTGTTCAAGAAGCAGATCGGCGCGGTCAAGGCCGTCGACGGGGTCTCCTTCGACCTGTACCAGGGCGAGACCCTCGGCATCGTGGGCGAGTCCGGCTGCGGCAAGTCCACGGTCGCCAAGCTCCTGATGAACCTGGAGCGCGCCACCGCGGGCGAGATCTTCTACAAGGGCCAGGACATCACCAAGCTGTCCGGGCGCGCGCTGAAGGCGGTCCGCCGCAACATCCAGATGGTGTTCCAGGACCCGTACACCTCGCTCAACCCCCGTATGACCGTGGGCGACATCATCGGCGAGCCCTTCGACATCCACCCCGAGGTGGCCCCCAAGGGCGACCGGCGCCGCAAGGTGCAGGAGCTGCTCGATGTCGTCGGTCTGAACCCGGAGTACATCAACCGCTACCCGCACCAGTTCTCGGGCGGTCAGCGTCAGCGCATCGGCATCGCCCGCGGCCTGGCCCTGAACCCCGAGATCATCATCTGCGACGAGCCGGTGTCCGCGCTGGACGTGTCCGTCCAGGCGCAGGTCGTCAACCTGATGGAGCGTCTGCAGGACGAGTTCAACCTGTCCTACATCTTCATCGCGCACGACCTGTCGATCGTCCGGCACATCTCGGACCGTGTGGGCGTGATGTACCTCGGCAAGATCGCCGAGATCGGCACGGACGAGCAGATCTACGACCACCCGACGCACCCCTACACCCAGGCGCTGCTGTCGGCGGTCCCGGTGCCGGACCCGGACGCCCGCGACCACCGCGAGCGCATCATCCTCACCGGTGACGTGCCGTCCCCGGCCAACCCGCCGTCGGGTTGCCGGTTCCGCACGCGGTGCTGGAAGGCGCAGGACAAGTGCGCGGAGGAGGTGCCGCTGCTGGCGATCCCCGAGCGCTTCAAGGGCGCGGACACGCCTGCGGCGCACGAGTCGGCGTGTCACTTCGCCGAGGAGAAGGACGTCGTCCACGCGGTGTGACTGCCGTCGGCTGAGCCGTTGTTCCCGGTGCCCTTTGTTTTGGGGCGCCGGGAACTTTGGTTTTTCGGTCCGTTTTCGGGTGCGGGTGCGTTGTGGCTGGTCGCGCAGTTCCCCGCGCCCCTTACGTCGGAATCAGCCCCGTTGGTGACAAGTGGCAGGCCGACTGCGTGGCCGTACCGGTGTTCAGGATGCCTGGGTCCTTTGTGCGGCAGGCCTCTGCCACCCCTGCCCGTGCCGCCTCACCGCTTGCCAACATCGGGCATCTGGCGTGGAAGCGGCAGCCGGGCGGGATGCGGGACGGGTCCGGGGGTTCGCCGGTCAGGATGACCGGGGTGCCGGGGGCCTCGGGGAGGACAGACAGGAGGGACCGGGTGTACGGGTGGCGGGGAGCCGTCAGTACCTCTTCCACCGTTCCCGTCTCCACGATCCGGCCCAGGTACATCACCGCCACCCGGTCCGCGATGTTCCACGCCAGGCCCAGGTCGTGGGTCACCACCAGGGCCGCCAGGCCCAGTTCCGTGCGCAGGCGCAGCAGCAGGGCCAGGATCTCGCCGCGGACCGAGGCGTCGAGGGACGCCACCGGTTCGTCGGCCACCAGCAGCTTCGGCTCCAGCACCAGCGCGCCCGCGATGACGACCCGCTGCCGCTGGCCGCCGGAGAGTTCGTGCGGATAGCGCAGGAAGAAGCGCTCCGGTGGGCGCAGGCCCGCGCGGGACAGGGCGTCGGCGACCGCCGCGCGCTCGTCCCCGGCGTGGCCGTGGATGCGCAGGCCCTCGGCCACCGCGTCGTACACCGTGTGCCGTGGGTTGAGGGAGCCGCTGGGGTCCTGGAGGACCAGTTGGACCTGGCGGCGGTAGGCGCGCAGGGCGCGGCCCGAGTAGGACAGTTCCCCTCCGTCGTACGTCACCTGTCCCGCCGTCGGCTTCACCAGGCCCAGCAGGGCGCGGGCCAGCGTCGACTTGCCGCAGCCGGACTCGCCGACGAGGGCGACGATCTCACCGGGGCGGATGTCGAGTTCCACCCCGTCGACCGCGCGGGCGGGGCCGGCTCCCTGCCGGCCGGGGAAGGTGACGTGCAGCCCCCGGGCGCTGAGCAGCGGCGGTGTTGTCATGGGGTGCTCCTCGCGCTCTCGGACGGCAGGCCGCCGGCATCCGCATCCGGTACGCCCTCCACATGCACGCACGCCGCCGAGCGGTCCGGGCCGGCCTGCCGCAGGGGCTGGTCGTCGGCGGCGCACACCGGCAGGGCCACCGGGCAGCGGGCGTGGAAGGCGCAGCCGGTGGGGAGGGCGGAGGGGTCGGGCGGGTCGCCGGGCAGGCCCGCCGGTGCGAACCGGGACGCCGGGTCGCCGATGCGCGGGAACGCCGCCGACAGGGCCTTCGCGTACGGGTGCCGGGCGTCCTCGTGGACGGCCCGCGCCGGGCCCTGCTCGACCACCCGCCCGGCGTACATCACCGCCAGCCGGTCGCAGGTGTCGGCCAGGACCGCCAGGTCGTGGCTGATCATGATCAGGCCCAGATGCTGGTCGGTGACCAGCTGTTCGATCAGGCGGAGGATCTGCGCCTGGATCATCACGTCCAGCGCGGTCGTCGGCTCGTCCGCGACGACCAGGCCGGGTTCGCAGGCCAGTGCCATGGCGATCATCACGCGCTGGCGCTGGCCGCCGGACAGCTCGTGCGGGAAGGCGGAGGCGCGGGCCGCCGGCAGACCCACCTGTTCCAGCAGTTCCCCGGCCCGCTTGCGGGCGGCGGCCGGTGTCGCCCGGCCGTGCAGCAGGACCGGTTCGGCGATCTGGTCGCCGACCCGGTGCACGGGGTTCAGGGAGTGCATCGCGCCCTGGAACACGATCGACGCCCCCGCCCAGCGCACCGCGCGCAGACGTCCCCAGCGCATGCCGAGCACGTCCTCGCCGTCCAGCAGGATCCGCCCGGTGACCCTGGTGCCCGCGGGCAGCAGCCGCAGCAGTGCCAGCGCCAGCGTGGACTTGCCGCAGCCCGACTCGCCCGCGATGCCCAGCTTCTGCCCGGCCTCCAGGGTCAGGTCGACGCCCCGTACGGCGGCCGCCCCGCCCTGGTAGGTCACCGACAGGTCCCGCACCTCCAGCAGCGTCATCGCGCCACCCCCAGCCTGGGATTGAGGACGGCCTCCACGGCCCGCCCGCACAGCGTGAACGCCAGCGCCACCCCCGCGATCGCGATGCCGGGCGGCACCAGGTACCACCAGTCGCCGGAGCTGACCGCGCCCGCCTCCCGCGCCTCCTGCAGCATGCCGCCCCAGGACACCACCGTGGGATCGCCGAGCCCGAGGAAGGCCAGCGTGGCCTCGGCGAGGATGGAGGAGGAGATCATCAGCGTCGTCTGCGCCAGCACCAGCGGCATGACGTTGGGCAGCACATGGCGGGTCATGATGTGCCAGTGGCCGCCGCCGAGCGCCTTCGCGCGTTCGATGTACGGCCGTGACTCCACCGCCAGCGTCTGCGCCCGCACCAGCCGGGCGGTCGTCGGCCAGGTGGTCACGCCGATCGCCAGCACGACCGTGCCGAGCGAGCGGGACATCACGGTGGCCAGCGCGATGGCCAGCACCAGCGTCGGCATCACCAGGAACCAGTCCGTGACCCGCATCAGCACGGTCGCGTACGCGCCCCGGAAGTGCCCGGCGGTGATGCCGACGACCGCGCCGATCGCCACCGACAGCACCGCCGCCAGCAGGCCCACCAGCAGCGACACCCGCGAGCCCCACACCAGCAGGCCCAGCAGGTCGCGGCCGAAGCGGTCCGTGCCCAGCCAGAACTCCCCGCTGGGGCTCTCCAGCGGCCGCCCGGGCGCACCGGTCACGCTCGCCACGTCCGAGCCGACGGTCAGCGGCGCGGTCAGCGCGAGCAGGGCGAGGAGGGCGAGGGCCGCGAGGCCCACCAGGCCCGCGCGGTGGGTGCGGTACTGCCGCCAGAAGCGGGCGGCGGCCCGGCGGCGGCGCTGCCAGGCCAGCCCCGCCACGCTGGGTGTCGCGGTGGTGCTCATGTCCGCCCCACCCTCGGGTCGAGCAGCGGATAGACCAGGTCGGCCAGCGTGTTCATGACGATCACCGCCGCGGCGAAGAAGAGGAACAGGCCCTGCACCAGCGGCAGGTCGGGCACGCTGAGCGCCTGGTAGAACAGGCCGCCCAGGCCGGGCCAGGAGAAGACGGTCTCGACCAGGATCACCCCGGCGACGGTCCGGCCCAGGTTGACGAAGACGAGCGTGACGGTCGGCAGCAGCGCGTTGGGCACCGCGTGGCGGCGCCGCACCAGGTCGTCGCGCAGCCCCTTGGCCCGCGCGGTCGTCAGATAGTCGCTGCCCATCTCGTCCAGCAGCGCCGAGCGGGTGACGAGCAGGGTCTGGCCGTACTCGACGGCGACCAGCGTGACCACCGGCAGGATCAGGTGGTGGGCGACGTCGAGGACGTAGGCGAACCCCTCCTTGCCGCCGGACTCCATGCCGCCGGTGGGGAAGAGCCCGGGGAGCGGGCCGACGCCGACCGCCAGCACGATGATGAGCAGCAGGCCCAGCCAGAACGACGGCACGGAGTACAGGGTGAGCGCCAGCCCGGTGTGGACGCGGTCGGACAGGCTGCCGCGCCGCCAGGCCGCGCGGGTGCCGAGGAAGACGCCGAGCAGGGTGTAGAGCACGAAGCCGGTGCCGGTGAGCAGCAGCGTGTTCGGCAGCGCCTCGGTGATCTTGTCGAGGACCGGGGCGCGGAACTGGTAGGAGGTGCCGAGGTCGCCGGTGAGGGCCTTGCCGCAGTAATCCGTGAACTGCTGCCACAGGGGCAGGTCGAGCCCGAACTCGCGGCGGTAGGCGGCCAGTTGCTCCGCCGAGATGGGGCGGCCGCCGGTCATCGTGCGGACCGGGTCGCCGGGGATGAGCCGGAACAGGAAGAAGCCGGTGACGAGCACGGCCAGCAGTGAGACGGCGGCGCCGGCCAGCTTGCCGGCGCCGTAGCGCAGGTACGGCACCGGTGACGGGCGGCGCCGGTCGCGCGCGCCCGCCGTGGCGAGGGTGGTGGCGGTCATGGGCTACTCGCGGTCCTCGGCGGTGGAGCGGCGGCGCAGCGCGAGGAAGCCGGCGGCGCCCGCGAGGACGACGGCACCCGCGACGATCCCGATGACCACGCCGGTGGAGCTGCCGGAGTCGTCGGAGCCGTCGGAGGCGGCCGGGGTCGCCGACCACCAGCTCCAGTAGCCGTCCTGGCCGTAGATGTTGCCCGCCGCCTTCGGCATCGTCTCGATCGAGGCGATCTGGTCGGTGCGGTAGGCCTCCATCGCGTTGGGGTACGCCATGACGTTCATGTACCCGGTGTCGTACAGCCGCGACTCCATCTGCTTGACCAGGTCCGCCCGCTTGGCGGGGTCGTACTCGGCGAGCTGACGGGCGTACAGGTCGTCGAACTGCTTGTCGCAGATGAAGTTGTCCGTGGCACCCGTCTTCTTCGGGTCGGACGGCAGGGCCGCGCAGGTGTGGATGGACAGCACGAAGTCCGGGTCCGGGTTGACCGACCAGCCGTCGAAGGCGAGGTCGTAGGTGCCGGCCAGCCACGGGTCGCTGACGTTGTCCAGGCAGTCGAGCCGGACGCCGATGCCGAGCTTGCCCCACCACTCCTTCAGATACTGGCCGACGGCCTTGTCGTTGGGGTCGGTGGCGTGGCACAGCAGGCGGTAGGTGAGCGGCTTGCCGTCCTTGCCGACGCGCTGCCCGGAGCCGTTCTTCTTGTAGCCGGCCTGGTCGAGGAGCTGCTCGGCCTTCGCCGGGTCGTAGGCCAGTTCCTGCTCGCCGGACGGCTTCCAGAAGTACGACGTGAAGCGCGGCGGGATGTAGCCGGCGCCCTCGACGGCGTGGCCCTGGAAGACCCTGTCGACGAGGGTCTTGCGGTCGACGGCGAGGAACAGTGCCTGGCGCACCCGCTGGTCCAGCAGCGAGGGGTGGCCGTCGCCGAAGCGGGTGCCGTCCTTGGCGCGGGCGCCGGGGTTGACGGCGAGGGCGTAGAAGCGGCGGCCGGGCGCGTCGTTGACCTTGATGTTCTGCTGGGTCTTCAGAGCGGCGGCCTGGGCGGGGGTGAGGTTGCCGACGAAGGACACCTCGCCCTTCTGCAGGGCCGCGACGGCGGCGTCGCCGTCCTTGTAGTACTTGAAGACCAGCTCGTCGAACTTGGGGGCGCCGCGCCAGAACTTCTTGTTGGCCTTGAGCCGGACGTAGCTGTCGGCCTTGTAGCCGGCGAGCACGTACGGGCCGTCGCCGACGACGGGGAAGGTCTTGTCGTTGTTGAACTTGGAGAAGTCGCCGACCTTCTCCCAGATGTGCTTGGGCACGATCGGCACGTCGAGCGCGGTCATCGTGGCCTGCGGCTTCTTCAGCTCGATGACCAGCCGGGTGGGGCTCGGCGCGGTCACCTTGCGGAAGTTGGTGACGAAGCTGCCGTTGGCGGTGGCGGCGGCCTCGTCGGTCATCATCTTGGTGAACGTCCAGGCCGCGTCCTCGGCGGTGACCTTCTGCCCGTCGGACCAGGTGGCGTCGGAGCGGATGGTGTAGGTCCAGGTGAGCTTGTCGGCCGACGGCTGCCACCGGGTGGCCAGGCCCGGGATCGCGTGCGCGTCGCCGGGGTCGTAGTCCGTGAGGTACTCGTACATCAGCCGGTTGATGCTCGTGGACAGCAGACGGGTCGCGAGGAACGGGCTGAGCGAGTCGACGCTCTGCGCGACCGCGACGGTGAGCACCTTCGGGCCGCCGTCCGCCGCCGCTGCCTGCGCGGGCGCGGGGGCGAGCGGGGTGGCGAGGGCGGCGGTCAGGGCCAGCGCGGCGGTGCCGGCCGCGGCGCCGAGCCGGGTGGTGGGGCGCGCTCTTACGGGTCCGTGCTGATCGTTTCGCTTCATGGAACGTGACCTCGCGTCGTCGCTCGCAGGGGAGACGGCAGTGTCCGGAAGTGGCCGCTCGCTCGGGGACGGCTGTGTCTATCAGTGGCTGTCTGCGCACGTCAACGGTCCGTCAAACCCCTTGCTGCCTGCGAAAACAGGGCTTCGACACCCTCTGCTCCACCCCATTGGTCCAGTCCACTGAAGCGCCCCAGGTGAAGCCCTGACGGTCATTCGGGAGAACTCCCGGGGAACGCGGCGGACCCGCCCGGTGGTACGCCGTGCCGCCGGACGGGCGACCCGTGCCCCGGACGGATGGCGTGAATGTGAGGTATGTGGCATTCAAGCGGATAGTGGCGATAACGATCAGTGCCCGGCACCGGCGGCATCCCGTCGCCCGGTGCGGGCGCAGGGACGAGGAGGGACTCCATGCGCGGAGCCACGCACGCCACCTGGGCCGCCTGCGCCGCGGCGGTAGTCCTCGCGGCGACGGCCTGCGGGGGCGGGGGAGGCAGCGGCGGTGGCGGCAACGGCGGCGGTGTCCTCAGCGCGTCCTGGGGCGACCCGCAGAACCCGCTGGAGCCGGCCAACACCAACGAGGTGCAGGGCGGCAAGGTCCTCGACATGATCGTCCGCGGTCTGAAGCGGTACAACCCGGTCAGCGGCAAGGCCGAGGACATGCTCGCCCAGTCGATCCAGACCACCGACTCCCAGAACTTCACCATCACCATCAAGCCCGGCTGGACCTTCTCCAACGGAGAGAAGGTCACCGCCAAGTCCTTCGTGGACGCCTGGAACTACGGGGCGAGCCTGAAGAACAACCAGCGCAACGCCTACTTCTTCGGCTACATCCAGGGCTACGACAAGGTCCACCCCGACAGCGGGACCCAGACCGCGTCCACCCTGTCCGGACTGAAGGTCGTCAACGACCAGACCTTCACCGTCGCGCTCACCCAGAAGTTCTCCACGTTCCCCGACACCCTCGGCTACCCGGCGTTCGCGCCGCTGCCGCAGGCCTTCTTCACCGACCACGCCGGCTGGCTCAAGAAGCCGATCGGCAACGGCCCGTACACCATCGAGTCGTACGCCAAGGGCTCCCAGATGTCCCTGCGCAAGTGGGACGGCTACCCGGGCCCGGACAAGGCGCAGAACGGCGGCGTGGACCTGAAGGTCTACACGGACAACAACACCGCCTACACCGACCTGATGGCCGGCAACCTCGACCTGGTCGACGACGTCCCCGCCGCCCAGCTCAAGAACGTCAAGAGCGACCTGGGCGACCGCTACCTCAACACCC
Organism: Streptomyces sp. Ru71; assembly: GCF_002920535.1. Taxonomy (GTDB): domain Bacteria; phylum Actinomycetota; class Actinomycetes; order Streptomycetales; family Streptomycetaceae; genus Streptomyces. Next base: position 9,641 of record NZ_PQSS01000050.1, on the reverse strand, counting down.
CGGCCGGCATCATCCAGACCCTCGCCTTCCCCTTCTACGACCCGGACTGGAACAAGCCGAACTCCGACAAGGTCCGCCAGGGCCTGTCCATGGCCATCAACCGCAAGCAGATCACCGACACGATCTTCGTCGACACCCGCACCCCCGCCACCGACTGGACCTCCCCGGTCCTCGGGGCGGCCGGCGGCTACAAGGCGGGGCTGTGCGGGCAGTACTGCGACTACGACCCGGACCAGGCCAAGAAGCTCATCCAGGAGGGCGGCGGCATCCCCGGCGGCCAGGTGAAGATCACCTACAACGCCGACACCGGCTCCCACAAGCAGTGGGTCGACGCCGTATGCAACTCCATCAACAACGCGCTCGACAACACCAAGGCCTGCGTCGGCAACCCCGTCGGCACCTTCGCCGACTTCCGCAACCAGATCACCCAGAAGAAGATGAGCGGCCCCTTCCGGGCCGGCTGGCAGATGGACTACCCGCTCATCCAGAACTTCCTCCAGCCGCTGTACTACACCAACGCCTCCTCCAACGACGGCCACTGGTCCGACAAGCAGTTCGACAGCCTGGTCGACCAGGCCAACCAGGAGACCGACACCACCAAGGCCGTCGGCCTGTTCCAGCAGGCCGAGGGGGTCGTCCGGGACAACATGGCCGCGATCCCGCTGTGGTACCAGAACGGCAGCGCCGGCTGGTCCGAGCGCCTGTCCGACGTGAAGCTGAACCCGTTCAGCGTGCCGGTGTACAACGAGATCAAGGTGAGCTGACCGGTCATGGGACGCTACGTCGTCCGGCGGCTGCTCCAGATGATCCCGGTGTTCATCGGGGCCACGCTGCTGATCTTCCTGATGGTGAACGTGATGGGCGACCCCATCGCGGGGCTGTGCGGCGAGCGGCAGTGCGACCCGGCCACCGCCGCCCAGCTGAAGAAGGAGTTCGGCCTCGACAAGCCGGTGTGGCAGCAGTACCTGACCTACATGGGGAACGTCTTCACCGGCGACTTCGGTACGGCGTTCAACGGCCAGGAGGTCACCGAGCTGATGGGCACGGCGTTCCCCGTCACCATCCGGCTCACCCTCGTCGCGATCGTCTTCGAGATCGTCATCGGCATCACCCTCGGCGTCGTCACCGGCCTGCGCCGCGGCCGGCCCGTCGACACCGGGGTGCTGCTGGCCACCCTCGTGGTGATCTCCGTGCCCACCTTCGTCACCGGCCTGCTGCTCCAGCTGCTGCTCGGCGTGCAGTGGGGCTGGGTCAGCCCGTCGGTGTCCTCCGAGGCGCCCTTCGACGAACTGATCCTGCCCGGCCTGGTACTGGCCTCCGTCTCCCTCGCCTATGTCACCCGGCTCACCCGCACGTCCATCGCGGAGAACCGGCGCTCCGACTATGTGCGCACCGCGGTGGCCAAGGGACTGCCCCGGCGCCGGGTCGTCGTGCGGCACCTGCTGCGCAACTCCCTCATCCCCGTCGTCACGTTCATCGGCGCGGACATCGGCGCGATGATGGGCGGCGCGATCGTCACCGAGCGCATCTTCAACATCCACGGCGTCGGCTACCAGCTCTACCAGGGCATCCTGCGGCAGAACACCCAGACCGTGGTCGGGTTCGTGACCGTCCTCGTGCTGGTCTTCCTGATCGCCAACCTGCTCGTCGACCTGCTCTACGCCGTACTCGACCCGAGGATCCGCTATGCCTGAGCCGCCGTACGAGCAGGAGGGCGCCGTCGCCGGCACCGGCATGGGAGGGGCGATGGACCTCGCCGCGAGTGAGGCCACCACGCTGGAGAAGAATCCATCAGCCGCCTCCGGCGGACGGGCCCCGGGCGGCCCCGAGGGCACCGGCCCGCAGGCCAAGCCCCGCAGCCTGTGGTCCGACGCCTGGCGCGACCTGCGCCGCAACCCGGTGTTCATCATCTCCGCCGTCGTGATCCTCTTCCTGATCTTCATCTCCCTGTGGCCGTCGGCCATCGCCTCCGGCTCCCCCCTCAAGTGCGACCTCGCCAAGGCCCAGGAGGGCTCCTCCCCGGGCCACCCCTTCGGCTACGACGGCCAGGGCTGCGACGTCTACACCCGGACGGTCTACGGCGCCCGTACGTCCGTCACGGTCGGCGTGTGCGCCACGCTGGGCGTGGCCCTGCTGGGCAGCGTGCTGGGCGGGCTCGCCGGGTTCTTCGGCGGCGCGGCGGACTCGTTCCTGTCGAGGACGACCGACATCTTCTTCGCGATCCCGGTCGTCCTCGGCGGCCTGGTGCTGCTGTCCGTGGTCACCAGCAACACGGTCTGGCCGGTCATCGGCTTCATCGTGCTGCTGGGCTGGCCGCAGATCTCCCGCATCGCCCGCGGCTCGGTCATCACCGCCAAACAGAACGACTACGTGCAGGCCGCCCGCGCCCTCGGCGCCTCCAACTCCCGCATCCTGCTGCGGCACATCGCGCCCAACGCCGTCGCCCCGGTGATCGTCGTGGCGACCATCGCGCTCGGCACGTACATCGCCCTGGAGGCCACGCTGTCCTTCCTCGGCGTCGGCCTGAAACCGCCCAGCGTGTCCTGGGGCATCGACATCTCCGCCGCCGCCCCCTACATCCGCAACGCCCCACACGCCCTGCTGTGGCCCTCGGGCGCCCTGGCGATCACGGTCCTGGCCTTCATCATGCTCGGCGACGCCGTCCGCGACGCCCTCGACCCGAAGCTGAGGTGAGCGATCGTGCTGCGCTGCGCGTGGTCCCGGCGGGGGGACGCGGATGCGGGCGGTGTGCCGGAGGGGGTGCCGTGCCCGCACGCCTCGCCGTGCCCGTCGGGCGGTCCGGCGGTGGCCGGCTCCGTGCCCATCCCGCTCGGCGACGCGGTCCGCGACGCCCTCGACCCGAAGCTGAGGTGAGCCGCCGTGCTGCTCGAAGTGCGTGATCTGCACGTGGAGTTCAGGACGCGGGACGGGGTCGCCAAGGCCGTCAACGGCGTCACCTACGGCGTGGACGCGGGGGAGACCCTCGCCGTGCTCGGCGAGTCCGGGTCCGGCAAGTCGGTCACCGCGCAGACCGTCATGGGCATCCTCGACATGCCGCCGGGCCGGGTCACCGGCGGCGAGATCCTCTTCCAGGGCCAGGACCTGCTGAAGCTGAAGGAGGACGAGCGGCGCAAGATCCGCGGCGCCGGGATGGCGATGATCTTCCAGGACGCCCTCAGCTCCCTCAACCCGGTGATGACCGTCGGCGACCAGCTCGGCGAGATGTTCGTCGTGCACCGCGGCATGTCCCGCAAGGACGCCCGCGCCCAGGCCGTCGAGCTGATGGAGCGGGTGCGCATCCCGGCCGCGAAGGAGCGGGTGCGGCAGTACCCGCACCAGTTCTCCGGCGGTATGCGCCAGCGCATCATGATCGCCATGGCGCTGGCCCTGGAGCCCGCGCTCATCATCGCCGACGAGCCCACCACCGCCCTCGACGTCACCGTCCAGGCCCAGGTCATGGAGCTGCTCGCCGACCTGCAGCGCGAGTACAACATGGGCCTGATCCTCATCACCCACGACCTCGGCGTGGTCGCCGACGTCGCCGACCGCATCGCCGTGATGTACGCGGGGCGGATCGTGGAGTCGGCGCCGGTGCACGACATCTACAAGGCGCCGGCCCACCCGTACACCCGCGGCCTGCTGGACTCCATTCCCCGGCTGGACCAGAAGGGCCAGGAGCTGTACGCCATCAAGGGCCTGCCGCCCAACCTCATGAGCATCCCGCCCGGCTGCGCCTTCCACCCCCGCTGCCCCATGGCCCAGGACGTGTGCCGTACGGACGTGCCCCCGCTGTACGAGGTCGACGAGGAGCGGGGCAGCGCCTGCCACTTCTGGAGGGAGTGCCTGCATGGCTGAGCCGATCCTCGAAGTGAGCGGGCTGGTCAAGCACTATCCGCTCACCCAGGGCATCCTGTTCAAGAAGCAGGTCGGTGCGGTGAAGGCCGTCGACGGCGTCGACTTCACCCTGGCCCGGGGCGAGACCCTCGGCATCGTCGGCGAGTCCGGCTGCGGCAAGTCGACGGTCGCCAAGATGCTGGTCAACCTGGAACGGCCGACGGCGGGTTCCATCAAGTACAAGGGCGAGGACGTCACCAAGCTGTCGGGCCGTGCCCTGAAGGCGGTCCGCCGCAACATCCAGATGGTGTTCCAGGACCCGTACACCTCGCTCAACCCCCGTATGACGGTCGGTGACATCATCGGCGAGCCGTACGAGATCCACCCCGAGGTGGCCCCGAAGGGCGACCGGCGCCGCAAGGTGCAGGAGCTGCTGGACGTCGTCGGTCTGAACCCGGAGTACATCAACCGCTACCCGCACCAGTTCTCCGGCGGCCAGCGCCAGCGCATCGGCATCGCCCGTGGCCTCGCGCTGCGCCCCGAGGTGATCGTCGCCGACGAACCGGTCTCGGCGCTGGACGTCTCCGTCCAGGCGCAGGTCATCAACCTGATGGACCGCCTGCAGAGCGAGTTCGACCTGTCCTACGTCTTCATCGCGCACGACCTGTCGATCGTCCGGCACATCTCGGACCGGGTCGGGGTGATGTACCTGGGCCGGATCGTGGAGATCGGCACCGACACCGAGATCTACGACCACCCCACGCACCCCTACACCCAGGCCCTGCTCTCCGCGGTCCCGGTCCCCGACCCGGAGGCCCGCGAACACCGCGAGCGCATCATCCTGAGCGGTGACGTGCCGTCCCCCACCAACATCCCCTCCGGCTGCCGCTTCCGCACCCGCTGCTTCAAGGCCCGCGACAAGTGCGCCCAGGAGGTCCCCCTGCTGGTGATCCCGCCCCAGCTGCCCGTGGGCCCACCCGCCCACCCGTCGGCCTGCCACTTCGCGGAGGAGAAGCACGTCGTCCCGGCGGAGGACCGTCCCGGCCGCCCGCCCGAGGCGCCCCCCGAGCAGCGCCCGCCGCAGCACGGCAGCGGGCCGGGGTGACATCGCTGCACCCCGGCCCGCTCACGGCACCCGCACGGCCGTACGCTGATCAGCCTCCCGCGTCCGTATATCGGTACCGCTTCCGTGAAGTTGCCGGTGTGTTAACGCAGTTCGCGGAGGTTTTCAGGGCTGTCCGAGCGCTCGCCGCAGGAAGTCCACCTGGAGCAGGAGCAGGTTCTCCGCGACCTGTTCCTGGGGGGTCATATGGGTCACCCCGGACAGGGGGAGGACCTCGTGCGGGCGGCCCGCCGCCAGCAGTGCCGAGGACAGGCGCAGCGTGTGGGCGACCACCACGTTGTCGTCGGCGAGGCCGTGGATCACCATCAGCGGGCGGTGCGGTTCGGCGGGGGAGACCAGGCCGCCGTCGTCCACCAGGGAGTTGTGCGAGTACGGCGCCGGGTCCGCGGTGGGGTCGCCGAGGTAGCGCTCGGTGTAGTGGGTGTCGTACAGGCGCCAGTCGGTGACCGGGGCGCCCGCGATGCCCGCGTGGAAGACGTCCGGGCGGCGCAGTACGGCGAGGGCGGCCAGGTAACCGCCGTAGGACCAGCCGCGGATGGCCACCCGGGACAGGTCCAGCGGGTAGCGGCGCGCGAGGTCGTGCAGCGCCTCGATCTGGTCGTCCAGGGTGAGGGTGAAGTCGTGGTGGATCGCCTTCTCCCAGGCCGGCGAGCGGCCCGGGGTGCCCCGGCCGTCCGCGACCACGACCGCGAAGCCCTGGTCGGCGAACCACTGCGAGGTCAGATGCGCGTTGTGCGCGGCGGCCACCCGCTGGCCGTGCGGGCCACCATAGGGGTCGAGGAGCACCGGCAGGGGGGTGTCACCGGGGTAGTCCGTTGGCATAAGCACGGCGCACGGGATACGCCGTGCGCCCCCTTCGGTGAACGTCACGCGCGGGGACAGACCGGGATCTTCGGCATATGACGGGACAGTCGCCACCGGCTTGCCGTCCCGCAGCACCTGGACCCGGGTACCCGGCCGGTCCGGCGCCGCCGACACCAGCACCGTGACGCCCCCGGCGCGCACCGCCGAGTGCACGCCGGGCTCCTGCGACACGCGCTCCACGCCGAGCTCGTTCACCCGGTAGACGTGCACCTCACCGGTCTCCGGCGCCTCGGCCTCCGCGCCCGCCGACGCCGAGACCAGCACGTCCTCGTCGGCGACGTCCAGCACCGCGCGGATGTGCAACTGCGGCCCGGTCAGCGGGCGTTCGCCCACCGCAAGGACCCGCGCGCCGCCCTCGTCCGCGATGCGGACGAGCTGTCCGGAGGGCGACCAGCTCGGCACCCCGGCGAAAAGTTCCAGCCAAATCGGATCATCGTCCGCGTGCACCATCCGGGTCGCCCCGGTGTCCGCGTCCACCGCCAGGTACAGCTGGCTGCGCTGGTCCCGCGCCTGCACGAGGAGCAGCGGCGCACCCGCCGCTGACCAGTGCACTCGCGCCAGATACGGGTAGCGCGCACGGTCCCAGACCACCTCCGTGCGCACCCCGTCCAGCCCGACGACGAACAGCCGCACCTCCGCGTTCGCCGTCCCGGCCGCCGGATACCCGACATGATGTGGCTCACGTTCCGGATGTGCGGGATCGGCGATCCACCAGCGCCTGACCGGCGTGTCGTCCACCCGCGCCACCAGCAGCCGGTCCGACTGCGGAGACCACCAGAAACCCCGCGAACGCGACATCTCCTCGGCCGCGACGAACTCGGCCAGCCCCCAGGTCACCCCCTCGGTCTCGGCCTCCACCAGCGCCCGGTCGCCCTCGCCCTCGGCGCCGACCACCCGCAGGGCGCCCTCGGCGACGTAGGCGACATGCCGCCCGTCGGGGGCGGGCCGCGGATCGATCACCGGCCCCGGAACCCGCAGTTCACGTGCCGTGCCAACCCGCAGCTCGGCCGTGAAAAGCCGCCCTGACAAGGCGAAAGAGGCCAGTTCCACGGCCGCGTCGGTGGCGTAGCCGACGATGCCGGCGCCACCCTCCCGGCTGCGCTCGCGGCGTGCCCGCTCCTCGGGCGAAAGATCCTCGAAGGCCCCGCCGAGCAGGGCGTACGGGTCGGCCGCCAGTCGCTCGGAGCCGTCGTTCACGTCGAGCACCCACAGCGCGCCCGCCCGGTCGGTCCCGGAGGACGACCGCAGGAACACGACACGGGAGCCGTCCGGCGCGACCGTGAACGAACGCGGCACGCCGAGGGTGAATCGCTGGGTGCGGGCATGCCGCCGCGGGAAGGAATCAGGCTCGCTCGTCATGCCCTGACCATATTGGCCATGAGCCCCCTTGTGCGCCCGTGCGCCGAGCGATGCGCGCGTACTGACAGCTATGATCACTAACGCTGCGTGGGTATGAACCTGTCGGCAAGCGCATGGATTTACAAGGTGCCCTGCTCTGTTTGGAGGTGAACCGCCGTGGCACTCTCGATTTCGGCGGTGGTGCTGCTGGCGATCATCGTCTTTCTTCTGATCAAGAAGTCCGGGCTGAAGGCGGGGCACGCGATCGTCTGCATGCTGCTCGGCTTCTATCTCGCATCCTCCACGGTCGCCCCCACCATCAACGAGCTGACCACGAACATCGCGGGCATGATCGGAAGCATCAAGTTCTGAGCCGCTTCAGCCCCTCCCCGGGCGGCGCCCGGCTTCACCGTAGGGTGGGCTCATGACCGCACTGCCCTCCCGACGTCTGCTGCTGGTGCACGCGCACCCGGACGACGAGTCGATCAACAACGGCGCCACCATGGCCAAGTACGCCGCCGAGGGCGCCCAGGTCACCCTGGTGACCTGCACCCTCGGGGAGCGCGGCGAGGTCATCCCGCCCGCCCTGCGCCATCTGACCGGCGCCGAGCTGGGCCGGCACCGGCTGGGCGAGCTGGCCGCCGCGATGCGCGAACTCGGCGTCACCGACCACCGGATGCTCGGCGGCACCGGCCGCTACACCGACTCCGGGATGATGGGCCTGCCCGACAACGACGACCCCGCCTGCTTCTGGCAGGCCGACGTCGACGAGGCCGCCGGACATCTCCTTCAGGTGATCCAGGAGGTGCGGCCCCAGGTCCTCGTCACCTACGACGACAACGGCGGCTACGGCCACCCCGACCACATCCAGGCCCACCGCGTCGCCATGCGCGCCGCCGAACTCGCCGCCGAGGCCGGCCGGCCCGTGGCCAGGATCTACTGGAACCGGGTGCCGCGCACGGTCGCCGACGACTCCTTCGCCCGCCTCCAGCGGGAGCTGCCGGGCCTGCCCTTCACCAAGACGGCCACGGTCGACGACGTACCCGGTGTCGTCGCCGACGCGTGCGTCACCACCGCCGTCGACGGCACCCCGTACTCCGCCGCGAAGGCCGCCGCGATGGCCGCGCACGCCACCCAGATCGAGGTCGCTCCCGGCGGCGCGTACTTCGCGCTCTCCAACGAGCTGGCGCAGCCGCTGTTCACCACCGAGTACTACGAGTTGGTGCGCGGGGAGCGCGCGGACGGGTGCGAGAGCGACCTGTTCGCGGGCCTCGGCTCCAAGGAGGCGTGATGGAGCAGCGCGGCTCCGGTTCCCTGCTCGCCCAGCCGCTGCGGCCGCCGTCGCCCGCGCGGGCCGCCGCCTACCTCGGCCTGTTCGTGCTCGGCGCCGTCGTCGCCGTGGCCGGGGCGCTGGTGCAGGCCGGCTGGTTCCCGGGCGGTCTGCTGCTGGCGCTGGCCGGCGCCGCCGGGCTCTTCCTCGGCGGGGCGCGCGCCGCCGGCAGCCGGGCCGGGGCCGTCGCGCCCGTCGCCGGCTGGATGATCACCGTCGTCTTCCTCACCGCCACTCGCCCGGAAGGGGACTTCCTGTTCGGCGCCGGAGGCGGCTCGTACCTCTTCCTGCTCGGCGGCATGGCCGTGGCTGTGATCTGTGCCACCCTCGGCGGCGGTCGGCGACCCGGCGCGGACACCGCCCGACTTGGCAAGTGACGTACCACTTCGCCACCGCGTGCACGTGCGAGTCCCGTGTGGGTTTCCCCAGCGGTCGTGGGATACGGGTCAGAGGTGGCCAGTATGGTGGTGCGCGCCGCCGAGCTTCCCCCAGGCTCCACGAGCAGGGGGGACCCCCAGCGAAGGTCGATGACGCGGGCGGCGGAGCCAACCGGGAGAACCTGCCTTGAGTCGTGAAACTGACACTCCGTCCTCCGGGCCCAAGGGGCGCGGCGGAGCCGCCTACCCCTCGGGGACTCCGCCGTACGGCACCCCGACGGCTTCCGGCGACACCACGGACGCGGGCCGCGCGGCCTCGCAGCCGGAGGAGAAGAAGACCGAGACGACGCTGACGACCCGGATCCGGATCAACATCCCCGGGTCCAGGCCGATTCCGCCCGTCGTCGTGCGCAAGCCCGTCGGGGACGGCGAAGCCGCCGAGAGCGAGAGCGCCGAGCCCCGTCCGGCCGGCGCCGCGACGTCCGCCGGCACCGCCGAGTCGCCCGCCGAGCCCGCGCCGCAGCCGGAGGAGAAAGCGACCAGCGACTGGTTCGCGCCCCGCAAGTCCGCGCCGGCCAAGGGCGGAGCGCCCGCCTCCGCCGGCAACGCCCCGGCCGCGTCCGGCGGTTCCGGTGGAGCGGGCCAGGGCGGGGGCCGGGCCGGTGGTGTCGTCGGCTCGATGAGCGCGCCGGGCGGCTCCCGGCCCGGCCCCGCCGGCCGCCCTCAGACGGGCCCCGGCGTGAACGGCTCCGGACGGCCCGGCTCCACCAACGGC
>NZ_PQSS01000049.1 GCF_002920535.1 Streptomyces sp. Ru71 | reverse complement strand
TCGGAAGGGGGTCGGCACGGCCTCGCGGGTGGGAAGCGGCGCATCGTGGGCGTGAAGCGGCACGGCGTCACGGGTGGCGGGCGGCACGGTGTCGCGGGCGGGGGTGGGCGCGGCGGGTGCGACGGTGCTGGGCCTGCCGGGTGGGGTGGCGAGCCGTGTGCCCGCTGGGCGTGCGTGGTGGGCGGTCCCCGGGGCGGCGGGGCCCGGGTGTGGCGTGGCGATCGTGACGTTGAGCGGGGTCACGGGGCTGTGGTGGGGGGGCTCCGGGGTGAACCAGGCGACGGGGCCGTGGGTGCTGTCGGCGGGGCGGCGGAGGGCGGAGTGGGCTGCTGCATGCGGTGGCTCTTCTGCGCGCGGTGCGCCTCGGGCTTGCTCGGCGCCGGGTGGAGGGCTGCGGCGGAGCGGGTTCGGTGCGGCGGCGCACCTGGCCCTGGCGTTCCGCCACTCAGGTGAACGGGGCAGGCGTCACCGGGGTCACGCCCGCATTGGAGTGGCTCCGGCGTGAGGCGGAGGTAACCCGTCTCGTGATGCGCCCCTCGGTTCCTGGTGGACGCCGATCGACACTCCGGCGCACTCGGGTTCGCCCTGGTGCCGCCCCTGGTCCGGCCGGCTCCCCCGTGGCTTCGGGGGCTCCGGACGAGGCGTCCGCGTCCCCTCACGCTTCCCCCTCGCCGTCCTGGCCGGTCGGCAACGTGCCGTCCGCGCCGGCGGCCCGCCGTCGGCCATGCGTCCTGGCTGCGGCACCCGGGCGTGCACCGCCGGGGCGGGAGGACCGCGGGTGGGTACCGGCTCCGCCGCGTCGGGCTCCCATAGGGCGTCGTCGGCCGGCGGCAGCGGAGCCGGCAGCCGAGGGCGGGGTCGACTCGGCACCGGGAAGGGGACGGGCGGCGTTCGCCGGTTCCTCGGCCCCCTTGGCTGCCACCGCTTCCTCGACTCCCACCGCTTCCACGCCCTCCGTGACTCCCACCGCCTCCTCGGCTCCCGCGGCGTCGGCGTGCTCCCGTGAGGCCGCCTCACGCGCGCGTCCGTCGCGTTCCGAGCGCAGACAGCGCCGGACCGACTCGGGGTCCAGCCCTTCGTCGACGGCCTGGTGGAGGAGCCGGGCGAAGAGGTAGGCCGGGTCCGCCGCGAGCGCCATGGCGAGGGCTTCCCGGGCCTCGACCTCGTCGCCCGTCGACCAGGCGACCCAGCCGGCGAGGGTGAGGGGTGCCGCGGCGTGCTCGCCGTAGGGGCCGACGCATCGACGAGCGAGCGCACGCCACAGGCGGAGGGCGGGCTCGGCTTCGTCGCCCTCCATCCACTCGGCCAGCCGGTCACGGGTGGTGCGGTCCTGCAGCCCGAGGATCAGGGCCGCGGCCTCATCGTGGCCGAGCAGTTCGTCGTCGCGACGGTCCTCGGCGAGGATGCCGGACACCGGAGGCGCTGCCGCGAGGCGGCGCATGACGCGTTCGGCCAGCGCGACGGTGTCCTCGGCGACCCGCAGGCGGCCCGTGCCGTCGATGATCCTGGGGACCAGCGCCATGCTCGTGGTGTCCAGAGCCACCTCCTGTTCCAGGGCTGCGGGTGTCTCCCACGGCAGCAGGCGTCCCCTCAGCTCGCCCAGGGAACTGCGGACCCGCACTCCCGCGTAGGCGGCAGCGGCGGCGAGGACGGAGGTACCGGGCAGTCCCATCGGCCTGCCCTCGGAGGGACAGCACTCCTCACGCTCGCAGACGTACGACCAGTAACGGCCGTCCGAGATGCACAGTGCCTCGGTCACGGGCACGTCGAGCTCCCCGCACTTGGTGCGGAGTTCCTGCGCGAGGGGCTGCAGCCGCTCCTTGACCTGGCGGCCCGTCTCACCGCGCGCGGGCTCCTGGCAGAGGAAGGCGATCATCTGCTCCGGTGGGGCACCTCGTCGGCGGCTTCCGGTGATCAGTCCTCGGGTCAGCTCGCCCGCGACGGACTCCCAGTCGTCGCTGTTGCGGGGAATCCCGAGGCGGGCGCGGCCGCCGAACCGGCCCCGCCCGCCGTGGTCGTAGAGGGCGACCAGGACGATGCTGTCCTCGGGGCGGTAGCCGAGCAGGTACGGCAGCGCGTCGGCCAGTTCGGCGGGGGTGCGCAAGGTCACCTGGTGCACGGGACGGTCTTCTCGCCCCATGGGCCCGACAAGGTGGCGGAAGGCGTCGTTTTCGAAGGAACCAGTGGTTTCGCCGTGATTCGTCATGCGCAGACGATCTCGCGGATTTCGATGTTCCGCTTGGGGCTGTGGATAATTCTGGGCAGGGCCACGTCAAGCCATCCCGGGCGCGCTGCGAGGAGGCCTCCGGGCAGGCACCGAGGAGCGGACCGGATGCGCGGTGACCGCCTCGTCCGGCAGGTCCGTCCACCCGTCACGCCCGGATTGTCAGTGGCGTCCGGTTGGATGGAGGCATGGAGCACACGAGCAACGCGGATCTGCGGACGGCTGCCGACGCGGTCCTCGCCCGTCTGGTCGGAGACCCCACCGGCGCGGCACGGCTGCGCGAGGACCAGTGGCGGGCGATCGAGGCCCTGGTCGCGGACAGACGCCGGGCGCTGGTCGTGCAGCGCACGGGGTGGGGCAAGTCCGCGGTCTACTTCGTGGCGACGTCGCTGCTGCGGGCCCGGGGAAGCGGGCCCACGGTCATCGTGTCCCCGCTCCTCGCGTTGATGCGCAACCAGGTGGAGGCGGCGGCCCGGGCCGGCATCCACGCCCGGACGATCAACTCCGCCAACACCGAGGAGTGGGAGACCGTCCAGGACGAGATCGCCGCCGGTGCGGTCGATGTGCTTCTGGTCAGCCCCGAGCGGCTGAACAACCCCGACTTCCGCGACCGGGTGCTGCCCGAGCTGGCGGCCGCCACCGGGCTCCTCGTCGTGGACGAGGCGCACTGCATCTCCGACTGGGGACACGACTTCCGGCCGGACTACCGCCGTCTGCGGACCATGCTCGCGGACCTGCCCGCGGGAGTGCCGGTGCTGGCGACCACGGCCACCGCCAACGCCCGGGTGACCGCCGATGTCGCCGAACAGCTCGGCACGGGTGACACGGCCGGCGCCCTGGTGCTGCGCGGCCCGTTGGACCGGGAGAGCCTGACCCTGAGCGTGCTGCGGCTGCCGGACGCCGCGCACCGCATGGCCTGGCTCGCCGACCACCTCGACCAGCTGCCGGGCTCCGGGATCATCTACACGCTCACCGTGGCCGCCGCCGAGGAGGTCACCGCGTTCCTGCGGCAACGCGGCCACGCCGTCGCCTCGTACACCGGACGGACCGAGAACGCCGAGCGCCAGCAGGCCGAGGACGATCTGCTCGGCAACAAGGTGAAGGCCCTGGTCGCCACGTCCGCGCTCGGCATGGGCTTCGACAAGCCCGACCTCGGCTTCGTGGTCCACCTGGGTTCCCCTTCCTCCCCCATCGCCTACTACCAGCAGGTCGGCCGCGCCGGGCGCGGGGTGGAGCATGCCGAGGTGCTGCTGCTGCCGGGCAAGGAGGACGAGGCGATCTGGCAGTACTTCGCCTCGCTCGCCTTCCCCTCGGAGGATCTGGTGCGGCGCACGCTCGACGTCCTCGCGCACGCGGAGCGGCCCCTGTCCCTGCAGGCGCTGGAGCCCTTGGTGGAGCTGCGCCGGTCCCGGCTGGAGACGATGCTGAAGGTCCTCGATGTGGACGGGGCGGTGAAGCGGGTCAAGGGGGGCTGGACCGCCACCGGTCGGCCGTGGACCTACGACACGGAGCGCTACGCGTGGGTCGCGCGGCAGCGCGCCGCGGAACAGCAGGCGATGCGCGAGTACGCCGCGACGACGGGCTGCCGTATGGAGTTCCTGCAGCGGCAACTGGACGACGAGGGCGCCAAGCCGTGCGGCCGCTGCGACAACTGCGCGGGGCCTCGCTTCACGGCCGACACCTCGTCGTCCGCCGTGGACGCCGCCCGCGTCGACCTGGGCCGGGCCGGTGTCGAGGTGGAGCCGCGACGCATGTGGCCGACGGGCCTTCCGTCGATCGGCATCGACCTCAAGGGTCGCATTCCCGCCGGTGAACAGGCTGCGCCGGGCAGGGCGTTGGGTCGCCTTTCGGACATCGGATGGGGCAACCGCCTGCGCCCACTGCTGGCGCCGCAGGCACCCGACGGGCCCGTTCCGGACGATGTGGCGAAGGCGGTGATCGGCATGCTGGCCGACTGGGCCAAGGGCCCCGGCGGCTGGGCGTCCGGCTCGGCGGACGCCCCGCCTCGTCCGGTCGGCGTGGTCACGCTCGCCTCCCGCACCCGGCCGCAGTTGATCGGTTCGCTGGGCGCACGGATCGCGGACGTCGGGCGGCTGCCGCTGCTGGGGTCGGTCGAGTACGTGCCGGATGCCGCGCCGGTCGCGCGCAGCAACAGCGCCCAGCGCCTGAAGGCACTCACCGGCACGCTCACCGTGCCGCCCGCCCTGGCCACCGCCCTCGGGCAGGCCGAGGGCCCCGTCCTCCTCGTCGACGACGTCACGGAGACCGGATGGACGCTGGCGGTCGCCGCGCGGCTGCTTCGACGGGCCGGTGCGCCGGGGGTGTTGCCGCTCGTGCTGGCGGTGCAGGGCTGACGCCCGGTCGAACCTCGTCCTCGGCCCGACCACGGCTGCCGCCCAGCCGCCGCCACGTGTGTCGGCCGGGGGTGAATCACCAGGCAGAGACAGGGGAAGAAATACAGCGCTGAGATATAAGCCCCAGACCCGCGCATTCCGGTCTGCGGCCCCAATTGCTCGTTGCCGCATCCAAGTTCGACAGGAAGAATTGAAGTCCGCTCCCCGCGCGGCTCGTCCGTGGTCCGGTAGGGCTCTGCTGCGGCGTGGGCTCCCCCGAATCCGACTCGCCCGCAGTGTGGGCGCGTAGCCGAAGGGAGGATCGTGACCTTCGGATTCGCTCCGTCCTCGGCGGCATCCTTGTCGACGTCCGCGTCCGCCGCTTCCGCCAGCCGCATGCTCGAACCCGCCGAGTGGGCCGCCGCGGGCATTCCTCTGCTGCGCAACCCCAGGGAAGTCGTCAGTGGACTGCACGCCCGGCACCGGCCCGGGCCGTCGACCGCCGTCGTGGCCGTCCTGGACCCCGACGAGCGACTGCGGGCCAGCGCGTCCTTCACCCGCCGGCCCTCACCGGCGGACGGCTGGCAGTTCCGCAACGCGCTGCTGTCCCAGCTGCGCCGGGTGATCCCGCACGACCTGCGGCGCCGCACGCCGGTGCGGACCGCGGTGCTGCTGTACTGCCGTGACGGCGACGCGCGTTGGACGGAGGAGGACGGTGCCTGGATGTGGGGTCTGCGTGACGCCTGCACCCTGCACGGACTGCGCTGCGGGGCGTACATCACCCTGACGCGTGACGGCTGGCAGGTCCTCGGCGAAGGACGCGGCGGACGCCGCCCCCACGCCGACTCGGCGCCGGAGCCCTTCGCCACGGCGGAAGCACCGCCGCCGCTGCCTCGCACCGGCGGTGTCGCCTCGGAGATCCTGCGCCGGGCGGCGGCCCGCTGAGGCGGCCTGCCCGACGGGAGCCCCCGAGGATTCTCGCCGCCCTCAAGCGCGCCCGCTGGCCCCACCGGCCGGGCACGCACCACTCCCCTGCCGGGTTCCTGCGCCGGGCCCGGCCACAGCGCGTGCCGGGCTACCCGGGGCCCGTACGACAGCCGGGACTCGATCGCACGACGACCCCAGCCCAACCGCATGCGACCCCGGCCGGAACGGCTTGGCGCTGGGGGCAGTCCACCAGTCCGGGCCACCCACGGGCAGGACTGAGCCACACGGTGACCTCACCCCGCGAAGGACCGGCGAAGGGATCGCTCGGCAGCCGTCGACCACCGACCGGCCCGTCGCTCCGGACCGCCACGGGGACCGAGAAGCAACCCGTAGCTCCGGGCGACCACACGGCCGGAAACGGTGCACCGCGGCCCGTCAGACCCCCGTGCCCAGCACCGCGTTGATCTTCTGCGGGTCGCCGCAGACGATCAGCAGGGCGCCGGCCTTGGTGTGCGCGGCGGACAGGGCGGTGGCGGCAGCGGCGTCGGTCCCCCCGTTGAGGGCGACGACGACCACCGGCCGGGTGGCGGCGCGTCCGGCGACGGCGGCGTCCGCGTAGAAGACGTCGTCACGTGCGTCGTGCTGGGCCCAGTAGGAGGTCTCGCCGAAGGAGAGCTCGTGGGCGGCCCACGGGTGCGACTCGCCGGTGGTGATCACCAGCACGTCACCGGGAGCACGACCGGAGTCCAACAGCAGGTCCACGGCCTCCTCGGCAGCGTCGAGGGCACCCTCGATCGAAGCCGGGATCAGCTGGATCTGCGGCGTCGCCGGGGCGGCAGCAGCCGGAGCGGGGTGGGCCGGAGCCGCCTCACGGGGCGTGCGCTGCACCGGAGGCATGGGCCGGAGCGGCCCGGGACGGCCGGGGCGGGCCGGAGCCGCGGGGCGGGGGCCGGGTACGGGGCGGGGGTCGGCGCGGTACGGCCACTGGCCGGAGTGGCGCGGGGACCCTGGGCACTCTCGTGAATCTGAGGCTCCTCGGGAATGAGAGGCATGGGCTGATATTTATCAAACGTTGGTGCGGCTCACGTGAACGGGTGGCACATGAGTGCGAGCGGAACCGTCAGAAATCGAAGCCGAGCTGGCCCTCGATCTCCGGAACACTTCCGTCCGCCCAGCTGCGGGCCTTCTTGAGATGCCGCCACTGGGGCAGCGCATCAAGATACGCCCACGACAACCGGTGGAGGGGGGTGGGTCCCCACTCCGCCAGTGCGGCCTTGTGCACGGGGGAGGGATACCCGGCATTGTCCGCAAAACCGAAGTGTGCATGCTCGACACCCAGTTCGGCCATCATTTTGTCGCGCTGGACCTTGGCGATGACCGAGGCCGCCGCGACCGCCACGCACGAACGGTCCCCCTTGATCACCGTGCGAACCCGCCACGGTGTGCCGAGGTAGTCGTGCTTCCCGTCGAGGATCACCGCGTCGGGACGCACGGGCAGGGCCTCCAGGGCCCGTCCCGCGGCCAGCCGCAGCGCGGCGGTCATCCCCAGGTCGTCGATCTCCTCCGGGGTGGCGTGCCCCAGGGCGTACGCCGTCACCCACTTCTGCAGCGCTTCCGCGAGCTCCGTGCGTCGTTTGACGGTGAGCAGTTTGGAGTCGGTGAGTCCCTCGGGGGGCCTGCGCAGTCCGGTGACCGCCGCGCAGACGGTGACGGGACCGGCCCAGGCGCCGCGCCCCACCTCGTCGACACCGGCGATGACCTTCGCTCCGGTCGTGGCGCGCAGGGAGCGCTCGACGGTGTGAGTAGGTGCTTCGTACGGCATGGCGCCCTTAGCGTACGCCGCCGTGATCCTTGAGCGACACCCCGGTCCCCCTCCGGCCGGCGACCGCCCGCGGCCGGCCGTCAGGCGCCGCCCGGGCGCAGCAGCGGAAGCATCAACTGGTCGACCATCTCCTCGATCTCCTGGTCGTTCCATTCGCTGGCGCACATCTTGTTGCGGTACATCATCATGGCCGGAACGGCGTCGAGGACATAGCTGTTCACCGCGTCGGCTCGCACCTCACCTCGCTCGATACCCCGCTCGACGGTCTCGCGCAGGAGTTCCAGCATGGGCCGGACCACACCCTCGACGATGACCGTGTGGAAGCGCTCGGCCTGCGTCGGATCGCATTCGTGAATCACTGATCGCAGTGCGGTGCCCGGGCGCGAGAACATGGCGTCGCGCGCCTGCCGGCACAGCGCCAGCAGGTCCTCTCTGATGCCCCCCAGATCCGGTGGCCCGCCCAGCCGCGGCAGCCCGGCCTGGAGGGCGTCGGCGACCAGATCCTCCTTGGACGGCCACCGGCGGTAGACCGCGGCCTTGCCGGTCTGGGCGCCGGCGGCGACGCCCTCCATGGTGAGGCCCTTCCAGCCGACCGTGCCGAGCTGCTCCAGCGCGGCGTCGAGGATCGCGCGTTCGAGCACGGCGCCGCGCCGACGGGGGGCGGCCGCCCGGGCAGAGGCGGTCGTCCAGCGCGAGGTAACCATCCAGTGTCTCCAGCGGACTCAGAGAGCGGGTGTGTCGGGGAATCGGTGTGCGCGACGCGGCAACGGCGGGGGACACGCCTGGGGCCACCTCATTAAGTGAACGCTTGCGTTCTCTATGAGGGACTCACTACCGTGGAGCGCGACAGTGAACGGAATCGTTCACTAAGGCTCTTGTGGGGGACCCATGGCCACAACCTCTCAACTCGTCCAGGACCAGAAACCAGGTGCGGCTCGCCGGGAGGGGCATCCCGGAATCGCACTCGCTGTCATCGCGGCCTGCCAACTCATGGTGGTACTCGACGCGACGATTGTGAACATCGCGCTTCCGCACATTCAAGACGCACTCAGCTTCAGCACCACCGACCTGACCTGGGTCGTCAGCGCGTACACACTCACGTTCGGCGGCCTTCTGCTGCTCGGCGCGCGCGCCGGTGACATCCTCGGCCGGCGCCGCGTCTTCATGACCGGCATCCTGCTGTTCGCCTTCGCCTCGCTGCTGGGAGGGCTGGCGCAGGAACCGTGGCAGTTGCTGGCCGCTCGGGCCCTGCAGGGCGTGGGTGGCGCGATCGCGTCGCCCGCCTCGCTGGCGCTGATCGCCACGACCTTCCCCGAGGGCCCCGAGCGCAACCGGGCCTTCGGCGTCTTCGCCGCCGTCTCCGCGGGCGGCGGCGCGATCGGCCTGCTGGCCGGTGGCATGCTCACCGAATGGCTGGACTGGCGGTGGGTGCTGTTCGTCAATGTGCCCATTGGTGTGCTGATCGCCGTACTGACGCCGCTGTACATCAACGAGTCCGAGCGGCACCCGGGGCGCTTCGACATCGTCGGGGCTCTGACCTCGACGGTCGGCATGGCCGCCCTGGTGTACGGCTTCATCCGCTCGGCGGAGGAGGGCTGGCGGGACGGTCTGACCGTCGGCTCGTTCGTCGCGGCCCTCGTGCTGCTGGTGGCCTTCGTGTTCACCGAACGGCGGGCGAAGGAACCGATCACCCCGTTGCGGATGTTCGCCGACCGCAATCGCTCGGGCACCTACGTGATCATGCTGTGCCTGGCGGCGGCGATGTTCGGGATGTTCTTCTACATCGTGCTGTTCGTGCAGAACGTGCTCGGTTACAGCCCGATCGAGGCCGGGTTCGCCTTCCTGCCCGTCACGGTCGCGATCGCGGTCGGCGCGGGCCTGGCACAGCGTTTCCTGCCGGTCCTCGGCCCGAAGGCGTTCCTCCTCGCCGGATCGGCACTGATGACCGTCGGGCTGGCCTGGCAGACGCTGATCAGCCCGGACAGCACATACGCCGGCGGCGTCCTCGGCCCCATGCTGGTCTTCGGCTTCGGCATGGGCCTGAACTTCGTGACGGTGACGATCACCGCCGTGTCCGGTGTCGCCTCGCACGAGGCGGGTGCCGCGTCGGGCCTGCTGAACGCCACACAGCAGGTCGGCGGTTCGCTCGGCCTGTCGATCCTGACCACCGTGTTCGGCTCGGCCAGCAAGGACGAGGCGAGCAAGCAGCTGCCGGACTTCCTCACCGGCGGCACGGCGGAGCAGAAGGCGGAGTTCGCCAGGTCGCACCAGCTGCCGGCCCCGTGGGGGCACGAGGTGCTCGCCCACGGCATCTCCTCGGCCTTCGTCCCGGCCACGGCCATGGCCGCGCTGGCCCTGGTCACCGCGTGGGTGGCCATCCGGGTGCGCAAGAGCGACCTGGAGGCGCTGGCGGGCACGGCCGGACCGATGGCCTGACGCGCAAGGGCCCGCACAGGACCGCGGATGGCCGCACCGCGCCCGGGGGACCGACGGCGGGGACGCCGGTCCGGCCATCCGCACCCCGTCCGCCCGCCGCCGCTCCCGGCGCCCGCGCTGCCCCCACGGTGGGGGCAGCAGCGACCGCAGGCCGACCAGCAGGGACGACAGCAGTACGAAGACCGGCATCCGCACGACGACCACCCTCCCCTCGACCGAGCTCACCCACCCGCAGGCACATCCGGCGGGCGTCACCGCAGCAACTGTGGAGACAACGAGGCTCGATCACGCAGAGTTCCCGGCCGACACGGAGAGTTTCCACGCTCCCGATTACGCCTGACACCCCGCTCGCTCAGGCGGAGGCCGGCACCCACTCAGGCAGAGCCTCGGTCCGCTCCAGCCAGGCCGCAGGAGGGCCCCCCGCCTTGCCTCCGGCCAGCACCCCGCCCACGATGGCGCAGGTCGTGTCCACGTCGCCGCCGACCTGAGCGGTGGTCCAGAACGCCTCCTCGAAGTCGCCCAGGGACCGCGCGGCGGACCAGAGCGCGAAGGGCACGGTGTCATGGGCGCTGGTACGCCGACCGCATCCCAGCACCGCGGCGACGGTGGCCGCGTCGCCGTAGTCGAGCATGTCCCGGGCGCGTCGCAGGCCCTGGCCCACGGCGCTCTTGGGGATGAGGGAGACGACTGCGTCCAGCAGCGCCTCGGGGCCGGGCGGACCGCCCGGAGCGGCGGCCAGCGCGGCGGCCGCGGCCACGGCCATGGCACCGACCACGGCCTCGCGGTGCTGGTGCGTCGGATAGGCGGAGATCTCCGCCTGGTGGGTCGCCTGCTCCGGGTCGTCGGCGTACCAGGCACCCAGCGGCGCGATGCGCATCGCCGCGCCGTTGCCCCAGGAGCCCTGCCCCTGGAAGAGGGCCGATGACAGCTCGCGCCAGTCGCCGCCCTCGCGGATCAGCCGCAGCAGACGGTTGACGGCGGGTCCGTACCCGCGGTCGAAGTCGTGGTGCTCGGCGAAGGAGAGGGCGAGGGCGTCCTGGTCGATGCGGTGGTGGGCGGCGAGGACGGCGACGACCGAGCAGGCCATCTCCGTGTCGTCGGTCCACTGCCACGGCCCGGCCGGCAGTTCCCGGCGCTTGAGGAGCGGATAGTTCGCGGGCACGAAGAACTGGGAGCCCAGAGCGTCCCCCACCGCCAGTCCGCGCAGGGCTGCCAGGGCGCGAACCAGGCGCCCGTCGAAAGAGGAATCAGCGGTCATCGCCCTGCCACTCTATCCGGTGATCCCGTAGGGTTCCGGATCTCGCCAACGGTCGAACGGCCGGTCCAGTGTGTACTTGCCGTCGTCCCCGAGAACGAGCATCCGCACCTCGCCGTTCCCCGGATTGGACAGCGACTCGAACTCGGCGACGGTCCAGTGGAACCAGCGCATGCAGAACAGGCGCATGGCCAGGCCGTGCGTCACGAGCAGCACGTTCGGAGGGTGGTCCGGGGCTTCGAAGCTGCGGAACAGGCTCTCCAGGAAGCCGCCCACCCGGTCGTAGACATCGGCGCCGCTCTCCCCCTGGGCGAAGCGGTAGAAGAAGTGGCCGTAGGCGTCCCGGTAGGCCTTCTGCAGGCGGACGTCGTCGCGGTCCTGCCAGTTTCCCCAGTCCTGCTCGCGCAGGCGCGGCTCCTCCCGCACCCGTATGAGCTCCGGGTCGAGGTGGAAGCCGCGCAGCGTCTCGTGCGTACGTCGATAGGGCGACACATAGACACTGACCCGTTCCCGGCCGAACAGTTCGCGCAGCCGCTTGCCGGTCTCCTCGGCCTGCCGCCAACCCCGTTCGGTGAGGGCCAGGGCGTGGTCGGGTTCGCGTTCGTACACGGTGTCATCAACGTTGCCGGTTGACTCACCGTGCCGGACGAGGACGATGCGCCGTGGTCGTGCCATGCCAAGACCCTAGAGGGGGGACCGACCGACCGGGTAATCGGACGGGGCCCGTACGGCGTAGGTCACACATGGTCCGGCGCCGACCGGAGGGGCCTTCATACGGTCCAGGTCGGCTCCAGGTCCACGATCTCGCCGGACAAAGACGCGATGTCGGCCTCGGTCTGAGCGCGCAGGGCGAGGCGTTCCACCCGCTCGGTGCGGTACTTGCCGTGCTCCGCGGCCGAGCGCCACATGGACAGCACCAGGAACTCGTGCCCCGGGGCCTCTGCGAACAGCCCGCGGATCATGCCGGGCGAGCCGGCCATCGCGGGGTTCCACACCTTCTCCTGCATCAGGGTGAAGTGCTCGACGCGCTCCTCGTGGACCCGGCACAGGGCGGCCCGGATCAGATCGGCGTCGGTGAAGCGAGGTTCGAATCCGGTCTTCACGTCGAAGCGGTAGTCGAACAGCCGGACCTGCGCGTCCTTGAAGGTGCCGGCCTGCGCGGCCGCCAGCCGGTCGTGGGAACGGGCCATGAAGGAGTCGTAGAAGGCACGGCTCTCCCAGAAGGCGAAGAGGTTCGCCACCTCGGGACGTTTACGGCTCCAGCCACCGCCCTGCCCCCTGAAGCCCGGCTCCCCCAGAAGCCCCGCCCATTTCCGCTGCCCCCGCTCGAACCCGCGGCGGTCCACCACGGTGCAGCGAATCCACTTGACCAGCACCGCGCCATCGTAAGGCCAGGGAACGTGGCAGGGGTCACTGTCGGGCCGACTGCGCCCGTATGTGGGTGCACGCGCGCGTGGCAGGATGGACAACCGGCCCTGCTTCGCGGGCAGTTCGGGCGCAGGGCGGTCGGTCAGTCGGGAAAGGGGGGTCCGTGAACGGCCTCAGCAAGGGAATCCGCAAGGTCGAGGTCGCGCTGAGGTGGGATCCGAGTCCGGCCGGACAGCCACCGGCCGACCTGGACCTGGTCGCCGCGACGTACACGACCGACGATCCGTACGGCGATCCGTCGTACGTCGTCCACTTCGACAGCCGCTCACCCGACGGGACGATCTACCTCAACCGGGACAGCCAGGACGGCAAGGGGTTCGGCTGGGACGAGGTGATGACGCTCGAACTGGACCGGCTCGACGGCCGGTACGCGCGCGTGGTGGTCGGCGCGGTCATCCAGCAGCGGTCGGCCCACCGGACGTTCATGGGCGTGGTCAATCCGGGTCTGCGCATCCGCGAGGGGTATACGGAGCTCTTCCAGGGCGACTTCGGCGAGGTGCTCGGCGCCACGGCGGCGACGGTCGCCGAGTTCGTCCGCGACACCTCGGGCGAGTGGCAGTTCCGCCCGGGCGTCCACGGTTTCGAGGAGGACCCGGCGGACTTCCCGCGGGTCATGGGGCACACCCGGCCCTCCTGACCAAGACGCTGCGACACACCGCAGGGCGGTGGCACCGGACACCCGGTTCCACCGCCCCGCTCAGCCGTTGTGCGCCTTGCCCGCGCTCAGCTCAACCGATGTGCGCCTGGCCGGCGCTCCGGCTCAGCTGCAGCCGCTGGTCGAGCCGCAGCCCTCGCAGATGTAGCAGGAGCCGGCCCGCTGCATCTTCGTACCGCAGGAGAAGCACAGCGGCGCGTCCGCCTGGATGCCCAGCTGCATCTCCACCAGCTCGGCGTTGGTGTGCGCCTGCTGCGGGGCGGCCTTGGCCGCACCGGCGTCCGACTTCGGCGTCGCCACGGCCTTCAGCTCCTGGGCGCGCGGCGCCGACTGGGCCAGGCCCTCGACGTCGACCTCGTCCTCGGACGGCTCGTAGGAGCCGGTCTCCAGGTGGCGCTGACGCTCCTCGGCGGAGTGGATGCCGAGCGCGGAGCGCGTCTCGAAGGGCAGGAAGTCCAGCGCCAGGCGGCGGAAGATGTAGTCGACGATCGACTGCGCCATCCGCACGTCCGGGTCGTCGGTCATACCGGCCGGCTCGAAGCGCATGTTGGTGAACTTCGAGACGTACGTCTCCAGCGGCACGCCGTACTGCAGACCGACCGAGACGGCGATGGAGAAGGCGTCCATCATGCCCGCGAGGGTGGAGCCCTGCTTGGACATCTTCAGGAAGACCTCGCCGAGACCGTCGTCCGGGTAGGAGTTGGCGGTCATGTAGCCCTCGGCACCGCCGACCGTGAAGGACGTGGTGATCCCCGGGCGGCCCTTGGGGAGGCGCTTGCGGACGGGACGGTACTCGATGACCTTCTCGACCGTCTCCCGGATGGTGGCCTCGGCCTTCTCCGTGACCTCGGCCTTCTCCTTCTCCTTGGTCTTGGCGGAGAGAGGCTGGCCGACCTTGCAGTTGTCGCGGTAGATCGCGAGCGCCTTGACGCCGAGCTTCCAGGCCTCGAAGTAGATCTCCTCGACCTCCTCGACGGTCGCCGTCTCCGGCATGTTGACCGTCTTGGAGATGGCGCCGGAGATCCACGGCTGGATCGCCGCCATCATGCGGACGTGGCCCATCGGGGAGATGGCGCGCTCGCCCATGGCGCAGTCGAACACCTCGTAGTGCTCCTGCTTGAGACCGGGGGCGTCGATCACATTGCCGTGCTCGGCGATGTGGGCGACGATCGCCTCGATCTGCTCCTCCTGGTAGCCCAGGCGGCGCAGGGCCTGCGGGACGGTGCCGTTGACGATCTGCATCGAGCCGCCGCCGACCAGCTTCTTGAACTTCACCAGCGCCAGGTCGGGCTCGACACCGGTGGTGTCGCAGGACATCGCGAGACCGATGGTGCCGGTCGGCGCGAGGACGGACGCCTGGGAGTTGCGGAAGCCGTTCTTCTCGCCGAGGCGGACGACGTCCTGCCAGGCCTCCGTGGCGGCGGCCCACACCGGGGTGTCGAGGTCGTCCATGCGGACGGCCTTGCCGTTGGCGTCGGCGTGCTGCTTCATGACGCGCTTGTGGGCGTCGGCGTTGCGGGCGTAGCCGTCGTACGGGCCGACGACCGCGGCCAGTTCGGCGGAGCGGCGGTAGGCCGTGCCGGTCATCAGGGAGGTGATGGCGCCGGCGAGGGCGCGGCCGCCGTCGGAGTCGTAGGCGTGGCCGGTGGCCATCAGCAGGGCGCCGAGGTTGGCGTAGCCGATGCCGAGCTGGCGGAACGCGCGCGTGTTCTCGCCGATCTTCTGGGTCGGGAAGTCCGCGAAGCAGATCGAGATGTCCATCGCGGTGATGACCAGCTCGACGACCTTCTGGAAGCGCTCGGTCTCGAAGGACTGGTTGCCCTTGCCGTCGTCCTTCAGGAACTTCATCAGGTTCAGCGAGGCCAGGTTGCAGGACGTGTTGTCCAGGTGCATGTACTCGCTGCACGGGTTCGACGCGGTGATCCGGCCGGACTCGGGGCAGGTGTGCCAGGTGTTGATGGTGTCGTCGTACTGGATGCCGGGGTCGGCGCAGGCCCAGGCGGCCTCGGCGATCTTGCGGAAGAGCGCCTTGGCGTCGACCTCCTCGATGACCTCGCCGGTCATACGGGCGCGCAGGCCGAACTTGCCGCCCTTCTCCACGGCCGTCATGAACTCGTCGTTCACGCGGACGGAGTTGTTGGCGTTCTGGTACTGGACGGACGTGATGTCGTCGCCGCCCAGGTCCATGTCGAAGCCCGCGTCGCGCAGGACGCGGATCTTCTCCTCCTCCTTGACCTTGGTCTCGATGAAGTCCTCGATATCGGGGTGGTCGACGTCGAGCACGACCATCTTCGCGGCACGGCGGGTGGCGCCACCGGACTTGATGGTGCCGGCGGAGGCGTCGGCGCCGCGCATGAAGGAGACGGGACCGGAGGCGTTGCCACCGGAGGACAGCAGCTCCTTGGAGGAGCGGATGCGGGAGAGGTTCAGGCCGGCACCGGAGCCGCCCTTGAAGATCATGCCCTCTTCCTTGTACCAGTCGAGGATCGACTCCATGGAGTCGTCGACGGACAGGATGAAGCAGGCGGAGACCTGCTGCGGCTGAGGCGTGCCCACGTTGAACCAGACGGGGCTGTTGAAGCTGAAGATCTGGTGCAGGAGGGCGTAGGCCAGCTCGTGCTCGAAGATCTCGGCGTCGGCGGGAGAGGCGAAGTAGTGGTGGTCCTCGCCGGCCTTCCGGTACGTCTTCACGATGCGGTCGATCAGCTGCTTGAGGCTGGTCTCGCGCTGCGGGGTGCCGACGGCACCGCGGAAGTACTTGCTGGTGACGATGTTGACCGCGTTCACCGACCAGAAGTCGGGGAACTCGACGCCACGCTGCTCGAAGTTGACCGAGCCGTCGCGCCAGTTGGTCATGACGACGTCACGGCGCTCCCACGACACCTCGTCGTACGGGTGTACGCCGGGGGTGGTGTGGATGCGCTCGACACGCAGCCCCTTGCCGGCCTTGGCGCCCTTGGCTCGGGAACCTCGTGCCGGACCGCTCGCCGTCTCTGTCATGCCGCCTCCCTGTACGGGCAAAAACGCCCTGAAGTGCCCCGATGTTCCCGTGGCACGGTGTTCTGTCTGGTGTTGCGGGCACCCACTGGCTGCCGCCCGCAACAGGTCTTCACATGGCCGCCGCCGACCGGATCCGGAAGGTTTCCTCCCGCCTCCGGCCCGTCGGTCAGTCGGCGGCGCCCGCGGGCTCGGGGACCTGCACCGCCCCCGCGGACCCGCGTTCGTCCTCTTGGCCCCCCGCGCCGGCGCCTGCGTCGCCTTCGCGGTCCTCGTCGACCGCGGCGGGGCGTCCCGTCTGTTCCCTGAGCTCCGCGATGGCGGCCTCGAAGTCCTCCAGCGAGTCGAACGCCCGGTAGACCGAGGCGAACCGCAGATAGGCGACGAGGTCGAGCTCCTGCAACGGGCCGAGTATGGCCAGCCCCACGTCGTGGGTCGTCAGCTCGGCGCTTCCGGTGGCCCGCACGGCCTCCTCGACCCGCTGGCCGAGCTGCGCGAGCGCGTCCTCGGTGACCGGCCGACCCTGGCACGCCTTGCGCACACCGTTGATGACCTTGGTGCGGCTGAAGGGCTCGGTGACTCCGGACCGCTTGACCACCATCAGTGAGCACGTCTCCACCGTCGTGAAACGACGGGAGCAGTCAGGGCACTGACGGCGCCTGCGGATCGACGTGCCGTCGTCGGTCGTACGGCTGTCGACGACCCGGCTGTCGGGGTGCCTGCAGAAGGGGCAGTGCATGGACTCCAACCCTCCTCACAGCAGACTCGATAGCCTCGCCGGACCTCATGAGCCCCGCGAAGCAGCCCCAAGCATAGGCGATCGCCGAGGGCTCGGAGACCAGGGGGACCACAACTTGTGGGCTGCTGTAGCCATCCAACCACTAGATGTGGGGATTGGCTCCTACATCCACGTCACGCGCGCGTGTCGCGGGAAAGGGGCGCCCGGGCCGGGCGGGGACACGGCCCGCGCGACACGCGGAGCGAGCTGCGGCACAGCCGTATCGTTCCGGCACATCACGGAGATACCGTGGGCGCCGCACGGAGGTGAGGTGGGACTCCCGCGCAGGGCGGGGGTCGGCTCCCGGCGAGCGGGAAGCCGGGTGGCAGACTGGGGCGGCAGACCACGAGGTCGGCGCCCCGGCGGTGAAGAGTACAACAATGGGCGCTTTTGCCCGCCAGGGACCGCGCCAGCCATACACCCGGACATGCAATTGCGTCCGCTGAATCGCGGTTTTTCACTCGAACGTGTGTTTGGCGCAACCTTTCGAAAGCAACTACCGTTGTGCTGGCAGGGAGACCACCGAGAGGGGCCGACGTGACCACCACCGCAGACAGTGCCACCATCACCGCCCAGGACCGCTCCCAGGGCCGATTCGAGCCGGTACACGTGATGAACGAAACCGCGCACCCCGAGGGTCCCAAGCGGTCCCTGCCGGGCCGACCTCCAGGCATCCGGGCCGACAGCTCGGGGCTCACCGATCGCCAGCGCCGGGTGATCGAGGTCATCCGGGACTCCGTGCAGCGCCGGGGCTATCCGCCGTCGATGCGGGAGATCGGCCAGGCGGTCGGCCTGTCCAGCACGTCCTCGGTCGCCCACCAGCTCATGGCGCTGGAGCGCAAGGGCTTCCTGCGCCGTGACCCCCACCGCCCGCGCGCGTACGAGGTGCGCGGCTCCGACCAGGCCGCCCCGATCCAGCCGACCGACACCGCGGGCAAGCCGGCCGCGTCGTACGTCCCGCTGGTGGGCCGGATCGCCGCCGGTGGCCCGATCCTCGCCGAGGAGTCCGTCGAGGACGTGTTCCCCCTGCCGCGACAGCTCGTCGGCGACGGTGAGCTGTTCGTCCTGAAGGTCGTCGGCGACTCGATGATCGAGGCCGCGATCTGCGACGGCGACTGGGTCACCGTGCGTCGCCAGCCTGTCGCCGAGAACGGCGACATCGTGGCCGCCATGCTGGACGGCGAGGCCACCGTCAAGCGCTTCAAGCGCGAGGACGGCCACGTCTGGCTCCTCCCGCACAACTCCGCCTACGAGCCGATCCCCGGCGACGACGCGACGATCCTCGGCAAGGTGGTGGCCGTTCTGCGTCGCGTCTGAGCCGTGCGGTGAAGACGCCGGTACGGCTGTGCCGACGCCGCACCGCAGCCAGGCGGGCGTCGCCGACCCCGCCGCTCCCTGACTGGGCCCCGGGACCCCTGCGCCGGTTCCGGGGCCCTGTGCTGTCCCGCCGCCTTCCGCGGTGCGGGAGGGTGGCCTGCCTCGGTGTCCGGGCAGGCCACCCCCGTGCTCACGGCGTCTCGGTCTGCTTCGCGGCCGCGTCGATGGCCGCCAGCGATTTGCGGACCTGATTGCGGTCCGTGGTGTACCAGAAGTCCGGCATGGACGCCTTCAGATAGCTCCCGTACCGGGCCGTCGCCAGGCGCTGGTCGAGTACGGCGACCACGCCGCGGTCGCCCGACGCGCGGACCAGACGACCGGCACCCTGCGCCATCAGCAGAGCCGCATGGGTCGCGGCCACCGCCATGAAGCCGTTGCCGCCGGCCTCCTCGACGGCCTTCTGGCGGGCGCTCATCAGTGGATCGTCCGGCCGCGGGAACGGGATCTTGTCCATGACGACCAGCTGGCAGCTGGGTCCCGGAACGTCGACGCCCTGCCACAGCGACAGCGTGCCGAACAGACAGGTCTTGGGGTCGGCGGCGAAGTTCTTGATCAACTCGCCCAGGGTCTCCTCGCCCTGCAGCAGGATCGGGAACTCCGGGATACGGCCGCGCAGCTCCTCGGCGGCCAGCTGCGCGGCACGCATCGAGGAGAACAGGCCCAGGGTGCGACCACCGGCGGCCTGGATCAGCTCGGTCAGCTCGTCCAGCATGTCGGCGCGGTCGCCGTCGCGTGCGGGGCGCGACAGGTGCTTGGCGACATACAGGATGCCCTGCCCGCGGTAGTCGAACGGCGAGCCGACGTCGACGCCCTTCCACTGCGGCACGTCGTCGCCCTCCACCCCCTCGGGGGCGAGCCCCAGGGACGCTCCCACGCCGTTGAAGTCGCCGCCCAGCTTCAGCGTCGCGGAGGTCAGGACCACCGACCGGTCGGCGAACAGCTTCTCCCTCAGCAGGCCGGACACCGACATCGGGGCCACCCGCAAGGAGGCGCCGAAGCGGTCGTGCCGCTCGTACCAGACGACGTCCCACTCCGAGCCGTTGACGATCCGCTCCGCGACGTCGTGCACGTTCTCCACGGAGGCCAGCGCCTGCTTGCGGACCGCGTCCTCGTCCTGGACGGACTTGTCGCGGGTGGCGCCGATCGCCGAGATCACCGTGCGAGCCGCGTCGCGCAGCGCCATCAGGGCGTAGCTCAGGTCCTCCGGGATCTCCTCAAGACGGCCCGGCAGGGCCAGCTCCATCAGCCGCTCGAACCCCTCCGCGGCGGTCTGCAGCTGATCGGCGGCCTTCTCGTTGACGAGCTTCGCGGCACGGCGCACCGCGCGGTTGACCTGGCCGGGGGTGAGCTCGCCGGTGGCGACGCCGGTGACCCGGGAGACCAGCTCGTGCGCCTCGTCGACGATCAGCACCTCGTGCTGCGGCAGGACGGGCGCTCCCTCGATGGCGTCGATCGCCAGCAGCGCGTGGTTGGTGACGACGACTTCGGCCAGCTTGGCGCGCTCGCGGGCCATCTCGGCGAAGCACTCGGCGCCGTACGCGCACTTGGTGGCCCCCAGGCACTCCCGGGAGGACACCGACACCTGGCCCCACGCCCGGTCCGAGACTCCCGGAGTGAGATCGTCCCGGTCGCCGCTCTCCGTCTCGTCGGCCCAGTCCCGCAGGCGCAGCAGGTCCTGGCCCAGCTTGCTGGTCGGCGCGGCGGCCTCGAACTGGTCGAACAGGCCCTCTTCCTCGTCCTGCGGAACGCCCTCGTGCAGGCGGTGCAGGCACAGGTAGTTGGACCGGCCCTTGAGCATCGCGAACTCCGGGCGGCGGCGCAGCAGCGGGTGCAGCGCGTCCACCGTGCGGGGCAGGTCCCGCTCCACGAGCTGACGCTGGAGGGCCAGGGTGGCGGTCGCCACCACGACTCTTTCGCCGTGCGCGAGCGCGGGCACGAGATAGCCCAGCGACTTTCCCGTGCCGGTGCCGGCCTGGACCAGCAGATGCGAACCGTCGTCGATCGCCTCGGCGACAGCTTGGGCCATGGCCACCTGGCCAGGGCGCTCCGTGCCGCCGACGGCGCCGACGGCGGCATGCAGGAGCTCGGGAAGTGAGGGCTTCGTCATAGCGCGACCACCCTACGGCTCGGCACTGACAAACGACGGGTCGCGGTGGACACCTGGGACGGGATCAAGGGCGTGGGCGTTTCCGTCTGGATTTCTTCGAAATGGATGGGCGGGGCGGGAACCACCGCGGAGCGAGGGACGTTTCCGATGTGACAGCACCACTACGGAGCGTCACATCAGGTGGCGCAGGGACCGGTCCCTGACCATGAGTGCGGCCCGCTTGCCAGGCAGGTCGACCTCGGCGGAGAACCGGAAACCGGCGTTCAGAAACGCGGCGAGGGAGGGGACATTGCGTACATCGGGTTCCGCGACCACACGGCTACAGGCTGGGCGCCGGTCGAGGATCAGGTCGGCCACGGCTCTGAGCAGAATGCTCCCGAGACCGCGCCCCCGGTCCGTGACGCCGCCGACGAGCAGGTGGATACCGGTGTCGTGAGGGCGGGCGGGGTAGTGCCGGGCCAGCGGATCGAGGTCGGCCCGGTAGAGCTCCCAGTAGCTCATCGGCGTGCCGTCGAGAACGCCGAGACAGGGGACGCTGCGTCCGTCACCGGTGAGCTGGGCGGCCAGGTGGTCCTCGGTCACGGCGGTGGGTCCGGCCAGCTCCCAGAAGGCCGCGACGGCCGGGTCGTTCATCCAGCGGGCGATCAGCGGCAGGTCGCGCTCGACAGTGACGGGCTGTAGGCGAAACCGCCCTGCCGGGGTGGCGGCCGGCCCCCAGTCCGCGATGTGGTCGAGCAGGTCGGAGGCGAACAGAGGGGTGCCGTGTCCTCCCCGTCGGCGGTCGTCCTCGGTCGTGGTGTACGGCGCGTACGGGGAGCCTGGCGCCGCCTGACGCTCCGGTGCGCCGTGAAGGGCGAGGAACTCCGCGGGGAGCTGCAGGTCGAGGGTGTCTTCCGGGTCCTCGCCGTCGGTGTCCCCGCAGACCGGCCGGTCTCCGGAGGCGGTCGTGGCGCACTCGGCGATCCCGGCCGGGGCGCAGTCGGCGGTCCCGGCCGCGGCGGAGTCGGCGGCACCGGTGACAGCGGAGTCGGTGGGAGGCACGGCGGCTCTCCTCTCAGGAGACGGAACGAGGCAGTGACGGGTTCAGGTGCGAAGGGGGTTGGCGATGGTGACGTACACGGACTGGGTGTCCACCGGTCCCACGAGTTCGTCCAGGCCGTGCAGCCGGGTCAGCAGGTTGGCCTTGCAGCGCAGCGTGGGTGAGTCGAGCAGACGGGCGGGCAGCGTGCTGCGCAGACGGGCGGGCCCGGACGCGGCGGCGCCGAGGAAACGGCGGAGGGCGGCGAGCAGCAGCTGTTCGTCGGCGAGACCCTGCGAGCCGAAGGCGCCGATCAGACCGAACACGTTGTTGATCGCGAGGTAGTAGGTGAAGCGCTCGTCGGTCACGTCGTCGGCCACGAAGGTGTCGCTGCGCGCGCCGATGCCGGGGAGCCGGGTGTCGAGTCCGGCGCGGTGGGACTCGCGGAAGTAGTAGCCCTGGTTGTCGCGGTAGCGGCCGCCTGCCGGCCAGCCGTCGGGATCCAGCTGGACCAGCGTGTTCTGCTGGTGGGCCTCCAGCGCGATGCCCGCCTCGCCGTCGAGCCAGAGCACAGGGCGGACGACGTGTTCGAGGTAGCGCAGGAACCACTCGGCGGCGACGGCTCCCCGCGGGCGTCCCGTGCGGTGGGCCAGCCGCGTGACCAGGCCGGCCAGGCGGGAGGTCGGCCCGGTACGGCCCGGGAGCCGGGGTGCGACAAGACCGGCGACGCACGAGATGTCGTCGGCGGGGGTGAACGGGTTGTGCCGGATCACCGCGTCGAGTCCGGTCACCGGCCGGCCTGCCGGGTCGTCGACGGCGAGCCAGGCGGGATCGCGGACGATGTCGAACTCCGGGTGGGCGGCCTGCCACTGCCGCGCCAGTCCGGAGCGCAGCAGCCGGTGGACCTCGACGCCGCGGTGGAGTTCCTTGCGGAGGTTCTCGCGACGGGAGTTGGTGATGCGCAGGCCCAGGGACAGCTTGAGCATCGCGGGGGCGCCGGGTCGGTACACCGTGCGTACGGAGGAGGTGGGGTGCCAGGCGGGGCCGTGGGGGCCGAGATCGCGCAGCAGGCCGGAGTCGAACAGGGCGGCGACGTCGGGACGGTGGCGGGCTTCGCGGAGTTGCCAGGGGTGCAGCGGCAGTGCCGCGAAACCGTCCGGCAGGGGCAGGCCGGGGCCGGCGAGCCGGGCGGTGAGCCGGTCGGCGGGGACGACACGGCCCCGCTCGGTCCAGGCCGAGTCGGTGGCGAGCAGGGAGGGGGAGACAGCGATCCAGTGCAGCGGGAAGGAGCCACGCAACTCGGGTGAGTACAGCCGGGCTTCCGCGTCGGACAGGCCCTCGCGGCTCTTGGGGGTCGGGTGCAGGGGGTGTCCGAGTGTGAGGGCCTGCTCGGCCGAGAGGAACAGGTCCGGTTCGTCGGCGGGCCGGGCGCGGCGTTCGCTGATGAAGGAGGTGGTGCGGCGCACGGAGTCCGCGACCCGGGCGACCAGGTCGGTGGTGTCCGCACCGGCAGGTGCCTCGGGCGTGCGCGGGCCGGTGGGTACTCCGGGGGTGCCCGGGCCGGCAGGTGTTCCGGGCGTGCGCGGGCCGGCAGGCGCTCCGGGCGTGCCCGGGCCGGCAAGTGCTCCGGGCGTGCTCGGGCCGGCAGGTGCTCCGGGCGTGACCGGGCCGGCGGGGACGGTTTCCCGGGCGAGGAGGGCGGCGACCGTGACGGCGTCGGCGGGCGGGGAGGTGTGAGGGGCGTCGGCCAGGCGGGCCGGGCCCAGGCGGTGCCAGCCGGTTGCGGACCAGTGCCGGACCGGTACGAGCAGGGCGGTGCCGCTGGCCGGGAGCGGGATGCGCAGGGTCGCTGCGGTGGGGGCGGGGACGCCGGCCTCGCGCACCCAGCAGCGGAGCAGGTTCTCCACGGCCGCGGCCTGAGCCACGGTGTGCGGGTCGGCGTGGTCCAGGGGGTCCGCGCCGCCGGACGGCGGCCAGGGCATGTCGGTCGCCGGCTGTGCGCCGTTGGACGGTGCCTCGGGTGTGGGTGTGCCCTGCCGGTGCCCGCAGGTGTCCTGCCGGTGCCCGTGCGGCCGTCGCTGTGGTCCTGGTCCTCCCTGCCGGGGGACGGGCTCCGCGCCGGGCGCGTGCGGGGTGTGTGGGCTTGGGCTGTCGTCGGAGTTGGGGGTGGAGATGGTGTTCACGGGGGTCCTCATGACGTGGGGCGGTGAAGTGGTGCGCGGTGTGGGGCAGCGCATGGCGCGGTGGGCGGGCCGACGGCGGCTGTCCTGGTCGGGGCACGCCCGGGTGAGGCGGAGGGCCGGCTCGGGGTCAGCTCGCCTGTGGGGTGCGTGCCTCGCGCTTCTCGCCGGGATGGTCGGGCTCGGAGCCGGTCGGGGCCGTACGGGAGGCCGCCGCGACCGCGTCGGCGAGCCGGTCGAGGACCGCGGCTGCCTGTTCGTCGGTGATCGTCAGAGGGGGGAGGAGCCGGACGACGCCGGCGTGCCGGCCACCGAGTTCGACGATCAGTCCCCGCCGCAGGCATTCCCTCTGGACGGCGGCGGCGAGCCGGGGGGACACCGGACGGGGCTTCCGGACGGGTTCCGGGATGAGCCCGCTTGCGGGAGGGGAGGTGGCGCTGGTTGCTGGGTGCGCGGCGCCGGAGTCCGTCCCCCTTCCCAGGCCCGGCTCGTCCGCGTCCGTTTCCGTGTCGACCATCTCGACCCCGATCATCAGGCCCCTCCCCCGCACGTCCCCCACGCACGGGAACGCGTCGGCCAGGTCGCGCAGTTGAGACAGCATGCGGGAGCCCAGGGCTGCCGCGCGTGCGGCAAGGCCGTTCCGGCGGACGTAGGCGAGAGTGGCCGTGCCCGCGGCCATGGCGAGCTGGTTGCCGCGGAAGGTGCCGGCGTGGGCGCCCGGCCGCCAGACGTCGAGGTCGTCGCGGTAGACCACGACGGCCAGCGGGAGGCTGCCGCCGATGGCCTTGGACAGGACCATGACGTCGGGGGTGATGCCGCTGTGCTCGACGGCCCAGAAGGCGCCGGTGCGGCCGACGCCGGTCTGCACCTCGTCCGCGATGAGGGGAACGGCCCGGGCGGCGGTGATCTCCCGGATGCGGCGCAGCCAGGTGTCGGGGGCGGGGATGACGCCGCCCTCGCCCTGAACGGGTTCGACGATCAGTCCCGCGGGTGGGCAGACGCCGGACTTGGGGTCGTCGAGGACGGTCTCGGCCCAGCGGGCGGCGAGTTCGGCGCCGGCCTCCCCGCCGACACCGAAGGGGCAGCGGTAGTCCTGGGGGTAGGGCAGGCGGGTCACGCGCGCGTCGGCGGCGAGGTGTCCGGGCAGGTCGGGGGCGTGACCGGAGGCTTCCTGGGCTCCGCTGGTCATGCCGTGGTAGGCGCCGGTGAAGGTGAGGATGCCGGCGCGGCCGGTCGCGGTGCGGACGAGTTTGAGCGCGGCCTCGACGGCGTCGGTGCCGGCCGGCCCGCAGAACTGCACGCGGGCGCGGTCGGCGAGTCCGGGTGGCAGGGTGCTCAGCAGTTCCGTGACGAAGGCGTCCTTGACCGGCGTGGCGAGGTCCAGGGCGTGCAGCGGGGCGCCCGAGTCGAGGACCGCGCGGATCGCCTCCAGCACCACGGGGTGGTTGTGGCCGAGGGCGAGGGTGCCGGCGCCGGACAGGCAGTCGAGGTAGCGGCGTCCGTCGGCGCCCTCGATGGTGAGGCCGCGGGCGCGCACCGGCACGATCGGCAGGGCGCGCGCGTAGGTGCGCGCCGCGGATTCACGCGCCGCCTGCCGTCGCAGGATCCCCTCGGTCAGGGCCACTGCTCCCTCTCCTCCCGCTGTGCGGAGGCGAGTTGTCGCTCACAGGCTGCGTCCCGCCCCCTTGCCCGGTATGCCGGGGCCGGGCAGCGGAACTTCGCAGCCCCAGGCCCCACCGCTACCAACAGCCCACCGCCCGGCGGGTTACGGGTTGTTCGCCACCAAGGTCCCGGGGGTGTGGCGGGGGTCGCCGTGGACGACCGCGCCGGCAAAACGGCCGCCCGGAGCAGGAGGGTTGCCTCCCCGGCGCTTGCATTGACCGTCTGTAGCCGAACCGTTGCCGTTCCAACGGAAGTCCCCCACAGGGAGCGCATAGTGTGTGATCCCGTTCCGGACGCCGTGCGTATGCCCTCAGCAGCGAAGGGGGGCGCGAGCACGGCGGCAGCACGTTCACCCCAGGGGGAATCAGCAGCATGCGATCCATACGGCCGTCGTCCACCGTTCGCCGGGAGGGAGGCGCGCGCCGCGGCACCTCCCGCGGGCCGGCCGCTCTCGCACTCGTCTCGGCGCTGGCCCTCACCGCCACCGCCTGCGAGGGGGGCGACGACACCGCCGACGGCCGGCCCAGCGCGACCGCGACCGCCTCCGCGGCCGGCAACTCCAAGATCACGATCCCGGACGATCTGAAGAACCGGCTCAAGGAGCACGGGATCGACCTGGACAAGTGGAAGAACGGCGCCTGGAAGAACTGGGACAGGGACCAGTGGCTCCGCGAGGCGCAGGACTTCGTCAACCCGATCATCCAGGGCCTGTGGGACCCGGACCGGATGCGGGACGCGGAGGACCCGGACCGGGGTGTCGACGACAACGACCTCTCCGGTGACCAGGGCGTCACCGACCCGACCCCGGCGCCGGTGCAGGCGAAGGCCGTCGCGCCGAAGTACCACGCCAGCGTGCCCGAGGCGGGCAAGGTGTTCTTCGACTCGCCCGAGGGCACGATGGTCTGCTCGGCGACGGTGGTGAAGGACCCGGCCCACCCGGGCAAGTCCAACCTGGTGTGGACGGCCGGCCACTGCGTCCACGCGGGCAAGAAGGGCGGCTGGTACCGCAACATCGCGTTCGTGCCGTCGTACAACGACTCGGGCAAGTCCGTCGCCGAGCTGCAGAACGCCACCCGGGAGCAGGTCGCCCCGTACGGCGTGTGGTGGGGCGACTGGGCACAGACCTCCGACCAGTGGATCGAGCAGGGCGGCGAGACCGGCGGTGACGGCGCGTCGTACGACTTCGCGGTGATCCATGTGACGCCGGAGGAGGGCAACGGCGGCAAGTCGCTGGAGGAGACGGTCGGTTCGGCGCTGCCGGTCGACTTCGACGCCCCGGCCGTGCCGAAGGTCGCGAGCCTGACGGCGACCGGCTACCCGGCGGCCAAGCCGTACGACGGTCAGAAGCTGTACCAGTGCCAGGACAAGCCCGGCCGGCTGTCCCTGAACACCACCGACCCGACGATGTACCGCATCGGCTGCACGATGACCGGCGGTTCCTCGGGCGGCGGCTGGGTCGCGAAGGGCTCGGACGGCAAGCCGGCGCTGGTGTCCAACACCTCGATCGGCCCGGTGACGTCGGGATGGCTGGCCGGCCCGCGCCTGGGCAAGGTGGCCGAGGGCGTCTACGACTCGGTGAGCAAGAAGTTCGCCGGTCAGTAGCCACTCCGCGGGTGTGAGCGGCGGCGGGTTCCACGGGAACCTTCACGATCTCGCCGCCGTTCGCCCTCATCCGCCCGTGCATGATGACAGCGCTCCACTCACATCAGCTCAACGACAGCACATCAACGGGGGTACACGCACCATGCGTTCCACGTCCACGCGCACCGCGACACCAGGCGGCCGGCGTCGCCGTACGGCACTCGCCGCCGCCGGCGTCGTCGCGGCCCTGGCGCTCACCGCGACCGCCTGCAACGGCTCCGACGACGACAAGGCGAGCGGCAACCCCGGCGCCGACGCATCCCAGGCCGCCGACCCGGGCAAGGTGAAGATCCCGGCCGACCTCGCCGACAAGCTCAAGAAGCACGGCATAGACGTCGACCAGTGGAAGAACGGCGGCTGGAAGAACTGGGACAAGGACAAGTGGCTCAGTGAGGCCAAGGACTTCGTCAACCCGGTGATCGAAGGCCTGTGGAAGCCGGAGCGGATGAAGTCCGCGAAGGAGGCCGACAAGACGGTCACGGCGAAGGACGCGGCGGCCGACCAGGGCGTCAGCGACCCGGAGCCCACGCCGGTCCAGGCCCGGGCGGAGAAGACGCCGTACCACGAGAACGCGGCGCCGGTCGGCAAGGTCTTCTTCGACTCGCCCGAGGGCTCGATGGTCTGCTCCGGCACCGTCGTCAAGGACGTGAACCACCCGGGCAAGTCCAACCTGGTGTGGACCGCCGGGCACTGTGTGCACGCCGGCGGCAACGGCGGCTGGTACCGCAACATCGCGTTCGTGCCGGCGTACAACGACCTCGGCAAGTCCGAGGCGCAGCTGGCGAACGCCCCCGCCCAGGAGATCGCGCCGTACGGTGCCTGGTGGGCGGACTGGGCCTCCACCTCCAACCAGTGGATCCAGGGCGGCTCGGAGACGGGCGGCGCGGGTGCCGCGTACGACTACGCGGTGCTGCACGTGAAGCCGGAGCAGGGCGCGAAGTCCCTGGAGGAGACGGTCGGCGCCGCGCTGGACATCGACTTCTCCGCGCCGTCCGCGCAGCAGGCGGGCACGATGGGCGCCTGGGGTTACCCGGCGGCGCCGCCGTACAACGGGCTGAAGATGTTCAAGTGCCTCGACCGGCCCGGCCGTCTGTCGCTGTCGCCGTCGCTGCCGAACATGTACCGCATCGGCTGCACCATGACCGGCGGCAGCTCCGGCGGCGGCTGGTTCCGCGTGGTCGACGGCCAGACCAAGCTGGTGTCGAACACCTCCATCGGCCCGACGGACAACACCTGGCTGGCCGGCCCGCAGCTGGGCCCGCAGGCCGAGGCGCTGTACCAGAACATGAGCAAGACCTACGGCGGGCAGTGATCCGCGGATGACGTCATGACGAAGGCCCGCTCCCCTCGCAGGGGGGCGGGCCTTTGTCGGATCGGGCGGGGCGTGCTCAGGCCGCCGGCGCCGGGACGTACGGCGCGAGGTCGGCCGCCAGCTCCTCGTGCACACGCACCTTGAGCAAGGTGCCCTCCGGGGTGTGCTCCTCGGAGATCACCTCGCCCTCGTCGTGGGCGCGGGCGACGAGCTTGCCGTGGGTGTACGGCACGAGCGCCTCGATCTCGACGGACGGCCGGGGCAGTTCCGCGTCGATCATGGCGAGCAGCTGGGCGATGTTCTGACCGGTGCGGGCCGAGACGGCGATGGAGTGCTTCTCCACCCGCATCAGGCGCTGCAGCACCAGCGGGTCCGCGGCGTCCGCCTTGTTGACCACGACGATCTCGGGCACCTCGGTGGCACCGACGTCCCGGATCACCTCGCGCACCGCGGCCAGCTGCTCCTCCGGGTTCGGGTGCGAGCCGTCCACCACGTGCAGGATCAGGTCGGACTCGCCGACCTCCTCCATGGTGGAGCGGAACGCCTCGACCAGGTGGTGGGGCAGGTGGCGCACGAAGCCCACGGTGTCGGCCAGCGTGTAGAGCCGTCCGCTCGGGGTCTGCGCCCGGCGCACGGTCGGGTCCAGGGTCGCGAACAGCGCGTTCTCGACCAGGACGCCGGCGCCGGTGAGGCGGTTGAGCAGCGAGGACTTGCCCGCGTTGGTGTAGCCCGCGATAGCCACGGACGGCACCTTGTGGCGCTTGCGCTCCTGGCGCTTGATCTCGCGGCCGGTCTTCATCTCCGCGATCTCCCGGCGCATCTTCGCCATCTTCTCGCGGATCCGGCGCCGGTCAGTCTCGATCTTGGTCTCACCGGGACCACGGGTGGCGAGGCCGCCGCCCTTGCCGCCGCCCATCTGCCGGGACAGCGACTGACCCCAGCCGCGCAGCCGCGGCAGCATGTACTGCATCTGCGCGAGCGCGACCTGCGCCTTGCCCTCGCGGGACTTGGCGTGCTGGGCGAAGATGTCGAGGATCAGGGCCGTACGGTCGATGACCTTGACCTTGACGACGTCCTCAAGGTGGATCAGCTGACCGGGGCTGAGCTCACCGTCGCAGATGACGGTGTCCGCGCCCGTCTCCAGGACGATGTCGCGCAGCTCGTCGGCCTTGCCGGAACCGATGTAGGTGGCCGCGTCGGGCTTGTCGCGGCGCTGGATGACGCCGTCGAGCACGAGCGCGCCCGCGGTCTCCGCGAGGGCGGCGAGCTCGGCCAGCGAGTTCTCCGCGTCCTCGACGGTCCCCGAGGTCCAGACACCGACGAGCACGACCCGCTCCAGGCGGAGCTGGCGGTACTCGACCTCGGTGACGTCCTCAAGCTCGGTGGAGAGGCCCGCCACGCGGCGCAGAGCCGCGCGCTCGGAGCGGTCGAACTGGTCGCCGTCCCGCTCTCCGTCGATCTCGTGGCTCCAGGCGACGTCCTCTTCCATCAGGGCATCGGCCCGAAGTCCTTCGGGGTAGGTGTGCGCGAGGCGCCTTGTGGCCTGGGAAGAGGAAGAAGAGGAGGTCATTGGGTCCTTACGTCGATGGGGATTCCGTCACTGGTCACAACGCGCGAGTACCCCGGGAGATTCCCGGATCCCGCGCCGCGGCGACCCGAAGATGGTCGCACGGAACGGCCCGTCTCGTCACCGGCTTATTCGCCCCCTGTCTTCCTGTCCCCCGTCTTCCCGGTCTTCCCTCCCGCTGCCTTCCCGTTCGGTGAAGCCGCGGCCTTGCCCGGCGCCGCCTGCTTCCAGTCGGGGTGCCCCGGCATCGGCGGGGTCTTCATGCCGTACAGCCAGCCGTCGAAGAATCCGCGCAGGTCACGGCCCGCGATGGCGGAGGCCAGGTCGATGAAGTCGGCCGTGGTCGCCGTGCGGTCGCGGTGGTTCTGCACCCACACCCGTTCCAGGCGCTCGAAGGCCGGCCGGCCGATCTCCTGGCGCAGGGCGTACAGCACGAGCGCGGCTCCGTCGTAGATGTTCGCCCGGAAGATGCCGATCTTCTGGCCCGCCACCGGGGGCTTGGGGGCGGCGGGCGGTCCGCCGGCCGCGCGCCAGCGGTCGGAGGCGGCGTAGGCGGCCTTCATGCGCGCCTCCATCGGCTTGTGCGCCTTCTCCTCCGCGTACAGGGCCTCGTACCAGGTGGCGTGTCCCTCGTTGAGCCACACGTCGGACCAGGTGCGCGGGCTGACGCTGTCGCCGAACCACTGGTGGGACAGCTCGTGCACCATGATCGACTCGACGTACCAGGCCGGGTAGGCGGGCTCGGTGAACAGGTCCTTCTCGAAGAGCGAGAGCGTCTGCGTCTCCAGTTCGAACCCGGTGGTGGCCTGGGCCATCAGCAGCCCGTACGTCTCGAACGGGTAGCGTCCGACCTTGCTCTCCATCCAGGCGATCTGGTCCGGCGTCTTCTTCAGCCACGGCTCCAGCGCCGCGCGGTCCTTGCTGGGGACGACGTCCCGCACGGGCAGACCGTGCGGACCGTCGCGGTGCAGGACGCTGGAGCGGCCGATGGACACCTGCGCCAGCTCGGTGGCCATGGGGTGCTGCGTCCGGTACGTCCATGTGGTGGCCCCGCCCGCCCGGTCGACCTCGGTCGGCAGCCCGTTGGCGACGGCCGTGTAGCCGTTCGGCGCGGTCACCCGGAAGGTGAACATCGCCTTGTCCGAGGGGTGGTCGTTGCACGGGAACACCAGGTGGGCGGCGTCGGCCTGGTTGGCCATGGCCAACCCGTCCGCGGTGCGCACCCAGCCGCCGTCGCGGCCCTGGACCGCCCGCGGATCACTGGTGTGCCGGACGGTGATCCGGGTCCAGCTGCCCGCCGCGAGCGGCCGGTCCGGGGTGACGACCAGGTCGTCACCGGCCTTGGCGAAGGAGGCGGGACGGCCGTCGACCTCGACGGAGGACACCGTGCCGTGCGCGAAGTCCAGGTTGAGCTGGTCAAGGGCGGCGGTGGTCCACGCGTCGATGGTGGTGACCGCCGTGAGGGGCTTGTCGTTGCTGCCGGGATAGGTCAGGGCCAGGTCGTACGAGGCGACGTCGTATCCGGGATTGCCGAGGTACGGGAAGAGGCGGTCGCCGACGCCGAGCGGGGCGGCCGGTGCGCTCGCGGCGACGAGGCAGACGGATACGGCGGAGGCGAGCAGTGCCGCCTTCAGGCGCCGGGGGGGTCTTCGCGCGGAGGGTGAGCAGCATGGACCACCGCTACCAGCGCACGCCCGCATGACGGCGGCGCCGCGCGCCCGGCCCACCCGAAAGAGGGGCCCGGCGGGGGCCGGCGGGACGTCGAGGGCGCTCCCCGGGAGGTGTGCGCTCCCCGGGAGCCGGTCAGGGCGCCTGTGGGGCGTGGTGCTGGGCGCGGTCCACGTCGTACACGCCGGGGACGTTCCGCATCGCCCGCATCAGGGCGGGCAACCGGGCGGCGTCCGGGAGCTGGAGCGTGTACGTGTGGCGGACGCGCTGCTGGGTCGGGGGCTCGACGGTCGCGGAGACGATCTCGGCGCCTTCGAGGGCGATGGCCTCGGTGAGGTCGGCGAGCAGATGGGGTCGGCCGAACGATTCGGCGACCAGGGTCACCCGGCACGCCGTGGACTCCCCCCAGCGCACCCCGACCTCCGCACGCCCCCCAGCGCGCATCCGCGCCACCGCCGCGCACTGCACGCGGTGCACGGTGACGACCCCGCCGCGCACGGCGAAACCGGTGATCTCGTCGGCCGGGACGGGGGTGCAGCAACGGGCGAGACGGGCGGTGGCGCGGTCACGCCCGAGAACGACGACGTCGGCGGTGCCGCGGCGCGGGGTGGGGCCGCCGGAGGCTTCCGGGGCTTGAGGGGCCTCTGGGGCGTGGTCGGCTGGACCCGCCTGCTTTGCGGCGGGATTCCGCGTCCCCGCGCGCTCGGGCTCGGCCGACTCCATGGAGACGCCGGGGCTTGTGAGGCTCGCGGGGCCACCACGTCCGGAGCCGGCGGAGGCATCGGGCCCCTCGGCGTCATGTGCGCCCTCCACGCCCCCTACGCCCTCCACGCGCCCCTCTGCGCCCGGCGCACCCCCTTGCGCCGGATGCACGCCCGGCGCACCGGCGCACTCGTCCCCCTCGGCCGGATGCGCCGCCAGCCATCGCTGGATGGCGATCCGTGCCGCAGGCGTGTGCGCGTGCTCCAGCCACTCCCGGGAGGGCTCGGAGGCCGGGTCCTGCCCCATGAGCGGCTCCACGGTGTCGCCGTCGCGCAGAACCGTGCTCAGCGGCGCCAGAAGGCCGTTGACCCGGGCGCCGATACAGGCGTGGGCGTCCTCGCCGTACTGCGCGTACGCGGCGTCCACGCAGGTAGCGCCCTCGGGCAGCCCGAGGGGGCCGCCGTCGGGCCGGAAGACGGTGATCTCCCGGTCCTGGGCGAGGTCCTCGCGCAGGGTCGTCCAGAAGGTGTCCGGGTCGGGCGCGGCCCGCTGCCAGTCCAGCAGCCGGGAGAGCCAGCCGGGCCGGGTGGGGTCGGCGCGCTCGCCGTCGGCGGCGGACTGCTCGTCCGACGGCGGCGCGTACGGATTGCCGAGGGCGACGACGCCGGCCTCGGCGACCTTGTGCATCTGGTGGGTGCGGATGAGGACCTCGGCGACCTGACCGTCCTCCCGGGCGACCGCCGTGTGCAGCGACTGGTACAGGTTGAACTTGGGTACGGCGATGAAGTCCTTGAACTCCGAGACGACCGGCGTCATACAGGTGTGCAGTTCACCGAGGACGGCGTAGCAGTCGGCGTCCTCGTTCACCAGGACGAGCAGCCGGCCGAAGTCGGCGCCGCGCAACCGGCCCCGCTTGCGCGCCATGCGGTGCACGGAGACGAAGTGGCGCGGCCGGATGAGGACTTCGGCCTGGATGTCGGCCTCACGCAGCACCCTGCGCGCCTCGTCGGCGATCTCGGCGAGCGGGTCGTCGGTGCGCCCGGCGTTCTCGACGATCAACTCGCGCGTGTGCTCGTACTCCTCGGGGTGCAGGATCGCGAAGACCAGGTCCTCCAGTTCCGTCTTGAGGGCCTGGACGCCGAGGCGTTCGGCGAGCGGGATGAGGACGTCGCGGGTCACGCGCGCGATGCGGGCCTGCTTCTCGGGGCGCATCACACCGAGGGTGCGCATGTTGTGCAGCCGGTCGGCGAGTTTGATCGACATCACACGGACGTCGTTGCCGGTGGCGACGAGCATCTTGCGGAAGGTCTCCGGCTCGGCGGCGGCGCCGTAGTCCACCTTCTCCAACTTCGTGACGCCGTCGACGAGATAGCGCACCTCCTCGCCGAACTGCTCGCCGACCTGATCCAGGGTCACCTCGGTGTCCTCGACGGTGTCGTGGAGCAGGGAGGCGGTCAACGTGGTCGTCTCGGCACCGAGTTCGGCGAGGATCAGGGTGACCGCGAGGGGGTGGGTGATGTACGGCTCGCCGCTCTTGCGCATCTGGCCGCGGTGCGAGGACTCGGCCAGCAGGTAGGCGCGGCGCAGGGGTTCGAGGTCGGCATCGGGGTGGTGTGCGCGGTGCGCGTCGACGACGTGGCTGATGGCGTCGGGCAGCCGGCCGCGGGCGGCGGGGCCGAGCAGCGCGGCCCGGCCCAGCCGGCGCAGGTCGATCCGGGGGCGGGACTTGCGGCGCGGGGAAGGGGGCAGCGCACCCTGTTCGAGCGCCGCGGTGGAAGCGGGAGCGACCTGGCCTGTTACCGGGCCTGGGGTCGCAGGGTTCGTGGCCTCCGCACTCATGGGCACCTCCGGCTGCGTGGACCGGCGGACGAGGTGCCCCAGGGCGGACACGGCTCAGGGGACGGCGACTCCCCCGTCCGAGCCGGTGCTTGATGCTACCGAGCCCATCACGCGCGTTTGACCGCCTCTCGGCGAGCGTGAAAACGGATCACCCATTCGAGCGACGGTCAACGGGTTTGCGGCGTGGCGTCAACCGCCGTCCGAGCGGTACCGGGGTACGGCGCGTCAGCCGGCGTCAGCCGACCGCTCCGCGCAGCCACTCCGCGTCGATCTCGCCCTCGGCGACGATCACCGCGGGGCCCGTCATCTCGATCTCGCCGTCGGGGCGCTCGGTGATCACGAGGCGTCCGCCGGGGACGTCCACGGTGTACGTCGCCGGGGTGCCGCTGGCGGCCGGGTCGGCGCCGTCGCGGCGGGCGGCGGCGACGGCGACGGCGCACGCGCCCGTGCCGCAGGAGCGGGTCTCACCGGAGCCGCGCTCGTGCACCCGCATGGCGACATGGCCCGGGCCACGGTCCACCACGAACTCGACGTTGACGCCGTCCGGGTAGGCGGAGGCCGGGCTGAACGGCGGCGGGGAGTACAGGTCGCCCGCGTGCGCGAGGTCGTCGACGAACGCGACGGCGTGCGGGTTGCCCATGTTGACGTTGCGGGCGGGCCAGCTTCGCTCGCCCACGCTCACCGTGACGTCGCCCTCCGGGAAGACCGCCCGGCCCATGCCGACGGTGATGTCGCCGTTCTTGGCGATGTGCACCGACTTCACGCCCCCGCGCGTCGCGACGGCCAGGTCGCCCT
The DNA here is from genome assembly GCF_002920535.1 of Streptomyces sp. Ru71. Taxonomy (GTDB): domain Bacteria; phylum Actinomycetota; class Actinomycetes; order Streptomycetales; family Streptomycetaceae; genus Streptomyces. Next base: position 22,268 of record NZ_PQSS01000049.1, on the reverse strand, counting down.
CGTCCACGTGACCGGCGCGCTGGAGGTAGCGGGCGAACACGCGCACGCCGTTGCCGCACATCTCGGCGACCGAGCCGTCGCGGTTGCGGTAGTCCATGAACCACTCGGCCTCGGCGGCCATCGCCTTGGCGTCGGGGTGCGCGGCGGACCGCACGACGTGCAGCACTCCGTCGGCGCCGATGCCCGCGCGGCGGTCGCACAGGGCGGCGACGGCGGCCGGGGGCAGGTCGATGGCGTTCTCCGGGTCCGGGACGATCACGAAGTCGTTCTCGGTGCCGTGACCCTTGAGGAAGGCGATCCGCGTGCTCATGCCTCGATCGTACGGGGTGGCACGGACAGGCCTCGCTCGCGTCCGAGGGCCGAACGCCCCGCACGCGCGACCGTCACCGCAGCCGGGCCACCCGCCACACGGCGAGCACGATCACCACGGCGACCACGAGGACGTATCCGAGCACGACCCGCCAGTCGGGTCTGCGGCCGGAGCCCCGGGGCGGCAGGCCGGGCCAGGTGTAGCCCACGCGCCGGGCGGCCATCATGCCCCAGCCGGCCGCGCAGGAGCAGATCAGCAGGCCGAGCATGGCGATGACCGCGCCGCTGTCGCCGAAGTCGAAGGCGAGCGGGAAGGCGAACATCAGGGAGCCGCTGGCGGCCAGGGCGACGATCGGAGCGAGCTGCCACAGCCGCAGCCGGCGCTGCGGGCGCAGCTCGACCTCGACCTCCGGGCCGCTCGCGAACATCTCCTCAGGCTCAGGGCCGTCGGCGGTCACACCGCCCTGGGTGTCGTCGGGGCCGTCGGGGCTCAGGCTCTCGCCGTCGGGACCGAGGTCGGGACCGAGGCGGTCCGGTTCGTCCGATGAGGAGCCGGCCGAGCGGTCCGGGTCAGGGCGCAGGTACTCCCCGCCCCGCTCCGGTTCACCCCTGTCGGTGGTGACGGGCTCGGTGTCTTGTGCGGTGTCGCGAGGGCCGGCCTCCATCGCCACGCGCCCTCCCAACTCGGACTCCACTTGGTCGATCGAAGCTCGATGATGGCACGGCGCCGGAGGGCCCACTGACGGCCTGGGCGTCCCGATGCCATGACGTGATCAGGCTGTAACCGGTCGTTCGATCAACGTCAGGGCCAGCCGCGGAAGTTCCCCGAGGTCCGTCGCGGCCCCACTGAGCCAGTGCACCCGCGGATCGCGCCTGAACCACGAATCCTGGCGGCGCGCGAAGCGCTTGGTCGCACGGACGGTCTCGGCGCGCGCCTCCTCCAGCGTGCACTCACCGGCGAGCGCCGCGAGCACCTGCTGGTAGCCGAGCGCGCGCGACGCCGTACGCCCCTCGCGCAGCCCCTGCGCCTCCAGCGCGCGCACCTCGTCCACGAGCCCGGCGTCCCACATCCGGTCGACCCGGCGCGCGATGCGCTCGTCGAGCTCGGGGCGGGCCACGTCGACGCCGATCTGCACCGTGTCGTAGACGGAGTCGTGGCCGGGGAGGTTCGCGGTGAACGGTTTGCCGGTGATCTCGATCACTTCGAGGGCGCGCACGATCCGGCGCCCGTTGCTGGGCAGGATCGCCCGCGCGGCCTCGGGGTCGGCGGCGGCCAGGCGGGCGTGCAGCGCGCCGGAACCGCGCAGCGCGAGCTCCTCCTCCAGCCGGGCCCTGACCTCGGGGTCGGTGCCGGGGAACTCCAGGTTGTCGACGGCTCCGCGGATGTACAGGCCGGAGCCGCCGACCAGGATCGGCCAGCGGCCGGCGGCGAGGAGTTCGTCGATCCGCCGGCGGGCGAGCCGCTGGTACTCGGCGACGGAGGCGGTGACGGTCACGTCCCAGATGTCGAGGAGGTGGTGCGGCACCCCGCCGCGCTCCTCCCGCGTCAGCTTGGCGGTGCCGATGTCCATCCCTCGGTAGAGCTGCATGGAGTCGGCGTTGACGACCTCGCCGCCGAGCTGCTGGGCGAGGAAGACGCCGAGGTCGGACTTGCCGGCGGCGGTGGGGCCGACTACGGCGATGACGCGGGGGGCGGGAGGTGCGCTGCTCACCGCACCAGTCTCCCAAACACCGGACCATGCCCTCGAACGAGTTACGTGACGCCGTGCGGCCGGGGTCGTTGCCCCCCTTGCGAGATCCCGTCACCGGCTTGTGAGAGCCGGTGTCCCCGGCGGCGCAAACGGACCCACCGGCATACGCGGGATTTCGCCCGGACGAGTACCGTATGGAGTTGATATGGGCGTTTTTGCGAAGCTTTTTCGGAGGTCGGAGACGACGACGGAGGCCGAGCAGGTCACGGAGGAGCCCTCGGCCGCCGAGGCGGCGACAGCGGAAGCCGGGACGAGCGAGAACGGTGAGGGGAGCGCGGAGGCCGCCGGCATCCCCCAGCAGCAGTCCGCCGAGGAGGCCGCCGACAGCGAGACCGGCGAGGGCGCCCACACGTAACTGTCCCGCCAGGGAAGGTGGACCATGGGTCTGATGGACAATCTGAAAGCGAAGCTCGGCCCGGCCAAGGACAAGGTGTCGGACCTCGCGCAGCAGCACGGGGGCAAGATCCAGCACGGCATCGACCGGGCCGCGAAGGTCGTCGACGAGAAGACCAAGGGCAAGTACAGCGACAGGATCCAGACGGGTACCGGCAAGGCCAAGGGCGCCATGGACCGGCTCGCGCACAAGGGCGGCGCCGCGGCCGACGGCGGCGCGACCGGCGGTGGCGCGACCGGCAGTGGCGCGGCCGGCGGCACGACGGACGGCGGCATGACCGGCGGGGGCAAGACCGCCCCGCCGCAGGGCCCGCCCCCGGCCTCCTGACCCCGGTCCGCCACGGCCCAGGCCCATCGGCCCGGCTGCAGTACGGCAACCCCGGACGGCCGCACAGCCTCACGGCGTGCGGCCGTCCGGCGTGTGTGCCGTCCGTCCGCGCACAGGGCCCGGCACCCACCGGCCCGGTGCCGCGCTACGACCAGGTGGCGACCAGGTACCCCACGCCGTACGGCGCGTCCTCGTACAGCAGCGCACCGGACAGGTCCACCTCCGCGGCCGCGCCCGCCAGCACCTGCCACGGGGCCCGGCCGGAGACCTTCAGCTCGTCGGCGAGCCCGGCGTCCAGCGCCTGGAGTGCCGCGACGTCCACAGCGCCCAGCGCACGCGCCACCTCGGCGTCGAAGGGTGCCGCGCGTTCGTCGAGGTAGCCCGGCGCCTTCACGGTGCGGCAGGCGCTGGCGTCGCCCATCACCAGCAGCGCGACCCGCTCGGCGCGCGCGGCGAGTTCCGCGCCCGTCTCGGCGCACCGCTCCGGCGCGAGCGTCTGCGCCACGGCCAGTCCCTCGATGGGCGCGTCGGACCATCCCGTCCGCCCCAGCAGCCAGCCGGCCACGGCCAGCGACGGCGGCAGCACGGGCTCGGCGGCCGTGTCCTGCCCCTGGCCCAGCGTCACATCCAACTCCACGCCGAAGCCGCGGAACGTGCCGCGCGCTCCCTGGGGATACGTCCCCGGCTCCTCCGCGGCGCCGACGACGACGAGCCGGTCGGGGCGGGCGGCGGCGAGCACGCCCAGCGCGTCGGTGCACGCGGCGCGGGCGGCGTCCAGTTCGGGGGCGGCACCCGCGGCGACCTCGGGCACGAGGAGCGGCGGGCAGGGGCAGACGGCAGCGGCGACAAGCATGATCGGCAGCGTAACCCCGCCCGGGAGCCGACGCCGCCCCGGCACCGCCCGGCGCCGGGACCACCCGATGGCCAGCACCGCCCGGCGCCGGGACCACCCGATGGCCGGCACGGCCCCCGCCCCGCTCCCCGGCGAAGCCGGCCGCAGCCGCGCGCAGGGTCAGTCGCAGCCGCAGCCGCTCCCCGTGGCGACCGGCAGGGGCGCGGGTGCGCCGATCTTCGGCAGGCCCAGCATCACGCCGGCCGGCTTGGCCTGCTCCGCCTCCTGGCGCTTCTGCCAGGCGTCGCCCGCCCGCGTGCGGCGCACGTCGAGCACCGGGCCCTCGGCGAGGAGGTGGTGCGGCGCGGCGTAGGTCACCTCGACGGTGACGACGTCGCCGGGGCGCACCTCCTGCTCCGGCTTGGTGAAGTGGACGAGGCGGTTGTCAGGGGCGCGGCCGGAGAGGCGGTGGGTGGCACCGTCCTTGCGGCCCTCGCCCTCGGCGACCATGAGCTCCAGGGTGCGGCCGACCTGCTTCTTGTTCTCCTCCCAGGAGATCTCCTCCTGAAGGGCGACCAGCCGCTCGTAGCGCGCCTGGACGACCTCCTTGGGGATCTGGTTCTCCATGGTCGCGGCCGGGGTGCCGGGCCGCTTGGAGTACTGGAAGGTGAAGGCCTGGGCGAACCGGGCCTCGCGGACGACGTGCAGGGTCTGCTCGAAGTCCTCCTCGGTCTCGCCGGGGAAGCCCACGATGATGTCGGTGGTGATCGCCGCGTGCGGGATGGCGGCGCGGACCTTCTCGATGATGCCGAGGTAGCGCTCCTGGCGGTAGGAGCGGCGCATCGCCTTCAGCACGGTGTCCGAGCCGGACTGCAGCGGCATGTGCAGCTGCGGCATCACGTTCGGCGTCTCGGCCATGGCGGCGATGACGTCGTCGGTGAAGTCACGCGGGTGCGGGGAGGTGAAGCGCACCCGCTCCAGGCCCTCGATCTTCCCGCAGGCGCGCAGCAGCTTGCTGAAGGCCTCGCGGTCGCCGATGTCGGAGCCGTAGGCGTTGACGTTCTGCCCGAGCAGGGTGATCTCGGAGACGCCCTCGGCGACCAGGGCCTCGACCTCGGCGAGGATGTCGCCGGGACGGCGGTCCTTCTCCTTGCCGCGCAGCGCGGGCACGATGCAGAAGGTGCAGGTGTTGTTGCAGCCGACGGAGATGGAGACCCAGGCCGCGTAGGCGCTCTCCCGGCGGGTGGGCAGCGTGGAGGGGAACGCCTCCAGCGACTCGGCGATCTCGACCTGCGCCTCCTCCTGCACGCGGGCGCGCTCCAGCAGGACGGGCAGCTTGCCGATGTTGTGGGTGCCGAAGACGACGTCGACCCAGGGCGCCTTCTTGACGATGGTGTCGCGGTCCTTCTGGGCGAGGCAGCCGCCGACCGCGATCTGCATGCCCGGCCGCTGGGCCTTCTTCGGCGCGAGCCGGCCGAGGTTGCCGTAGAGCCGGTTGTCGGCGTTCTCCCGGACGGCGCACGTGTTGAACACCACGACGTCGGCGTCGCCGTCGGAGCCCTCGGGCGCGCGCACGTACCCGGCGTCTTCGAGCAGGCCGGCGAGCCGCTCGGAATCGTGGACGTTCATCTGGCACCCGTAGGTGCGTACTTCGTAGGTCTTGACGTCCACTGCGGGGCTCCGGTCGCTGCTGCTCATGCCATACAGGGTAGGCGGTTCCCGGACCACCCCGGCCCGGGCTGTGGACAACGCTCGCCGCCCCCTGTGGACAACCGGCTCCGGCGCGGGTGGACAGGCGGCCTCACGGATCCACGAGCCCCGCGCGGATCGCGTACCGGGTCAGTTCCAGACGGTCGCGCAGGCCGAGCTTGTGCAGGATGTTCGCCCGGTGCCGTTCGACCGTCTTGACGCTGATGAACAGCAGCTCGCCGATCTCCTTGGAGGAGTGCCCCTCCGCGACCAGCTTGAGGATCTCCTCCTCGCGCTCCGTCACGGCGCGCTCGGGCAGGCCGTCGCCCCGGTGGAGGCGGTCCAGGTAGGAGCGGACCAGGGCCCGCTCGGCTCCCGGGTAGATGAACGGCTCGTCCCGCACGGCCGCCCGGCACGCCTCGACGAGGTCGCGGTCGGCGACGGACTTCAGGACATAGCCGCAGGCGCCCGCCTTGAGGGCCTCGAAGAAGTACTGCTCGTTGTCGTACATGGTGAGGATCAGCAGGCGCAGGCCGGGCAGCCGCCGGGACAGCTCGCGGGCCGCCTGCAGTCCGGTCGTGCGGGGCATGGCGATGTCCAGGACGGCCAGGTCCACCTCACGCGCGCGTGCCAGCTCGACCGCCTCCGCCCCGTCCCCCGCCTCGGCGACGACGGTGAGGTCGGGCTCCGACTCCAGGATCAGCCGCACGCCGCGCCGTACGAGGGTGTGGTCGTCGGCGAGCAGGACGCGGACGGGACGGCCGCTCACCGCGCACCTCCGTCCGGTTCACACAGCCGTACGTCCGTGCCGCCACCCGGCATGCGCAGCCGTACGTCCGTGCCACCACCCGGTATCCGCAGCCGTACGTCCGTGCCGCCGCCCGGCGCGGGCCCGACGCCGAGGGTGGCGCCGACCAGCAGGGCCCGCTCGCGCATGCCGCTGATGCCGGCGCCCTCGTCGGCCCCGCGCAGCCCCGTGCCGTTGTCCCGCACGAGCAGCTCGACGCCCGACGCGTCGGCGCGCAGCCGCAGCTCGGCGCGGTCGGCACCGGAGTGGCGGGCGGTGTTGGTGAGGGCCTCCTGCGCGACCCGGTAGAGCACGAGTTCGGTGTCCGCGGGCAGCGGTGCGAGGTCGGCGGCGAGGTCGTGGCGGACGGTCAGGCCGTGCCCGGTGAACTCGGCGGCGAGCGAGCGCAGCGCGCTGAGCAGGCCCAGCTCCTCCAGCACTGCGGAGCGCAGGCGGCGGGCGATGCGGCGGATCTCGTCGAGTCCGGCGCGGGTCGCCTCCTGGGCCTGGCCCACGTCCTCGCGCAGCTCCGCCGGCACCCGGTCGGCGACGCGCCGCAGCTGGAGCAGGACGGCGGTCAGGGTCTGGCCGACCTCGTCGTGCAGTTCGCGGGCGACGCGGTGGCGCTCGCGTTCCTGCGCGGACAGCGCGCGGGCGGCGCCGGCGGCCCGCTCGGCCGCGAGCCGGTCGAGCATCGTGTGGTACGTCGTGATCAGCCCTGCCGTCTCCGCCGGACCGGAGACGTGGGGCCGCGCCTCGGGGCGCAGCAGGTCGGCGGTGGCCATGGCCCCGGCCAGCCTGGTGAGCGGGGCGAGCCCGACCCGCAGGACGACGGCGTTGACCACCAGCAGCACGGCCAGGCCGCCGACCACGACCAGCGCCTCGCCCGGCAGCACGGGGGTCGAGACGGTGACCGGGCCGAGCAGCAGCGCGGCGGCGACGACCAGGCCGATGGCGTTGAGGGAGAAGATCCGCCAGAACAGCGACACGCGCCGGGCACCTCCTTGTCCGCCGTCCGCCCACGGCCCTGCCGTGACCAGGCTCTCTCTCGCGCGCGCACCGCGTCCATCCGTGCTGACACCCATGTCGCCACCGTACGGAAGGGTGGCAGCATGACCGCTCGGTACCGCCCGGAAACGATCACCGGCGGTACCCGTACGACCCGCGAATGAAGGGGAAGAAACGTGTCTGCGCCACGTCTGAGGGCGACACCGCTGCCGGGTATCGGGGTCCAGTACGACCTGGTGACCCGCGAGCAGCGCCATCTGTCCGTGGTGGCGCACCGGGACGGCACCCGCACCCTGAGCGTGTACCGGTCCGACGACCCCGACTCCTGCGCGCACTCGCTGCGGCTGACCGGCTCGGAGGCGGACTCGCTCGTCGACGCGCTGATGCCCGCCCACCACAGCGCGAACCTGCTGCACACCACGGACCTGGGCCTGGTGGCCGAGCGGATCGAGATCGCCGCGACCTCGCACTGGAACGGCCGGCTGCTCGGCGAGACGCGGATGCGGACCGAGACGGGCGCCTCGATCGTGGCGGTGCTGCGCCGCGCCGACGCCGTGCCCTCCCCCACGCCGGACTTCCGGCTCGCGGGCGGTGACACGCTGATCGTGATCGGCACCCGCGAGGGTGTGGACGCGGCCGCCGCGATACTCGGGCGGGAGTGAGCCGCCGGTGCACTCCTCCGCGGTCCTGCTGATCGAGTTCGGTTCGATCATCCTCTGCCTCGGCCTGCTCGGCCGGATGGCGGCCCGGTTCAGCTTCTCGCCCATCCCCCTGTATCTGCTGGCCGGTCTCGCGTTCGGCGAGGGCGGGCTGCTGCCGCTGGGGGCGAGCGAGGAGTTCGTCGCCACCGGCGCCGAGATCGGCGTCATCCTGCTGCTGCTCATGCTGGGCCTGGAGTACACGGCGAGCGATCTGGTCTCCAACCTCCGTACGCACTATCCGGCGGGCCTGGTCGACGGCGCGCTCAACGCCCTGCCGGGCGCGGCGGCCGCGCTGCTGCTGGGCTGGGGGCCGGTGGCGGCCGTGGTGCTCGCCGGGGTCACCTGGATCTCCTCCTCCGGGGTCATCGCCAAGGTGCTCGGCGACCTGGGCCGGGTCGGCAACAGGGAGACACCGGTGATCCTCAGCGTGCTGGTCCTGGAGGACCTGGCCATGGCGGTCTACCTGCCCATCGTCACGGCGCTGGTGGCGGGCGCCGGTTTCGCGGCGGGCAGCGTGACCCTGGCCATCGCGCTGGGCGTGGCCGGTGTGGTGCTGTTCGTCGCGGTCCGCTACGGCCGGCTCATCTCGCGGTTCGTCTCCAGCGACGATCCGGAGAAGTTGCTGCTGGTGGTGCTGGGTCTGACGATCCTGGTCGCCGGCGTGGCGCAGCAGTTGCAGGTGTCGGCCGCGGTGGGCGCGTTCCTGGTCGGCATCGCGCTGTCCGGGGAGGTGGCCGAGGGGGCGCACGCGCTGCTGAGCCCGCTGCGGGATCTGTTCGCCGCGGTGTTCTTCGTCTTCTTCGGGCTGCACACCGACCCGGCGAGCATCCCGCCGGTACTGCTGCCCGCGCTCGCCCTGGCGGCCGTCACCGCCGTCACGAAGATCGCCACGGGGTACTGGGCGGCCCGGCGGGCCGGGATCTCGGCCAGGGGGCGCTGGCGTGCGGGTGGTGCGCTGGTGGCGCGCGGCGAGTTCTCGATCGTCATCGCCGGGCTCGCGGTCACGGCGGGCATCGAACCGTCGCTGGGGCCGCTGGCCACGGCGTACGTCCTCATCCTGGTCGTCCTCGGCCCGCTGACCGCGCGCTGGACGGAGCCGCTGGCGACCCGCTGGTCCCGCCGCCGAGCCGGCTCCCCCGCGACCGAAGGCGTACCGGCGGCCGGGGACGCCGGACCGGCGAGTGCGCAGGCCGCACCGCGGGCGCGGACGGCGGTCCCACGGGACTGAGACCGCCACGACGTCCCGTCCGCTCAGGCCGCGCTCTCACCCTCCGGCCGCCAGCCCTGGCGGCGCAGTACGCCCGCCACGTCCGGCGCCTCGTAGTGCTCCCCTTTGAGCACCTTGCCGTCGGCGCGGCGGGCGACCGTGCCGTCGGGGCCGAGCTTGGTCATGTTGGAGCGGTGGATCTCGGCGATCACCTGGTCGAGGTCGATGCCGTGCACCAGCGCGGTGCCGTACGCGACGTAGACGACGTCGGCCAGTTCGTGGGCGAGCTTGTCGAGCGGTCCGGTGACCGAGACCTCGGCCACCTCCGCCGCCTCCTCGGCGAGCAGCTCACCGCGGTGCGCGGCGAGGCCGGGCGGCACCTCGGTGGGCGTGCTGCGGGCGTCGAGACCGAAGGCGAGGTGGAACTCGCGGACCAGGTCGGCGGGGGAGGAACTCATGCGCACGACTGTAGTGGCCGCCACTGACAGCGCCGTCTGCCCGAGGCCGGCGGTGACCCGGCCTCGCCCCTGGTCAGCACGGCGGGGTGCCTGGCAGGATCGCGCCCATGTCCAAGCCCCTCCCCTCTCTCGGCAGGCGCCGCGTCCTGACGGGCGTCGCCGCCGCTGTCGCGGCGCTCGGCCTGCTGCTGTGGTGGCTGCTGCCGCTGGGCGAGGAGCCGCCGAGCGGCACGATCACCTTCAGCACGGGCACCCCGAGCGGGGTCTACCAGGACTACGGCAAGCGGCTGCGCACCGCGCTGGCCAAGGACATGCCGCAGCTGAAGGTCCGCCTGCTGACCAGCGACGGTTCGCAGGAGAACGTCACGCGCGTGGCGCGCGGCCAGGCCGACTTCACCATCGCCGCGGCCGACGCGGTGGAGACGTACACGCTGAATCGCGGCGAGGGCGCCGGCCGGCTGCGCGGTGTCGCCCGCCTGTACGACGACTACGTCCAGCTCGTCGTCGCCCGCGACTCGGGCATCCACTCGGTCGCGGACCTGCGCGGCAAGCGGGTGGCCATAGGGCCGCCGGAGTCGGGGGTGCGGCTGATCGCCGACCGGGTGCTGCGGGTGGCGGGCATCGACGCGGAGAAGGACATCACGCCGGAGGCGGACGGCATCGGCAGCGCGCCGAAGCGGCTGCGGGAGGGTGCGCTCGACGCGTTCTTCTGGTCGGGCGGCCTGCCCACGGACGGCGTGCGGCAGCTCGCCGGCATCTTCCCCATCCGGTTCGTGCCGATCGGGCCGGACATCGTCGCCCGGCTGCACCAGGAGGGCGGCGCCACGCGCTACTACCGCGCGACGAACATGCCGGAGTCGGCCTATCCCACCGTGCAGAACGGCGCCGCCGTCCCGACGATGGCGGTGTCCAACCTGCTGATCACCCGCACGGACATCGACCCGCGGCTGACCGAGTGGCTGACCCGCACGGTCATCAAGAGCCGCGACGGCATCGGCGCGCACGTGCACTCCGCGCAGCTGGTGGACCTGCGCACGGCGATCTACACCGACCCGCTGCAGCTCCACCAGGGCGCCCGGCGCTACTACCGCTCGGTCAAGCCGTAGGGCCGGCCCGGCAGGTCGTGCCCGGTCCCGGACTCCGGCTGGGGTGCGTACCGGGGCACCGTCACCGTCACCACCAGGCCGTGCGGCTCGTGTCGGCCGAACGAGATCGAGGCGCCGCCCGCGGCGAGCAAGGCGCGGGTGATGGACAGGCCGAGCCCGGACCCCTTGACGTTCTGGTGCCGGCCGCTGCGCCAGAAGCGGTCGCCGATGCGGCTCAGCTCCTCGTCGGTGAGGCCGGGGCCGTTGTCGGTGACGACGACGGTCACGCTGTCGCCGGCCGCCGCGACCGCCACCTCGACGCGCTCCCCGTCCGGCGTGAACTTGACCGCGTTGTCGATCACCGCGTCCAGCGCGGACGACAGGGTCACCGGGTCGGCCCAGCCGGTCGTGGGCGGGCAGTCGCCGACCAGCCGCACACCCTTGGCCCCGGCGGCGGGCGCCCAGGCCGCGACGCGCTCGGCGGTCAGCGCGCCGATGTCGGTGGTCGTCAGGTCGGCCTCGGCGTGCTCGGCGAGCGCCAGGTCGAGCAGGTCGTCCAGGACCTGCGCCAGCCGCTTGCCCTCGGCCCGCACCGAGGCGATCTCCTCATTGTCCTCCGGTAGTTCCAGTGCCAGCAGTTCGATGCGCAGCAGCAGCGCCGAGAGGGGGTTGCGCAGCTGGTGCGAGGCGTCCGCGACGAAGGCGCGCTGCTGCTCCAGCACGTCCTCGACGTGGTCCGCCATCTCGTTGAACGACTTGGCCAGCCGCCTGAGTTCCGGCGGCCCGCCGGCCGCCGCGACCCGTGACTTCAGCCGCCCGGTGGCGATGTCGTGCGTCGTGGCGTCCAGCACGCGTACGGGTCTGAGCACCCAGCCGGTCAGCCGCAGGGCCGCGCCCACCGAGAGCAGCATCGCGGCGACCAGGCCGGCGCCGATGACGAGCCAGCCGCGCAGGGTCCGTGAGCGCATCTCCCCGGTGGGCGAGTCGGTGACCACGACCGCGACGACGTCACCGTCGCGGATCACCGGCGAGGCGACGACCAGGCGCCCGCGCTGCCAGGGCCACACCTGGCGCGGGTCGTGGCTGCGCCGGCTGAGCAGCGCCTCCTCGAAGGCGGCCCGCACCTCGCCCGTGTTGGGGAGGAAGAAGTCGGCGGGGGCGTGCGCCATGGGCGTGTCGGTGCGGTAGAAGACGCCCGCGCGGATGCCGTAGACCTCGTAGTAGCTGGCGAGTTCGTGGCTGAGGATCTCCAGCCGCTCGTCCCCGGGGTTGCGGTCCACGGTGGCGGCGGTGTCGACGTACTGCGCGAGGGCGGCGAAGCGCGCGGTGTCGTCGATCCGGTCGACGACCACGTTCTGCTGCTGGGCGGCCGCCAGGCTGACGGCCAGGGGGATGCCGAGGGCGAGCAGCACGGCCGCCATCAGGACGATCAGCAGCGGCAGCAGGCGTGTGCGCACCCGGCCCCCGCTAGGCGGCCGGGGCGACGAGCCGGTAGCCGACGCCGCGCACGGTCTCGATGAGGGCCGGCATGCGCAGCTTGGCGCGCAGGGAGGCGACGTGCACCTCCAGGGTGCGCCCGGTTCCCTCCCAGCTGGTGCGCCACACCTCGCTGATGATCTGCTCGCGGCGGAAGACCACGCCGGGCCGCTGGGCGAGCAGCGCGAGCAGGTCGAACTCCTTGCGGGTCAGCTGGACGACGCTGCCGTCGACGGTGACCTGCCGGGTGGGCAGCTCGATGCGGACCGTGCCGAGGCGGACGGAGGTCTCGGTGCTGCCGGTGTTCTCCTCGGGGGCTGCGCGGCGCCGGCTGACGGCGTGGATGCGGGCGAGGAGTTCCCCGGTGTCGTACGGCTTGACCACGTAGTCGTCGGCGCCGAGGTTGAGGCCGTGGATGCGGGAGCGCACGTCGGAGCGGGCGGTGACCATGATCACCGGGGTGGCGGTGCGCTTGCGGATCTTGCTGCAGACCTCGTAGCCGTCCTGGTCGGGCAGCCCCAGGTCGAGCAGGACGACCCCGAAGCCGGGGCCCTCCGGGACGAGCGCCTGGAGCGCCTCCTCGCCGTTGCGCGCGTGCGTGACATGGAAACCGTGCCGGGCCAGGACCGCGGACAGCGCGGCGGCGACGTGGTTGTCGTCCTCGACGAGCAGCAGTCTCATTCCGGCCTCCTCCGATTCATCGGGCGTACGGTTTACCTGAGTAACAACGTGTGCACGCACGCGTGCACCATGGCAGTGACGCCGATGGACAAGGACGGCGTCAAGAGCGTTCCGGTTGCCCGGGACTTTAGTTATCCGGCCGATACGTGCCCAGGTCGCCCGCAGGTCACAAGTGCTACGACATGTGTCCGATTGCTATCGGATCGTGATGCTCAGATTCCCCTCAGATGTAATGACGCTGGTCGAGGCTGGTTACTACATTCCTCCGAAACCGAGGAGGACGGAGCCTGAGAGCGATGACCGAAGTATCGGTGGCCAAGCAAGACGTGGTCCCCACCGGCGAACTCGTCGTCCTGAAGAGCGTCAACAAGCACTTCGGCGCGTTGCACGTGCTCCAGGACATCGATCTGACGATCGCGCGCGGCGAGGTCGTCGTGGTCATCGGACCCTCCGGGTCCGGTAAGTCCACCCTGTGCCGCACCATCAACCGGCTGGAGACCATCGACTCCGGCTCGATCACCATCGACGGCAAGCCGCTGCCCGCCGAGGGCAAGGCCCTGGCCCGGCTGCGGTCCGACGTCGGCATGGTCTTCCAGTCCTTCAACCTCTTCGCGCACAAGACCGTGCTCGAAAACGTGATGCTGGGCCAGATCAAGGTCCGCAAGGTCGACAAGAAGCAGGCCGAGGAGAAGGCGCGCGCCCTGCTGGACCGGGTCGGCGTGGGCACCCAGGCCGACAAGTACCCCGCGCAGCTCTCCGGTGGTCAGCAGCAGCGCGTCGCGATCGCGCGGGCGCTGGCCATGGACCCGAAGGTGATGCTCTTCGACGAGCCGACCTCGGCCCTCGACCCGGAGATGATCAACGAGGTGCTGGAGGTCATGCAGCAGCTCGCCCGTGAGGGCATGACGATGGTCGTCGTCACCCACGAGATGGGGTTCGCACGTTCGGCTGCAAACCGCGTGGTGTTCATGGCGGACGGCCGGATCGTCGAACAGGCTGCGCCCGACCAGTTCTTCAGCAATCCGCGCAGCGACCGGGCCAAGGACTTCCTGTCGAAGATCCTGCACCACTGATCCGCCGCGCTCCCGTCGCGCCGGCCGGCGCCCCGCATCTTTCCTCACGCAAAGGAAGTCCACCATGAAGCTCCGCAAGGTCACCGCCGCCTCGGCCGTCGTCCTCAGCATCGCCCTGTCCGCCACGGCGTGTGGGGGCGGCAACAAGGACAACTCCTCGTCGTCCTCCTCCGGCGGTGGCGGCAAGATCAAGATCGGTATCAAGTACGACCAGCCGGGTCTCGGCCTGAAGGAGCCGAACGGCGACTTCTCCGGCTTCGACGTGGACGTGGCCACGTACATCGCGGGCCAGCTCGGCTACAAGCCGGACCAGATCCAGTTCGTGGAGACCAAGAGCGCCGACCGCGAGAACGCGCTCTCGCGCGGTGACGTGAAGTTCATCGTGGCCACCTACTCCATCACGCCGAAGCGGAAGGAGAAGGTCGACTTCGCCGGTCCGTATCTGCTGGCCCACCAGGACCTGCTGATCAAGAAGGACTCGGACATCACCAAGGGCACGGACCTCAACGGCAAGAAGCTGTGCTCCGTGACCGGCTCCACCTCGGCGCAGAACGTCCAGCAGAAGATCGCGCCGAAGGCCCAGCTGAAGGAGTACAGCGGCTACTCCGAGTGCATCGCCGGCCTGCAGAGCGGCGCCGTGGACGCGGTGACCACCGACGACTCGATCCTCGCGGGCTTCGCCGCGCAGGACAAGTACAAGGGCCAGTTCAAGCTCGCCGGTCTGAAGCTGAGCAACGAGAACTACGGCGTCGGCGTGAAGAAGGGCGACACCGAGCTGGTCAACAAGATCAACAAGGCGATCGAGCAGATGGAGAGCAGCGGCGCCTGGGAGGCCGCCGTGAAGAAGAACTTCGGCCCGGCCAACTACCAGAACGAGCCGGCCCCGAAGATCGGCCAGATCGTCCAGTAAGGCGACCGTCCAGTAAGGCGACCCACCGCAGTCAGCTCGGGGTCCCCCTGGTGCGTGCCGCCGCCGGCCGCCCCGCCGGCGGCGGCACGCCCCGCCCTCCACGTACGTCATCCACCCGGAAGCGCGGGAGATCGTGTTCGACTTTCTTGAAGGCTACGACGTCCTAGGGGCGTTCTGGATGACGGTGAAACTCACCGTCTTCTCCGCCGTGGGCTCCATGATCTGGGGCACCCTGCTGGCCGCGATGCGGGTCAGCCCGGTCCCGCTGATGCGCGGCTTCGGCACCGCCTACGTGAACATCGTCCGGAACATCCCGCTGACGGTGATCATCGTGTTCTCCTCGCTCGGCCTCGCCGACATCTTCGGAGTCACCCTGGGCGCCTCCGACGACTTCAAGCTCCAGGGCTTCCGGCTCGCGATCCTCGGTCTGGTGGCCTACACGGCGGCCTTCGTGTGCGAGGCGATCCGCTCCGGCATCAACACGGTGCCCCTCGGCCAGGCCGAGGCGGCCCGCGCGATCGGCCTGAACTTCAGCCAGACCCTGCGGCTCATCGTGCTGCCGCAGGCCTTCCGGGCGGTCATCGGCCCGCTGGCCAACGTGCTGATCGCCCTGACCAAGAACACCACGGTGGCCGCGGCCATCGGTGTGGCCGAAGCGGCCTCCCTGATGAAGTCGATGATCGAGAACGAGGCCCAGACCCTCGCCATCGGCGCCGTCTTCGCCTTCGGTTTCGTGGTCCTGACCCTGCCCACGGGCCTCATCCTCGGCTGGCTCGGCAAGCGACTGGCGGTGAAGCGATGAGTTCCGTCCTCTACGACACACCCGGGCCCCGGGCCAAGCGGCGCAACGTCCTGCTCTCGGTCGTCTTCTTCGTCCTCCTCGCCCTGCTGGTGTGGTGGATCTGGCAGACCCTGGACGACCACAACCAGCTCACGAGCGCCCTGTGGAAGCCCTTCGTCGAGGCCGACGCCTGGACGACGTACCTGATCCCGGGCCTGGGGAACACGCTCAAGGCGGCCGCGCTCGCCATGGTCATCGCCCTGCCGCTGGGCGCGTTCTTCGGCATCGCACGCATGTCCGACCACCGTTGGATCCGGGTGCCGTCCGCCGTGGTCGTGGAGTTCTTCCGGGCCATCCCGGTGCTGCTGCTGATGCTGTTCGCGAACGAGCTCTACTCCCGCTACACCAACGTCACCAGCGAGGACCGGCCCCTCTACGCGGTCGTCACCGGTCTGGTGCTCTACAACGCCTCCGTGCTCGCCGAGGTGGTCCGGGCGGGCATCCTGGCCCTGCCCAAGGGCCAGACCGAGGCCGCCTACGCCATCGGCCTGCGCAAGACCCAGACCATGACCAGCATCCTGCTGCCGCAGGCGGTCACGGCCATGCTGCCGGCGATCGTCAGCCAGCTGGTGGTCATCGTGAAGGACACCGCGCTGGGCGGTGTGATGATCGGCTTCAACGAGCTGCTGAACGCGCGCAGCACCCTCGCGGCCAACTACGCCAACGTCATTCCCAGCTTCATCGTCGTGGCGGCCATCTACATCGTGCTGAACTTCATCCTGACGTCCTTCGCGAGCTGGCTGGAGGGCTACCTGCGGCGCAGCAAGCGCAGCACGGGCGCGGTCCTCGGCGCGGAGGACATGGAGGAGCTGAACCCGGCGGCGGTGGGCGGCACCTTCGGCACCGGTGGTGAGGGCGGTGGCCCCACCGGCTTCACCCACACCAGCAAGCGGTGACGCCCCATCACATCGCTTGACCCAGACGGAGGCAGTGGCATGATCGCCGCTGCCTCCGTCACTTGACGCAAGCAGCGGCAATGGGTTGCATACGTTCTGTGATCGTGCACCCTGCTCCAACCTGTTGTTCACATACGTCCCCGAGGACACCGCTGCGAGCAGGGGGCGCCGCGCCGTGGACCCGGTGATCATCGTCGGAGCGGGGCCCGTGGGGCTCACGCTCGCCCTGGCGCTGGCGCGTCAGGAGGTGCCGTCGGTCGTGCTGGACGAGGGGCCCGGCAAGGACGAACCCCGGCTCGCCCGCACAGTCGTCCTGCGTGAGGAAACCGCCGCCCTGCTGGAGCGGCTCACCGGGCTGTACCTCGACGAGGCCGGGCTGCGTTGGGCCGGATGGCGGTCGATGCGGCGCAAGCAGGTGATGCGCGAGATCACTTTCGACGACGCCGAGCCCGCTCCCGTGCACATCGCCCAGCACGTCCTGACCGGCGCCCTGCGCGACGCGCTCGCCGGGGAACGCCTCGTCGAGATGGTCGTGGACAGCCGCCTGGACAGCGTCGAGCAGGAGCCGTCCGGCGTCACCGCACACACCCGGGGGGCGAACGGCACCTGGTGGCGCGGCAGTTACCTCGTCGGCTGCGACGGCCCCCGCTCCACCGTGCGCAAGCTCGCCGACATCCGCTTCCCGGGGCGTACGGCGGTGGAACGGTACGCCGTCGCCGCGCTGCGCACCGAACTCCCGTGGGACGGCGCGGCCGTGCTGCACCGTCTGCCGCCGTGGCGCACCTCCGGCCCGACCGCCGGCGAGGTCATCGCCCGGCCGCTGCCGGACGGCGTGTGGCGGCTGGACTGGCTGCTGCCGCCCGGCAAGGACCTGGTCACACCGGAGATGCTCCTCGCCCGCATCCGCGAGACCCTGGCCGGCTGGCACGACGGCACGGTCCCGCCGTACGACCTGCTGGACACCGGTGTGCACACCGTCCACCACCGACTGGCCCGCCGCTGGCGAGCCGGCCGGGTGTTCCTCGCCGGGGACGCCGCCCACCTCATGGGCACCCTCGGCACGCAGGGCCTCGACGAGGGGCTGCGCGACGCCGACAACCTCGCCTGGAAGCTCGCGCTGGCCTGGCACCACGGTCCGCGCGAGGCGCTGCTCGACAGCTACCAGGCCGAGCGGCGGGCCGTCGTCGCCGCCCGGCTGCGCGCCGCCGACCAGGTCCTGCCGCTGCTGCGGGGCGGCGGCGGACTGCGGTCCTACGTCCCCGGCGCGGCCCGCGGTCACGACGCCCTGCTCACCGACGGCCACCTGGGACGCGGTCCGCTCGGCGAGACGGGAACGCACGCCGACTCCCCGCTCGCACCCCGGCACCTGGAGGCCGAGGTGCCCGTGGACACCCCGCCCGGCGCACCGGTCGCCGATGTCCGCGTCACGGCGGAGGACGGTTCCTTCGTCCAGCTGCGCGACCGGCTGGGCCGCGGCGCGCTGCTCGTCGTCCTGGTCGCGCCCGGTACCGGCGTGTGGGAACGCAAGCACTGGGTGACGGCCGGGATCATGCCGCGGCTGGCCGCCGCGGTGACCGCGCTGCCGCATCCGGCGGAACTGCTCGTCGCCGAGGAGTACCCGGGTGCCGCCGCCCACACGGTGCTGCTGGTGCGCCCCGACGGCCACCTGGTGACCGCGCTCGGCGGAGTACGCCCGGCCGATCTGTACGCCGCGGCCGAGGCGACCGTGGGCGGGCCGACGCGGACCGAGGCGACGGCCGGCTCCGCCGCGAAGTGACACCGTCTCGCTTCCGGGCGGGCACGGTGGGCCGCCGTGCGCGGGGGCTCGTTTCTGGCCTGCCCCCTGGCCGCCGTCACTGTGCGTCCGCATAGTGACGGTGAGTTGACCGCCTGGGACCGTCGTGGTGTACTCCGGAGCGTGACCGACACCGATGTGCGCCTGTGGCGGAGGGTCCATATGGATCTGCTCCGTTACGCGGGCTGTGTGTGTCGTCCGTCCTGCTGAATTCGCATCCCCCCTTTCTCCGCGCGCGCCGTGCCCGTCGTGCCGTCGCGCGCCGCCGACGCGAACGCTCAACAGGACGGTGCCCGTGTCCCTCTCCCCTTCGCTCCCCTCTGCCCTGAACAACGACCGAGCCGCCGCTTCCGTGCCCACGCAGGCGGATCTTCTCGATTTCGTCCGGCGGACGGCCGCCGACACCGAGCTGATCGACTCCCTCCCGCTCGACCCGGAGGGCCGCACCTGGGTCCGCCTGGAAGGACCGGGCGGCAGCGAGGCCTGGCTGATCGGCTGGCCGCCCGGGACCGGGACCGGCTGGCACGACCACGCCGAGTCCGTAGGCGCCTTCCTCACCGCCCGGGGTGAGCTGCGGGAGAACGCGCTCACCGCGCGGCTGCCCACCGACGGCTGGAAGACGCTGGAACTGACCGACGGAGTGGACCGGACGCGGCTGCTGCCGGCCGGCCGCGGCCGCTCCTTCGGCCGCCACCACGTCCATGAGGTGCTCAACGAGTCTCCGGCCGAGCACGCCGTCTCCGTGCACGCCTACTACCCGCCGCTGCCGCGCATCCGCCGCTACAGCCGCACCGGTCCGGTACTGCGTCTGGAGCAGGTGGAGCGTCCGGAGGACTGGCAGTGAGCGGCGCACGAGGACTGGCAGCGAGCGGCGAGCGCCCCGTCGGGATCGACGAACTCCTGGAGCGGGTGCGTTCGGGGTACGCGCGCGTGGAGCCGCGGGACGCGTACGACGCCGCCGGCACCGGAGAGGCACTGCTGGTCGACATCCGGTACGCGGCCCTGCGCGAGCGGGACGGCTTGATCCCGGGTGCGGTGGTCGTGGAGCGCAACGAGCTGGAGTGGCGGCTCGACCCGCAGGGCAGCCATCGCCTGCCCGAGGCCACGAGTCACGATCTGCGGGTGGTGGTGATCTGCAACGAGGGCTACGCCTCCAGCCTTGCGGCGGCCTCCCTGCACCAGCTGGGCCTGCACCGGGCGACCGATCTGGTCGGCGGCTTCCAGGCCTGGCGGGCGGCGGGACTGCCGGTGACGCCGTAGCGGCGGCGGGGCGAGTGACGTCGTAGCGGCGGCGAGGCGAGTGACGTCCTGGCGGCGGCTGGGCCGGTGCGCCCGCACGGGCCCGTCGCCGCGGACCGGATCAGATCCCGCCCTCGTCCAGGAAGTCCGTCTCCTCGCCCTCCTCCTCAAGCGCCTGCCGGACCACGCGCAGGGCCATGCCCTCCGGGTAGCCCTTGCGGGCGAGCATGCCGGCGAGACGCCGCAGGCGCTTGTCGCGGTCGAGGCCGCGCGTGGTCCGCAGCTTGCGGGCGACGAGTTCGCGCGCGGTCGCTTCCTCCTGGTCGCTGTCGAGCTGCGCCACCGCCTCCTCGATCAGCGCGGAGTCGACGCCCTTGGTGCGCAGTTCCTGGGCGAGGGCCCGCCGGGCCAGGCCCCGCCCGTGGTGCCGGGACTCCACCCAGGCGTCCGCGAAGGCACTGTCGTTGATCAGTCCGACCTCCTCGAACCGCGACAGCACCTCCTCGGCGGCGTCATCCGGGATCTCCCGCTTGCGCAGGGCATCCGCGAGCTGCTTGCGGGTGCGCGGGGTCCCGGTGAGCAGGCGCAGGCAGATCGCCCGTGCCCGCTCCACCGGGTCCCCTGGAGGCTCCCCCTGCTCGGCCCTCGACGAGGAAGAGGCACCCCCGTCCTCGGCGGACGGCTCCCCGGGCGGTTCTCCGAAGCCGCGCCGCCGGCGCCCACGGCCGCCGCGCGTCCCCCCGGTACGCGCGCCGTCCCGTGCGCCGCCCCCGCGACGCGGCTCTCCGCCCTCGTACCCGGTGTCGTCCGCGGTCCGGGCCGGGCCCACGTCCTGCCCCCCGGCCCGCTCCGCGAGGGCGTCGAGGTGGGCGTACTCGGCCCAGTCGGTTCGTCGCGTCACGGGTCAGCTCTTGGCTGCGGCGGCCTTGGGCTTGGTGGCCTTGGCGGCTGCCGGGGCGGGCACCGTCTTCGCCGCGTCGTCGGCGGTGGAGGCAGCCGCGTCCGGGCCCGGCTCGGCCGCCGGCTCCTCGGCACGCACGCCGACGCCCAGCTTCTCCTTGATCTTCTTCTCGATCTCGTTGGCCAGGTCGGGGTTGTCCTTGAGGAAGTTGCGCGCGTTCTCCTTGCCCTGGCCGAGCTGGTCGCCCTCGTACGTGTACCAGGCGCCGGCCTTGCGCACGAAGCCGTGCTCCACGCCCATGTCGATCAGGCCGCCCTCGCGGCTGATGCCCTGGCCGTAGAGGATGTCGAACTCGGCCTGCTTGAAGGGCGGGGCCACCTTGTTCTTGACGACCTTGCAGCGGGTGCGGTTGCCGACCGCCTCCGTGCCGTCCTTCAGGGTCTCGATGCGGCGGATGTCGATACGCACCGAGGCGTAGAACTTCAGCGCCCGGCCACCGGTCGTGGTCTCCGGGGAGCCGAACATCACGCCGATCTTCTCGCGGAGCTGGTTGATGAAGATCGCCGTGGTCTTGGACTGGTTGAGGGCGCTGGTGATCTTCCGCAGCGCCTGGCTCATCAGACGGGCCTGCAGACCGACGTGGCTGTCGCCCATCTCGCCCTCGATCTCCGCGCGCGGGACGAGCGCGGCGACGGAGTCGATGACGATGAGGTCGAGCGCACCGGAGCGGACCAGCATGTCCACGATCTCCAGCGCCTGCTCGCCGTTGTCCGGCTGGGAGAGGATCAGGTTGTCGATGTCGACGCCGAGCTTGCGCGCGTACTCGGGGTCGAGGGCGTGCTCCGCGTCCACGAAGGCGACCTGGCCGCCCGCCTTCTGTGCGTTGGCCACGGCGTGCAGGGTCAGCGTGGTCTTACCGGAGGACTCCGGTCCGTAGATCTCCACGACACGGCCGCGCGGCAGGCCGCCGACACCGAGGGCCACGTCGAGCGCGGTCGAACCGGTCGGGATGACCTCGATGGGCTCCTTCGACCTCTCGCCCATGCGCATGACCGCGCCCTTGCCGAATTGCCGTTCAATCTGTGCGAGCGCGGCATCCAGGGCCTTCTCGCGGTCGGTTCCTGCCATGGGTTCCACCCGGTTTGCTTGAGTCGATCGCTTCACGTCAAAGACGCTAACGCCTGCCACTGACAACGCGCCCCGACGCCGGTCCGGCCTGTGGATAACTCTGGGACACACCCATATGAAATGGGGCGAAATCCCTTCTGTTGAGCCTCGCCGGAGCCTCCATATGAATGGATGTTCGATTTTTGTGTCAAGCGCGCCACGCGGCACCTCCGAGCGTACGCCCGCGCTCCGGCGCCGCCCTGATCCCGCTCCGCACCCCTGCTTCCCGTGGCGTACGCGAGGTGCCTCCGGCGGTACGACGACGGCTCGCCCCGCAGCCGCGAGGCTCGACCGCATGGACGAGTCGACCGACACGGCAGACATGGCAGGCACGGCAGGCACCGCAGACGTGACCGCGCGGGACATCCGCAGCGGCACTCCCCGCCCCGTGGACCGGCTCTGCCTGATCGTCGGGGCCGTTCTGATCCTGTCCGGGCTCGGGCATCTGCTGGTCTTCGCCGTCGACGGTGGCCCCTGGTACGGGCCCGTCTCCTGGCGCAAGCCGGTGACGTTCGGGCTGTCCTTCGGCGTGACCCTGCTCGCGGTCGCCTGGGTCACGTCGTACCTGCGTGTCGGAGCCCGGCTGCGTGCCGCGCTGCTCACCGTGTTCGCCGCGGACTGCGTGGTGGAGGTCGGCGGCATCACCCTGCAGGCGTGGCGCCGGGTTCCGTCCCACCTCAACAGCGAGACGCCGTTCGACACGGCGGTGTCGATGACGCTCGCGGTGGGCGGCGGCGTGCT
>NZ_PQSS01000048.1 GCF_002920535.1 Streptomyces sp. Ru71 | reverse complement strand
GTCCCCGGGGTCAGCGGTGGCGGAGGAGGCACGTCGGGGCGGCCGGCACGGCAGCCCGGCGGCCGAGGGGTCAGGCCAGGTAGTCCTTCGCGATCTGTTCCGCCACGCGTTCCAGGATCGGGCCCGCGTCCGCGATGCACTTCGCCACGTCCGGCTCGATCTCCGTCAGGGGGTACGCGCGGCGGATGCCGGCCCGGCCCAGGGCCTCGTGCGGGAGGGCGAGGCGGCCGCAGACCGCGACGACCTCCTTGTCCGCCGCCCGCGCCGCCGCCGCGACACCCGCCGGGGCCTTGCCGTGCAGGGTCTGCTCGTCCAGGGAGCCCTCGCCGGTGATCACCAGCGTGGCCCGCTGCAGCGCCGGGGCGAAGCCGAGCACCTCCAGCATCAGCTCGATGCCGGGGCGGAAGCTCGCGCCGAGCAGCA
Source organism: Streptomyces sp. Ru71 (assembly GCF_002920535.1). Taxonomy (GTDB): domain Bacteria; phylum Actinomycetota; class Actinomycetes; order Streptomycetales; family Streptomycetaceae; genus Streptomyces. Next base: position 56,579 of record NZ_PQSS01000048.1, on the reverse strand, counting down.
GGGCGCCGTAGCCGATGCCGCCCGCGCCGCCGGCACCCGGGGACGCGGCGAGCTCGGTGGCCTTGGGGCCGATGGCCTTCTCCAGGACCTGCGCGTAGTGCGCGAGGGCCGCGTCAGGGTCGCCACGTCCTCCTCGGAGGCGCCCTTCTGCGGGCCGTACACCGCCGCGCAGCCCTTCGGGCCGGTGAGCGGATTGTCCACGTCGCTGGCCAGGACGAAGTCCACCTCGGCGAAGCGCGGGTCCACGCCCGACAGGTCGGCCGAGGCGAGGTCCGCCAGGGCGCCGCCGCCCGGGCCGACCGGCTCGCCGTCGGCGTCCAGGAACACCGCGCCGAGGGCGGCCAGCATGCCCGCGCCGCCGTCGGTGGTGGCGCTGCCGCCCACGCCGAAGACGATCGTGCGGGCGCCCGCGTCGAGCGCGGCCTTCAGCACCTCGCCGGAGCCGTACGTGGTGGCGGTCAGGGGGGCGAAGACGCCCGCCGGGAGCAGCTGGAGGCCCGAGGCCTCGGCCATCTCCACCACCGCGGTGCCGTCGCGCAGCGCGAAGGCAGCCGTGACCGGCTCGCCGAGCGGACCGGTGACCCGGACCTCCCGGCGTTCGAAACCGGCCGCCACGGCAGCCGCGACCGTGCCGTCGCCGCCGTCCGCGACGGGGAGGGTCTCGACCTCCACACCGGGTACGACCCGGCGCAGCCCGGCCGTCACCCGCTGGGCGACCTCCACCGCCGTCAGCGAGCCCTTGAACTTGTCCGCGGCAACGAGCACCCGCCGGGTGCCCTCCACAGCAGCGTCCGCCACCTTGCTATCCCCTTGCTCTCCGGGCCCGACGCACGTCAGGCCAGTCGCGCCGCTGCGACCTTAACCGGAGTACGCCCCCGCCGTCATGCCCCGCCCGCACCCTGGAACGCCCCGCTCGCCTGCGCAGACCCCGCCGCGAGCGGGTACCCCTCCCCCATGACCGCTGCGCACACCGGGCCGGAGCCGGCCGACCGCATCCTCGGGGGCTGGCTCGGCCGGATCGCGGGGAACATGCTCGGCAAGCCGGTGGAGCAGGGCGAGCTGTGGACCCGGGACCGCATCGACCGCTATCTGCGGCGGGCCGGCGCGCTGCCGCTGACCGACTACCTGCCCGAGCCGGTGGAGGGCGACGCGCACGACCCGCCGCTGCGGCCGGAGTGGCGGATGTGCGTGCGCGGCCGCGTCCACGGCAGCTGCCGGGACGACGACATCGACTACGCCGTCCTCGGCCTGCACCTGCTGGAGACGTACGGCTTCGCCTTCAGCACCGAGCAGGTCGGCGACCTGTGGCTGCTGAGGCTGCCGTACCTGCAGACCTTCACGGCGGAGCGGGCGGCGTACCGCAATCTCGCCAACGGGCTCAAGCCGCCGCTGACGGCCACCTTCGACAACCCCTACCAGGAGTGGATCGGCGCCCTCATCCGCGCCGACGTCTTCGGCTGGACCTGCCCGGGCGCCCCGCGCCGCGCCGCCCTGCTGGCCCGCCGGGACGCGGTGCTGTCGCACACCGGCAACGGGGTGTACGGGGCGATGTTCGCGGCGGCGCTGGTCTCCGCCGCGTTCAGCGCGCCGAGCGTGCGCGACGCGCTGGAGGAGGCGCTGGCGGTCGTACCGGCGAGCAGCCGGCTGGCGCGGACCGTGCGCCGGGTGGTGTCCCTGCACGAGACCGGCCTGTCCTGGGAGGACACCCTGGCCACGGTCGAGGAGGAGACCGCGGGCCTGGGCTGGATCCACACCGTGCCGAACGCCGCCGTCCTCACCGCGGGTCTGCTGTACGGCGACGGCGACTTCACCCGCACCATCGCGCTGACCGTGCGCGGCGGACTGGACACCGACTCCAACGGCGCGACGGCGGGTTCGGTGGCCGGGGTGATGACCGGGGCGGAGGCGATCCCGGCGCAGTGGACGCGGCCGCTGGAGGACACCGTGCGCAGCGCCGTGTTCGGCTTCGACGGGGTGCGCATCAGCGAGCTGGCCGAGCGGACGCTGCGGCTGGCGGCGACGCAGGGGTGACCCGGGCGAGCACCGCGTGCCTCGATCCGAGCGCCGTCTGATCCGGAGCGAGCACCGCGTGACCCGGGACGGGCCTCGCGTGACCCGGTACGGGTCCGGCGTGAACCGGGACGGGCGTCTCGTGACCCCGGCCGGGGGCTGCGGCACCCCGGACGGGGGCGGCCGCTGGTTACCCTTCCTGGATGACCACTGCTGACTTCGCCGCGTACATCGCCTCGCTGCCCCGTGTGCTGGCCGGGGCCGCCGCCCTGTTCCGGGACGCCGAGGGGCGGGTGCTGCTGGTGGAGCCCAACTACCGCGAGGGCTGGGCGCTGCCGGGCGGCACGATCGAGTCCGACGACGGTGAGACGCCCCGGCAGGGCGCGCGCCGCGAGACGCTGGAGGAGATCGGCCTGGACCGGCCGCTGGGCCGGCTGCTCGCGGTGGACTGGGTGCACGGCCCGGGCCGGCCGCCGCTGGTGGCGTACCTGTACGACGGCGGGGTGCTGGGCGAGGACGACTTCAAGGCGATCCGTCTGCAGGAGGAGGAGCTGCTGTCCTGGCGGCTGGTCGCGCGCGAGGAGCTGACCGACTACCTCCTCGACGCCCTGGGCCGCCGTGTCCTGGCCGCCCTCGACGTCCTGGCGGACGGCTCCGGCACGGTGGAACTGGAGAACGGCCACCGGGTGGCCTGACGGCCGGCGGCGGGTGGGGGTGCTCAGCCCTCCGGGTCCCGGGGCTTGACGTCCACCTCGCGCAGCGCCTCCTCCCGGGTCGCCGTGCGGGCCTCGGTGCGGTGACCGCGCTCGATGTAGTCGCGCACGACCAGTTCCACGGCGTCCTGGGGGCTGCCGACACCGGCGAGCACCATGACTTCCACGACGAGTTCGGCGTCGAGCGAGACGGTCACCTTGGCCATGGGCGGACACTACACCGGCGGTCGCGCACGGCGTACGGATATCCGTTCGCCCGTGCGATCGTCCCGCTCTACCCTCGGCGGCATGACCAAGCCCCTCGTCGCCGTCCTCAGCGGGGCCGGCATCTCCACCGACTCCGGCATCCCCGACTACCGCGGGCCGAACGGGCTGTGGCGGCGCGATCCGGACGCCGAGAAGCTGGTGACGTACGAGTACTACATGGGCGACCCGGAGATTCGGCGGCGCTCGTGGCGGATGCGGCGCGAGAGCGGCGCGCTGGGGGCGCGGCCCAACGCCGCGCACCGGGCCGTCGCGGAGCTGGAGCGGTCCGGCGTGCCGGTGCGGGTGATCACGCAGAACGTGGACGGGCTGCACCAGCTGGCCGGGATGCCCGCCCGCAAGGTGCTCGAACTGCACGGCAGCGCCCGCGAGGTGGTGTGCACCGCGTGTCATGTGCGCGGCTCGATGGAGGACGCCCTCGCCCGGCTGGAGGCCGGGGAGGAGGATCCCTCGTGCCCGGTGTGCGGCGGCATCCTGAAGCCGGCGACGGTGATGTTCGGCGAGCGGCTGGACCCGCTCGTCCTCGGCCAGGCGGTGGCGATCAGCAAGGCCTGCCAGGTGTTCGTCGCCGTCGGCACCAGCCTCCAGGTGCAGCCTGCGGCCGGGCTCGCCGGGGTCGCCGCCGACCACGGGGCACGGCTGATCGTCGTCAACGCCGAGCCGACGCCGTACGACGAACTCGCCGACGAGGTGGTGCGCGAGCCCATCGGCACCGCCCTGCCGCGGCTCCTGCGCCGGCTCGGCACGGAGGACGACCCGGCCTAGGGCCTAGGGCCTAGGGGCGGATGCCGTCGCAGGCGAGGTGGAGGTGGCGCGGGCCGCGCAGCACGGCGTTCTGCCGGTACGGCGGCGGGTCCTGGAGCAGGCGGGGGTTGTCCAGCCTGCGGGCCAGCTCCGACAGGGCGAGCTGGGCCTCCAGCCGGGCGAGCGGTGCGCCGAAGCAGCTGTGGATGCCGCTGCCCAGGCCGAGGTGCTGGATGTCCGGGCGGTCCGGGTCGAAGCGGTCCGGGTTCTCGAAGCGCTTCGGGTCGCGGTTGCCCGACGCCAGGAGCAGCCAGAGGGAGGCGCCCTTGGGGATCGTGACGCCGCCGACCTCGATGTCGGCCAGGGTGGTGCGCTGCGGCAGCAGCTGCACCGGCGGCTCGAAGCGCAGCAGTTCCTCGACGAGGGGCACGGCCAGCCGCGGCTCGGCACGCAGCCGCTGGAGGACGTCCGGGTGGCGCAGCAGGGTCAGCATGCCGTTGGTGATGAGGTTGACCGTGGTCTCGTGCCCCGCGATCAGCAGCAGCGCCGCGGTGCTGAGCAGTTCCATGGTGCTCATCGGGCCGTCCCCGCCCTTGGCCGTCGCCAGTTGGGAGAGCATGTCCTCGCCGGGGTTGCGGCGGCGCTCCTCGATCAGGCCGGCCAGGTACATGCCCAGCTGCATCCGGGCCTCGTGCGCGTCCTTGCCCCGCTCGGCCGGATCGGCGTCCGGGTCGGGGTCCAGGCTCGCGGCGAGGGTGTCGGCCCAGCTGTGGAACTGCGACTCGTCCTCGCGCGGCACGCCGAGCAGCCGGCAGATCACGGTCACCGGGAAGGGGTAGGAGAACTGCTCCACCAGGTCGATCCGGCCGGGGTCGCCGATGCCGTCGATGAGTCCGGTGACGATGTCGTGGAGCTCCCCGCGCATCGAGTCGACCCGGTGCGGGGAGTGCGGCGGGCCGAAGGGCCGGTTGGTCATGCGGCGCAGCCGGTCGTGTTCGGGCGGGTCGAGCTTGAGGAAGCCGGGCGGCAGGGCGCTCTCCTCGGCGGGTGCCTCGGGCAGCGGGTCGGCGGCGGTGGAGGCCAGGTTGCGGGCGTCGGAGCTGATCCGCGGATCGTGCAGCAGGCTGCGGATCTCGTAATAGGTGCTGACGACGTAGGGCCCGCCGTCCTCGTGGTGGACCGGTGTGCGGCGCAGCTCTTCGTAGATCGGGTACGGATCGGCGCGGTTGGCGAAGTCCAGGATCCGGTGCAGCGGGGATTGCGTCATGGCGAGTCCTCGGGTCCTCGTGGCCGGGCGGTCAGTGCGCCGGGGTGAACGTCATCCGGCGATCGGCCGGCGAGTATCCGCTGAGGGTCACGGTGGGGCCGTGCGTGGGGACCGACGGGTCGGGGAAGTCCGCGTCGAGGGGGCGCTGTCCGTCCGGGCGCCGGTCCACCGTGGGATACGGCGGCGGGAACGGCGCGGTGGTCTCGATCAGCTCCTGGTAGAACGGCAGCCACCGGGCCTGGTCGAAGGCGACCGCGCCGATGACGCGCCCCTGGTAGCCGTAGACGCCGACGAACCGGTGTTCCTTCAGCGAGCCCTGCGCGATGAGGATCTCCGTGCCCAGCGACGGCACTCCGACCGACTTGATGTTGACGCCGAACTGGGAGGACCAGAACGCCGGCACCTCCAGGTGCGGGAGGCGGTCGGTGCTCTCGCTGAGCATGTTGTGCGCGGCGATCCCGGCCTGGGTGACGGCGTTGCCCCAGTGCTCCAGGGACAGGAACTGGTAGCCGAACAGGGGGTGCGGGCAGCGGGCGACGTCACCGGCCGCGTAGATGTCGTCGGTCACGATGCCCCGGATGTCGAAGGCGCGGCAGCCGGCGTCGCAGGCGATGCCGCGGGGGCCGGCGCCGAGCCCGGAGCCGGCGAGCCATTCGGTGTTGCGCAGGGCACCGAGCGAGACGATCACCACGTCGGTCTCCACGGTGGAGCCGTCGGACAGGTGCGCGGCACGCACCCGTCCCGCGGCATCACCCTCCAGCGCGGTCACCATCACCCCGCACCGCAGGTCCACACCGTGCTCACGCTGCATCTCGGCGGCGACCGCGCCGACCACCCCGCCGAGCGCGCCGACCAAGGGGGCCGCGCCGCGTTCGGCGACGGTGACGGCGATGCCGCGTTCACGGCAGGCGGAGGCGATCTCGGAGCCGGTGAACCCGGCCCCGATGACGAGGACCCTCCGGGGGGACGCGTCGAGCCGCCGCACGAGGGCGGCGCTGTCGTCGCGGGTGCGCAGCACGAAGACGCCGTCGAGTTCCGCCTCGGCCTCGTGCGGCCACGGTCGCGCCCTCACCCCGGTGGTGATCAGCAGCCGGTCGTAGGGCACCTCGTCGCCGTCGGCCAGCCGCACCCGGCGGGCGGCCATGTCGAGTCCGGTGGCCGGTACGCCGAGCCGCCAGGTCGCGTCGACGTCGCGGAGCCTGGGCAGTGCGGTGCGCTCGGCGTCGGCCCGGCCCAGCAGCACCTGCTTGGACAGCGGGGGCCGGTCGTACGGTGCGCAGGGCTCGTCGCCGATCAGGGTCAGCGACCCCGCGAACCCCTTCTCCCGCAGGGCTTCCGCGGCCCGCAGGCCGGCCAGCGAGGCGCCGACGACGACGATGCGGCCCTCGCGCCGGAGCCGTTCCAGGCTGAGGTCACCGGGCATCGGGCACCGCCTCGGCCGGTGCGTCCACGGCATCGACGAGGATGGCCTGGACGGGGCAGGCCGCGGCGGCCTGGGCCAGCTTCTCGCGCTGTGCCTCGTCGGCCTCCGGGGTGTACAGCAGCGCCTCCTCGCCGTGCATGGCGAAGACCTCTGGGGCGAGGAATGCGCACTGCATGTACCCCTGACAGCGGTTCAGATCGACGGCAATCCTGACCACGGGACAGGTCCTCTCCGACGGCGCCTCGGCCCTCCTGCGACCACTCTCGGCGGGTGGGCGGGAGGCGGCGACGGGGAGGGGGCCGTTCGGGTGGGCGGTGCGGCCGGGTCAGGGCCGGTCGGCGGGCCGTGCGGCGGGACGCCGGCCCCACAGGATGTTCAGGCCGATGATCAGCGCCCAGGCCGGGAAGACCAGTTCGCACCAGGGCACGTTCGCTCCCACCGCGAGCAGCGCGAGGCCCGCCAGATAGCCCAGTACGACGAGGGGGCGCGGCAGGGCGCCGAGCCGGCGGCCGATGGTCGAGGTGGTGATGATGAACACCGCCGCCATCCGCAGGGCGTACGTGGTCAGCAGGTCGTAGGCGAAGTGGCGGCCGAAGGCGGAGCCCTGGGAGGAGCCCTCGGCGAGTACGGTCCCGGCCGCCGCGGCGGCGCCGAACAGGGTGGCGACGAAGACGATGCCGCTGCCCAGGAACACGGTGGAGACGAACCGGTCCTCGTGCTCGCCGGCCTGCTCACGCAGGGCGCCCATGAACCACAGGAACGCGATCCCGGCGAACGGGAGCAGCTCCAGGGCCGTCCGCACGGCGCTGCGCTGGCCGGCGTCGGCGGTCATGTCGCTCCCGTCGGCGCCGCCGGGCAGGGCGAGGCGCATCAGGACGATCGCCGTGGCCAGGAGGACCGCGAAGACCACCCCGGCGACCCCGGCCGCCCGCGGTGTCGCGAGGCGCTTGTGCTTCCGCTGCATGGACTCCCGCCTTCTGCCCGCGTTCCCTTCGTCCAGACACCCGCGTGCGCGCCGCTCACGCCACCGGGGTCACCCGGGAGGCAGACCGCGGTGAGCCATACAGGTCATGGCCACCGGCCGTCCGGCGCGGGGGTGAAAAGGCGCCTGACCTGTCCGGGCGTGAAAAAGCTCCTGGCCGGCCCGGTGGGTCCGGGCCGGCCAGGAGCCGGAGTCCGCGGTACGGCCGTCAGGCCGCCGGATCAGAAGGAGACGGTGACGCCCGCCTGGTGGATCCCGGCGACGGTGGCGAGCACGCTGTCCTTGACCGCGCCGGCCTCGGCCAGCACGCCGGCGTCGGTGAGCGTCGTGGAGCCGGCGACGACGGAGGCGTGCGGGGTGGCCAGGCCACCGGCGACGGCGTCCAGCTCGGCCTCGGAGATCTCGGCGGTCTGGATCTGCGGAGCGGAGTTCATCAGGGGACTTCCCTTCGTACTGGGGTGTACCGGGTGGACCCGCTGGGGACTGAGGCGGGGCCGCGACGGATACAAGCACGGAGCGCGACCGGGTCTCCAGTCGACGGCCGGCGCCCGCGGGGAGCGTGCGCGTCCCGGGTTCTCAACTGTGGAGAGACCCCCACGACTTCGCGGCGACTTCTTCATCCGCTTCGCCACATCGCGACACCGGCGGCCTTGCCATGGCCGCGGCGAAGGCGACACTTGGCGAAAATCGAGTGCCGCGCACGGGGCCCGGGGCGGGAGGGGTCCGCGCTTGCGCAGTGAGTGTGCAGATTCCTCGCAGCCGCTCGGTGGCGGCCCGTCAGCCGGCGTGCCCACGATGCGCGGCGGTGGTGCCCGTGGGCACCGACCGTGCCGGTTGTGGCGCGGCCGGACCCACGGGCACCGGGTGCCGGCCTCTCGTCAGAGCGCGACCTCGACGCACAGGTGGGCGCACAGGTGCGCCTCGGCGGCCCCCGTGGTGCCGGCGGCGAGACCGGCGCCGAGACCCGCACCGATGTGCACGCCCAGACCACCGGCGACGTTGTCGAGCTCGGCCTCGGTGATCTCGGCGGTCTCGACCTGGATAGCGGAGTTCATTGGTTCTTCCCTTCGTACTGGCTGCCGAAAGATCCAAACACGGGTCCCCATGACCGCCGGCCCGCGCCGAGGCGTCTGCGGTGGATCTGCACAGCACATGCGCACGTCGGTCAGAACAGCGCCGAACCGCCTTCGAAGTCCAGCAGTTGCCGCTTGCGCCGCAGGCCGCCGCCGTAGCCGGTGAGGCTGCCGTCGGCGCCGACGACGCGGTGGCAGGGGACGATGATGCCGACCGGGTTCTTGCCGTTGGCGAGGCCGACCGCGCGGGAGGCGCCCGGCGTGCCGAGGGCGGCGGCCAGGTCGCCGTAGGTGCGCCGCTCGCCGTAGGGGATCGCGCGGAGCTGTTCCCACACACGGCGCTGGAACGGGGTCCCGTGCAGGCGCAGTTCGAGGGTGAACTCCTTCAACTCGCCCGCGAAGTAGGCCTTCAGCTGCTCCTCGGCCTCGCCGAACGGGGTGGGGTCGCGGTCGCCGAAGGTCTCCTCGGGCGGGCGGTGGCGCTGTTCGGTCATGTACAGCCCGCACAGGACGCCGTCGTCGGCGACAAGAGTGAGCCGGCCGCACGGGCTGTCGATCACGGTGTGCTGCTTCATGGAAGTCCTCAGAGGTCCTCAGACGGGAAGGAAGTTGATGGGGTGGTCGTCGGTCGCCCACAGGTACTGCACGGCGTACGCCCGCCAGGGGCGCCAGGCCGTGGCGCGGGCGGTGAGGGCGGCCGGGGTGGCGGGCAGGCCCAGTTCGGCGGCCGCGCGCCGGATGCCGAGGTCGGTGGGGAGGAAGGCGTCGGGGTCGCCGAGGGCGCGCATGGCGATGACGTCGACGGTCCAGGGTCCGAAGCCGGGCAGGTCCAGCAGGCGGGCGCGGGTGTCGGCCCAGTCGCTCTCGACGCCCAGGTGGAGCGTGCCGTCCGCCAGATGACGGACCAGGGTGGTGAGGGTGGTGCGGCGGGTGCGGGGCATCGCCAGGGTCTCGGGGTCCACCGCGGCGAGGGCCTCGGGTGACGGGAAGAGGTGGGTGAGGCCGCCCTCGGGGTCGGTGACCGGTTCGCCGTGGGCCGTGGTGAGCCGGGCGGCGTGGGTGCGGGCTGCGGCGGTGGAGACCTGCTGGCCGAGCACGGCCCGTACCGCGAACTCGGCCTCGTCGACCGTGCGGGGCACGCGCCGGCCGGGCGCCTTGTCGACCAGGGGCGCCAGCAGCGCATCGGCGCGCAGCGCGTCGTCGATGGCGACCGGGTCGGCGTCCAGGTCGAGCAGCCGGCGGCAGCGGCTGATGGCGACGGTGAGATCGCGCAGGTCGGTGAGGGTGAGCCGGCACGCGATGTGGTCGGGCTGCGGGGTGAGGGCCGCTATGCCGTGCCCGTAGGGCAGCCGCAGCGTGCGCCGGTAGGCACCGTCGCGCCACTCCTCGACTCCGGGTACGGCGGTCGCGGCGAGGTGGCCGAAGAGGTTGTCGGGGTTCAGCGGGGCGCGGAAGGGCAGCCGCAGCGACAGGGTGCCGGGCGCGGTGGGCGCGGCGCTCTTCGGCGCGCGGGCGCGCAGGTCGCTGGGGGTGAGGGCGAAGACCTCGCGGACGGTGTCGTTGAAGGTGCGGATGGAGGAGAAGCCGGCGGCGAAGGCGATGTCCGCCATCGGCAGCGCCGTGGTCTCGATGAGCAGGCGCGCGGTCTGGGCGCGCTGGGCGCGGGCCAGGGCGAGCGGTCCCGCGCCCAGCTCGGCGAGCAGCTGGCGCTCCACCTGCCGGGTGCTGTAGCCGAGGCGGGCGGCGAGGCCGGGCACGCCCTCGCGGTCCACGACGCCGTCGGCGATGAGCCGCATGGCGCGGGCGGTGAGGTCGGCCCGCTGGTTCCATTCGGGCGAGCCGGGGCTGGTGTCGGGCCGGCACCGCTTGCAGGCGCGGAAGCCGGCCTGCTGGCAGGCGGCCGCGCTCGGGTGGAAGGTCATGTTCTCGGGTTTCGGCGGCACGGCCGGGCAGCTGGGCCGGCAGTAGATGCCGGTGGTCAGGACGGCGGTGAAGAACCAGCCGTCGAAGCGCGCGTCCTTGGACTGGACGGCGCGCACGCACCGCTCCCGGTCGGTGTGCATCCCGTTCTGCATGGCTCCAGCATCGGCCACGCACCCGGTGGGGGCTGGCGGGAATCCGACATCAACGCCGCGTGGGCTGCGCCTCGCCGGATCGCCGGCCGGCCGCCGCCCCCCTCAGCCCCGCGACCACGCGGACTCGCGCAGCAGCCGCAGCCCGTTCAGGCCGACGAGCACGGTGGAGCCCTCGTGCCCGGCGACGCCGAGCGGCAGGGGCAGGTGCCCGATCAGGTCCCACAGCACCAGGCCGGTGATGAAGACCCCGGCCAGCACGAGGTTCTGCACCACCAGGCGGCGGGCGGTGCGGGAGAGGCGGACCAGGGCCGGTACGGCGGTCAGCTCGTCGCGCACCACGACCGCGTCCGCGGTCTCCAGGGCGAGGTCGGAGCCGGCCCGGCCCAGGGCGATGCCGGAGTGGGCGGCGGCGAGAGCGGGCGCGTCGTTGACGCCGTCCCCGACGAACAGCACCCTGCGTCCGGCCTGCTGCAGCTCCCGTACGGCGGTGACCTTGTCCTGGGGAAGCAGGCGGGCGCGGACGTCCGCGATGCCGGTGGCCTCGGCGACGCGGGCGGCGGCGTGCGCGGTGTCGCCGGTGAGCAGGACGGGCGGGGCGGTGGTGAGGGCGGTGAGCGCGGCGGTGGCGTGCGGGGCGTCGGCGCGCAGCCGGTCGGTGAGGGTGAGGGTGCCGACGGCCTTGCCGTCCCGGGAGACGTCCACCACCGTGCCGCCCTCGCCCTCGCCCTCGCCGCGGCCGACGGTCACCCGGTGGCCGTCGACCAGGGCCTCGACCCCGCGGCCCGGGGTGGCCGTGAAGTCCTCGGCGGGCGCGAGCCGCAGGCCCTTGGCCCGGGCGGCAGCCACGATCGCGCGGGCCAGCGGGTGCTCGCTGGGGTGCTCGGCGGCGGCGGCCAGCGCGAGGAGGGCGTCCGGGCCGAGGCCCGAGCCGGGCAGCGGGGTCACGCCGGTCACCTCGGGGGCGCCCTCGGTGAGGGTGCCGGTCTTGTCCAGGGCGGCGGTGTCGACCTCGCCGAGGCGTTCCATCGCGACGGCCGACTTCACCAGGACCCCGTGCCGGCCGGCGTTGGCGATGGCGGACAGCAGCGGCGGCATGGTCGCGAGGACCACCGCGCACGGCGAGGCGACGATCATGAAGGTCATGGCGCGCAGCAGGGCGTCGGTGAGGTTCTCGCCGAAGGCGAGCGGGACGGCGAAGACGGCGAGGGTGGCGGCCACCACGCCGACGGCGTAGCGCTGTTCGACCTTCTCGATGAACAGCTGGGTCGGCGCCTTGGTCCGGGATGCCTCCTCGACAAGGCTGACGATCCGGGCGATCACCGTCTCGGCGGGGTCGCGCTCGACGCGGACGCGCAGGGCGCCGGTGCCGTTGAGGGTGCCGGCGAAGACCTCGTCGCCGGGGCGCTTGACGACGGGGAGCGGCTCGCCGGTGATGCTCGCCTGGTCCGCCTCGCTCACCCCGTCCAGCACGCTCCCGTCGGCGCCGATGCGCTCTCCCGGGCGGATCAACAGCACGTCCCCGACGGCGAGTCGGGCGGTCGGGACGCGTTCCTCGCCGTCGGCGGTCAGCCGGGTGGCGGTGGCGGGCGCGAGGTCGAGCAGGCCGCGCACGGAGTCGGCGGTGCGGGCGGTGGCCAGGGCCTCCAGGGCGCCGGAGGTGGCGAAGATGACGATCAGCAGGGCGCCGTCCAGCACCTGTCCGATCGCGGCGGCGCCGAGCGCGGCGACGATCATCAGCAGGTCGACGTCGAGTGTCTTCTCACGCAGGGCGCGCAGGCCTTCGAGGGCCGGTTCCCAGCCGCCGCACGCATAGGCGACGGCGTACAGGCCGCCGTGCGCCACGGGTGGCAGGCCGGCGAGGTCGGACGCGAGGCCGAGCAGGTAGGCGACGGTCGCCGCGAGCGCCCAGCGCGCCTCGGGGAGGGCGAGCACGCGGGTGCGGCGGCGCGGTGCCGGGTGCGGGGCCAGCGGGACGGGGGCGGGAGCGAGAGTCGCGGACACCCGGCCACCATACAGGAACACATGAAGACTCATTCATCTGTTCATATGGGGTGGGTAGGATACGGCCATGGGTCATGGAGCCGTCACCACCCCCGCCACCGAGCGCGTCCGTCTGGACGCCGCCAACGTCGCCAAGGTGGCGACCACCCTCCAGGCCCTGTCCACCCCTCCCGCCTGCTGATCCTGGCGCGGCTGCGCGAAGGCCCGCTGCCCGCGACCGAGTTGGCGGCCGAGGTCGGCATGGAGCAGTCCGCGTGCTCGCACCAGCTGCGGCTGCTGCGCAACCTCGGCCTGGTGGTCGGCGAACGGCGCGGCCGCTCGGTCGTCTACGCGCTGCACGACCACCATGTGGCCGAACTCCTCGACCAGGCCGTCTACCACGTGGAGCACCTGCGGCTGGGGCTCAGTGACGCCGCCGACTGAGGCGCCACCGGACCAGGCGCCGCCGCGCCGGGCCATGTGGCCGCTGTACGCGGCCGGCTTCACCACCGCCTTCGGCGCGCACGGCATCGCCGCCGGCCTCGGCGCCGCCGACCTGGACGCCGTCACCTCCCTGCTGGTCCTCGGCGGCCTGCTCGCGCTGTACGACGGCGCCGAGGTACTGCTGAAACCGCTGTTCGGCACGCTGGCCGACCGGATCGGGGCCCGCCCGGTGCTGCTCGGCGGGCTGCTCGCCTTCGCGGCCGCCTCCGCGCTGTACGTCGCCGTGGACCGCACCGGCTGGCTGTGGGCGGCGCGACTCGGGCAGGGCGCGGCGGCCTCGGCGTTCTCCCCGTCGGCCTCGGCCCTGGTGTCCCGGCTGAACCCGGCCGCCCGGCAGGGCCGCGCCTTCGGCGGTTACGGCTTCCACAAGTCCGTCGGCTACACGCTGGGCCCGCTGCTGGGCGGGGTGCTGGTGTGGGCCGGCGGGCTGCGGCTGCTGTTCGGGGTGCTCGCGGTGCTCGGCGCGGCAGTAGCCGTCTGGGCGTGGGCCGCCGTGCCCGTCGTACCGCCCCTGCCGAAGCGGCGGCAGACGGTGCTGGACCTGGCGCGGCGGCTGACCGACCCGCTGTTCCTGGTGCCGACGGCGGCGCTCGCCGGGGCGACGGCCGCGCTGTCGGTCGGGGTGGGCTTCCTGCCGGTGTCCGGGAGGGCGGCCGGGCTCGGCCCGGTGGCGACGGGCGCGGCGGTGTCGGTGCTGGCGGCGTGCGCGGCCGTGGTGCAGCCGCGGGCCGGGCGGGCGCTGGACGCCGGGCGGCTGTGCACGGGCGCCGGGCTGCGCGCGGGGCTGCTGCTGGCGGCGGCCGGGACGGCCTGCGCGATGCTGCCGGGGCTCGCGGGGGTGCTGCTCGCCGCCGCGCTGACCGGCGTCGGCACCGGGCTGATCACGCCGCTGGGGTTCGCGGCGCTGGCCGCCGGGACGCCGAAGGAGCGGCTGGGGCAGACCATGGGCGCGGCCGAGCTGGGCCGGGAGCTGGGCGACGCGGGCGGGCCGCTGCTGGTCGCCGCCGTCGCCTCGGCGGCGACCCTGACGTACGGGTACGCCGCCCTGGCGGTGCTGCTGGCGCTCGGGCCGGTGCTCGCCCTGGCCGGACGAGCACCGGTGACCCGCCCTAGAAGTTGATCATGTGGCCGGCGAGTCCGTGGACCGCCTCCTTGACCGCCTCGCCCAGCGTCGGGTGGGCGTGGACGTTGCGGGCGACCTCGTGGACGGTGAGGTCCCACTGCTGGGCCAGGGTCAGCTCGGGCAGCAGCTCGGTGACGTCCGGGCCGATGAGGTGGCCGCCGATCAGCTCGCCGTACTGGGCGTCGCTGATCAGCTTGACGAAGCCGGTGGAGTCGCCGAGGCCGTGCGCCTTGCCGTTGGCGGTGAAGGGGAACTTCGCGACCTTCACGTCGTAGCCGAGGTCGCGGGCCTGGGCCTCGGTGTAGCCGAAGCTGGCGATCTGCGGCTGGCAGTAGGTGGCGCGCGGGATCATCGCGTAGTCCAGCTCCATGGTCTCCGCGTCCGCGATGGTCTCGGCGGCGACCACGCCCATGGCCTCGGCGGCGTGCGCCAGCATCAGCTTGGCGGTGACGTCGCCGATGGCGTAGATGTGCGGCACGGAGGTGCGGCAGCGGGCGTCGACGTCGATCGCGCCGCGGTCGGTGACCTTGACCCCGGTGTTCTCCAGGCCGTAGCCCTCGACGTTCGGGGCGAAGCCGATGGCCTGGAGCACCTTGTCGGCCTCCAGCACCTGCCGGGAGCCGTCCTTGGCGGTGACGGTGACGCGGACCTGCGGGCCGGACTCGTCGATGGCGTCCACCCGGGTGGAGGTGAGCACGTCGATGCCCAGCTTGCGGTACTGCTTGGCCAGCTCGGCGGAGACCTCGGCGTCCTCCAGCGGGGCGACCCGGTCCAGGAACTCGACGACGGTGACCTTCACGCCGTAGTTGTGCAGCACGTAGGCGAACTCGATGCCGATGGCGCCGGCGCCCGCGATGACGATGGACTGCGGGAGGTCCTCGGCGAGGATCTGCTCCTCGTAGGTCACCACGCGGGCGCTGCGCTTGGTGCCGGGCAGCAGCTTGGGGGTGGCGCCGGTGGCGATGATGCAGTTGTCGAAGCCGATGGTGCGCGTGTTGCCCTCGTAGTCGGTGACCTGGAGGGTGTTCGCGTCGAGGAAGGCGCCGCGGCCGTCGAACTCCGTGATCTTGTTCTTCTTCATCAGGTAGTGGACGCCCTTGACCCGGCCGTCGGCGACGCGCCGGCTGCGGCGGAAGGCCTCGCCGTACTCGAAGGTGATGGGGCTGTCCGACTTGATGCCGAAGGTCTTCGCCTCACGGGTGACGATGTGCGCGAGCTCGGCGTTGCGCAGCAGCGCCTTGGTGGGGATGCAGCCGACGTTCAGGCAGACGCCGCCCCAGTACTTCTCCTCGACGACGGCGACGCGCTTGCCCAGCTGAGCGGCGCGGATCGCGGCGACGTAGCCGCCGGGGCCCGCGCCGAGGACCACGACGTCGAAGCGCTCGTCCTGCTCGACCATGGGGACTTCCTTTTCGGGTGTGCCGTGAAGTGCTGTCCCACGGATTGTTTCTCCCCGGCCGCCTCCTCGCCACGCCGATCGCCGATCTCCCCCGGCCCAGCGGTGTGATCTTGGTCCTGCCGCCGCTGACGCCGTGCCCGCGTCGGTCCGGCTCCGCCCGCCGCCCCGCCGTGGCGGGCGGCGGGCGGAGCCCCGGGTCACTGCGTCGCGGTCGGCCGCCTCGCCGCCGCCATCGCCCGGTCCAGGTCCGTCAGCGGGCGCAGCCGGTAGGTGTAGGCGTAGTCGCGGTCGGCGAAGAGTTTGTACTCGTCGTGGGTGTGGGCGCCCCAGCTGTTGTCGCCGCCGACGCCCATCTGGCGGTGGTTGACCCGCAGCACGACCTCCTTGCGCGGGGTGAGCTGGTAGTCGTGGCGGGCGCCCAGGGAGAGGTCCTCCGGGGTGAAGTGGGAGGCGTTGAGCTCGATCAGCGGTTCACCGGCGACCAGCAGGCCCCGGCCGTCGGCGTCGGTGAGGGCGGCCCAGCGCACATCGGTCTTGTTGCCGTTCTCCTGCGGGCGGATGTAGGAGGTCCACTGGCCGGAGACGGTCCCGGACCACAGGCCGACGTCGGTGCCGTCGTTGCGGTCCCAGTAGTTCTCCTCCGGGCCGCGCCCGTAGTAGTGCAGATGCTCCAGCCGCTCCGGCAGGAACAGCAGCGTGCCGACCTCCGGGATGTAGGGCAGGCTCGCGGCGCCCGGGTGCAGGGTGTGGTCGACGCGGATCTCGCCGTTGCCGAACACGGTGTAGGTGGTGGTGTACGCCGAGACCGGCGCGGTGGGCAGGGTGCCGGCCACCGCGATCTCGACGGCGCGGTCGCGCAGGGGGCGCACGGTGACGCCGGTGACGGTGCGGCGGGCGCCGGCGTCGCGCCAGACCTGGTTGCGGGTGTGCTGGCCGTTGCCGTGGTCGTTGTCGGTGGGCGCGCGCCAGTGGTTGGGCACGGGCCCGGAGGTGAGCAGGCGCATCCCGGCGGCCTCGTAGGAGGTGATCAGGCCGGTGCGCTTGTCGACGGCGACGGTGAGGTCGTCGCCGGTGACGGTGACGGACGCCGCCGTGTCGGTGTACCGCAGCGCCGGGACGCCGCTCAGCGGGGCCGGGGTCACCGCCGGGCTGCCGGCGTCCAGCGGGATCTGCTGCCGGGCGACCTCGAAGCCGGCCTTCGCCCAGGGGGTGGCCTCCTTGGTGGTGAAGGAGAGCTGGAGGAAGTACTCGGTGCCGGGCGCGGGGCTCGTCGGCAGGGTCAGCGGCACGGTGACGTCCTTGCGCGCGAGCGGCGCGAGGTCCAGCTGGTCCCGGGTGAGCGTGCCCTTCTGCACGACCTCGCCGTCGGCGACCAGTTCCCAACGGCCGTCGAACACCCGGACGTTGGTGAACAGGTACTCGTTGGTGAGGGTGACCCGGCGCGGGTCACCGCCGGCCGGGGCGGCGTTGATCGCCTGGTAGATCCGTTTGATCTCGGCGGCCTTGCCGGTGTGCGCGCGGTCGGCGGTGACGATGCCGTCCGCGACGAAGGCGCCGTCGTTGGGGTTGTCGCCCCAGTCGCCGCCGTAGGCGAAGAACGTCTTCTCCTTCGGCTGGGCCTCGGTGAGCCCCACGGTGGCCGCGTCGAACCAGAACCGCACCCCGGCGTCGCCCGGCCCGCGCCGCTCACCGGCCAGTTCGGCGGCGCTCAGCGCACGGGCGTAGACCCGGGCCCGCCGGATGGTGCCGCTGAACTCGCGCGTCATGTTGTCGACGTCGGTGGCGAGGGAGAGCGGCGCGGCGGTGCTGGTCGGGCGCCGGGTGGTGGTGCGGGTGGCCCTGACCACGCCGTCGACGTGGAGGGTGAGCGTGCCCGCGTCCGCGTCGAAGACACCGGCGACATGGTGTTCGCGGCCGGTCCAGTCGGCGGGCAGCGCCCAGCTCGCGGTGATCCACTGGCCGGCGCTGTGGATGAAGAACTCCAGGTTGCCGTTGGTCTGTTTGAGCGCGTACTGGGTGTCGCCCTTGGCGAGGATCGGCTGGTGGTAGCCGGTGACGCGCGGGGTGATCCACGCCTCCAGGGTGAGCGAGCCGGTGAGGTCGAGGCGGTCGTCGCGGGCGAAGACGGTCGCGCCGCTGATCCCCTTGGCCCGGTCGAAGGAACCGGAGGGCGCGAGGAGCTCGCCGCGCAGGCCGCCCGGGCCGGTCTCGGTGAGGAGGGTGCGCGCGGGGGTCGGCCAGCTCAGCGACTGGTCGACGAAGTCCCAGATCCAGCCGCCCTGGAGGACGTCGTGGCGGCGGACCAGGTCCCAGTACTTCTTGAAGTTGCCGTTGGAGTTCCCCATCGCGTGGCAGTACTCGATCATGACGTACGGCCGGGTGTCGGCGGTGTCCCTGGCCCGCTGCTCCACGCGTGCGGGGCTCTCGTACATCTCCGAGCGGATGTCGCTCACGCCGGGGCGGTCGTCGCCCTCGTACTGGATGACCCGGGTGGGGTCGTAGGAGCGGATCCAGTCGTGCATGGCGGAGAAGGTGCTGCCGCCGCCGGCCTCGTTGCCGAGGGACCAGATGACGACCGAGGCGTGGTTCTTGTCGCGGTGGACCATGTTCTGCGCGCGGGCGACGCAGGCGGCGGTCCACTCGGGGTGGCTGCCGGGGTACTGGTCGCGGATGCCGTGCGTCTCCAGGTTGGTCTCGTCGACGAGGTAGAGGCCGTACTCGTCCGCCAGCTCCAGCCACTGCGGGTTGTTGGGGTAGTGCGAGGTGCGGACCGAGTTGATGTTCATCCGCTTGATGATCTCGATGTCGCGCACCAGGTCGGCGCGGGTGAGCGCGGTGCCGCGTTCGGGGTGCATCTCGTGGCGGTTGGTGCCGCGGAAGGACACCGGCTGCCCGTTGATGCGCATCAGGCCGTCCTTGAGCGCGAACTCGCGCAGGCCGACGCGGTGCGAGAGGGTCTCCGTCACCTTCCCGGCCGCATCGCGCAGTTGCAGGACGGCGGTGTAGAGGTACGGCCGCTCGGCCGACCAGAGCTTCGGGTCCGGTACGGCCCGGGCGCCCCGCACGGTCAGCTCGCCGCCGGAGCCGAGGTCGGCGCTCAGCTGGAGGGGACGGGGCCAGACCGGGTGGCCGCCGGCGTCGTACAGCATGGTCTCGACGGTGTACCGGCCGCCGCCCTCGCCGCCGTAGTCGCGCACGCTCGCGGTGACGTTCAGCTCCGCCGAGCGGTAGTCGTCGCCGAGCGGGGTGTCCAGCTTGAAGTCGCGCAGGTGCACCTGCGGGGTGGAGTACAGGTAGACCGAGCGGAAGATGCCGCTCAGCCGGATCATGTCCTGGTCCTCCAGCCAGTCGCCGTCGGAGTAGCGGTACACCTCGACGGCGATCTGGTTGGGGCCGGGCTTGAGATGGTCGGTGATGTCGTACTCGGCCGGCGTGTAGGAGTCCTCGTGGTAGCCGACGAGCTGCCCGTTGATCCACACGTAGTGCGCGGACTTGACGCCCTCGAAGTGCAGGAAGGTGCGGCGGTCGGCCCAGTCCGCGGGGACGGTGAAGGTGCGCCGGTACTGGCCGACGGGGTTGTAGCGGGTCGGCGCGGCGGGCGGCTGGGGGTCCTCGCCGAGGCCGTTGGGGCCCCAGTAGGGGTAGGTGATGTTGACGTAGATCGGGAAGTCGTGGCCGTGCAGCTGCCACACGGAGGGGACCGGGATGGTGTCCCAGTCCCGGTCGTCGAGGTCGGTGCGGTGGAAGTCGGGGTCCCGGTCGTCGGGGCGGTCGGCGTAGGCGAACTTCCAGGTCCCGTCGAGGTCGATCCGGTACGGCGAGGCGGTGCGGTCCGCCTTCAGCGCCTGGCCGAGGCTCGCGTACGGCATCAGCGTGGTGTGGGGCGGCTCGGTGCCCACCTGGAACAGGGCCATGTTCCCGTTCCACTCCGGCTTGCCGTCCGCCGCCTCGCCCGGGCCGGCGGCGTGCGCCGCGACGGACGGCGGCCCGGACAGGGCGAGCGCGCCGAGCACGGCTGCGGAGGACTCCAGGAGACGGCGGCGGCTGACGACCGTCCGCTCGGGGCGGGCGGAGGGGGACGCGTTCGGGTGCGGCATGACCGTGGCCTTCCTCGTGACGACCGTGGGCTGCACGTTGCTGAGAGTGCGTCAGTTCCTGTTCGTTGCTGTCGGGTGTGCGGAGCGGGGCTCACGTACTGACGACCGAAACGGCAACTGATGGTGACAGTGCGGCTACTGAGCCAGAGTCACCCTAAAACCCGAACACAGTCCGATCAATGATTCTGTCGGAGTTTGTGTGATCCTGATGGACGCGTTCGCCCATCAGGATCAGTGGCGGCACGGCCGGTACCCGGTTCGGACCAGGCCGGCTACGCCTCGGCCTCGGCCTTCACCCCGGCCAGCGTCGCCTCGATGCCGGCGCGCAGCAGGCCCAGCCGGCCGTCGACGATCTGCTCCTCCCGCTCCGGGTACTTCTCGACGAAGTCGTTCAGCGGGCCGCGGCCGGGACCGATGCGCATGCCGTGCCGCAGACGGGTGCCGTCGGCGGTCGGCTCCAGGCTGTACGTCCAGATGGCCAGCGCCTGACCGTCGCGGTCGCTCTGCCGCACCACCTCCCAGGTGAACAGCCGCGCCTCCTCCATCGCCGAGACACGGCTGACGGTGCGCCACTCCCCCAGGTGCTCGTTGTGGTTGCGGCCGGTGAAGCACGCGCCGACGGCCGGCCCGTCGGCTCCGTCCAGCCACTCCACCTCCCGCAGCTCCGGGCTGTAGCGGGTGGACGTGGCGATGTCCGAGACGACCTTCCACACCCGCTCGGGCGTGGCGGCTATCTCGATCTCGCACTCCACCCCGGGACCATCGGCAAGACGCATCGCTCAACCTCCGAAAGAACAGAACGGCTCCGGCGCCGCGCACCGCCGGACGACGACGGCCCTGCGCGGCCCGGTCAGGCTATCGACGCCGTGCACAAGGAAGTTGGCGAGGGTCCACCCCGGGGGTCATCGCTGGAATCCGCCGTTTCAATCCTCTACGAATTTCACCTTCGTCGCGCTATTCCCTTCATTCCCCACAGAATCGGTGAATGCGTGCCGTTGAATTCCCAACCGTTCGGCCGGACACGGGATACGCCACCGACCTGCGTCAAAAGTGCACCACAGACCCCACAGACCCCTCCCGGCGTCAATCCAGCTTGACGAGGTCGCTGGTTCGAGCGCATGGCAGATGCTTTGCGCTTAACAGTTCTTTGCCCAGCAAATAATGGTGGTGGAGGACGACCTCGAAGGAGACCGCCCATGCGTCGTACCCGGACCCTGCTGCTGGCCATGACCGCCGCCCTGCTCGCCATGAGTGCCGCCCCGGGGACGGCCGCGGCCGCCGAGTCCGGCGAAGTCGTCGTGTTCGGAACGGAGTTGACACCGCTGGCCGTCTACCCGGACCCGAGCGGCTGCTACAAGCTTCCGGCGGACGCGCACGTGCTGGCCAACCGCACCGACCGTCCGGTCACGATCTACGCCGACCCGTTCTGCCTGACGCCCGGCCTCACCGTCCAGCCCAGCTACGGATCACACGTCGCGGCCGGCAGCGGCAGCTTCTCCGCCTGACCCCCCACCGTCCACCCCCCACATCAGGAGAAGTGCTGCACATGACCATCGACCTCGTCGTCATGGGGCTTGGCCATGTCGGGTTACCCCTCGCCCGCGCCGCCGTCCAGGCCGGACTGACCACCGCCGGATACGACGTGTCCGGCGCGGTGGTCACCGGCTTGTCCGAAGGCCGCTCACACGTCGGCGGCGTCGCCGACGCGGACGTCGCGGCCATGCTGGACGCGGGCTTTCACGCCACAGCCGATCCCGCGGTGCTGGACGGCGCGCAGACCGTCGTGATCTGTGTGCCCACCGGACTCACGCCGGAAGGCCTGCCCGACCTGTCCGCGGTGGTGGACGCCGCACAAGCCGTCGCGGCCCGGCTGCGCGCCGGCATGCTCGTCGTCCTGGAGTCCACCAGCCACCCGGGCACCACCGAGGACGTCGTGCGGCCGCTGCTGGAACAGGGCAGCGGACTGCGCGCGGGCGAGGACTTCCACCTCGCCTACTCGCCGCAGCGCATCGACCCCGGCAACCCGACCTGGGGCGTGGCCAACACCCCCAAGGTGGTGAGCGGGTGCACTCCCCTGTGCGCCAAGTACGCCACCGCCTTCTACGGGCGGTTCGTGGACCGTCTCGTCGTCGCCCGCGGCACGCGGGAGGCGGAGATGGCCAAGCTGCTGGAGAACACCTACCGCTACGTCAACATCGCGCTGGTCGACGAGGTGGCGCTGTTCTGCCACCGGACCGGCATCGACGTCTGGGACGTCCTGCACTGCGCGGCGACGAAGCCCTTCGGATTCGCCCCCTTCACTCCCGGCCCCGGCGTCGGCGGGCACTGCATCCCCGTCGACCCCCGCTATCTGGCCACCCGGGCCGAGTCCCAGGGCTTCTCCTTCCGCATGCTGGCAGCCGCACACGAGGTCCTCTCCCGCATGCCGGAGCATGTCGTGTACCGGGCCCTCGCCCTGCTCGGCGAGGTCCGCGGCCGGCCCGAGGGCGCACGCGCGCTGCTCCTGGGCGTCACCTACAAGGCCGACGTGGCCGACGTGCGGGAGACACCGGCACGCCCGGTGGCCGCGGGGCTGCTCGCCGCCGGGGTCGACGTGTCCTACCACGACCCGTACATCACCGAGTTCACCGTGGACGGCCGGCCGCTGCCGCGCGCCACAAAGCTGCGGGACGCCCTCGACAGGGCGGACGTGGCGATCCTCCTGCAGCAGCACGCCTGCTACGCGAGAGAGGCGCTGGGCAGAGCCCGGTGCGCCCTGCTGGACACCCGCGGCAAGGCCGTGGGCAGCGGGGTCACGCTGCTCTGACTCGTTCGCGGCCCTCCCGCCGCCTCCCGGGGTCCACACCCCGGCATCCCCCGAACGGCGCCCGCGTGTACGGCGCCTTCCGCCGGCGTACGGCCGGCCGATCCCCCTGACTCCGCGCAGCGGCGAAGCCCTGCGCGGCCGCGGCCCCTGTCCAGGCGCCGCAGTTCCCTCGTCTCTCGCGAGACAGAGGCCAGCCGAGAAGGAGACCGACATGAGCACCGCTGTCGCCAACGACCGTCTGGTGAAGCGTTTCGAGAAGTGGGACATCGACGGCAACGGTGTCCTGGAGCCCAGCGACTTCCGGGGCGAGGCCGCCCGGATCGTCCAGAACCTGGGGAAGGACGCGGGCTCTCCGGAGGCCCACTCGCTCGCGGCCGCGTTCCAGGGGCTGTACGAGCACCTGGCCCACCGGGCCGGCGTCCCGGCCGGGAGCAGCATCACCCAGGAGCAGTTCCTCGCCGCCACGGGCACCCTCCTGTTCCAGGAGGGCGAGGCGAGCTTCCAGCGCGCCCTTGCCCCCGTGGTGGACGCGCTGATCGAGCTGTGCGACGACAACCACGACGGACAGATCGACGAACGCGAGTTCAAGGCCTGGCTGACGGCCGTCGGGGCGCCCACCTCCCAGGTCGGCGAGGCGTTCCGGAAGGTCGACGCGAACGGCGACGGCGTCCTGTCCCGGGACGAACTGCTGAACGTGGTGCGTGACTTCCACTTCGGCGGACTGCAGGTCGAACTGCTCGGCTGAACCGCCTGACCAGCTGTGACCCCGGAGGCTGATCCTCCGGGGTCACAGCGCCGTACGGCGCCGGCGTCCGAGCCGCCGGCGCCGTTCACGGTTTCAGCGGGGCGCGTCGCCTTCGCCCAGCGGGCTGCCCTGGGCGAAGGCGACGTGGGCCTCGGGCCACAGCCGCAGATCCCGGCCGCTGACCGGACGAGCGGTGTGGATCAGGATGTTGTAGTGGTTGGGCAGATGGCAGGCGTCGAAGCCGAGGACCGTGCCGATCCGCGTGTCCCCGATGCTCACCAGATCGCCCCGGTCGATCACGCCGCCGCTCAGCAGCTCCGCGAAGCCGAGGAAGCCCACCCGGTCGATCCGGGCGCCCGGGCGCGGGTCCCACTGGTCGGTGCTGACCAGCTCGTGCACTTCGCCCCGGCGCACACAGCGAGCCGCGTGTTCCTCCAGCCGCATGCCGCGGTCCGTGCGGTGGTGCGTCAGCACCTTGACCAGGGCACCGCGCACCACGCGCTTCGGGCCGTCCTCCGCCGGGTTCACGCCTCCCCCTCCGCCGCCGACGCCGCCGCCGGCCGGGAACGGCGGTAGGCCTCCTCCACCAGCTCCAGCGCGGGCAGGCCGCCGTGCGCGCCCTCGCCGGGCCGGGCCTTCCGGTCGACGAACGAGGCGAACTCCGTGAGGATCTCCTCGTACTCGTGCCACAGCGACGCCTTGAAACCCTGGTGCCCGGCCAGCATGTCGGCGCGCAGAATCTCCCCGTCGGCCAGTTCGACCTCGACGTCCTTGAGCTCTCCCGGGTACGACCAGTCCAGTTCGACCGACGCGGTGCTTGCGGCCGGGCCGTGCAGGCGGATCACCGCCTGACGGTCGGTGCCGCAGCCGTCGCGGCGGATGTCGCAGCCGGTGACGGTGACCTCGCCGAGCAGCAGCCGCACCAGGTCGAGGGCGTTCGGGCCGTTGTCGGCGACGCAGCCACCGCCGCAGCGCGCGGGGTCGAGGTACCAGTCCTCGCCGCCGAGATGCTCCTCGATGCGCTCCAGGTACCGCACCCGGACCGCGACGGCCTTGCGGCCCGCCGCCCGGAGCGCCAGTTCGCGCACGGCCGTGTTGTAGCGACGGTGGAACGCCGTCATCAGCGCCACGTCGCGGCGCCGCGCCAGATCCACCAGCAGGCGCCCCTCGGCGGCGGTGAGGGCGAGGGGTTTCTCCACGCACACCGGGACGCCGGCCACCAGCGCGTCCCGGCACACGGCGAGGTGCGCATGGTTGGGGACGGCCACGACCAGGGCGTCGGGCCGGGCCTCGGACAGCAGCGTCCGGTGGTCGCGGAAGCGGGTGCCGCGGCCCGGGTACTGCTCCAGGGCCTCGGCGCGCGTGTCGCACACGGCGCCGACCTCCCAGCCGGGCAGCCGTTCGGCGGCGGCCAGGTAGTAGGGGGAGATGGCTCCGAGGCCGATGACGCCCAGGCGCAGGGGCCGCCGGGTCATCGCGCGTCCCCGGAGCCGGGACGGCCGAGGAGGCCCAGGGTGGCCAGTTCCCGGTACAGATACCCGGGCAGCGGGATGCCGTCGCGCCGGCGCTCGGCGGCGAGTTCCGCCTCCCGCCAGCCCGGGTAGCGCACCGGTTCGGCGCCGGGCGCCGGCGGGCAGTCGGCGAGTGCGCCGAACAGGGACCGGGTCGTGCCGGCCACGTCCGCGCCCGGACGCAGCACCTCCGGGGCGATCGCCAGGAGGAAGAAGCCGATGTCGTCGTCCCGTCCGTGCGGCCGTCCGTCTCCGTCGAGGGCGTCGGGCGCGGGCCCCAGGGCCGCTCCGGACACCACGGCGGCCAGCAGCTCCACCGCGATGCCGAGGCCGTAGCCCTTGTGGACGCCGGTGTCGGCCGTACCGCCGAGCCAGCGCAGGAACGCCTCGCCGCGGTCGAAGGCCGACGGGTCGGTCACCGGGTCGCCGGCCGCGTCCTCCAGCCAGCCGGCGGGCACCTCGGTCCCGCTGCGGGCGGCGATGCGTACCCGCCCGGTCGGCGCGACGGTGGTGCTCATGTCGAGCAGGAAGGGGTGGCCGTCGAGGGCGGGTGCGGCGACGCTGAGCGGATTGGTGCCGAGCATGGCCACCGCGCCCCCCGGCGGCCGGGCGATGCGCTGGCCTCCGCAGTTGCTGGCGACGACGCCGATCATCCCGGCGTGCGCGGCGCGCACGGCGTGGAACCCGGCGCACCCGAAGTGGGTGGCGCCGCGTACGGACACCAGTCCGACGCCGTGCCGTTGGGCGCGCGCGACGGCGTCGTCCATCGCTTCGGCGGCGGCCCACAGTCCCAGGGCGCGGCGGGCGTCGACGACCGCGCAGGCGCCCAGGTCGGTGAGGGTGCGCGGTTCGGCGCCGGGGTCGCAGCGGCCCGACTCCAGCAGCGGCAGATAGAGCCGGGTGAGGTTGAACATCCCGTGCGACTCCATGCCGGTGAGGTCGCCGTGGCACAGGGCGTCGGCGGCGAGCCGGGCCCGGGCGGCGGGGATGCCGTGACCGGCGAAGAGGCCGGTCACCGCGGTCCGCAGTGCGGTGTGGTCGACGAGGACGCGAGTGGGATCGGGGGCGGTGGGTGCCGTCATCCGGGTTCCTTACGCAGGGGTTCGGCGGTCTTGGGCGAAGCGGGTGACGAGGCGCCGGACGACGCCCGCGAACGCCTCCAGGTCAGCGAGGTCGACGAACTCCCCGGGCGCGTGGGCGCGGTTGGCGGCGAGGTCGCCGGGGCCGAGCACGGTGGTGAAGGCGCCGTCCAGTCCGGCGGCCCAGATGGCGTCGCAGGTGAAGCCGGGGTCGCCGTCCGCCGGGCGGGCGCCGGCGCGGGCCAGGAGCTCCTCGGCCCAGGCGTCGCGGTTGTCCAGCGCGGGCAGGCCGTGCTTGTCCCAGCCGAGCGCGGTGATGCGGGCCGCGTCCCGGGCCGTGCGGGCGAACTCCTGCGTGGAGGCGAAGAGCCCGGTGAAGCGGCGCAGGCCGTCGGTGACGTGCCGGCTCACCGCGTCCTTGAGGCGCCGGCCGTCCGCGGTGGTGCGGTAGGACAGGTTCACCAGCAGGGTTCCGGTGCCGTGGACACGGTTGTGCGTGCGGCCGGTGTGGAGCCCGGCCAGGCACACCCGGGCGCCGGGGACGGCCCCGTCCAGCCGGGCGGCGAGGTGCTGGGCGAGGAAGCCGAGCAGCACGGTGGCGTTGTGCCCGGCGTCGGGCCGGTCGTCCACGGCGTCCTCGCCCCGCACGGTGATCCGGGCGGTCATGGAGGCGGTGGCCCGGGGCAGCGCGCGCAGGCCGGTCGGCTCGCAGAAGACGTTGAGGCGTCCGTGGTGACCGGCCTCCAGCAGGGGGCGGGTGCCGTAGGTGCCCAGGGCGCCGCCCTCCTCCCCGGCGACGGCCTGGACCAGCACGGTGACGTCCCGTCCGACGGCGGGGTGGGACGCGGCGGCCCGCAGCCCCGCGAGCAGGGCCACGGCGGGCCCCTTGGCGTCGACCGCGCCCCGGCCGGTGAACCTGCTGCCGTCGAAGGCGGGCGGCTCATGTCCGGCGACGGTGTCCAGATGGACGTTGAACATGACGGTGTCGGCGCGGTCGCGCTCGGGACCCAGCCGCAGCAGGAGGCTGGGCTGGCCGGCGAGGAAGCGCGGATCGCGGGCGGCGGCCCGGACGGTGGCCGGGACCGCGGGCCGTTCCAGGCAGCCGGGGGGCGCGGGGGAGAGCCGTACGGTGCGGAAGCCGGCGTCGGCCGCGGCTGCCGCGTACCGCCCAAGGAGGTCGGGCAGCCGGGAGGGCGGGTCGTCCGGTCCGGCCTCCAGCGGGTTGACGCTGGGCAGGTTCAGCAGGTCCAGCAGGAGTTGGTGGTCGTCGTCGGTGAACAGAGCCGTCACGCCGTACCGCCCGGGTGGGCGGGCGCCGCGGCGGGACCGTGCTGCTGGGCGGGCGCCCGCTCCGGGGTCGCCAGCAGCCGGGTGAGCGCCTGTCCGGCCCGTACGAACAGGTCGCCGCCGTCCTCACCGGCCCGGATCAGGCCGTCGTGCGGGCGCAGGGCCAGGTGGGGTTCCAGGGAGAGGGCCCCGGTGTAGCCGTGGTCGGCGAGGATACGCAGGCAGGCGGCGACTTCGGCGTCACCGTCGCCGGGCAGGGTGTAGGCCGTCTCCCCGTCCGGGGTGCGCACGGCGTCCTTGATGTGGACGTGGGCCACGTAGGGGGCGAGGTCGCTCAGCAGGTCCGGCGCGCGGTAGCCGTAGGGGACACCGTTGCCGGTGTCGAACAGCAGGCGCAGCGCCGGGCTGTCGACGGCTCGCAGCAGCCGGAGCGCGCGGTCGGCGCGGTCCCCGGCCCAGCCCGCGCAGTTCTCGTGCACCAGGACCAGGCCCGCGCGCCGGGCGCGGTCCGCGAGGACGGCGGTGCGGGCCAGGACGCGGTCGGCCCACTCGGTCTCGGCGAGCCCGTCGTTGGGGTACGACATGATCCGCACGAAACGGCAGTCCAGGGCGGCGCACCGCTCGGCGAGGACGTCCAGTTCGGCGAGGTCCACGGCGAGGTCGCCGGTGACGGGACGGGCCCAGTTGCCGATCCGGGAGGCCACCGCGACCACCGTGACGCCGGCGTCCCGCAGCCGCCGGGTCAGCGTGGCGAAGGCTGCCGGGGAGAGGTCGGCGAGTGCGGTGCCGTCGACGCTGCGCAGTTCGAGGGTGTTCCAGCCGAGCTGCCGCAGCGCGGCCAGCTGGCCGTCGATCCCGGGCGCGGCCTCGTCGCCGATGCCGGCGAACGGTCCGAATCCGGCGGGCGGTCCGAATCCGGCGGGAGGTGCGTCGGTGCCGTGTCGGGGCATGTCAGCGGCTCCCGGCGCAGGCGGGTGCCGCGGGGGCACAGTGGTCCCGGGCCGCGCACAGCAGGCGGGCGGTGGCGCAGGCGAGCGAGAAGCCGGCGGTGTCCGTGTCCCCGGAGCGGAAGCCGCGGTAGGCGCCTTCCAGGAAGCCGGTCAGGGCGTCGTCGCGGAAGACCTGGCGGCCGGCCGCGTCCCCGGTGGGGGTGGCGGGCGGTGGGGGGGCCGCCGGGGTGGCCGTGGCCGGCGCCGGGACCCGGCCGGCGGGGGCGACGACGAGCTGGGCGTGGTCGTCGTCCTCGCTGAGGGGGAAGTGGCCGGTGACCGTCCCCCCGTCGAACTCGCAGACGACACTGCGCTGCCGCACGGGTGCGCCGAGGTCGGAGCGCAGCAGGGTGGACACCCCGGACCAGTGCTCCAGTTCCAGCTGGGCACCGCCCATGTGCGCGAGCACCCGGTCCGGTAAGCGCAGGTCCCAGCAGTGCGCGGAGCGCAGGTCGGCGGGACCGGCCAGGTCGAGCGCGAGTGCCAGGGAGTGGGGGATCTCCACGTCGAGGGCGGTGCGGTGTCCGTCGCTGGTCAGGGACCGCAGGAAGCGCGGTTTGTGCTGGTCGACGGTGATGCGGCGGAGCGGGCCGAGCCGCCCGCCGCGCACCAGCCGGCGCAGCCGGTCCGCGAGCCGGGAGGCGCACCAGTGGGCCACGGGCACGAGGTGGAGGCCCGCCTCGTCGCGGAGCCGGACCAGGGCGTCCAGCTCGCCGCGGGAGGCGGCCAGGGGTTTCTCCACGATCATCCGGCGGAAGCCGAGCCCGGCGAGTTCCTCGACGACGGCGTACCGCACACCGGGCGGTGTGCAGACATGGGCCACCGCGGTGGCGGGCTCCAGGTGCCGCAGCGCCTGGTCCAGCGTGGTGACGACGGTGACCTGCGCGGGAGCGGCCGAAAGGCGCGGCTGGCCGGCGCGTGGGTCGCAGCCGACGGCGGGCAGGGCGACGAGCGGGTCGCCCGCGCCGGCGGTCCGCCCGGCCAGCCGGGCGAGTGTCCTCAGGTGCAGTCCGGATCCGGACCGGCCGAGCCCGACCACGAGGGGCTGCAGCACTGGGCCTCCTGGGAGAGAAGGTGTCAACTCCGATGCGTCGCAGGACTATTGCCGTTGCAGAAGGAAACGGTCAAGCGATCCGGAATGCCATTACTCACAAAGTGTGAAGACGATCCTTTTCTTTTCCCTCGGCCCTCGACTCCGAATAGCGTTGACATTCGGTACGACTCGACGGGGCGGGTGAACGAATTGCCTTCTGAAACGCATTTTTCGGCCACGACCAAGGGTGGATTATCGGCCACGGAAGGAGGGTCGCGGCCGATTCCCTTCTTCTCTCAGGCCGCGACCTTCGCACAGCTGTGGCCCGCCGTCGAGAAGGGCCTCGATGAGGTCTTCCACAGCGGCAAGTTCTCCCACGGCAAGCAGGTCGGGCAGTTGGAGGCCGCGCTCGCGCGGTACACCGGCGCGCGGCACGTGGTCGGCGTCAACAGCGGGACCGACGCGCTCGTCCTGCTGCTGCGGGCCTGCGGGCTGCGTCCCGGGGACGGCGTCCTGGTGCCCGCGTACTCGTTCTTCGCGACCGCCTCGGCCGTCGTACTGGCGGGCGGACGACCGCAGTTCGTCGACATCGACCCGCTGACGTACGCGATGGACCCGGCCGCGCTGGCGGCGGCTGTGACCGGGACGAGCCGGTTCGTGATGCCGGTGCACCTGTTCCACACGATGGCCGACCTCCAGGCGATCACGGCGGTCGCGCGCCGGCACGGTCTGACGGTGGTGGAGGACAGCGCCGAGGCGATCGGCATGCGCCGCCGCGGTGTGCACGCGGGTCTGCACGGCGCCGGCGGGGTGCTGTCCTTCTTCCCCTCCAAGACGCTCGGGGCGCTCGGCGATGCCGGCGCCGTGCTCACCGACGACCCGGACGTGGCGGACACCGTCGCGGCCCTGCGCCACCACGGCAGGACGGGCCGCACGCTGAACGACTTCCCGGCCATCGCGACGGAGAGTGCGTGGCCGGGCCTGAACAGCAAGATGGACGACCTCCAGGCGGCCGTCCTGCTCGCCAAACTCCCGCTCCTGGAGCGGCAGATCGCGCGCCGGGCGGAGCTGGCCGCCGCCTACACCGCCCGCCTCAAGGACGTGCCGGGCGTCATCCGGCTGCCACGGACCACCGCCGAGGGGCCGGGCGACCGCGACGTGTACTACGTCTACCTGATCGAGACCGAGGACCGGGACGCCCTCGTCGCCCATCTCGACCGGCACGGCATCGGCACCGAGGTCTACTACCCGGTGCCGCTGCCCCACCAGCCCGTCTTCGCCCACCTGGGCCATCGCCCGGGCGACTTCCCGCACGCCGAGGCCGCGGCCCGGCACGCCGTGGCCCTGCCGTTCCACCCGGACCTCGCCCCCGGCGACCTGGACCGGGTGTGCGACACCGTCCGTTCCTTCCTCGCCGGACGGAGGGCGGCCGCATGACCCTGTCGCCCCCCGCCGGCGTCCCGTTCTTCCCGCCCGCCCTGTTCGAGGCCGACCGCACCGCGCTCGTGGACGTCGTCCGCGAGGTGGGCCTGGACCCCGAGCAGCGTTTCATCCTGGGCCGGCGTACCGAGGCCTTCGAAGCCCTGCTGCGCGAGGACCTCAAGGCCCGTGACGTGGTGGCGTGTTCCAGCGGCACCTCGGCCCTCGCCCTGGTGCTGCGGGCCCTGGACATCGGCCCGGGCGACGAGGTGATCGTGCCCGCCTTCGGGTGCGCGCCCCTGGCCGCCTCGGTGGCCGGCACGGGCGCCACCCCGGTGTTCGCCGACATCCTGCCGGACAGCATGACCATGGACCCGGACCAGGCCGAGCGGCTCGTCACCGGGCGGACCAGGGCGGTGATGCCGGCCCACATGTTCTCGGTGATGGCCGACATGCCGCGGTTCGTGGAGCTGGCCGGCCGGCACGGACTGCGTCTGGTGGAGGACTCGGCGGTCGCCCAGGGAGGCGTCCTGCGCGGCGTTCCCGCCGGACTGTGGGGCGAGGCAGGCGTCTACTCCTTCGTCCAGGTCAAGACCTGCGGCATGCCCGGCGAGGGCGGGGTGGTGGTCACCCGCGACGCGGAACTGGGCGCGAGGGTACGGATGCTGCGCAACCACGGGCAGCTCGCCGGGCAGCGCTTCGTCCACCACGCCATCGGGCTCAACAGCCGCTTCGACGAGATCCAGGCCGCCTTCCAGACACACCGCTACGCCGGTTTCCCGGCCCGGCTGGCGCGGCGGGCCGAGATCGCCGCCTACTACACCGAGCGCTTCACACCGCTGGCCGGCCTCGGCGTCGTACCCCCGCCGCCCGGCCCGGACGGCCGGTGCTACTACGTGTACACGGTGCTCGCGCAGGAGCGGGAGGCGCTCGGCGCCCACCTGGCCGAGCACGGGGTGGCCACGCACGTCTACTACCCGCGCCCGCTGCCCGCGCACCGCGCCTTCGCCCCCTATGCGCCGCCCGGTGCCCGCTGGCCGCGGGCGGAGGAGGCCGCCCGCCGTCACCTCGCGCTCCCGGTGCACCACATGCTCAGCGACGCGCAGGTCGAACACGTCGCCGACCTCGTGTGCGCCTTCGCCACCGGCCGCTCCTGACCACACGGCACCGCCCGGGCGGCGAGGGGCTCTCCCGTCCGACGCACACCAACGCAGGAGGTCATCCATGACGGAAAGCATCGCCGCCGGCCGTCCCCTGCCCGCCGCGCACGGCGAGAGCAGGCTGCGCGTCTACGCGCGGCTCGGCAAGTTGGACGTGTACGACTACTACCTCGGAATCTTCCTCGCCCTGGCCGCCGCCCTGTTCCCGGCCGGTTCCTTCGGCGCCCGGCAGGGCCTGGTGCTGGCGGTGTTCCTGGCCGGTGAGATCGCGGTCCTGATGGCGATGGTCGCCCTGGACGACGTCACCGGCTTCCGGGACGGCAGCGACCTCGCCAACTACGGCCCCGACAACCCGCTGCGCAGCAAGGCCCGCAAGCCCCTGGTCGCCGGGACGCTGACGGTGCCGCAGGCGCTGCGCTTCGCCTGGGCCTGTGCGGCGGCGGGCGCGGCGCTGTGGGCGGGCGCGGCCGCGCTGGCACCGCACCGCCCGCTGTGGGCGCTGGTGGCGGCGGGCGCGCTGTTCGCCGTGTCGTTGCAGTACTCCTACGGCCTGAAGATCAGTTACCACGGCTTCCAGGAGGTGTTCCTCGTCGCGCTCGGCGCGGTGCTCGTGGTCGTGCCGTACGGCCTGGTGGCGGGCGGCTGGTCCGGGTTCCTGATGGTGCAGGCGGTGCTGTTCGGGTTCGGGCCGCTGATGTTCGGCGTGTACTCCAACACCAACGACGTCGCCGGTGACCGGTCGGTGGGCCGTCCCACGGTGGCCGCTCTGGTGTCCGAGCGGGGCAACGCCGTCTTCATCGGGGCCCTGTCGCTCACCGAGTTCCTCGTCGGCGCGGTCGCCTCGGCCGCCGGGGTGGCCCCGTGGTGGTTCGTGCTGCTGATGCTGCCGGCGACGGCGCTGCGGGCCCGCCAGTATGTGACGGGTTTCGTGCGCGGGGACATCATGACGGCCCGTCGGATCGGTTTCGCGGTGCACCGGCTGGGCGTGGTGCTGATGGCCGTCGCCGGAGTCCTGGCCGGGACGGGGGCCGCCGGATGACGCCCGAGGTCGACGTCGCCGTCGTCGGCGCGGGCATGGCCGGCCTGACCGCCGCCCACGAACTGCGCCGCGCCGGGCTCAGCGTCCGCGTCTACGAGCAGCTGCCGCAGGTGGGCGGGCGGATGCGCAGCGTCCGCCACGAGGGCTGGACGGTGGACACCGGGGCGGAGCAGGTGGAGCCGCGCGGCTACCGCGCCACCTGGGAACTGCTGCGCCGCGTGGGCGCGACCCCGGCGGACGTCCCCCGGGTGGGCGGCGGGGTGGCCGTCTGGCGCGGCGGGCGGGCCCACCCCGGCGTCGGAGAGCCTACGGCCGTGCTCACCGGCGCCGGTCTGTCCGCCCGCGCCCGGCGCGACCTGGCCGCGTTCACGGCGTGGACCGGCCGGCGCCGCGCCCGGTTCGACGGCGACCGCCCCGAGGGCAGCCCGCTGGGTGCCGCCACCCTGCGGGAGACGGCCGCCCGCTACCACCCCGACCTGCACGACTACCTCTTACAGGCGGTCGCGGGCTGCTTCTTCGGCTGGGACACCGCCCGCTCCGCCGCCGCCCCTCTGGTGAGCCTGCTGCTGGAGACCGGCTCCCCGTCCGGCTGGCGCACCTACCGGGACGGCATGGACTTCCTGGCCCGCCGGCTGGCCGCCGGCACCGACGTGGTGACCGGCCGGCCCGTGCGGGAGGTCACCGACGCGGGCGGACACGCCGTCCTCCGGTTCGACGACGGTGAGGTCCGGGCACGGGCCGCCGTGCTGGCCGTCCCGGCCCCCGTCGCGCTGGCGCTGCGCCCGGACGCCCCCGCCGAGGAGCGGCCGTTCCTGACGGCCTGCGCCTTCACCCCGATGATGAAGGTCAGCTGCCTGCTGGACCGTCCGCTGGCCCCGCCCGCCCGGCGGCCGGTGCACATCCTGCTCACCCCGGCCGTCGAGGAGGACGCGCTGTCCGGCGTGGTCGTCGACCACGCCAAGGATCCCGGCCGGGCCCCCGCCGGGCGCGGGCTGGTCACCCTCGTGGCGAGTCCGCGCCGGGTCCGTGAACTGCTGGACGCCGCCCCGGAAGAGGCCGCCGACGTGCTCGTCCGCGCGGCCGAACGGTATGTGCCGGGCATCGGCGGCGCCCGCCGGCACCACCTCGTGCACGCCTTCCGCCACGGTCTGCCGGAGGCCACCCCGCAGGCGCTGCGGGAACGTCCCGGCTTCGTCGCCCGCCCGGTGCGCGCGGTGGAGTACGCCGGCGACTGGCTGATGCTGCGGCCCGCGTCCGAGGGTGCCGTCCGGGCGGGTGCGCTGGCCGCGTCCCGTGTCCTGAGCAGGCTGGGACGGCACCGGCCTTCCGGCCCCGACCGAACCGAGGAACCAGCCGAGGACCGAGCCGACGACCGACCCTGGAAACGGTCCGAGGACCGAGCCGACGACCGCCCCGGGGAACGATCCGAGGAGATCCGTGCGACCGCATGACATGGGCACCCTGTTCGACGACGCGGTGGCGGCCGGCACCCGTACCGTGGTCCGCCTGGACCGTCCCTTCGACATCGCCCCGCGGGCCGGCACCCGGTGGACCGTCGCGGAGCTGGCCGCCCTGGTCCGCGCCACCGCCGCCCGGCTCACCGACGCGGGCGTGCGGCCGGGGCACCGCGTGGCCGTCGTGAAGGACAACCACTGGGACTACGACCTGCTCGCCTGCGCCGCGGTCCGGGTCGGCGCCGTACCCGCCCAGCTGTCCGCCCGGCTGGACACCGCGGACCTCCTCACCCTGCTGCAGCGGCTGCGGCCGGCCGCGATGGTCACCACCTCGGCGGTGCTCGCCCGCTGCCGAACCGAGGGGACCGGCCTCCCCGCGCCGCTCTGCGTCACCGTCGACTCCCCCGTGCCCGGCGCGGCCCACCTCGCCGCGCTGGACGCCTCCCGCCCCGCCGACCCGGTACGGCGCCACGAGGACGAGCCGCTGGTCGTGCACCACACCTCCGGGACGACCGGCGTGCCCAAACTGGTGGTCCACTCCACGCGGACCCTGGTGCACGAGCTGGCCCGCTTCGAGGCGGTGCGCTACCCGGGCATCGGCATCCGCCGGGACGACGTGCTGTGCAACGCCAGCGCGTACGGCCACGGCCGCACCTTCTGCTGGACGGCGGTGGTGACGGCGCTCGCGCCCGCCGCGATCACGATCCTCACCGGCGACGAGCCGTTCGCCGCCGACCCGTTGCTGCGGGCGCACCCGCCCACCGTCGTCGAGGCGCTGCCCGCCACCTACACCCGGCTGCGCCCGCTCACCGAGCGGCTGGACAACCCCTTCCGGCGCGTGCGCCTGTACATCAGCACCTACGACGCGGTACACCCGCCCGCGCTGCGGGCCTACCTGACCGCCAGCCACCGTGCCCACCCGCTGTGGATGCAGGGCTGGGGCCAGACCGAGACGGGACCCCTGACGTTCCGCTTCCACACCCGGCGCTCCGCGCTCGCCCCGGACGCGGCGTCCACCAACCGCCGGCTGGGCCGTCCGGTGCCGGGCCGGACCCGGCTGCGCGTGGTGGACCCGGACACGCTCCGCCCGGTGCCGCGCGGCCGCCCGGGCCTGCTGCTGGTCCGCACCGCGGCCCTCGCCCTCGGCTATGTCGGCGAGCAGGAGCGCTGGGACGCCAAGCGCGTCGGCGACTGGTGGTCCACGGGTGACATGGGGGTGCACCACCGCGACGGCAGCGTCAGCGTCCTGGACCGCGCGGTCGACCGCCTGCCCGGCCTGAGCCGTCTGCATACCGAGGACCTGCTGGAACAGCGGCTGCCGCAGGCGCTGGAGTGCGTGATCGTGGCCGGCCGGGACGGCGCTCCGCTCCCGGTCGTGGTCACCGCCGACGGCCGGCTGGACGAACGGGCCTGGGACCGGGCCGCCCAGG
Source organism: Streptomyces sp. Ru71 (assembly GCF_002920535.1). Classification (GTDB taxonomy): domain Bacteria; phylum Actinomycetota; class Actinomycetes; order Streptomycetales; family Streptomycetaceae; genus Streptomyces. Next base: position 20,973 of record NZ_PQSS01000048.1, on the reverse strand, counting down.
GTCTGCCGGCGCTGGCCCGGCCGGCGGTCCTCACCTGGGACGCGGTCCCGCGCACCGGCACCGGCAAGGTCCGCCGCGTCGCCCTGGCCGAGCGGCTGACCGGCGCCTCGCTCACCGGCACCGGCCGCTGGACCTGACCGGCCCTCACACCACGGCGACGAGAGGAGTCCCACCGTGTCCCAGCCGTCCCCTGCCCGGGAGGGCACCCGCGCGGTCTTCGGCAACGGCACCGCGCACAGCCGCGACCAGCACCGCTGTCTGGCCGCCGCGTACGACCCGGTGACCCTGCCCCGGCTGGCCGCCACCGGCGTCGGTCCCGGCTGGCACTGCCTGGAGGTCGGTGCGGGCGGTGGCAGCATCGCGCGCTGGCTGGCCGGCCGGGTGGCACCGGGCGGGTCCGTGCTCGCCACCGACCGCGACCCACGGGACCTGGCTCCCGGCCCGGGCCTGGAGGTGGCCGCCCTCGACGTGGCCCGCGATCCGCTCCCGGAGGCGGCCTACGACCTGGTGGTGGCCCGCCTGGTCCTGCAGCACGTGCCCTCCCGCGACGCCGTCCTGGGCAAGCTGGTGCGCGCCCTCAGACCCGGTGGCGTCCTGCAGATCGACGAGATCGACGCCACCTACGAACCGCCGCTGCTGACCCCGGACCCGGAGGCCGAGGCCCTCTACGTCAGGTTCCTGCGGGCCAAGACGGCCGCCCTGCGGGCCGCGGGCGGCGACCCGCACTGGGGGCGCAAAGCACCGGCCGCCATGCGGGCGGCCGGGCTGACCGGCGTCGACGTCCAGCTCCACATCGGTGTACGGCACGCGCGGGACCCCGGCCTGGGGCTCCAGCTCAACCACACCCGCAACCTGCGTGAACGGCTGGAGGAACAGGGCATGACCGCCGACGAGCTGGACCGGGTGGGGCAGTTGATGCGGGACCCGTCCTTCCGTGCCGCCTCCAGCGTGTTCTACTCCGTGCAGGGCCGCCGGCCCGCGGAGGGCCGGCCGTGACGCCGCGGCTCGGGGTCGGGACCCGGCCGGCGGTCTCCCTCGATGTCGCGGAGCGTCTGCTGCGGCACAGCGCGCGGGCCCTGCCCCAGGGGGCGGACGCGGACCCGGTACGGCTGCTCATCGGCTGGGCGGGCCCGGTCGCGAGGGACCTGCCGGACGAGCGTGCCGTGCAGGCCGCCTGCGGTCTTCTGCACGTCCACGGGCGGGCCACGGGCGGGCCCGCCCCGCTGGCCGTCGACTACGCCTCGGTGGTGGCGGGCGTGCTCGGCGCGCTGGGCGTCACCGCCGTGCGCGTCGGACGGGCCCGCGGCCTGGACCTGCGCGAGGTGCGGACGTCGGTGGCGCAGGGGGCGCTGCTCGCGGTCGGCCAGTACCTCGCTGCCGCGACGGCCGCATCACCCGACCCGGAACTGCCCTCGTCGCCGCCGCCGTCCGGTGCGGCGGACGCGGAGGGCCTCGCGACCCTGGTCACCTCCGACGGCGTCCGGGCGGAGATCGAGACCCTGGACCCGCTCGCCTGGCGGGAGTTCTGGGTCCGGCTCGGTGTCCCGGCCGGGCTCGCCGGCCGCGGCTGGCTGCCCTTCCAGCAGCGGTTCGCCACCGCCGTCTGCCCGTTGCCCGGTGCGCTGCGGCAGGCCGCGCGCCGGTGCACGCTGGCGGAGCTGCGCGCCGCCGCCGACGACACCGGCGTGAGCCTCCTCGTCGTCCGTGCCGACCCGGCACCCGCCGCGTGCCCCGCGCCCTGGGAGCTGACCCCGGGACCGCGGGAGGCGCACGGCGTCCCCTCCCCGCGGCCGGCCACGGCGGACGGTGCCGTCCTGCCGCTGAGCGGGCTGCGCGTGGTGGAGTCCACCCGCCGGGTGCAGGGGCCGCTCGCCGGGCACGTCCTGCGGATGCTGGGCGCCGACGTCGTCCGGATCGAACCGCCCGGCGGCGACCCGATGCGCTGGCTCCCGCCGCTGGCGGGGGACTGCTCGGCCCGCTTCCTGGCGCTGAACGCGGGCAAACCGGTGGTCGAGGCGGACCTCACCACCCCGCAGGGCCGCGACACGGTCCGTTCCCTGGCCGCAGGCGCGGACGTGTTCCTGCACAACTGGGCCCCCGGGAAGGCCGCCCGCCACGGCCTGGACGCCTCCGACCTGCTGTCCGCCCACCCGGGCCTGGTGTACGCCTCCGCGTCCGGCTTCGGCGACGCCTTCGGTGACCGGCCGCCCGTGGGCACCGACTACCTCGCCCAGGTGCACAGCGGACTCGCGGCCGCCGTACGGCCCGCCGACGAACCCCCGGCGCCCTCCCTGCTGACCCTCACCGACGTGCTCGGCGGGCTGGTGTGCGCCCAGGGCGCGCTGGCGGGGCTGGCGTTCCGTGCGGCGACCCGGCGGGGCGCCCGGGTCCACTCCAGCCTGCTCTCGGCGGGCGTCCTGGTCCCCCGGCCCGCGCACCGCGTCCGCCGGCCACCGCTGGACCGGCCGCTGCGCACGGCCGACGGCCACCTCTGCCTCGGCCCCGACGCCCGGCGGCACCCCGAGGCGGTGTACCGGCTGCTGGACGGCGCGGACCCCGCCTACCCGCAGGACGCGGTGGCCCGCTTCGCCCGCCGTACGACCGAGGAGTGGCTGGCACGGCTGGCCGACGCGGGGCTGACGGCGACACCCGTCCTGACCGATCTGAGAGACCTCACCCGCGACGCAGCCTTCCACGCGGCCGTCGCACCGCCGGACCCGGCCACCGGGTACGCCCGCCCCCGCGCCCCCTGGGAGTTCGCATGACGGCCGCCCCCACGACCCGGGCCCGCGGCGGTACCGGAATCGACCAGCCGGTGTGGACGTCACGCGCCGGAGTCCCCTTCCCCGACCTCGTGCCCCGCGCCCTGCGGCGGGCCTGGGTGGCGGCCGGCCTGTGCCCGGACAGCGACCTGTTCAGCCTGTTCACCGCCCGGGTCCGCCGGCACCCGGACCGTGAGGCACTGGTGGACGGCACCGGAGTGCTGACCTACGCCGGCCTCATGGCCGAAGTGCGGCGCGTCCGCGCCGTGTTGGACCGGGCGGGTCTGGGCGCCGGGGACGTGGTCGCGCTGCGGCTGCCGAACGGGCGCGACGCCGTCGCCGCGGAACTCGCCGTGTACGCCATCGGCGCGGTCGCCCTGCCCCTGCCTCCGGGCGGCGACGACCGTGACCTGCGGGCGCTGCTCGACCGCTCCCGGGCCCGCGGCGCCGTCCTCGCCGCCGCAGAGGAGGCGCGGGCCCTGGACGGCCTGCCGTACCTGGGCACCGTGCTCGTGCCCGGCCCCGGCGACGGCTGGATCCAGGGGCTGCACGCCCCGCACTCCGGGGCCGGGCTTCCCCGGAGGCACCGGCCGGCCGATCCCTACGGTCCCGCCCGCATCCTGGTCTCGTCCGGCTCCGAGGCCGAGCCGAAGATGGTCGCCTACAGCCATCACGCCCTCGCCGGCGGCCGGGCCCGCTACGTCAGGGCCCTCCACCCCGAGCCCGCGGTGCCGCCCCGCCACCTCGTCCTCGTGCCGCTGGCCTCCTCCTTCGGCTCCCTCGGCACGCCCGTCACGCTGGCCGCCGTCGGCGGGACCCTGATCGTGCAGCCGGTGTTCGACCCGCTGGACGCCCTGCGGCTGGTCACCGAGCACCGCCCCACCCACCTCTTCGCGGTGCCCACGATGCTCCGCCGGATCGCCGACCTCCCGCCCCGCCGCGGGGAGGACGTCTCCTCGCTGCGGGTCGTCGTCTCCAGCGGCGCACCGCTGCCCGCGGCCACGGCCGAGGCATGCCGCCGGCGCTTCGGCCGGCCGGTGGTCACCGTGTACGGCTCCTCGGACGGCGTGAACTGCCACACCGCCGGCGAGAGCCGCCCGCCGGGCGACAGCGCGGGCACCCCCGACCCCGCCGTCGCCCGCATCCGGATCACCGGCCCCGACGGCCGGCCCGTGCCCGCCGGGCACACCGGTCAGATCGAGGCCAGGGGCCCGATGACGCCGATGTGCTACGTGGGCGCACCGGAACTCGACGCCCGGTACCGCACGTCCGGCGGCTGGGTACGTACCGGTGACCTGGGCCGGCTGGACGAGCACGGCAGGCTCCATGTCCTCGGGCGGCTCAAGCGGGTCGTGATCCGCGGCGGCCTCAACATCAGCCTCGCCGAGGTCGAACGGGAGCTCGGCGGTCATCCCGCCGTGGCCGAGGCGGTCTGCGTCCCGGTCCCCGACCCGGACCTCGGGGAACGGCTGTGCGCGTGCGTCCGGCCGGTCCCCGGCGCGCTCGCGCCCACTCTGTCCGACCTCACGGCGCACCTGCTGGAGCGGGGCCTGTCCCGCCGGAAACTGCCCGAACGGCTGCTGGTGGTGGACGAGATGCCGCTCGGTCCCACCGGCAAGATCTGCCATCGCACGCTGGCCGCCCGGGCGTTGCGGCGCTGCGTTCCGAGCCGCTCCGTGACCGGCTGACCGCCGCGTTCGTCAGCCCAGCCGCACCGTGACCGCTGACCGCCGGGTTCGTCAGCCGAGCACACCGCGACCGGCTGACCGCCGCGTTCGTCAGCCCAGCCGCGCGGCGAAGGCCTCGTAGGCGCGGTCGTCGAAGAGCACGAACCGGACCTCCTCGACCGCCGTCGTCGTCTCCCGCACCGTCTCCAGCGCGATCCGTGCCGCGTCGTCCATCGGCCAGCGGTAGACGCCGGTGGAGATCGCCGGGAAGGCCACCGTGCGCGCGCCCAGTTCGTCGGCGACGCGCAGGGACTCGCGGTAGCAGGAGGCGAGCAGGCCGGAGCGGTCCTCGCTGTCGCTGTGGACCGGGCCGACGGTGTGGATCACCCAGCGGGCGTCCAGCTCCCCGGCGGTGGTGGCGACGGCCTGGCCCGTCGGCAGGCCCTTGCCGTACCGGGAGGCGCGCAGCCTGCGGCACTCCTCCAGGATCGCGGGGCCGCCGCGGCGGTGGATGGCGCCGTCGACGCCTCCGCCGCCCAGCAGGGAGGAGTTGGCCGCGTTGACGAGGGCGTCGGCGCTCTGCCGGGTGATGTCGCCCTTGACCAGGGTGATGGTGGTCATTCCTGCCTCAGTCTTCTCCACACGGCCTTGGCCGCGTTGTGCCCCGACATGCCGTGCACGCCTGGGCCGGGCGGGGTCGCCGACGAGCAGATGAAGACGGCCGGATGCGGGGTGCCGTACGGGAACAGGGACAGTCTGGGGCGGAGCAGCGTCTGGAGTCCGGACACCGCGCCGGTGGCGATGTCGCCGCCGACGTAGTTGGCGTTGCGGGCGGCGAGTTCGGCCGGGCCCGCGACGGCACGGGCGAGGACACGGTCGCGGAAGCCGGGGGCGAAGCGCTCCAGTTGGCGTTCCAGGGCGTCGGTGAGGTCGCCTCGCCAGCCGTTCGGGACATGGCCGTACGCCCAGAAGACGTGCTTGCCCGCGGGCGCGCGGGTCGGGTCGACCACGCTGGGCTGCACGGTGATCATGAACGGCCGGTCGGGGGCGCGGCCCTCGCGGGAGGCGGCGCGCAGTGCGGCACCGATCTCGGCGCTGTCCGCGCCGATCTGCACGCTGCCGGCGCGGCGGGCCTCCTTCGCCGTCCACGGGACCGGCCCGTCCAGCGCGTAGTCGATCTTGAAGGCGCTGGGGCCGTACCGGTAGCCGTCGTAGTGGCGGCCGAAGCCGGCGATACGGGCCAGGGCGGTGGGCGAGGTGTCGAAGACGTAGGCGCGGGCCGGGGGCAGGTCGTCGAGCCGCTTGACCTCGTAGTCGGTGTGCACGGTGCCGCCGAGGTCCGTGAAGTAGGCGGCGAGGGCGTCGGAGATGGACTGGGAGCCGCCGCGGGCGAGGGGCCAGCCGCGGGCGTGCGCGGCGAGGGCGAAGACCAGGCCTATGGCGCTGGTGGCGACACCGCCGAGCGGGGCCATGACGTGCGCGACGAGACCGGCGAACAGCGTCTTGGCCCGCTCGTCGCGGAAGCGGCGGGTCAGCCAGGTGGACGGGGGCAGCCCGACCAGGCCGAAGCGGGCGAGTGTCACGGGGTCGCGGGGCAGCGCGGTCAGCGGCAGGGACATGAAGTCCCGGGCCAGAGTGTCCCACTTGTGCAGGAACGGCTCCACCAGGCGGCGGTAGGCGCCGGCGTCGCGCGGGCCGAAGGACGCGGCCGTCTCGGCGACCGAACGGGCCAGCACGGCCGCGCTGCCGTCCGGGAAGGGGTGCGCCATGGGCAGCTCGGCGTGCAGCCACTCAAGGCCGTAGCGCTCCAGCGGCATGGCCCTGAACGCGGGCGAGTTGACGGCGAGGGGGTGGGCCGCGGCGCACGGGTCGTGGTGGAAGCCGGGCAGGGTGAGTTCCTCGGTGCGCGAGCCGCCGCCCACGGTGTCACGGGCCTCGAACAGCGCGACGGAGAAGCCGCGGCGGGCCAGCTCCACGGCAGCGGTCAGTCCGTTCGGCCCCGCACCCACCACGACCGCATCGAGCATCGACGGCACCTTCGGACCCCTTCGTCAGCCGACGGCCTGCCTGAGGGACTCAGGATATGCCGGTGCTGCTGGAGGCCCGCTGGTGCGGCCCCCTCCCGGCCACCCCGACCCCTCCCGGCCACCCGGCCCCTTCCGGCCACCCATGCCTCCGCCGAGTCACCCGGCGCCTCCCCGTCACCGGGCCCCGAGCGGCCACCCGGCCCCCGCCGAGTCGCCCGCCCGGTCACGTCCCCTGTGCCAGCAGCGTCTGTATCCGGCGGGCCGTGGCCGCGTCGCGGGCCGCGGTGAACGGCAGGGCGTTGCCGCCGGTGATGCGGAACGGCTCGCCGGTGAGGGTGAGGTGGGCGCCGCCCGCCTCCTCCACCAGCAGCAGCCCCGCCGCGTGGTCCCAGGCGGCCTCCCAGGAGAATGCGACCGCGTCGAGCTCGCCGCGGGCGATGGCGAGGTACTCCAGGCCCGCCGAGCCGCAGGACCGGAAGGCGATGCCCGGCGTGCGCAGCGCGAGCAGGGCGCGCTTCTGCTCGTCGGTGGTGTAGTCGGGGTGCGAGGTGGCCACCCGCAGCTCACGCCCGGGCTCGGGCGGCCCGGCGAACAGCCGCTGCCCGTCGAGGTGGGCGCCGCCACCCCGGACGGCGGTGGCGAGTCGGCCGCGGGCGGGCGCGTACGTCCACGAGGCGCGCAGGACTCCGCCCTGGGCGAGCGCGACCAGGGTGCAGAAGCCGTCGTCGCCGTGCACGAACTGCCGGGTGCCGTCGACCGGGTCGACGATCCATACCGGAGCCTCGCCCCGGATCGCGTCGTAGGTCGCCGGGTTGGCGTGGACGGCCTCCTCGCCCACCACCACGGAGCCGGGCAGCAGGGCGCTCAGTGCGTCGGTGAGGTACAGCTCGGCCTTGCGGTCGGCGTCCGTCACCAGGTCGTGCGGCCCGCTCTTGACGTCCACCTCGTGGTCGGCGAGCTGCCGCCAGCGGGGCATGATCTCGGCCGCGGCGGCCTGCCGGACCGCCTCCTCCACGTCGGCCGAGTGGCGGGTGAGAAACTCCTCGATGGTTCCCGTGTCCTGGATCATGCCTCCATGAGAGCACGGGGCACTGACAATCCCCGCCCGCCCCGTGCACACCGGGTGGAATCGGCATGAACACCCGGTCCCCCCGCACGCCTCATCGGCCCACCGCGTACCCCTGCATTCCGCGCGGGTTCGCCGCCGCCGACAGCACGCCGGTTTGCGGGTCGCGGGCGACCGCGCACAGCCGGCCCTCGGACCACGGCGGGCCGACGGTCACGCCATGGCCGCGGCGCCGCAGCCCGGCGACGACCTCCGGGTCCGTGCGGGACTCGACGGTGACCGCGCCCGGGCGCATGGCGCGCGGGTAGAAGGATCCGGGGAAGCTGTCGTTGTGCCAGTTCGGGGCGTCGATCGCGCCCTGAAGGTCGAGCCCGCCGCGCACCGGGGAGCGCAGCGCGACGGCGAGGAAGAAGTGCAGCTGCCACTGGTCCTGCTGGTCGCCGCCGGGCGTGCCGAAGGCGAGCACGGGGACGCCGTCGCGCAGTGCGAGCGAGGGGGTGAGGGTGGTGCGGGGGCGGCGTCCGGGCGTGAGGGAGTTCGGCAGGCCCTCCTCCAGCCAGGTCATCTGCAGCCGGGTGCCGAGCGGGAAGCCCAGCTCGGGCACGACGGGGTTGGACTGGAGCCAGCCGCCGCTGGGCGTGGCGGAGACCATGTTGCCCCAGCGGTCGACGACGTCGAGATGGCAGGTGTCGCCCCGGGTGGTGCCGTCGGCCCCCACCAGCGGCTCGCCCGGCACCGGGGAGGTGCCCGGCTCGGCGACCGTGGGCTCGCCGACGCCGAGCGCGGCGAGCGGATCGGACCCCGGCTCGACGGTGGCGGCCACGCGCGCGTGCGCGCTCAGCCGCGGGGTACGGCCGCCGGGGCTGCCGGGCCGCAGCTCGGTGGAGGCGGTGTCCCCGATCAGGGCCCGGCGGTCCGCGTTGTACTCCTCGGACAGCAGCAGGTCGACGGGCACGTCGGCGGCGTCGCCGTACCAGGCCTCCCGGTCGGCCATCGCCAGCTTGCAGCCCTCGACGAGCAGGTGGACGTAGTCGGCGGAGCCGTACGGCGGCAGCTCGGCCGGGAGCAGGGCGAGCTGCTGGAGCAGGACGGGTCCCTGGCTCCAGGGGCCGGCCTTGCACAGGGTCCAGCCGTTCCAGTCGTACGTCACCGGCGGCTCGTAGGTCGCGGACCAGCCGGCGAGGTCGTCGAGCGTGAGCGTGCCGGTGTGCCGGGTGCCGCTGGTGTCGAGCGTGGGGCGCTGCGCCTGCCGCACCAGTGCCTCGGCGATGAACCCGGAGCGCCACACCTCCCGCGCGGCGTCGATCACCGCCTCCCGGTCGCCGGCGCCGGCGGTCTCGGCGAGCAGGCGCCGCCAGGTGGCGGCGAGGGCGGGATTGCGCAGCAGCTCGCCGGGGCGGGGCGGGCGGCCGCCCGGCAGATAGACCTCCGCCGATGACGTCCACTCGGTCTCGAACAGCTCCCGTACGGTCTCCACGGTGGCGCCGACGTTCTCCACGGGCGCGTGCCCGTGCTCGGCGTAGCCGATGGCGTACTGAAGGATCTCGTCGAGGGGTTTCGTGCCGTGGTCGCGCAGGAGCAGCAGCCACGCGTCGAAGGCGCCGGGCACGGCGGCGGCGAGCGGTCCGGTGCCCGGCACGAGGTCCAGGCCGAGCCCCCGGTAGTGGGCGACCGTGGCACCCGCCGGGGCCACGCCCTGCCCGCACAGCACCCGCACCTCGCCGCCCGCGGGGGCGAGCAGGATCGGCACCTCGCCCGCCGGCCCGTTCAGATGCGGCTCGACCACGTGCAGGACGAACGCGCCGGCCACGGCGGCGTCGAAGGCGTTGCCGCCGTCCTCCAGGACGGCCATGGCCGAGGAGGAGGCCAGCCAGTGGGTGGAGGACACCATGCCGAAGGTGCCCTGCAGGGTGGGCCGGGTGGTGAACACGGGCGTCTCCTGGGCTCGGGTACGTCTCCCCGAATGGATCGTACGAGCGTGATCACCGCGGGGGGAACACGGCCGTCAACACGTCTGCGTCACCGCACCAGCACGGAGCGAGTTCGCACTTCCGCCCCACAGGCAGTCATGTGACACTGTCGTCCCGTCCGCACTGCGGACAGCCCTCTCAGCCTCCCCCCATGAGAAGTGCGCCGTGCGTTTGCTTCCTCTGCCGCTCGCCCTGACCGCGCGTCTGTCCCCGGTGGCCGTGCTCGCCACGGCCGGCTGGGCGCTGTCGTCCGGACCGCTCGCCCCTGCCCCGGCCGCCGGGCACGAACCGGCCCCGGACAGGACGGCCACCCAGTCGGCGACCGCCCCCTCCACGACGCAGGTGTCGAAGTCGTACGCCACCGCCCCCGCGCCCTGCACCGCCCTCACCGAGAAGACGATCACCTCGCTGGTGCCGGGTGCCAAGAAGGCCGGCAAGGAGATCCCGTCGACCGACGTCAAGCTGCGCCGCACCTGCTCCTGGAACGCGCTGAAGGGCTACGACTACCGGTGGCTCGACGTCTCCTTCGAGATCATGGACTCCGGGGCGGCGGCCCAGAAGTCCTACCAGGGACGCACGGCCGAGAAGAGCGGCGGCGGCGCGGTGCCCGGTCTCGGGGACGAGGCGTACTCGGTGGTGAACCTGACCACCGAGGACAAGCAGCAGACCCGGGAGGGCGAGGTGATCGCCCGCGCGGACAACGCGCTGGTGGTGGTCACCTACAACGGCAGCGACTTCGAGACGAAGAAGGCGCCGAGCACGGACGAGATCAACAAGGGCGCGATCAAGGCGGCCAAGGAGGCGATGGCGGCGCTGAAGGGCGGCCAGGCCGGCTGACCGCCCCGCGCACCGCTTCAGCCGGCGGTGCGGCCGCGCGGCAGCATCAGCGCCAGGTACAGCACCAGGGAGGTGCCCAGGCCCACCGCCCAGCCGTAGTCGGCCAGGCCGGCCAGCGCCGGGACCGGGCGGCCGTCGATCAGCGGGTGGAAGTCGGCGCCGCCGACGGCCAGCACCCCGCCGGCCGCGAAGGCGGCCACGGCCCGCCAGTTCCAGCCGCGTGCGTACCAGTAGCGCCCCTCGGTCCGGTACAGGTCGACGAGGTCGAGCCGGGCCCGGCGCAGGATCCAGTAGTCGGCGACGAGGATGCCGGCGACGGTGCCGAGCAGTCCGCCGACCAGGCCGAGCCAGGTGAAGATGTAGCCCTGCGGGTCGGCGTACAGCTTCCACGGGCAGATCAGCACCGCGAGCACGCAGGTGATCAGCGCGCCGGTGCGGAAACTCACCTTGCGGGGCGCCACGTTGGAGAAGTCGAACGCCGGGGAGACCAGGTTCGCCGCGATGTTCACGGACAGGGTCGCCACCAGCACCGTGACGAGCGCGTACAGCAGGCCGACCGTGCTGTCCGTCTTCGCCGCCAGCTGCACCGGGTCCCAGACCGACTTGCCGTACACCGCCTGCGAGCCGGAGGTGACCAGCACGGACAGGAACGCGAACAGGGTCATGGTGGTGGGCAGGCCGAGCGCCTGGCCCCGGGTCTGCGCCTTCTGGCTGCGGCCGTAGCGGGTGAAGTCGGGGATGTTCAGCGACAGCGTGGACCAGAAGCCGATCATGCCCATCAGGGAGGGGGCGAACAGCTTCCAGAAGTCCGCTCCCCAGCCCAGCTTCGACGGCTGGTCGAACAGCGGGCCGAGGCCGCCGGCCTTGTCGCTCATCCACCACAGCATCACGAACGCGCCGACCAGCACGAAGGGCGCCGCCCAGTTCTCGAAGCGGCGGATGGTCTCCATGCCGCGAAGGATGATCGCGATCTGGAGCACCCAGAAGAGGGCGAACGACAGCCACATGGTCCAGGCGTAGCCCCCGATCCGGGACGCCTCCGACCAGCCGGAACCGATCAGCTTCCCGGCGAGGAAGTAGATCGCCTCACCGCCGATCCAGGTCTGGATGCCGAACCAGCCGCACGCCACCAGCGCCCGCACCACGGCGGGCAGGTTCGCGCCCCGGACGCCGAAGGAGGCACGGGCGAACACCGGGAAGGGGATGCCGTACTTGGGCCCGGCGTGCCCGGTCAGCAGCATCGGCACCAGCACGATCACATTGGCCAGCGCGATCGTGAACACCGCCTGCTTCCAGTCCATGCCGACGGCGATCAGCCCGGAGGCCAGCGTCCAGGAGGCGGTGTTGTGGGCCATGCCGACCCACAGCGCGCAGAAGTTGTACGTCGTCCAGGTGCGCCGCGCGGCCGGGACGGGCAGCAGGTCCTCGTTGGCGTAGCGGCCGCCGGGCGCGGCGGAGCCCGGCGCGAGCTCCACCCGCCCGTCCGGCAGGGTGACTTGGGTGGTCGGCGGTATCGCGGTGGGAGCGGTCTCGGTCATGGCAGCCCCATGGGGTGAGGTGGGTCGGGGTGTGGCCGTGCGGGCACCGGCCCCTCCCCGGGGACGGTGGGGAGGGGCGACCAAGGGGGTGGCGGAGGATCAGGGACGCTGGGGTCAGGTGGTGAGGGCCGGGATGACGTGCTGCCCGTACGCGTCGATGACGGCTTCCTGCGCGTCGTGCATGTCGTACACGGCGAACTGGTCGACGCCCAGCTCGCGCAGCGCGTTCAGCTTCTCGATGTGCTTCTCGACGGGCCCGACGACGCAGAACCGGTCGACGATCTCGTCCGGTACGAAGGCGGTGTCGGGATTGCCGCTGCGCCCGTGGTGGGAGTAGTCGTAGCCCTGTCGGGCCTTGATGTAGTCGGTGAGTTCGTCGGGGACGGCCGCCGAGTGCTCACCGTACTTGGCGACCAGGTCGGCTACGTGGTTGCCGACCATGCCGCCGAACCAGCGGCACTGCTCGCGGGCGTGGGCGAGGGCCTCGGGCGAGTCGTCCTGGGTGACGTAGGCGGGGGCGGCGACGCACACGGTCACCTCGGACGGGTCGCGTCCGGCGGCGGCAGCGGCGTCCCGGACGGCCTTGACCATGTACTCGGTCAGATACAGGTCGGCGAGCTGGAGGATGAAGCCGTCGGCCTCCTCACCGGCCATCTTCAGCGCCTTGGGCCCGTAGGCGGCCATCCACACGGGCAGTTCGGCTCCCTGCTTGATCCAGGGGAACCTGACGACCGTGCCACCGCCGAGGTCGGCCTCCCGGCCGCCGGCGAGGTCCCGGATGACCTTCATGGCCTCGCTGATCCGGGCGAGGGTGTTGGGTTTGCGGCCGGCGACCCGCATGGCCGAGTCGCCTCGGCCGATGCCGCACACGGTGCGGTTGCCGAACATGTCGTTGAGGGTGGCGAAGGTGGAGGCGGTGACCTCCCAGGTGCGGGTGCCCGGGTTCGTCACCATCGGCCCGACAGTCAAGGTCTGCGTGTTGGCCAGGATCTGACTGTAGATCACGAACGGTTCCTGCCACAGCACGGCCGAGTCGAAGGTCCAGCCGTAGCGGAAGCCGCTGCGCTCGGCCCGCTGCATCAGGCTGACGACGCGGGAGGCGGGCGGGTCGGTCTGCAGGACGAGTCCGAAGTCCATAATGGGCGCCACTCCTAGTTCAGGTACTGACAGGTGGAGCGGGGAAGGTAGACGCCGTGACCGGCGTGTCCGGTGTACTCCCGCTGGTCGATGACGAGTTCGCCGCGTGAGAGCACCGTCTCGACACGGCCGGTGACCCGTTTGCCCTCGTACGCCGAGTAGTCGACGTTCATGTGGTGCGTCCCGGCGGAGATCACCTGCTCGGCCTGCGGGTCGTAGATCACGACGTCCGCGTCGGCGCCCGGCGCGATGGTGCCCTTCTTCGGGTACAGGCCGAACATCCGGGCCGGGGTGGCGCAGGCGATCTCGATCCAGCGGCGCCGGGAGATGTGCCCGTCGACGACGGCCTGGTGCAGCAGGTCCATCCGGTTCTCCACGCCCGGCAGCCCGTTGGGGATCTTCGAGAAGTCGCCCAGGCCCAGCTCCTTCTGGCCCTTGAAGCAGAACGGGCAGTGGTCGGTGGAGACGACCTGCAGGTCGTTGGTGCGCAGGCCCTTCCACAGCTGCGCCTGGTGCTCGCGGGGCCGCAACGGGGTGGAGCAGACGTACTTGGCGCCCTCGAAGCCGGGCTCGGCGAGGTTGTCCGTGGACAGGAACAGGTACTGCGGGCAGGTCTCCCCGAACACCGGCAGGCCCTCGTCGCGGGCCCGGGCCAGCTCGGCCACCGCCTCCGACGCCGAGACGTGCACGACGTACAGCGGCGCCCCGGCCACCTGCGCCAGCCGGATCGCGCGATGGGTGGCCTCGGCCTCCAGCAGCGCCTTGCGGACCTCGCCGTGGTAGCGGGGGTCGGTCTCGCCGCGTTCCAGCGCCTGCTGCACGAGCACGTCGATGGCGATGCCGTTCTCGGCGTGCATCATGATCAGCCCGCCGTTGTCGGCGGAGCGCTGCATGGCGCGCAGGATCTGCCCGTCGTCGGAATAGAACACTCCGGGATAGGCCATGAACTGCTTGAACGAGGTCACGCCCTCTTCCACGAGGAGATCCATCTCCTTGAGCGTCTCGTCGTTGACGTCCGAGACGATCATGTGGAAGCCGTAGTCGATCGCGCAGTTGCCCTCCGCCTTGGCGTGCCAGGCGTCCAGCCCCTCGCGCAGGCTGTGTCCGACGCTCTGCACCGCGAAGTCGACGATCGTCGTCGTCCCGCCCCAGGCCGCGGCCCGGGTGCCGGTCTCGAAGGTGTCGGAGGCGAAGGTGCCGCCGAAGGGCAGCTCCATGTGCGTGTGGGCGTCGACACCGCCCGGGAGGACGTACTTCCCGGTGGCGTCGATCGTCCGCTCCGCCGTCCACGCCCCGGCGGCCGGGGTGCCGGAGGCGGCGAGGGCGGCGATGCGGCCGTCCTCGATCAGGACGTCGGCGTGGATCTCGTCGGACGCGGTGACGACGAGACCGCCGCGGATCACTGTGCGGGTGCTCATGTCTTGGTCGCTCCTCCCGGTGGGTACGTGGCGGTGGTCGGTGGCTGATCGCGCAGTTCCCCGCGCCCCTGGGGGGCTTACGGTGCCGTCAGCGGTGCGTACGCCCCCGGTGCGCGGTCCCGGTAGAACTGCCAGCGGTCCCGCACCTCGCGCAGTTTGGCCAGATCCAGGTCGCGTACGACCAGCTCGGTCTCCTTGTCGCTCGCGACCTCGCCGACGAACTGTGCCTCCGGGTCGACGAAGTACGACGTGCCGTAGAAGTCGTTGTCCCCGAGGTCCTCGACGCCCACCCGGTTGATCGCGCCCACGAAGTACTCGTTGGCCACGGCCGCCGCCGGCTGCTCCAGCTGCCACAGGTAGCGGGACAGACCGCGCGAGGTCGCCGACGGGTTGAAGACGATCTCGGCGCCCGCGAGACCCAGCGCCCGCCAGCCCTCCGGGAAGTGCCGGTCGTAGCAGATGTAGACGCCGATCCGGCCGGCGGCGGTGTCGAAGACGGGCCAGCCGCCGTTTCCGGGGCGGAAGTAGAACTTCTCCCAGAACCCGCGCACCTGCGGGATGTGCGTCTTGCGGTACTTGCCGAGGTAGGTGCCGTCGGCGTCGATCACGGCGGCGGTGTTGTACAGGACGCCGGGCTGCTCCTCCTCGTACATCGGCAGCACCAGCACGATGCCGGCCTCCCGCGCCAGTGCCTGGAAGCGCTGGACGATCGGGCCGCCCGGGATCTGCTCGGCGTAGGCGTAGAAGGCGGGGTCCTGGACCTGGCAGAAGTACGGTCCGTAGAACAGCTCCTGGAAGCACAGCACCTGGGCGCCCTGGGCGGCGGCGTCGCGCACCGCCTGCTCATGGACCTGGATCATGGACTCCTTGTCGCCCGTCCACGCGGTCTGGAAGAGGGCGGCGCGGATCACTCGGCTCATCACGTTCCTCCGCTCGGTCGGTGTGCGGTGAGCCTAGAAAGACCGTGGCGGCGCGGTGAGTTGCAGCGTGTCACGTCCGCGCCCGTGCGGCGTGTCACCGTGTCACCCTTGTCCGGCTCCATGTTTCACCGCCGTTTTCCCAGGTCGTTGCGGGTTTCAGGGTTGTTGCGCGTCGTGCGCGAGGAGGGCGATGTGCACCGAGGCGGCCTGTTCGAAGTCGTCCAGGTCGACGCCGAGGCGCGTCTGTATCGCCTCCAGCCGTCGGTAGAGGGCGGGCCGGGAGACGTGGTGGAGCTGGGCGGTGCGGGACTTGTTGCGGCCGGTGGCGAGGTAGGTGCGCAGGACGGCGAGCAGGTCGTCGTCGGCGGTGCGCAGCAGCCCGTCCAGCTCCCGTTCCGCGAAGGACTGCACCCGGGGGTCGTCGCGCAGCAGCCGGATCAGCCCGCGCAGATGGACGTCCCGGAGGCGGACCACGGGCGGCAGGTCGAGGGGGGCCGCGCAGTCGGCGACGGCGTCGGCCACGTGCCGCGCCTCGCGCAGTCCGGCCGGTACGTCGTCCCAGGCGGCGCGCGCGTCGGCGGCGGCCACCACCACGGGGCCCGCCTCGCGCAGCCGGGCCGCGAAGTGCGCGGTGAGCGCCTCGGCGTCCTGGTCGCGGGCGAGGCTGAGCAGTACGGCGGTGGCCTGGCCGCCGGCTTCGGAGCCTCCTGCTGCGTGGGCGACGTCGGCGATGTCGGCGACCAGTGCGGGCAGCCCCAGCAGTCGCAGTACGCGGTCGAGTTCCGCCGGGCTGCGGTCGCGTACGACGACGGGGACGAAGGTGCGCCGGTTGACCGGCAGCCCGGCGGCGCGCGCCCGGGGCAGCAGCTGCCGGGCCGGTACCGCCCCGCAGGCCAGGTCGGTGAGCAGGCTCCGCGCGGACTGCTCCTCCCAGGTGCGGGCGGCGGGGCCGGCGAGCATGCGGTGCAGGACGAGGGCCTCGGCGGCGCGGTCGGCGAGGAGGCGGCCGGCGGCGGGGTCGCCGCGGTGCCCGCACAGCGTCAGGCGGCCCCAGCGTTCGCCGCGGCCTCCGAGTTCGGCGCGGATCCAGCCCTCGCCCTCGCCTTCGCCGGCGCCGGCCCGCCGGGCGATGCGGTCCCAGTCGCGCAGCACGTCGTCCACCGCGGCCTGCTCGCCGGCCGTGGCCAGCACCCGGTGGGCGAGGTTGGTGACGACGACGGGGCAGGCGCTGTGCCGGGCGATCTCGTCGAGGAGGCGTTGCAGCGGTGCACCGGAGGTGATCAGCGCGGTCAGCGCGGTGCGCACGGACTCCGACAGGCTGACGGCGGCGAACTTGCGGCGCACCAGCCGGGCCTGCACCTCCTCGGTCAACTGGGCGAAGGGGAAGGGCCGGTGCAGTACGACGAGCGGCAGCCCGCACCGCTCGGCGGCCCGCCGCATCACCTCCGGCGCGGCCGGGAAGGCCCGCCCGAGGCCCAGGACGACCGCGGCCGCCTCCGCTCGGTGCAGGGAGCGGATGTACTCGGCCTGCTTGTCCTCGTCGCCGGCCAGCAGCACCCCGGTGGTGAGCACCAGTTCGCCGCCGCTGAGCATCACGCCGACGTCGGGGGCCTCCGCGACGTGCACCCAGCGCACGGGCCGGTCCAGCCGGCCCGCGCCGGCCACCACCTCGGGCTCTCCGGCGAGGACCCGCTCCAGATGGAGGACCTGCCGCACCGACAGGGACGGTTCCACGGGTTCCCAGGTGGTGGTCATGGCGTCTTCCCCGATCGGCGCACGGCTACTGGATGCTTCTCAGGGCGCTGTCGAGGATCGCGGCGCCCTCCTCGGCCTCCGCGACGGTCAGGGACAGCGGCGGGGCGATGCGCAGGGCGGAGGTGTTGTGCCCGCCGCCCTTGCCGATCAGCAGTCCGCCGGTGCGGCACGCCTCCAGTACGGCCGCGGCGGCCTGCGGGGCGGCCTCGTCCGTGCCGGGCCTGGTCAGCTCCACGCCGATCATCAGGCCGCGCCCGCGTACCTCCCGTACGGCCGGGACCTGCGCGGCGATGGCCCGCAGCCGCTCGATGAGCAGGCCGCCGACGCGCCGGGCGTTGCCCTGCAGGTCGTGGTCCAGCAGGTACGCCAGGTTGGCGAGGCCGGCGGCCATGGTGATCTGGGTGCCGCCGAAGGTGGAGATGCTGTTGGCGTCCAGGCAGTTCATGATCTCGGCGCGGGCGATGACCCCGCCGATGGACATGCCGTTGCCGATGCCCTTGGCGAAGGTGACGATGTCCGGCGGGCCGCTGCGGGCGTGCGCCTGCCAGCCCCAGAAGTGGTCGCCGGTGCGGCCCCAGCCGGTCTGCACCTCGTCGGCGATCCACAGCACGCCCCGCTCGTGCAGCACCTCGCGGAAGGCGGCGTACAGCCCGTCCGGCGGGGAGGTGAAGCCGCCGACGCCCTGGATCGGCTCGGCGATCAGCGCGGCGGGCGGGCGGGTGTGGCCGAGGAGGTCCTTCAGGTCGTCCACGCAGGCCGCGATGAAGTCCTCGTCGCTCAGCGAGGCGTACGGCCCCCGGGTGCGCACGCCCCCGTGCACGTACAGCGTCTGCAGCGGCGACAGCGAGGTCGGTGACCAGCTGCGGTTGCCGGTGATGCCGACGGCGCTGAAGGAGCGGCCGTGGTAGCTGTTGCGCATCGCCAGGATCGTGTTGCTGCGCCGGTACGTCGTCGCGAGCAGCAGCGCGGTGTCGTTGGCCTCGGTGCCGGAGGTGGTGAAGAAGACGCGGGCGTCGGGGATGCCGCTGATCTGCGCGACGCGCTCGGCGAGCTCGACCATCGGGCGGTTGAGGTAGAGCGTCGAGGAGTGGACGATCCGCCCGGCCTGCTCGCTGACCGCCTTGGTCACCTCGGGCAGGGCGTGCGCGGTCATGGTGGTGAGGATGCCGCCGAAGAAGTCGAGGTAGCGGCGGCCGTCGGAGTCCCAGACGTGGCGGCCCTCGCCGTGCGTGATCTCGATCGGGTCGTCGTAGTACAGCGCGAGCCAGTCCGGCATCACACTGCGGTGGCGGGCGTACAGGTCGCTCACGGCTGCACCAGTCCTTCGTAGGCGTCGGGGCGGCGGTCGCGGTAGAAGGCCCACTGCTGCCGCACCTGGTCGATCAGGTCGAAGTCGAGGTCGCGGACGAGCAGTTCCTCCTTGGAGTCGGAGGCGGTGTCACCGACGAACTGACCGCGCGGGTCGACGAAGTAGCTCGTGCCGTAGAAGTCGTTGTCGCCGTAGATCTCCTGGCCGACGCGGTTGATCGCGGCGACGAAGTACTCGTTGGCGACCGCGGCGGCGGGCTGCTCCAGACGCCACAGGTAGGCCGACAGACCGCGGTGCGTGGCCGACGGGTTGTAGACCAACTGGGCGCCGTTGAGTCCCAGTTGCCGCCAGCCCTCCGGGAAGTGGCGGTCGTAGCAGATGTAGACGCCGACCTTGCCGACGGCCGTGTCGAAAACGGGCCAGCCGAGGTTGCCGGGCTTGAAGTAGTACTTCTCCCAGAAGCCGCGGACCTGCGGGATGTGGTGCTTGCGGTACTTGCCGAGGTACGTGCCGTCGGCGTCGATCACCGCGGCGGTGTTGTAGTAGAAGCCGGACTGCTCGACCTCGAAGACGGGGACGACGATCACCATGCCGGTGTCGCGGGCGAGCTCCTGCATACGGCGTACGGTCGGGCCGTCGGGGACGGGCTCGGCCCAGCGGTAGTGCTCGGGCTCCTGGACCTGGCAGAAGTAGGGGGCGTTGAACACCTCCTGGAAGCCGATGACCTTGGCCCCCTGGCGGGCCGCCTCGCGGGCGTGCTCCTCGTGCTTCGCCACCATGGACTCGGTGTCGCCGGTCCAGGTGGCCTGGACCAGGGCGGCACGGACGACGTTGGCCATGAGCTGCTCCTTCGACACGACGTCAGAGCCTCTACGCCCGTAGAAGCAGGCCGTAGAGGGACGAACGTAAGCCTCGGCGACGGGCTTGCCAAGACCATCGTCGCCAACCCGCTGGGTCGACGCCGATTGACACTCCTGTGGGTGACGCGAGGGGTGGACGGGAGTGTTGTGGCGTTTGTTGGCTGGAGGGGCTATGGGTGTCGCTGGGATGGGATTTTCGGGTTCCGTTCGAGGTCTTGCGGGCGACGCGGGGGCGGGTCGCTGCTGGTCAGGTGGCGAGTCCGGCGACGCGGAGGGCGTGCAGGAGATCCCAGTGCCGCTCGTCGGAGACGCCTCGGGCGGCCTGGAGCAGCAGCGGCACCAGCAGGCTGGGGTCGGGGGCGGCGCAGCGGGCGGCCTCCTCGGGAGCGCGGACGCGGACGTAGGCGCCGAGCAGCGCGCCCACCTCGCGGTGGCGGCCGCCGGCGTGCAGGTCCCGCACGGCGGCGGCGATCTCCTCGGCGGGCCGGGCGACGCCCTGCCGCAGGATCTGCTCGCCGTCGGCGCCCCGGCCGGCGGCGACGAGCGCGTCGGCGGCGGCGACCAGCCGCTCGGCGGGCAGCGAGGCGGCCTCCCACAGCAGGGTCACCCAGTCCGCGCCCAGACCCGCCTGGTGCAGCCGGGCGGCGAGCAGCGGGAAACGGGCGGCGGGCCACCGGGCGAGCTCGACGAGCAGCACATGCGCCTCACCGGTGCGGCCCTCGGCACGCAGCCGGGCGAGCCGGTCCACGGCGTCGGTGACCTGCCGCTCGGCGACCGCGTCCACAGTTTCGGCCGGCCGCGCGGAGTCGACGTCCCGCACGACCTCGACGTCCTGCACGGCACCGGCGAACCGTGCGCCACGGGGGGTGCGGGGGGCCTCCGGGCTGAGGGCGGGGGCGGGCACCGGCGCGGCGACGGGGGGCGGCACGACGGTGGGCGCGTCCGTGTCGTCGACGGCACCGGCGAATCGCGCCCCACCCCGGCGACGCTTGCGCTTCGCGGGGGTGGGGGGTGCCGGTGGGGTGGTCGCGGGGGCGGGGGTGACGGATCGGGGGGCCGGGGCTGCGGGAGTGGGCGTGGGGTCGGTGGGGGCGGGTGTGGTGACGGTGGGTCGGGTAGCTGAGGGGACGGCGGCGACGGGGCCAGCGCTGACGAACCAGTCGGCGGCCGCAGCGGTACCGGCACCGGCGGGGAGGGGCTGCCCGGTCGCGTCCGCCGCGGTGAACGGGACCGGGCCGGGGTCCCGTCGGTCCAGGCGGGCCATTCGGGCGCGCAGCTCCGCGCAGCGGGCCGTGGCGCGTTCGTGGTCGTCGCGGGACCAGGCGAGGTCCAGGCGGAGGGCGTCGGCCTCCTGACGGGTCGCGGCGGAGGCGAGGGCCCGGCCGAGGGCGGCCTGGCGCTCCGCAGCGTAGCGCTGCTCGCGGAGCATCACGTCGAGGCGGTCCGCGAGCGCCTCCCGGCCACCGGGGCGGGCGTCGTACGCGGTGACGGCGGCGGCGTGCAGGGCGCGGGCGCGCTCGGCCTCCTGAGCGACCACCCCGGTGTCATACCGTGCCGCGAGGTCCTGCAGCAGGGCCTCCACCACGTCCCACGGCGGAACCTCACGTCCCTCATGGCACGCACGCATACCGTCGGGGTCGCGCTGCCAGAAGACACCGCACCAGCCGTCGCCCGCGTCGAGGCGCAGCAGCAGGCCGTCCAGGTACT
>NZ_PQSS01000047.1 GCF_002920535.1 Streptomyces sp. Ru71 | reverse complement strand
CCCCGGCCAGCTGGTGCACCTGCTGGGCCCAGGAGGCCTGACCGCCACCGGGGCCGGTGGTGAGGGGCGTGGAGAGGGGGGGCGGAGGCAACGGGCGCCGGCTGCGGTGCGGCGGCCTGGTGCGGGACGCCGGGCGGGGCGGCGGTGGCGGAGGCCGGGGCGCCGGGGGCTGCGGCCTGCGGGCCGGCCTGGGCGCCGGGGGTTGCGGCCTGGGCGCCCGGGGTGGCCGTAGGGGCGGCCTGCTGGGAACCGGGCAGCGGGGCCTGCGGACCCTGCGCACTCGGCGTGGTCTGCGCACCCTGCGGCGCCTGGGGACCCTGCGGCGCGGCACCGCCCGGCGCGGAGGCCGTGCCGGCGCGCGGGGGGACCGCGCGGAACGTCATGGTGCCCTCGTCCGAGTCGCGGCCGCGGCCCGCGCCGGCCCGGCCGCCGGCACCGCCCGCCGGGGCGCCCGGGGTTCCGGCCGCGCCCTTGCCCGCGTCCGCCCCGCCGGTCGGGCGCCGGAAGACGAACGTGCCGTCGGAGGGCACGTCACCGGAGCCCGCGGCGGCACCCGGCGCCGCGTCGGCCGGGCTGTAGGTGCGCCGCTCGGCCGGGACCCGGGGGTCGGTGCCCGGGGCCGCGCCCCACGACACGCGCCGGTCCTGGTCGCCGCCGAAGCCGGACTGCTGGGACCGGTCGGCACCCCACGCGGACGCCGGCTGCGGCCAGCCGCCCTGCGGCGCGGCACCGGAGGCGGAAGGGCCCGGCGCGGAACCGACGGGCCCCTGCACAGGACCACCAGGAGCGCCCTGCCCGGCTCCGCCCGCCACCGGACCCTGCACCGCACCGCCCTGCCCGGCACCCGCCGGCGCCGAACCGCCCTGATCGGCCGCCGGGTTGGCCTCCGGCTGCGGGTCCTCGTCGAAGAAGTGCGGCCCGGTCTCCTCGACCGCGGCCGGCGCGGTCGCCGGGTGGGCGCCCGGCGGGGGCGGGAGCTGTTCGCCGTCCGTCGGTGCGGGGCGGCTGGTGCCCGGGATCCAGGCGGCGCCGTTCCAGTAGCGGACGTATCCGGGGATGGACGGGTCCGGGTAATAGCCTTCGCGGGGCCGGTCGTCGCCGGGGGCCGGGGTTGGGGCGCTCATGTCCGTCGTCCCGTATCTGTCGAGGGGGTCGTATGGCGGCCTCCACATCTATCAGACGAGCGCGAGCGCCACCGCCTCTCCCGCCGGACCCACCCCTTTCCGGGCAACGCCGCACCCGTTCCTTCACCGCCTCGGAAAAAAATTCTCCGAACCCGCGTAATGCTTCCGGCCCGGCCCCCTCTCACCTCCCGCGGGCCCACCGTGGGGCCTACGACCGAGAGGAACGCACGTGACGCACACCGTCGTGGAACGCGAACTGGAGCTGCGGCTGATCCTGTCGCCGGAACGCGGCATCCCCGTACCGGCCCGGCTGGCCTACCGCACCGACGACCCCTACGCCGTGCACATCGCCTTCCACATCAACTCCGAGTGCCCGGTGCACTGGACGTTCGCGCGGGAGCTGCTGGTGGAGGGGGTGTTCCGGCCGTGCGGGCACGGGGACGTGCGGGTGTGGCCGACGAAGGTCGACGGGCGCGGCGTCGTGCTGATGGCGCTCAGCTCGCCGGACGGGGACGCCCTGCTGGAGGCGCCCGCCGCCCAGGTGTCGGCGTGGCTGGAGCGCACGCTGCGGGTGGTGCCGCCGGGGACGGAGGGCGAGCAGCTGGGGATCGACGACGCGCTCGACCAGTTGCTCGCCCAGTGAGGCGTCCGGGAGGAAGCGGTCAGAAGAGCTTCGTGGGGTTGAGGATGCCCAGCGGGTCGAAGACCTGCTTGACGGCCCGCTGCATCTCCACGCCCACGGGGCCGATCTCGCGCGCCAGCCACTCCTTCTTCAGGACGCCCACGCCGTGCTCGCCGGTGATCGTGCCGCCGAGTTGCAGGCCGAGGGCCATGATCTCGTCGAACGACTCGCGAGCGCGCCGGGACTCGTCGGGGTCGGCGGCGTCGAAGCAGACGGTGGGGTGGGTGTTGCCGTCGCCGGCGTGGGCGCAGACCCCGATGGTCAGGTTGTACTTCTCGGCGATGCGCTCGACGCCCTCCAGCATGTCCCCGAGCCGGGAGCGGGGCACGCACACGTCGTCGATCATGGTCGTGCCCTTGACCGCCTCCAGTGCCGTCAGGGACAGCCGGCGGGCCTGGAGCAGCAGTTCCGACTCGGCGGCGTCCTCGGCCGGGACGACCTGGGTGGCGCCGGCGGCCTCGCACAGCGCGCCGACGGCCGCGAGGTCGGCGGCCGGGGCGGGGGTGTCGAAGGCGGCCAGCAGCAGCGCCTCCGTCGTCTCGGGCAGGCCCATGTGGGCGAGGTCGTTGACCGCCTTGACCGTTGTACGGTCCATCAGTTCGAGGAGTGACGGCACGTGTCCGGCCTCCATGATCCGGCACACCGCGTCACAGGCGGCGGCCGCCGAGGCGAACTCCGCGGCCAGCACCAGCTGCGCGGGCGGCTTCGGCTTGAGCGCGAGGACGGCCCGGACGACGATGCCGAGCGAGCCCTCGGAGCCGACGAACAGGCGGGTCAGGTCGTATCCCGCGACCCCCTTGGCGGTACGGCGGCCGGTGGACATCAGGCGGCCGTCGGCGAGGACGACGTCCAGGCCGAGCACGTACTCGGCGGTGACGCCGTACTTCACGCAGCACAGGCCGCCGGAGGCGGTGCCGATGTTCCCGCCGATGGTGCACATCTCCCAACTGGACGGGTCCGGCGGGTAGTACAGGCCGTACTCGTCCACCGCGCGGGAGAGCGTCGCGTTGATCACGCCCGGTTCGACGACGGCGACCCGGTCGACGGGGCTGATCTCCAGGATGCGGTCCATCTTGGTCAGGGACAGCACGATGCAGCCGTCGGTGGCGTTGGCGCCGCCGGACAGGCCGGTGCGGGCGCCCTGCGGGACGACCGGGACGCGCAGTTCGGTGGCGGTGCGCATGACGTGCTGCACCTGCTCGACCGTGCGCGGAAGGACCACCACGGCCGGGGTGCCGGCCGGGCAGAAGCTCGCCATGTCGTTGGCGTAGGAGGCCGTGACGTCGGGGTCCGTGAGGACCGCCTCGGCGGGCAGATACGACAGAAGCCGGTCCAGGAGGTTGCCCGTGTGCTCGTCGCGAGGCGCTTCGATACGGCTCATGATCACAGGTTCGCACCCGGGGGCCATCGGTGTGAACCCCTGTGGACGGCGGCTGCCGTATGCCGTGGGCGGCGGGGGTGCTGGCGCACAGTGAGCGCCATGGACAACCACGGCAGCAGGAACCGGGAGAGGGTCGAGGAAGCCGCGCCCGCGCGTCGCCGGTGGCCGGTCCGGGTGCTGCTCGCCTCGCTCGCGGGCGCGCTCGTGCTCGGCGGGGCGGTGCTGGTGCTGCGGCCCGGCGGGGAGCCCGTGCGACGGCCGCCGCAGCCGGCCGCGGGGGCGCAGGCGCAGGCCGCGGTGCGCGCCGGGGTGCCGGCGGCGCTGCCCGATCTGGACGCGCTGATCGCCGAGCGGGAGGCGTATCTGCGCACCCGTCCCAAGGACGCGGCGGCGTGGGCGGTGCTGGGCACCGCCTATGTGGAGCAGGGCCGCCGCACGGCGGACGCGGCGGGCGCGTTCCCGAAGGCGGAGCGGGCGCTGCGCACCTCGCTCACCGTGCGGGAGCGGGGCAACGCCGAGGCGCTGGAGGGGCTCGCGGTGCTGGCGAACGCGCGGCGGGACTTCCGGGCGGCGCGCGGCTACGCCGAGGAGGCGCTGAAGGCCCAGCCGAAGCGGTGGACGGCGTACGGGCCGCTGATCGACGCGTGCACCGGGGTCGGCGACTACAAGGCGGCAGGGCGGGCCCTGGACCGGCTGACGGCGTTGCACTCCGGTCCGGCGGTGCGGGCGCGGGCCGCGGGGGTGTTCCGGGACCGCGGCTGGCGGGAGGACGCGGCGGCGGCGCTGGCGGACGCGGCGGCGGCCGCGCGGAACCCGTCCGAGCAGGCGGCGTATCTGGAGCGGGCGGGGCAGCTGGCGTTCGAGCGCGGGGAGCCGGAGGTGGCGCTGCGGCACTTCAGCGAGGCGGTGCGGCTGGACCCGGACCAGCGGGCGGGCCAGGCCGGGCAGGGGCGGGCGCTGGCGGCGCTTGGGCGCACCTCGGAGGCGCTGAGCGCGTACCGGGTGGCGCTGGAGCGGCAGCCGCTGCCGGCCTACGCGCTGGAGCTGGGCGAGTTGTACGACTCGCTGGGGCTCGCCCAGCCGGCCCGGGTGCAGTACGACCTGCTGCGTGAGCGGGTCCGGCTGGAGGAGTCGGGCGGGGTGGACGACGCGCTGGTGCTCGGCCGGCTGGAGGCCGACCACGGGGACGCCGTGGAGGCGGTGCGGCTGCTGCGCGCCGAGTGGCAGCGCCAGCCCGGCATCGAGGTGGCCGACGCGCTGGGCTGGGCGCTGCACCGGGCGGGCCAGGACCGGGAGGCGCTGAGGTTCGCGGTGGCCGCCACGGACCGGGAGCACGGCGGTACGGTGCGCAGCGCGCCGTACGCCTTCCACCGGGGCATGATCGAGAAGTCCCTGGGCCAGACGGGCCCGGCCCGCCGCCACCTCCAGGAGGCCCTGCGGATCAACCCGTACTTCTCCCCCCTGGACGCGCAGGAGGCCCGAAGCGCCCTGGCCGCACTGGGCGAACCCCCACAGACCAAGATCCCGAGTTGAGACCCCGCGCCCCAAAGGGGCGCGGGGAACCGCGCGACCAGCCACAACGGCGCCGCGGACAAAGACGAACGAACCGTTGACCTGGCCGGCGAGCGGAGCTCAGAGGTTGCCGCGCCGCTCCTGCTCGCGCTCGATCGCCTCGAACAGCGCCTTGAAGTTGCCCTTGCCGAAGCCCATGGAGCCGTGCCGCTCGATGATCTCGAAGAAGACGGTCGGCTTGTCCTGGACCGGCTTGGTGAAGATCTGCAGCAGATAGCCGTCCTCGTCACGGTCGGCGAGGATCTTCAGCTCGCGCAGGGTGTCGATCGGCACCCGGGTCTCGCCGACCCACTCCCCCAGCGTGTCGTAGTAGGAGTCGGGGGTGTCGAGGAACTCCACGCCGGCCGCGCGCATGGTGCGCACGGTCTGCACGATGTCGCCGGTGTTCAGGGCGATGTGCTGGACGCCGGCACCGCCGTAGAACTCCAGGTACTCGTCGATCTGGGACTTCTTCTTGGCGATGGCGGGCTCGTTGATCGGGAACTTGACCTTGAGCGTGCCGTCGGCGACGACCTTCGACATCAGCGCCGAGTACTCGGTGGCGATGTCGTCGCCCACGAACTCCTTCATGTTCGTGAAGCCCATGACCTTGTTGTAGAAGCCGACCCACTCGTTCATCTTGCCGAGCTCGACGTTGCCCACGCAGTGGTCGATGGCCTGGAAGGTGCGCTGGGCGGGCGGCTCGACGATCGGCTTGGCGGCGACGTAGCCCGGCAGGTAGGGGCCGTCGTAGCCGCTGCGGTCGACGAGGGTGTGGCGGGTCTCGCCATAGGTGGCGATGGCGGCGAGGACGACGGTGCCGTGCTCGTCCTTCAGCTCGTACGGCTCGGCGACGCTCTTCGCGCCCTGCTCGACGGCGTAGGCGTACGCGGCGCGCGCGTCCGGCACCTCGATGGCGAGGTCGATGACGCCGTCGCCGTGCTCGGCCACGTGCTGGGCGAGGAAGTGCCCCCAGGCGGTGGCGGGCTTGATCACCGAGGTGAACACGAACCGCGCGGAGCCGTTCTCCAGCACGTACGAAGCGGTCTCGCGGCTGCCGTTCTCCGGTCCGGAGTAGGCGACCAGCTGCATGCCGAAGGCGGTGGAGTAGTAGTGCGCGGCCTGCTTGGCGTTGCCCACGGCGAAGACGACCGCGTCCATTCCCTTGACCGGGAAGGGGTCGGCCTGCCGGGCGGTGTCGGGAGTGTGGTGTGTGGTCTGCGTCATAGCCGAAGCCTGGCCCCGCTCTGCAAGGTGCGCAATAGTTTGCGTGTTCACTGGGCAATCTGCTCAGCGATACGGCCGTACCTACGGCCTTTCTGTACAGGATGCCCACCCCTGGGAGGCTGCTGTGGCGATCGATCACCTGGACGGCCGGATCATCGTGCTGCTCGCGCAGGAACCGCGCATCGGGGTGCTGGAGATGTCCCGGCGGCTCGGTGTGGCACGCGGGACGGTGCAGGCCCGGCTGGACCGGCTTCAGTCGAACGGAGTCATCCGCGGATTCGGCCCCGAGGTGGACCCGGCGGCCCTCGGCTACCCGGTCACCGCGTTCGCCACGCTGCAGATCCGGCAGGGCCAAGGGGCCGATGTACGCGCCCACTTGGCGACCGTGCCGGAGGTGCTGGAGCTGCACACCACGACCGGCACCGGGGACATGATGTGCCGGCTGGTGGCCCGCTCCAACGCCGATCTCCAGCGGGTGATCGACCGGGTCGTCGGTTTTGATGGCATCGTCCGGGCCTCCACCGCGATCGTCATGGAGAACCCCGTGCCGCTGCGGATCATCCCGCTGGTGCAGCAGGCGGCGGAGGACCGGGAGCGTTCCGTGTAGCCGTCAGTGGGGCGAGGTGAGGCCGGGTGAACTTCTGGGAGTACCTCGGCACGCGCCACCAGCAGCTGCTCACCGACGCCTGGCAACACGCCAGCGTGGTCTTCCAGTGCATGGTCCTGGCGACCGCGCTGGGCGTGCTCATCGGGGTCGCGACCTACCGCAGCGGCTGGGCCGGCAACCTGGCCACGCTCACCACGGCCACCCTCCTCACCATCCCCTCCCTCGCCATGATCGGTCTGCTGATCCCGGTCGTGGGCCTGGGTGTGCCGCCAACGGTGATCTCGCTGACGCTGTACGGACTGCTGCCGGTCGTCCGCAACTGCATCGTGGGCCTGCGCGGTGTCGATCCGGCGCTGGTGGACGCGGCGCGCGGCATCGGCATGTCCGGGCCGATGCGGCTGGTGCGGGTGGAGCTGCCGCTGGCCTGGCCGCCGATCCTGACCGGCATCCGGGTGGCGACCCAGATGCTGATGGGCATCGCGGCCGTCGCCGCCTACGCCTCCGGGCCCGGGCTCGGCAACGAGATCTTCCGCGGGCTGGCCTCGCTGGGCAGCAAGAACGCCCTGAACCAGGTGCTCGCGGGCACGCTCGGGATCATCGTGCTCGCCCTGCTGTTCGACGCCGCGTACGTCCTGATCGGACGGCTGACCATCCCCAGGGGGATCCGTGCCTGACGTGCCTGACGTGTCCCGCGCCTCGGGGGCTTCCGTCGCGGGGGCGGCCATCGAGCTGGAGAACCTCACCAAGCGCTACCCGGGCAGTGCCGCACCGGCCGTCGACAACGTCAGCATGGAGATCAAGGCCGGCGAGACCGTGATCTTCGTCGGCCCCTCGGGCTGCGGCAAGTCGACGACCCTGAAGATGATCAACCGGCTGATCGAGCCGACCGGCGGGCGCATCCGCATCAACGGCGAGGACGTCACCGACATGGACCCGGTGAAGCTGCGCCGCAAGGTCGGCTACGCCATCCAGTCGGCGGGCCTGTTCCCGCACATGACCGTCGCCCAGAACATCGCGCTGGTGCCGAGGATGGTCGGCTGGTCCAGGTCCCGGATCCGCTCCCGGGTGGAGGAGCTGCTGGACCTGGTCGGGCTGGACCCCGGCGAGTTCCACGGCCGCTATCCGCGCCAGCTGTCCGGCGGGCAGCAGCAGCGCGTCGGCGTGGCCCGCGCGCTGGCCGCCGATCCGCCGGTGCTGCTGATGGACGAGCCGTTCGGCGCGGTCGACCCGATCACCCGCGACCACCTCCAGGACGAGCTGATCCGGCTCCAGCACGAGCTGCACAAGACGATCGTCTTCGTCACCCACGACTTCGACGAGGCCATCAAGCTCGGCGACCGCATCGCGGTGCTGCGCGAGCGCTCGCACATCGCCCAGTTCGACACCCCGGAGGCGATCCTGACCAACCCCGCCGACGACTTCGTCTCCGGGTTCGTCGGCGCCGGGGCGGCCCTGAAGCGGCTGAACCTGACCCGCGTACGCGATGTGGAGATCACCGACTATCCGACGGTCACCGTGGACACCCCGCTGCAGCAGATCTTCGGCCTGCTGCGCTCCAGCGGCACCAACGAGATCCTGCTGCTCGACAAGCGCCGCCGCCCCTACAAGTGGCTGCGGCGCGGCGACCTGATGCGGGCCAAGGGCTCGCTGGCGCGGGCGGGGACGCTGGTCAGCGACACGGTGACCCGGGACGCGACCCTGCGCGACGCGCTGGAGGCGGTGCTCACCGACAGCGCCGGGCGGGTCGCGGTGACCGGGCGGTACGGCGCCTACACGGGGGTCGTCGACATGGAGACGCTGATGAACTCCGTGCACGAGCTGCTGGAGGCCGACCGTCTTGAGGCCATCGAGCACCAGCACGAGCTGGAGGTGGCCCGGTCGGCGCAGACGCACGCGGAACAGGAGGGCGAGCCAGGGGGGAAGAAGGCATGAGCGACCTCGGCAGCGGTGCGGACCGGCTCGACGAGGAGGAGGCGCCGGCGCCGCCCCGGCCCGCCCCGCACCGGCGGGTGACCTGGCAGAAGCTCACCTTCCTGCCCGCGTTCCTGGTCGCCGTGCTGCTGGCGACCTGGCTGTGGTTCGAGCAGGCCGACCTGGACCGGATCTCCACCAACGCCCTGTCCGGCGGCCAGGTCTCCAAGGCGCTGTGGCAGCACGTGCAGCTGACGGTGATCTCCACCTTCTTCGTGCTGATCATCGCGATCCCGCTGGGCATCCTGCTGACCCGCCCGGCCTTCCGCCGGGCCACGCCGGTGGCGATGACGTTCGCCAACATGGGGCAGGCCACCCCGGCGATCGGTCTGCTGGCGCTGCTGGTGATCTGGCTGGGCATCGGCCGCCGGTCCGCCCTGATCGGCATGATCGCCTACGCCATCCTGCCGGTGCTGTCCAACACGATCGCGGGCCTGAGAGCCAACGACCCGATGCTGCTGGAGGCCGCCCGGGGCATCGGGATGTCCCCGCTCGGGGTGCTGCTGCGGGTGGAGCTGCCGCTGGGGGTGCCGCTGATCCTGGCCGGGGTGCGCACGGCGCTCGTGCTGAACGTCGGCACGGCTACGCTGGCCGTGTTCGGTGGGGGCGGTGGCCTGGGCACCCTCATCACGACCGGGATCACCACCCAGCGGATGCCGGTGCTGATCCTGGGCTCGATCCTCACCGTCTCCCTCGCCCTGCTGGTGGACTGGCTGGCCTCGCTCGCCGAGCTGCTGCTCAAACCGCGGGGGCTGGAGGTGGGCACGTGACACGACGCCTCCGCGCCCGCGCATGGCCGGTCTGCGTGCTGCTCGCCGCGGTCGGCTGCGGGCTGACCAGCGGCTCCCCGATGAGCGACGACGTCAAACCCGGCCTGATCGGCCAGGGCGAGCCGCTCAAGGGGGCGGATCTGACGGTCACGTCGAAGTCGTTCACGGAGAGCCTGATCCACGGCGCGATGATGGGCATCGCCTTCCAGGCGGCCGGCGCGCACGTCGTGGACCGCACCGGCATCCAGGGCTCCATCGGCGGCCGGGAGGCGGTGAAGAACGGCGACGCGGACGCCATGTACGAGTACACGGGCACCGCGTGGATCACCTACCAGGGCCACAGCACGCCCATCCCCGATCCGCGGCAGCAGTGGCAGGCGGTGAAGGACGCCGACGTGAAGGAGGGGCTGACCTGGCTGCCCCCGTCCCGGCTGAACAACACCTACGCGCTGGCGATGAACCAGGACGCGCACAAGAAGTACGGCACGCGGACCCTGTCGGACGTGGCGGCGCTGGCGAAGAAGGACCCGGGGGCGGTGACGCTGTGCGTGGAGGGCGAGTTCGCCAACCGGGCGGACGGGCTGCCGGGGATGGAGAAGAAGTACGGGATGGACATCCCGGCGAAGAACGTCACGCAGATGGACACCGGGATCATCTACACCCAGACGGCGAAGGGCAGTTGCACCTACGGCGAGGTGTTCACCACCGACGGGCGGATCCGGTCCATGAACCTGGTGGTGATGGACGACGACAAGAAGTTCTTCCCCAACTACAACGCCGCCCCCGAGATCAACACCGGCACCTTCAAGAAGTGGCCGGCCATCGCCCAGGTCCTGGCCCCGCTGACGGAACGCCTCGACAACAAGGTGGCCCAGCAGCTGAACGCGAAGGTGGACGTGGACGGGGAGGACCCGCATCAGGTGGCGCTGGACTGGATGAAGAAGGAGGGGCTGGTGAAGTAGGGGGCGGTTGCGGCGGGTTGTGCGGGGCGGGTCGGGCCGGGATGAGTTGAGCCGGGGCGAGTTGAGCCGGGGCGAGTTACAAAGAAGCCGTTGCAAAGAGGTCTTTGCAACGCTACCTTTGTACGCATGCCCGAGCCTGAACACCGCAACGTCCGTACGCTCGACGCCCGTTCACTGCGCGGGCTCGCCCATCCCCTGCGCATGCAGCTGCTCCGCGCGCTGCGCCTGCACGGCCCGGCCACCGCCTCCCAGCTCGCCGGGCGGCTGGGCGAGTCCAGCGGGGCCACCAGCTACCACCTGCGGCAGCTCGCCGCGCACGGGTTCGTGGAGGACGCCCCCGAGCACGGCAAGGGACGGGAGCGCTGGTGGCGGGCCGTCGCCGAGGGAGTCAGCTTCGACGAGAACCTGCTCCACTCGACCGACCCGGACACCCGGGGAGCGGCGGACACCTATCTGCACGAGATCGGCGCCACGCACGCCCGGGAAGTGTCCACCTGGGTGGCCACCCGGGAGGACTGGCTGCCGGCCTGGTCGCACGCCACTGACATGAGCGACTTCACGCTCCGGCTGGGCCCCGCTCGCGCGGCCGAACTCATCGCGAAGATGCACGAGTTGATCGAGGGCTACCGGGACCAGGACGAGTCCCCCGACGCCGAGCACGTCCGCGTCCACACGCACGTCTTCCCGTTCATCACGGACTGAGAGAGGCTCCGATGCTCGATCCGCACACGCACCTCGTCCTGCACCGCCAGCGCATCTCGCAGGCGGAGGCGCACCGCCACATCGCGCCCGAGCCCTCGCCGCAGCCCCGGCGGGAACTGCGCGCCCGCCTCGGCTGGACCCTCGTGGAGGTGGGCCTGCGTCTGGCCACGCCCGGCCCCGCCTAGCAGCTGGGGACGGAGCCCTTGCCCTTCTCCAGGGCGACCAGGGCGTCCACCGCGCTCTTGAGCGTGGTGACCGGGATCAGCCGCAGCCCCTTGGGCAGCTCGCCCTTGGCGTCGGAGCACTCCGCCCTCGGTACGAGGAAGACGGTCGCCCCGTCCCGGCGGGCGGCCTGGGTCTTCAGCCCCACACCGCCCACCGCGCCGACCTTGCCGTCGGCGTCGATGGTGCCGGTGCCGGCGATGGTGCGGCCGCCGGTGAGGTCGCCGCCGCTGCCGTCGCCGTCGAGCTTGTCGATGATGCCGAGGGTGAACAGCAGCCCGGCGCTGGGGCCGCCGATGTCCGCCAGCTTCAGATCGACCTTGACCTTCTTGTCGCTGAGGTGGAGATAGCCGAGCGCGGCCTTGGTCGCCGCGTCCTGCGACTCCTCCATCTGCGCGAGGTTGTGCCGCTCGACCTCCTTGACGCTCTCCCCGCTCGGGTAGACCGCGTCGCGCGGCATGATCGCCCGGTCGGTGGCGAACCAGCCGTCGACGACGTCACCGAGCGAGACGCTGGCGTCGGGGCCGGTCGCCACGATGGTCGTCATCCGCAGCTGACCGCTGGTCTTCCGGGTCGGCGCCCCGGTGATCGTGATGACCGGCGTGCCCTTGTGGTCACCGAGGACGTTCGCCGTGTCGCCCGGCTGCGCCACCGAGAACGGCAACGGCGCGAACGCCGCCGTGGCGAGCAGGGCCACGACGGGCAGCGCGCAGACGGCGAGGGCCTGGGGGCGTGTGAGGCGAGAGAACACAAAGCCAATCTAACGCCCCCCGGACACCCGGCTGCCGCCCGGCCACCGGCCCACCGGACCCCGGACCCCGGACCCCGGGCCTCGGGCTCCGGGCTCCCGGACCTCCGGGCCCCGGGCTCCTGGCTCCTGACTCCTGGGGAACTTCGTCCCGCGCCCCCAGCTCTCGGCCGCCGGGCTTCCGGCGCCCGGCTCCCAAGCTCCGGGGGCCTCCAGGCCCCGGGTTTCCCGGTTAGCAGTCCCGGTGCCCGGGGAAGCCCGTCCCGCGCCCCCGGCCCCCGGCCCGCGGGCTCTCGGCCCCGGGCTTCCCGGCCGCCGGGCTGCCGGCGCCCAGGCTTCGGGGCCTCCGGGCCCCGGGCTCCCGGTTCGCGGCTCCCGGGCCCGGCACCCCGGCACCCCGGCACCCCGGCACCCCGGCACCCCGGCACCCCGGCACCCCGGCACCCCGGCACCCCGGCACCCCGGGGAACGCCGTCCCGCGTCCCCGGTCACGTCCGTGCCCCGGTCACCTCAGGGCCTCGGCCACCTCCCGTGCCGCGTCCACCACTCGGGGGCCGACCCGTTCGGGTACGGCGTCGGCGAGCATGACCACGCCCACGCTGCCCTCCACGCCGGTCACCCCGACCAGCGGCGCCGCCGCCCCGCTCGCGCCCGCCTCCAGCTCCCCGTGGGTGAGCGTGTACCCGGGCTCGCCCAGCGGGTTCTGCCGGGCCGAGAGGATCGCGCGGCCGGCGGCCCCCCGGTCCAGCGGATGGCGGAACCCGGCCCGGTACGCCACGTGGTAGTCCGTCCACGACGGCTCCACGACCGCGACGGCCAACGCCTCCGTTCCGTCCACCAGCGTCAGATGCGCGGTCGCGCCTATGTCCTCCGCCAGCGAACGCAGCGCCGGCAGTGCCGCCTCCCGCACCAGCGGGTGCACCTGGCGGCCCAGGCGCAGGACGCCCAGGCCCACCCTCGCGCGGCCGCCCAGGTCCCGTCGTACGAGGGCGTGCTGTTCCAGCGTGGCGAGCAACCGGTACACAACGGTCCGGTTCACACCCAGTTTGTGGGAAAGCTCGGTGACGGTCAGCCCATGGTCCGTGTCGGCCAGCAGCTTGAGGACCCGCAGTCCTCGGTCGAGCGTCTGAGAGGTCTCCGCGGTCACGACGCCCACTCCTCCAAGTGGTGAGGTCGGCGGGCCTCCACAGGGACGGATGCGTCACCGAGTCCCGTCGGCGACGCGCAACGAAGGCCGCCGATCGGTGACGGTCCGGGTCGTTCCGGACTCAAGTCGCTTCACGGCTGCGCTCCGCGGCGGCGCTGCCACGGGGCGTGTGCGTAGCGGGACAGTAGCGAAGCAGGTTCGCTCAGCGGAAGGCTCCGTCCAGAATCCGGGCAACGGCCGATACGGACTACCTGTGTTTGTCCCGATACGTTCGGCACGCGCCGACCCTCGAAGACGCCCCGCGGGGCGTCACTTCATCCGCGTCGCCCACTCCTGCACCTTGGCGATCCGCTGCCGCAGCTGCCCCGCCGTCGCCTCGGCGCTGGGCGGGCCGCCGCACACCCGGCGCAGCTCGGTGTGGATGACGCCGTGCGGCTTGCCGCTCTGATGGACGTAGGCGCCGACCATCGTGTTGAGCTGGCGGCGCAGCTCCATCAGCTCCTTGTGCGTGACCACCGGCCGCCGCTCGGCGGGCATTTCCAGCAGGTCGGCCTCCTCGGCCGGCTTCTTCCTGCTGTGCGCGATCTGCTTGGCCTGCCGCTTCTGCAGCAGCATCTGCACCTGGTCGGGCTCCAGCAGTCCGGGGATGCCGAGGTAGTCCTGCTCCTCCTCGCTGCCGGGGTGGGCCTGCATGCCGAACTCGGCGCCGTTGTACATCACCCGGTCGAAGACGGCGTCGGACTCCAGCGCCTCGAAGGGCAGCATGTCCTGCTCGCCGGTGTCCTCGTCCTGCTGCCGCTCCGCCTCCTGGAGGAGCTTGTCCTCCTCGGCGTAGGGGTCCTCCTCGCCGTCCTTCTTCGGCTTGTCGAGGACGTGGTCGCGCTCGCGCTCCATCTCGTTGGCGAAGGAGAGCAGGTCGGGCACGGTCGGCAGGAACACGGACGCGGTCTCGCCGCGCCGCCGCGACCGTACGAAACGGCCGACGGCCTGCGCGAAGAACAGCGGCGTGGAGATGGTGGTGGCGTACACGCCGACCGCCAGGCGCGGCACGTCGACGCCCTCGGACACCATGCGGACGGCGACCATCCAGCGGTCGTCGCTCGCGCTGAAGTCGTCGATCCGCTTCGAGGCACCGGCGTCGTCGGAAAGTACGAGAGTCGCCTTGTGGCCGGTGATCTCACGGATCAGCTTGGCGTAGGCGCGGGCGGAGTCCTGGTCGGAGGCGATGACGAGGGCACCGGCGTCCGGGATCGCCTTCCTGACCTCGGTGAGGCGCTGGTCGGCGGCGCGCAGCACGGACGGCATCCACTCGCCGCGCGGGTCCAGCGCGGTGCGCCAGGCCTGGCTGATGGCGTCCTTGGTCATCGGCTCGCCGAGGCGGGCCTCGATCTCGTCGCCGGCCTTGGTGCGCCAGCGCATGTTGCCGCTGTAGGAGAGGAAGATGACCGGCCGCACGACGCCGTCGGCGAGCGCGGAGCCGTACCCGTAGGTGTAGTCCGCCGACGACCGCCGGATGCCGTCCGCCCCCTCCTCGTACGTCACGAAGGGGATGGGGTTGGTGTCGGACCGGAACGGCGTACCGGTCAGCGCCAGGCGCCGGGTCGCCGGCTCGAAGGCCTCCAGGCACGCCTCGCCCCAGGACTTGGAGTCACCGGCGTGGTGGATCTCGTCCAGGATGACGAGGGTCTTGCGCTGCTCGGAGCGGTTGCGGTGCAGCATGGGCCGCACACCGACGCCGGCGTAGGTGACGGCGACGCCGTGGTACTCCTTGCCGAGCGGTCCGGCGGAGTACTCCGGGTCCAGCTTGATGCCTATCCGGGCGGCCGCCTCGGCCCACTGCTTCTTCAGGTGCTCGGTGGGGGCGACGACGGTCACCTGCTGCACGACGTGGTGGTGCAGCAGCCAGGACGCCAGCGTCAGGGCGAAGGTCGTCTTGCCTGCGCCGGGGGTGGCGACTGCCAGGAAGTCACGCGGCTGCTCCTGGATGTACTTCTCCATCGCCCCCTGCTGCCAGGCACGCAGCTTGCTGGCGGTGCCCCAGGGGGCGCGGCCGGGGAACGCGGGCGACAGGTGGTGCGAGTGCGCGGAACTGGTGCTGGCGGTGGTAGTCACGGTCTCCGGGATCAAGGTCGGGCGGCTCGGCTACGTATGACAACCGGGCCACCCTACCGGCGCCGACCCGGCGCGGACGCCCGGACGAGGCCGGGTCGCCCACGGGTGGGACTCACGTCACAGCGCCCTCAGCCGTCCCGCGATCGCCCCCACGTCACTCTCCTCGCCCGAGGCCACGTCGATGACCAGGTCATACGCCACGTCCTGGTCGCAGCCCGCGAGATCGACCCCGTTGACGACGAGGAAGGTGGCCGCGGCCAGCCAGGCGGTGCGCTTGTTGCCGTCGACGAGGGGGTGGTTCGCGGCGAGCGCGTGCAGCAGCGCGGCGGCCTGCTCGTACAGGTCGTCGTAGGCCGGGGTGCCGAACATCCGCGCCCGGGGTCGGTGCACCGCGGACGCGAGCAGCCCGGCCTCCCGCGCCTCGGGCGCCCGTCCCCCGAAGGCGACCGCGGCGAGCGCGGTGACCTCGGCGACGGCGAGGTGCCGGGTGCCGGCCGGGCTCGGGTGCGCGGTCATTCGCCCAGCCTCCGCAGCAGCTCGGCGTGGGCCCCGGCGAGCCGCTCGGCGGCGGCCCGCACCCGCGCGGCCTCCTCACCGACGTACCGGCGCACGGCCTCCCGCGCGACCTCCTCCGGCCGCCGCCCGGTCGCGTCCGCGAGATCGTCGAGGGCCTCGCGCAGGGCGGGATCGAGGGCCAAGGTCAGCTCGTCCATGCCGGAAGGCTACGAACGGGGTTCACCCCGGGGCGACAGGATTACGGCACGCCGCCCCTGTCCGGACGACCTGGACACGGCACGCCGCCCCCTCGTGCGAACGACCGGAGACCGACCCGCCACCCCCTCGTCCGGACAACCGGACACGGCACGCCCCCTCCCCCCTCATCGCTCCCGCAGCCGTCTCGTCACCCAGGCGCCCACCAGCGCCACCCCCGCCATCGGCAGGAACACCGCGGCGAAGGCGGCCGGGTGGGTCCCGGCCCCCGCTGCCCGGGTCACCGTATGGCTCACCGTGCCGCCGCCCAGGGAGGCGAAAGCCGCCCCGCCGGCGGCGAGGAGCAGCGCGTTGGACAGGCCGTCGGAGATCTGCAGCGCGGCGGAGTTGGCGCCGGCCTCCTCGGGCGCGGACAGCTGGAGCAGCAGCACGCTGGTGGAGGAGATCACCAGGCCCATCCCGAAGCAGCCGAAGCCCCAGGCGACGGCGACCGTCCACACCGGCACCGCCTCGATCAGTACGCTCGGCGCGGCGGCGATCGCGGCGGCGACCAGCACCATGCCGAGGGTCATCAGCCGCTCCCGGTACGGCTCCACCCGGGGCCGGGACTGCACCCAGGAGCCCAGCGCCCAGGTCGCGCCGCCCGCGGCGAGCGACAACCCGGCGAGGGTCGGGGCGAGCCCGCGCTGGGTGACCAGCATCAGCGGGACGAACGACTCGGCGGCGATGAACGACCCGGCCGCGATGCCGCGCAGCAGCACGACCGACGGCAGCCCGCGGGCGGCACGGTAGGTGCCGCGGGGCAGCAGCCCCAGCACCGAGGGCACGAGCAGCGCGACGCCTGCGGCGCCGGGCAGCAGGGACAGCGGGCGCAGGTCCTGGGCGGCGTACTGGAGCAGCCCGGCGCCGGCGGAGATGCCGAGCGCGAGCCGCAGGCGGCGGCGGTCGGCCGCGCGTCCGGCGCCTTCGCGCCCCGGAGCGTCGGCGCCGCTCTCCACCGGCCCGGACGCCCGCAGCCGTATCTGCGGCAGCGCGAGCGCCAGCGGGACGACGACGAGCACGGGGATGCAGACGAACACCCAGCGCCATCCGAGGTGTTCGGTCACCGCGCCGGCCGCCAGCGGGCCGACGACGGACGGCACCACCCAGCCCGCCGCGAACGCCGCCATGATCGCCGGCCGCAACGGCTCGGGATACGCCCGCCCCACGACCACGTACAGCGCGACGATGACCAGCCCGCCACCGAGCCCCTGAACGGCCCGCCCGGCGATGAACAGCCACATCGCCCCCGCCGTCCCCGACAACAGCAGCCCGGCCCCGAAGGCACCGATCCCGCACGTGAGGGCCCCCAGCGGCCCCCGCCGGTCGGACCACTGCCCGGCCAGCACCATGCCGAACAGACTGGTCGTGAAGTACCCGGAGAACGCGAACGCGTACAGCGACACCCCGTTCAACTCCCGCGCCGCGACCGGCATCGCCGTGCCCACGGCGGTGGCCTCGAAGGCGATCAGGACGATGACGGAGACGATCCCGATGCTCAGGGCCCGGTAGGACCGGCTCAGCACGGTCTCGTGGGAACCCTGCGTCCCCGTGCCCGCCTCGTCGGCGGCCTGGTCGTGTACGACGTCGCTGTCGTGCGGTTCGAGGGCGGTCATGGTCGCCAGGGTAAGGCCCGCAACCGGCTTTGGCCCCTGTCGCACCCTCCCTTCATGAACGCGGTATGGCAGTCGCGTTGCACCACCCCCGTTTCCCTTGAGCCCCACTTCTCCCCGGCCGTACGGTCATCTCACCGAGTTCGGCACGGAGCCCGAAAGCTCCGACCGACCCGGCCGTGTGCCCGAGTGGTTCAGGGACTCGCCTGCAAAGCGAGTTACGCGGGTTCAATTCCCGCCACGGCCTCTGGGTTGATCCGTCGCGGCCTCACGGGCCGCGGCGGGTGCGGGAAGGGGTGGCACGCGGGGCCGTGCCACCCATTTCTGTTGTCCGGGCGGGCGTGCCGCTCCCCTACGGCGCCAGCGCCACCGGCTCGCCCATGTCGCCGAGCGCGCGTGCGCTGCGGTGGTGGGCCAGCCACAGCAGGAACGCCAGGCCGGAGACGTCGGCCTTCAGGGGCTGGGGTGCCGTGCCCGGGCCCGGCCACGACAGGACCGCGCCCGTCGTGCCGTCGAGCGTCAGGCTCGTGCCCTCCGCGGCCTCGCCGAGGCGTACCAGTCGGGACGCGCCCGGCGGCAGGGGGAGGGGCGACCGCAGCTCGTGCACGGCGTACTCCTCCAGCGTGGCCAGCGGGACGTCCAGGTCCAGCCGGAACCACGGGGTTTCCTCCGGCAGGCCGACCTCGCGCAGGAAGCGGCGGGTCGGCTCGTGCGTGAGGGTGCGCGGGAAGTCGATCTCCTCGAAGCGGACGATCCGCCCGGCGCCGAACTCCTCGTCCAGCAGCCGCGGCGGCAGGTCCAGGGCCAGCCCGGACGTCGTGTCGGGCCCCCTTGCGGTGATGGTGTGCGTGCTCATGCTTCCCCCGTGCGCTTCCCCGTACGGGAGAAGCGCTGTGCCTCTCCCGTGGTCAGAACACTACGCCCCACCACTGACAACGGACCCGTCAGTTGTTCACCACCGCAGCCTGCGGGCGGATCGGCAGGCGGTTGACCGGGCGGCCGGTCGCGGCGCGCACCGCCGACGCGATGGCCGCCGGTGAGGCCACCACCGGCACCGCGCTGACCGCCTTCGCGCCGAACGGCGCGACCACGTCCCGCTCCTCGACCAGCTTGACGATCCGGATGTCGGGCGCGTCCAGGGCTGTCGGCAGCGCGTACCCGGTGAGGTCGGGGTGGCGGATCAGGCCGCGCGGGGTGCGCAGGTTCTCCGTCAGCGCGATGCCCACGCCCTGCGTGACGCCCGCCTCGATCCGCGCGGTGAGCTGCGCGGGGTTGAGGACCCGGCCCACGTCCTGGGCGACGGCCAGTTCCACCACGCGCACCGAGCCGAGCTCGATGTCGACGTCCACCACCGCGCGGATCGCGCAGAAGGCGAGGCCGACGAAGGCGTCGCCCTGGCCCGACTCGTCGAGCGGTTCGGTCGGGTGCGGGCGGCACTGGGCCGTGGCCCACAGTTCCTTGCCGTCCATCGCCTCGGTGACGGTGGTCGACAGCACGCCGTCGTACGACGTGATCTTGCCGTCGGTGATCTGCAGCAGTTCGGTGGACATGCCGAACTTGTGGGCCAGCGGCTGCAGGAGCTGGGTGCGGACCATCTTCGCCGCGCGTTCGACCGCGCCGCCCGACACCCACGTGTGGCGGCCCCGGCAGCCCGGGCCCGCCGGGGGCTGGTCGGTGTCGACGGGCGCCACGTGCACCTCGTCGATGCCGAGGGTCTCCTGCACGATCTGCCGGGCCAGCGTGGCGAAGCCCTGTCCGGTCTCCACCGCCGCGCACAGCACGGTCGCCACCCCGTCGTGCACCTTCACGGTCGCCGTCGACACCTCGTCGGCGCCCTCCGCGCCGAGCATGTGCACCACGCCCAGGCCGTAGCCCACGCCGCGCCGCACCGCGCCCGGTTCGCCCGCGCCCTCGGGGCCGCCGGGCAGCAGCCAGTCCTCCTCCGGAGTGTCCTTGGGCAGCTCCGGAAGGGGGAAGTCCCGTACCGCCTGGAGGAGTTCGGCGACGGGCGCCGGGCAGGTGACGGTCTGGCCCGTCGGCAGCACGTCCCCGGTGGCCATGACGTTGCGCAGGCGCAGCTCCGCCGGGTCCAGGCCGAGCTTCTTCGCCAGCTTGTCCATCTGCGCCTCGTAGGCGGCGCACACCTGCATGGCGCCCTCGCCGCGCACATGGCCCGACGGCGGGTTGTTGGTGCGTACGGCCCAGCCCTCGATGAAGGCGTTCGGCACGACGTACGGGCCGCAGGCGAAGGAGACCGCTGCGGCCAGGGCGTCGGAGGACGTGTCGGCGTACGCGCCCGCGTCGAGCAGGATCTGCGCCTCGACCTTCACCAGCTTGCCCTCGGCGTCCGCGTGGTGGCGGTACCGCAGCAGGGTGGGGTGCCGGTGGGTGTGGCCCAGGAAGGACTCTTCGCGCGTCGCCGTCAGCTTCACCGGGCAGCCCGTCCGCAGCGCCAGCAGGCCGAGCGGGAGCTGGAAGCCCTGGTCCTCACGGTCGGCGGTCGCGCCGGGCACGCCGGTGACGACGACCTTCACCCGCTCCGGCTCCAGGCCGAAGCAGGCGGCGAGGGTGTCGCGGTCGGCGTGCGGGTCGGTGGACGCCGTGTACAGCTCCACACCGCCGTCGGGGCGGGGCACGGCGAGGCCGGCCTCGGCGCCGATCGGGGCGGGGTCCTGGCGGCCGATGCGGTACAGGCCCTCGACGACGACCTCGCCGAGCGCCTCCGGGTCGCCGTGGCGCAGCGGGATGTGCCGGATCAGGTTGCCGTCCGGGTGCAGCGGCTCGGCCTCGAAGGCGTGCTCGGGGTCGGTGACCGGGTCGAGCACCTCGTACTCGACGATGACGGCCGCGGCGGCCATCCGGGCGGTGTCCGGGTGGTCGGCGGCGACGGCCGCGATGGGCTCGCCGTGGTGGCGTACGACGTCGGCCGCGAACACCGGGCGGTCGGCGGCGCCCCTGCCGTACACCGGGCTGCCGGGGACGTCCTCGTGGGTGACGACGGCGCGCACGCCGGGCATCTCGTGCGCGTGGCTGGTGTCGATGGACACGATGCGCGCGTGCGGGTGCGGGGAGCGCAGCACGGCCGCCCACAGCAGGCCCTCGGCCCACAGGTCGGCCGCGTACGGGAAGGTCCCCTCGGTCTTGGCGCGGGCGTCGGCGGGCTGCAGGGAGGCGCCCAGGCCGTGCGGGATCTGCTCGGGGGCGGGTGCTGCCTCCGCGGTGGTGGTCGCGGCGGCGGCTTCGTTGCTCACGCCTGGCCTCCGTCCTCTCCCTGTCCGTACGGCTGCTGGTCGTGCCCGTGCGGGCCGCCGGGGTCGCCGAAGGCGGCCGGGTGTCCGCCGGCCTCGAACGCGCTCGGGTGCACTCCCCCGGCGCCCGGGCCCGCCTGGTGCGGGATACGCGGCTCGTCGCCGTCCGTCTCACCGTCGCCCGCGCGCAGTGCCTCACGCTCGGCGACGACCTCCTGGACGGCCCGCAGGACGCCCCGGTAGCCCGAGCAGCGGCACAGGTTGCCGCACAGCGCCTGGCGGGCCTCCAGTTCGGTCGGTGCCGGGTTGCCCTCCAGCAGGTCGTGCACGGTCATCGCCATGCCGGGCACGCAGAAGCCGCACTGGACCGCGCCGCACCGGGCGAGCGCCCGCTGCACGTCGGAGGGCTGCCCGTCCTGGGCGAGGCCCTCGACGGTGCGGACCTCGCTGCCGGCGGCGGTGACCGCGGGCACCAGGCAGGAGGCGACGAGCCGGCCGTCGACCTGCACGTTGCAGGCGCCGCACTCGCCCTGCGAGCAGCCGTCCTTGGCTCCGGCGAGCCCGAGCCGCTCGCGCAGCACGTACAGCAGCGACTCGCCGATCCAGGCGTCGCCGACGGGCCGGTCGGTGCCGTTGACGCGCAGCGTGTAGGAGGCGAGGGGCCGTTCGTCGTGCGGGGCGGACGCCTCGGGCGCGTGCGGGGCGGGGGCGTCCTGGGGCGCGGCGGGCTCCCCGGAGGGGTCCGCCGGGCTCTCGGCCTGCTCCTGCTGCTCCGGCGTCTCCCGCCGCTCCGGCGACACCGCGGGCTCCTGGGGCGCCGCCTCTTCGGCGTACGGCTCCTGCTCGGGTACGGCGGTGGGGGCGCCCTCCGCGGGAAGTTCCTCGTCGTCCGGGGCTTCGGCGGCGGACGCGGACTCGTCGCCCGGCGCCTCGGAGTCGGCGGGTGCCTCGGGAGCGGCGGACGCCTCCGGAGCGCCGGCCGTCTCGGCAGGGGCCGCCGCGGCGGTGTCCGTCACGGGGACGTCCGCGGGGGCGGCGTACTCGCCCCCGTGCCCGGCGAAGTGCCCGGTGTCCGGCGCTTGGGGGTAACCGGCGTCGTGCGCGTGCCCGGTGGCCGCGTCGCCCCCGTGCGCCGGCTGCGCCTGCGGCTGCTCGCCCGGCGTCTCGGCGGCCGGCTGCGGGGTGTCCCAGGGCTGGCCCGGTGCTCCGGTCGCCCAGGGCGCGGGAGCGCCCCCGGGCAGGGTGGCCGGCGGGGTGCCGCCCCACTGCTCGACGAGCGCGGACGTGGTGTACTCGCCGGACTCGTCCGGCAGGTCGCCCCCGGCGACGGGGATGGACCACTGCCCGGTGACGTCGTGCCCGGGGGCGGGCGCGGGCTCCTGCTCGGCGGCCCCGGCGCCGTACGCGCCCGTGTGCTCCTCGAAGTTCCACTGCCCGGTCGCCCCGGGCTGGTAGGTGAACCGGTCGTCCGCGCCCGGCTGCGAGGCCTCGCCCTGCGCCGGCGTGCCCCACTGCGCGCCGTCCACGGGCATGCTCCAGGTGCCCGTGGCGGCGGGGTCGGTGCCGGCGGTCGTGGCGGGGGCCACCGTTATCTGCGGCGGCACGTAGCCGTGGCCGGGCGCGGCGAGCGGGCTGTCGCCGGCCAGCAGCGCGTCGATGCCGCCCTCAGGCAGCTCGACGAAGGCGGTCGCGCCGTCGTCGTAGTCGCCCTGGGGCAGCGGGTCCCAGCGGCCGCCGCCCTGGGGGGTGCCCGGTCCGTGCTGGTCGTCGGTCACGACAACGCCCTCCCCAGTGCTCGTCGGGCCAGCGCGGCGACGGTGCGCCGCAGGTGCAGTACGGCGGGCGGCAGCTGCGCCACGGAGCCGTCCGCCTCCGGGACCGGGTCGGGGATGCAGGCCGCGGCGACGTACTCGCCGAAGGCCTGCAGCGCCTCGGGGACGATGGCGCGGTTGTTGTCCCAGTCGATGAGCTGGGCGACCCAGTGCTCGGCCTCCAGGGGCCGCAGCGGCATGGGCGCTATGGCGCCGACCGCGCAGCGCACGCCCCGGCGCGCGGGGTCGAGGACCAGCGCGACGGAGGCGACGGAGCGCCCGGGGCCGGTGCGGCCGGTCGCCTTCAGGAAGACCTGGGGGGCGTGCAGCAGCGGCACGCGCACGTAGCCGATGAGTTCACCGGCGCGCAGCATGTCCATCCCGGCCAGCAGGTGCGAGACCGGGATCTCCCGGCGCTCCCCGCCCGGGCCCGCGATGATCAGGGTGGCCTCCAGCGCGGCCAATACGGGCAGCGCGTCGCCGGTCGGGGCGGCGGAGGCGATGTTGCCGCCGAGCGTGCCGGCGTTGCGGATGTGCGGCGGGCCGGCGGCGCGGGCGGCGGCGGCCAGCGCCGGGATGAGGGCGGCGAAGTCGGGGCGGCCCATGCGCGCGTGCGTGAGGCCGGCGCCGAGCAGGGCGTGGCCGTCCAGGTACTGCCAGCCGCGGATCTCGCTGATCCGGTTCAGGCCGACCAGTCCGGCGGGCCTGAGCTGCCCGGAGTTGACGGCGGTCATCAGGTCGGTGCCGCCCGCGACCGGCACGGCGGCGGGCATGGCGGTCAGGGCCGCCACGGCCTCGTCCAGCGTCGTGGGCAGCGTGACGGTCTGCGCCGCCTGCGGTGCGTGCGTGGTCAAAACCGGCTGCCCCTTCCCGCTGCCCCACCTGGTCCCACCTGTTGCGCCGTACGGTACGTGCTGACAGGGCGGACGTGGCAACTCTGGCACATCTTCCGTGCAGCCGAGGACGCGGGTCCGGTAGGAGGCGTTCGCCCACCTCACCGGCGAGAACGTCCGTTTTCGTACGGCTTCACCGAAGCGCGCTAATTGGCACTC
Organism: Streptomyces sp. Ru71; assembly: GCF_002920535.1. Classification (GTDB taxonomy): domain Bacteria; phylum Actinomycetota; class Actinomycetes; order Streptomycetales; family Streptomycetaceae; genus Streptomyces. Next base: position 34,116 of record NZ_PQSS01000047.1, on the reverse strand, counting down.
TTCGGTGACCCTGATGGGATTGTGCCATTACCTGTTCGCGCGGCGCGGGGCCTGTGGAAAACCTCCGTCCGTACCGCCGGGCGACGGCCGTCCGTCCGGCCGGCGGGCGCTACTTGTCCGGCGGCGTGCCCTCGATCGGGCGGCCGAGGACACCGGGCCGCCGCTGCCACGGCCGCGGTCCGGTGGGCGGGCGGTAGGCGACGCCGAGCGCGTCAAGTCGCTGGTAGTGGGCGGCCATACGGCGCTCGAAGCCCGCGAAGTCGCGCTGCGCGGGCGCGGGCAGGGCGCTCCAGGCCACCTCGGCGAACGCGGCCAGGCGCGGGAAGACCTGGTAGTCCACGCGCTGCTGGTCCTCCGTCACCTCCGACCAGAGGTTGGCCTGTGTGCCCAGCACATGCCGGGCCTCGTCCTCGGTGAGCCGCGCCGGCACGGGTTCGAAGCGGTAGGCGTCCTCCAGTGTGCGCACGAAGCCGATGGGCACCGGTTCCTCCTCGCCCGGCGCCTGACGGTGGTCCAGGTACACATACTGCTCGGGGCACATGACGACGTCGTGGCCGGCGCGGGCGGCGGCGATCCCGCCCCCGTAGCCGCGCCAGGACGACACGGCGGCGCCCGGCGCGAGGCCGCCCTCCAGGATCTCGTCCCAGCCGATGAGCCGTCGCCCGCGCTCGGTCAGCCACCGGTCGAAGTGGGCGATGAACCACGCCTGCAGCCCGTCCTCGCCGGCCAGGCCGAGTTCCTTGATGCGGGCCTGCGCGGCGGCCGAGGACCGCCACTGGTCCTTGGGGCACTCGTCGCCGCCCAGGTGGACGAAGGCCGAGGGGAAGAGCTCCAGCACCTCCTCCAGCACCCCTTCGTAGAAGCGCAGGGTGTTGTCGGTGGGGGCGAGTACGTTGGGATTCACCCCCCAGGTGTCCCAGACGGAGAGGGCGGTGGTGTCGATGACGTCGGTGTTGCCGAGTTCCGGGTACGCGGCGATGGCGGCCTGCGAGTGTCCCGGTACGTCGATCTCCGGGACGACGGTGATATGCCGCTCGGCGGCGTAGGCGACGATCTCCCGGATGTCGTCCTGGGTGTAGAAGCCGCCGTGGGGCCGCTCGTCCCACAGCGGTGAGGCGCGGTGGCCGACCTTGGTGCGCGAGCGCCAGGCGCCGGTCTCCGTCAGCTTCGGGTAGCGCCGGATCTCGACGCGCCAGCCCTGGTCGTCGGTCAGATGGAAGTGCAGGACGTTGAGTTTGTGCGCGGCCATCAGGTCGAGGTACCGCAGCACCCCGTCCTTGGGCAGGAAGTGCCGGGCGACGTCGAGCAGCAGGCCGCGCCAGCCGAAGCGGGGAGCGTCCTCGACGGTCACGCCGGGCACCGTCCAGCGCCGGCCGGGCGTGACGGGCGCGCGCCGGAAGGCCTCGGCGCCGAGCAGCTGGCGCAGCGTCTGCGCACCCCAGAAGACACCGGCCGGCCCGCCGCCGTGCACGCTGACGCCGGCCTCGTCGACGGACAGCCGGTAGCCCTCCGGCCCGAGGCTCCCGGTGTCGTCGACGCGCAGCCGGATCGCCCCGCCGTGCGGGCCCGTGCCCGGGGGCAGTGCCAGGCCCGTCGCCGCGCCGAGGATGCCGCGCAGCCAGCGCGCCGTCGCCTCGGTGCCGGGTCCGGCGTCGAGCCCGGTGCGTTCGTCGAGGGCGAAGGCGGCGCCGCGCGTCCGTACGGCCCCCGGCGCCGGAATCAGTTCCGCTGCACTCACGTCCGTCCTCCGCCGCTCCGTCGCGGCCCGCCCCCGCGGCGGGAAACCGGCGCACAACATTCACAGCGGCCGCGGGTAACGCCACCGGCGCTTCACGGCCGCCGCACACAGCGGAAGGCTAGGGACACCGGCAATGCGCCCACAAGAGGTCTGAACCAGTTGCCCTCAGTCGCCGGGCCGCACGCCGCTGCCCGGGGAACCCACAAAGGTCCCCGGCGCGCGCAGCGCACCCGGGGACCTCGCGGACACGGGGGCAGGGGACCCGGCCCTCCGGCGGACTACTTGTTGCCGCCGCCCTTGCCGCCCTTGCCGCCGTCGTCGCCGCCGGCGCCCATGGACTCGTAGATCTCCTTGCACATGGGGCACACGGGGTACTTCTTCGGGTCGCGGCCCGGCACCCAGACCTTGCCGCACAGCGCCACGACGGGCGTCCCGTCGAGGGCGCTCGCCATGATCTTGTCCTTCTGGACGTAGTGGGCGAAGCGCTCGTGGTCACCGTCACCGTGGGACACCTGTGGCGTCGGCTCTACGAGGGTCCCCGTACCAGTCCCGCGCTCGGGCTCAAGAGTGCTCATAAAAGCCAGGGTACTGAAGGTCACACGGTTCAGTTGAGCGTCGGGTCGTCCGGGTACGTCGCCACCATCGCCAGCTCGTTGCGCTGGCGGCGCAGCACCTCGCGCCAGAGCCGTTCGGGGGACGGGGAGGAGACGTCGCCGGGTTCGGACTCGACGACGTACCAGGCGCCCTCGACCAGTTCGTCCTCCAGCTGGCCGGGGCCCCAGCCGGCGTATCCGGCGAAGATCCGCAGGGAGCCGAGGGCGGAGGCGAGCAGCTCGGGCGGGGCCTCCAGGTCGACCAGGCCGATCGCGCCGTGCACCCGCCGCCAGCCGAGCGGGGTGCCGTCCGCGCCCGGGTCGCCCGGGACGACGGCGACGCCGAGGGCCGAGTCCAGCGAGACCGGGCCGCCCTGGAAGACGACGCCGGGCTCCCCGGCGAGGTCCGCCCAGCCCTCCAGGATGTCGCCCACGCCCACCGGCGTGGGACGGTTGAGGACGACACCGAGCGAGCCCTCCTCGTCGTGGTCGAGGAGGAGCACCACCGCACGGTCGAAGTTCGGGTCCGCCAGGGCGGGGGTGGCCACGAGCAGCCGCCCTGTGAGCGAGGACACCTCGGTCATGCCAGACATGATCCCGCATCTTCCCGGGCTGTGGGGAGGCAATCGGGGTAGGCGGGTGAAGGCAGGTCACGGCTCACGGAGGCGTCACGGGGGCACGCGCCGCGCCGGTGACCGCACGTGCCCGGTACTCAACGGTTCGTGTTGTGACACAGCTATGACGTTCCCGGGCGGTCCGCGGGCTTACTTCAGGGGGGTCCGTGGCGATTACTCTGTCTCTCTCCCCCTGCCCGACTCATCGGAACGCGAGATACATGACCGTCAACGACGATGTCCTGCTTGTCCACGGCGGAACCCCGCTGGAGGGCGAGATCCGTGTCCGCGGCGCGAAGAACCTCGTGCCGAAGGCCATGGTGGCCGCCCTGCTGGGCGGTGAGCCGAGTCGACTGCGCAACGTTCCGGACATCCGCGACGTGCGGGTCGTGCGCGGCCTGCTGCAACTGCACGGGGTGACGGTCCGTCCGGGTGAGGAGCCGGGCGAGCTGGTGCTCGACCCGACCCGGGTGGAGAGCGCCAACGTCGCTGACATCGATGCCCACGCGGGTTCCAGCCGTATCCCGATCCTGTTCTGCGGCCCGCTGCTGCACCGCCTCGGGCACGCGTTCATCCCGGGCCTGGGCGGCTGCGACATCGGCGGCCGGCCCATCGACTTCCACTTCGACGTGCTGCGCCAGTTCGGCGCGGTCATCGAGAAGCGCGCGGACGGCCAGTACCTGGAGGCCCCGCAGCGGCTGCGCGGCACGAAGATCCGGCTGCCCTACCCCTCCGTCGGCGCCACCGAGCAGGTGCTGCTGACGGCGGTGCTCGCCGAGGGCGTGACGGAGCTGTCCAATGCGGCCGTCGAGCCCGAGATCGAGGACCTGATCTGCGTCCTGCAGAAGATGGGCGCGATCATCGCGATGGACACCGACCGCACGATCCGCATCACCGGTGTGGACAAGCTGGGCGGCTACACCCACCGTGCCCTGCCGGACCGGCTGGAGGCCGCGTCCTGGGCGTCGGCGGCGCTGGCCACCGAGGGTGACATCTACGTCCGCGGGGCGCAGCAGCGCTCGATGATGACGTTCCTGAACACCTACCGGAAGGTGGGCGGCGCCTTCGAGATCGAGGACGAGGGCATCCGCTTCTGGCACCCCGGCGGGCAGTTGAAGTCCATCGCGCTGGAGACGGACGTGCACCCCGGTTTCCAGACCGACTGGCAGCAGCCGCTGGTGGTGGCCCTCACGCAGGCCACGGGCCTGTCCATCATCCACGAGACGGTCTACGAGTCCCGTCTCGGCTTCACCTCGGCGCTGAACCAGATGGGCGCGCACATCCAGCTCTACCGCGAATGCCTGGGCGGCTCGGCCTGCCGCTTCGGCGCCCGCAACTTCCTGCACTCGGCGGTCGTCTCAGGACCGACCAAGCTCCAGGGCGCCGACCTGGTCATCCCCGACCTGCGCGGCGGCTTCTCGTACCTCATCGCGGCCCTCGCCGCGCAGGGCACGTCCCGGGTGCACGGCATCGACCTGATCAACCGCGGCTACGAGAACTTCATGGAGAAGCTCGTGGCCCTGGGCGCGAAGGTGGAGCTGCCCGGCCAGGCCCTGTAACGGGCCACAGGGCACCTACGACGAATGGGGCGGCCCCCCGGGAAGGGGGGCCGCCCCATCGACGTTCAGAGCGTCTCGTACGCCGTCCCGTGGCGTACGGACGGCCAGGTCACTTACCCTTGGCCGCTTCCTTGAGCTTGGAGCCCGCGGAGACCTTCACGCTGTAGCCGGCCGGGATCTGGATCGGCTCACCGGTCTGCGGGTTTCGGGCGGTGCGAGCGGCACGGTGGGTGCGCTCGAAGGTCAGGAAGCCGGGGATGGTGACCTTCTCGTCGCCCTTGGCGACGACATCGCCGACGACGTCGGCGAACGCGGCCAGCACGGCGTCGGCGTCCTTGCGGGTCACCTCGGCGCGGTCGGCCAGCGCGGCCACCAGCTCACTGCGGTTCATGTTGTTACTCCCGTGTTCTTCTTGCCGTTGGGGCGTGCCATGCGGCGACAGCCGCATATCGGACACAGCGAAGCCGTTGCTGCCAGGGTCGTCGGACGGTCCCGGGGGCCGGTGCCGTCCGCTGACGCGAGCGCCCAGAGACGCATCCTGCCCCTACCTGCGGCGGGAAAGCCAATCCACCACCCGCAGGAGTCGTGAGAACACTCTTGGGAGTCACACGAAAGCGCCACCGTCCCGGCCGTCACCCTCGCCACTGGCCGGCCGCCCACCATAGAGGGCGGCCGAAGGGCCCCGGTTCCACGACGCGCCGGGTGGCGGCCGTGGGAAGTCTCACAAGCGGTCAGACGGCCGTGTCGTCCGTCTTCGCGGCCGCCCCGGCCGCCTTGGCCGCGTCCCGGACCGCCCCGGCCACCGCGCCGGCGACCTTGTCGTTGAAGACGGACGGGATGATGTAGTTCGGGTTCAGCTCGTCCTCGGTCACCACGTCCGCCAGCGCCTTCGCGGCGGCGAGCATCATCTCCGTGTTGACGGTGCGGGACTGCGCGTCCAGCAGGCCGCGGAAGACACCCGGGAAGACCAGCACGTTGTTGATCTGGTTCGGGAAGTCGGAACGGCCGGTGGCCACAACTGCCGCCGTCTGACGGGCGATTGCCGGGTCCACCTCGGGGTCCGGGTTCGCGAGCGCGAACACGATCGCACCCTCGGCCATGGCGGCCACGTCGTCGCCGTCGAGCACGTTCGGGGCGGAGACGCCGATGAAGACGTCGGCGCCGCGCACGGCCTCCTTGAGCGTGCCCGTCAGGTTCTCGGGGTTGGTGTTGTCGGCGATCCAGCGCAGCGCGGAGTCGGCGGGCGCGTCGACCAGGTCCTCGCGGCCGGCGTGCACGACGCCCTGGATGTCGGCGACCACGGCGTTCTTCACACCGGCGGCCAGCAGCAGCTTGAGGATGGCCGTACCGGCCGCGCCGGCGCCGGACATCACGACCCGCACGTCCCCGATGCCCTTGCCGACCACGCGCAGGGCGTTGGTGAGGGAGGCGAGGACGACGATGGCCGTGCCGTGCTGGTCGTCGTGGAAGACCGGGATGTCGAGGGCCTCACGCAGCCGCGCCTCGATCTCGAAGCAGCGGGGCGCGGAGATGTCCTCCAGGTTGATGCCGGCGAACCCGGGGGCGATGGCCTTGACGATCTCGACGATGGCGTCGGTGTCCTGGGTGTCCAGGCAGATCGGCCAGGCGTCGATGCCGGCGAACCGCTTGAACAGGGCCGCCTTGCCCTCCATCACCGGCAGCGCGGCCTTCGGGCCGATGTTGCCCAGGCCCAGCACGGCGGAGCCGTCCGTCACGACCGCAACGGAGTTGCGCTTGATGGTCAGACGCCGGGCGTCCTCGGGGTTCTCGGCGATGGCCATGCAGACCCGGGCCACACCCGGGGTGTAGACCATGGAGAGGTCGTCACGGTTGCGGATGGGGTGCTTGGACGCCATCTCGATCTTGCCGCCGAGGTGCATCAGGAACGTACGGTCGGAGACCTTGCCCAGCGTGACGCCCTCGATGGTGCGCAGCTTGCCGACGATCTCCTCGGCGTGTGCGGTGGAGGTGGCCGCGATCGTGACGTCGATCCGGAGCTTCTCGTGCCCGGATGCGGTGACGTCGAGGCCGGTCACCGAGCCTCCGGAGGACTCCACGGCGGTGGTGAGCTGCGAGACGGCCGTTCCGCTCGCGGGCACCTCCAGCCGGATCGTCATCGAGTAGGAGACGCTGGGCGCCGTTGCCATGGCCGACTTCCTCTGCTTTCACCGTTGCGCTGAGTTTGTAGCCGTCCGATCGTCGCACCTACCCCTGAGTACGTGGTAGTCGCCCCGGATTGCGGACGTTTTGTTCACGGGCAGGGATACGCCAGGCGCGCGTTTTCGGAAAACGACTTCCGCCATGCGAGAGAGTACGGCAAGCGATCAGACAAATAAAGAGACCCACGTCACGTGGTGACGTGGGTCTCCTCAACGTTCATGACACCGACCCGCCATGCTCGCCTCGCGGCAAGTGGTCCCTCTGAGGGACAAAGGTTGGGCCCGGGGGCTTGGATCGAGCCGGTGCCACACCCAGGCTAACAAACGGATCGAGGAAGACCATTCCCACCCGGACAAGTTCTTTCCCCGCACCCGACGGCCCCGGCCGCCGCAGGCACTTAAGGGGCGCGGGGAACTGCGCGAGCAACCACAACGCAACCCGCACAGGCCGCCGCAGGCGTCAGTCGCGCAGCAGGTCCGGCACCCCGGAGGCATCCGCGTCATCGCGGTCACCCGAAACCACGGTCAGCTGCTGAGTGGCCCGGGTCAGCGCCACGTACAGCACCCGCAACCCCGCAGGGCTCTCGTCCGCGATCTCCGCCGGCGAGACCACGACCGTCGCATCGTACTCAAGCCCCTTGGCCTCCAGGCTGCCGAGCGCCACCACCCGCTCCCCCAGCCCCGACAGCCACCGCCGCGCCTCCTCACGGCGCTGCATGGCGACGACGACACCGACCGTGCCGTCGACCGCCCCCAGCAGCCGCTCGGCCTCGGCCCGCACGGTCTTCTCCAGCGAGTCCTCGACGACGGCGAACCGCGGCCGTACGCCGGTGGAGCGCACCGCCGTCGGGGCCGTGGAGCCCGGCATCGCCAGCGCCAGCACCTTCGAGGCCAGCTCGGCGATCTCCGCCGGGTTGCGGTAGTTCACGGTGAGCTGGAAGCGGCGGCGCGGACGCGTCCCGAGGGCCTCGTCGCGCGCCTCGGCGGCCTCGTCGACGTCGGACCAGGAGGACTGGGCCGGATCGCCGACGACCGTCCAGGTGGCGTGCCGGCCGCGCCGGCCCACCATGCGCCACTGCATCGGTGTGAGGTCCTGCGCCTCGTCGACGATGACGTGGGCGTACTCCACACGCTCGGCGGCCAGCCGCTCGGCACGCTCGCGCTGCGACTCCTCGCGCACCGGCATCAGCTCCTCCAGGCCGGTGAGCTGGTCCAGCGGGTCGAGCTCGCGCCGCTTCTTCGGCCGCGCCGGGGAGCCGAGGATCGCCTGGAGCTCGTCCAGCAGCGCGATGTCGTGCACGGAGTAGCCGTCGCGTCTGAGCGAGCGGGCGACCTTGCGGACCTCGCCGGGGTTGAGGACCCGGCGGGCCCAGCGGCCGAGCCGCTTCTCGTCGGCCATGGCGGCCAGCACGCCCCGTGGGGTCAGCTCGGGCCACCAGGCGTCCAGGAACTCCAGGAAGGAGTCCTCGGTGCTGACGTCCTCGTCGAAGGAGGACCGCAGCTCGGCGGCCAGCTCCGGATCGGTGTGCCGGCCGGCCGCGCCGGACTGCTCCCACAGCGCGTCCAGCAGCAGCTTGCGGGCGCGCGGACGCAGCAGGTTCACCGGGGCCGTACCGCCGAGGGCGCTGCGCCGGATGGACTCCAGCTGCCCGGCCTCCAGCTCCAGGCGCCGCCCGAAGGCGACGACCCGCAGCCGGGTCGGCGTGTCCGGCCCCTCCAGGGCCCCCCGGGCGGCCTTGCGCAGCACCTTCAGCATGCGGCTTGAGCCCTTGGCGCGGGCGGTGGCCGGGGAGTCGTACACGGTGGCCTCGGCCCCGTCGACCAGGGAGCCGATCGCGCGGATGGCGACCTGGCCCTCCTCGCCGAGCGAGGGCAGCACGCCCTCGGTGTAGGCGACGAGCAGCGGGGTGGGCGAGACGATCAGGATGCCGCCGGCGTAGCGACGCCGGTCCTGGTAGAGCAGGTAGGCCGCGCGGTGCAGCGCGACGGCGGTCTTCCCCGTGCCCGGCCCGCCCTCGACGTACGTCACGGACGCGGCGGGCGCGCGGATCACCATGTCCTGCTCGGCCTGGATGGAGGCGACGATGTCCCGCATGGTGTGGGTGCGGGCCTGCCCCAGTGCGGCCATCAGGGCGCCGTCCCCGATGACGGGCAGCTCCCGGCCGTCGAGGAACGCCGTCAGCTCCGGGCGCATGAGGTCGTCCTCGACGCCGAGCACACGGCGCCCCTTGGAGCGGATGACCCGGCGCCGCACGACCCGTCCCGGGTCCACCGGCGTGGACCGGTAGAAGGGGGCGGCGGCGGGCGCCCGCCAGTCGATGACCAGCGGGGCGTAGTCCTCGTCGAGGACGCCGATCCGGCCGATGTGCAGCGTCTCGGCGATGTCGGCGGTGTTGTCGGGCCGCACGGCGCCCTCGGCGGGCTCCACGGCGGTGTACGCCCCGTCGGGGCCCTTCTTGCCGTCCTTGCCGAGCAGCAGGTCGATGCGGCCGAAGAGGAAGTCCTCGAACTCGTTGTTCAGCCGGTTGAGGTGGACGCCCGCCCGGAAGACCTGCGCGTCCCGCTCGGCGAGCGCGCCGGGGGTGCCGACCTGGCCGCGGCGGGCCGCGTCGTGCATGAGGAACTCGGCCTCGTGGATCTTCTCCTCAAGGCGCCGGTACACCCGGTCGAGGTGTTCCTGTTCGACATCGATCTCCCGGTCCCGAACCGAGTCGTGAACCGGATCGACCGCGGATTGCTGTGCCTGAGCGGCCACCGGGCCCCCTTCTGACGTGCTGGGCAGCCGTCAACCGTACGCGAAGGAGACCACAAGAGGCGAGGGGACGGAGCTGCCGGGTGCCGGGCGGTGTGCCAACCCCAGGGACGCGGGGAACTGCGCGACCAGCCCCCCACGACCCGCACCCGCAAGACGGCAGCAACCGCCCACCTCGGTAGGCGCCGCGAACCGCCGGAGGCTCACGCCTTGATCTGCACCAGCTTGTTCCCGTCGAACGTCATCACCTCGAAGTGGTCGATCTCGTTCGGTTTGAACGCCGCCCCACCCCCGATGTAGAGCGGGTTCTTCGACTCCTCGGTCTTGGCGTTGGGGATGCCGTACCCCCACCCCGGCACCGACCACGACGACACCGTCTCGCGCTCACCGTTCTTGCCGACGGCGATCAGCGAGCACTTCAGCGGCCCCTTGACGTTCTTCAGCTCCAGGACCGCCTGGGTGCCCCAGTCCTTCTGCGCCATCCCGACCGTGCCGGTGACCTGGGTCGACGGGTCGGTGCCCGTGACCTTGTCGCCCATGGTCGAGAACAGCGTCTTGGCGGGGCTGGCCGGCGCCGCCTGGTTGGAGCCGCCCGAGTCGGAGCCGGTCGTCGCGACGGCGACCAGCGGACCGCCGACGATCAGCGCGGCGGCGGCCGCCACCATGTAGAAGCCGCGGCGGCGCTTCGCGGCACGCCGCTCGGCGACCTCGTCGACGAGCCGCTCCACCAGCCGGGGGCTGGGCCTGGCCGACAGGGACTCCCCGATCGCGGGTGTGCCCGCGCCGGGCAGGTCGGCGAGCGCGGCCATCATCGGTTCCATGCCGGCCAGTTCGTCGAGCTGCTGGGCGCACCACTCGCAGGTGGCCAGATGGGCCTCGAAAGCGGTTGCTTCGGCGTCGTCCAGAATCCCGAGGGCGTAGGCGCCGACGGTCTCGTGCTCGTTCGGGGCCGGTGATCCCTGCATGGGACCAGTGTTACCCGGACCTTCCATGCCGAATCCTCGCATTCCCCCGTACCCGCTCATCACGCCGTCACCCCCCGCTCCTCCAGTGCCAGCTTCATGGACCGAAGGGCGTAGAAAACCCTTGAGCGGACGGTGCCGCTGGGGATGCCCAGGGTCTCGGCCGCCTCGTTGACGGTACGCCCTTTGAAGTACGTCTCGACGAGCACCTCCCGGTGGGCCGGGGTCAGGTCGTCGAGCGCGTCCGACAGCGTCATCAGCCACAGCGCCTTGTCGATCTCGTCCTCCGCGGGGATGACCTCCAGCGGCGACGGATCGACCTCCTGCGGCCGGGCCTGCCGGCTGCGGTGGCCGTCGATGACGATGCGGCGCGCGACCGTCACCAGCCAGGGGCGTACCGAACCGGTCGCTCGATTGAGCTGGCCGGCGTTCTTCCAGGCACGGATGAGCGTCTCCTGCACCACGTCCTCGGCGCGCTGACGGTCTCCGGCGACCAGGCGCAGCACATAGGCGAGCAGGGGTCCGGCGTGCTCTCGATACAGGGCACGCACCAGCTCCTCGTCGGGTTCCGAGGGCTGGGAAGCGCGATGTCGGGCCCTCGATCCACGTTCATTGGCCACGACGGAATCCTTGCGCACGCCCACCTCCGGTGTCCGGGGCTTCCCCCAGTCGGTCGCTCGTCCACCGGTACGGAAGCGGGCTGTTGGATGTTCAAAGCGGGGTGACAGTTTTCCGTGGGGTCGGGTGACGAGGGCGGACATGCACGCACATTCCCGCCCCGCGTTCTTTACATTTCCCCCACTGAAGGCAAGATCAGGTTCCGCTTCCCTACGGGACCGTAGGTAAACCGGGTGTAACGGAAGTCACGTCGAGGCTCCTCTCGGCGAAGTCGCCGCGCCCCGGGCGGAGGCCGCGAGGCGGGCGCCCGCTCCCTTGGTGCGCGAGGCCACCCGGCGGCGGTGGCGGGCCACGCGCTCGCGGTTGCCGCACACCTCGCTGGAGCACCAGCGGCGCCGGCGCCCCCGGGAGGTGTCCAGGTAGACGATCGGGCAGTTGTCGCCCTCGCACTGCCGCAGCGCGGCGCGGGCGGCGGGGTCGGTGAGCAGCTCCACGGCGTCCCTGGCGACGGCGGCCAGCAGGGCGGCGCACTCCGGGGTGCCGGCCAACTGCCGTACGAGTACGCCGTCCTGGCCGCGCACGGCCCGGGGGACGGGGGCGGGGTGCGGGCGGTGTCGTTGACCCGGGCGAGCGCGAGGTCGTACGGCAGCGGGCCGGGCGACAGCCAGCCGCGCACCAACTGGCTCACCTGGCCGCGTAGTTCGCGGAAGCCGCGCAGCCAGGTGGCGTCGGCGTGGGTGAGCGCCGTGCCGGGCGGGACGAGCCCGGAGCCGGTGATCCAGGCGCACAGCACCTCGACGGAGTCCAGCCGTTCGACGGGATGGGTCGTGGCGAGCAGGTCGAGACAGACCCGCCCCGCGTCGAAGCGCAGCTCGTACGGTGCCGTGGCCGTCACCAGTGCCATGCCCCTGTCACCGCCTAGGGTTAGCCCACCGGAATCGCTCCCTTCCACAGTGCCTGCCCACTGCGACGCGGGGTAGCCCTCGGACGGGGCGGGACTACGCACGGGGCGCGGGCCGGACTTACGCGTCGCGGGCCTGACCGCCCGGCGCGAGGCACACTCAGGCGTCCCGGACCTACCCGCCCGGCGCGGGAGGGGCGGGCGCCCCCCGGACCACGCGCCCGGCGGAGGAAGGACCCACTCCGGCGTCGGCAACCCACGGCCCGGTGGACAGGTGAGCCAGGGATGCCGGGCCCCGGACGGCTCGGGAGGCGGGACAGAGTGCGGCCCGCGCCGGCAGGCGCCCGCCGCACCGGACCGACCCCGCCCGGGTGCCCGCCCGGCCGCAGTGCCGGGCGGATCCGGCAGCCGAGGGGCGGGAGGGCCCAGGGCCCTCGGCCTCCGCGTCCAGCCGGAGGGGCGGCGCTTCGGGCCGGCCCCGAAACCCCGGCACTACGCGTCCGCGTACGCGAATCGGGCCGGCCCCGAACCCCGCCCTGCACTCACGCGCGCGGCGAATCGGAGCAGCCCCCTGCCCCCTACGCGTCCGCGTACTTCGCGTCCGTTGCTGGGTCCAGGGCCAGGCGGTAGCCGCGTTTGACTACCGTTTGGATCAGTTTGGGGGCGCCCAGGGCCGTCCGCAGGCGGGCCATCGCTGTTTCCACGGCGTGTTCGTCGCGGCCGGCGCCCGGCAGGGCGCGCAGGAGGTCGGCGCGGGCGACCACCCAGCCGGGGCGGCGGGACAGTGCGCGCAGCAGGGACATGCCGGCCGGCGGGACGGGCCGCAGCTCGCCGTCGACCAGGACCGCGTGTCCGCGGATCTCCACCCGGTGCCCGGCGACGGGCAGCGAGCGGGAGCGGGCCGGCAGCTCCTGGCACAGCAGCTGCACCAGGGGTCCCAGCCGGAAGCGCTCCGGCTGGACCGTCTCCACCCCGCGCGACTGCAGGGGCAGCGCGGTGACCGGACCCACACAGGCGGGCAGCACGTCGTGGTGAAGGGCGGTGAGGAGTTCGGGCAGCAGCCCGCGCTCCTCGGCCCGGTCGAGCAGGGAGACCGCGGCGGGCGCGCTGGTGAAGGTGAGCGCGTCCACGCCGCGCGAGACGGCGGCGTCCAGCAGCCGGTCCAGCGGCGAGAGGTCGTCCGGCGGCATCCACCGGTACACCGGTACGCCCACCACCTCGGCGCCGCCCTCCCGAAGCGCCTCCACGAACCCGGGCAGCGGCTCCCCGTGCAGCTGTACGGCGATCCGGCGGCCCTCGACGCCCTCCTCCAGCAGCCGGTCGAGCACCTCGGCCATGGACTCGCTGGACGGCGACCAGTCCTCGGTGAGCCCCGCGGCGCGCACCGCGCCCTTCACCTTGGGCCCGCGGGCGAGCACCTCGACCTCCCGCAGCCGCCCCAGCAGCTGCTCGCCGAGCCCCCAGCCGTCGGCGGCCTCCACCCAGCCGCGGAAGCCGATCGCGGTGGTGGCGACGACCACGTCCGGCGCGTGGTCGATGAGCTGCTTGGTCGCCGCGAGCAGTTCGCCGTCGTCGGCGAGCGGCACGATCCGCAGGGCGGGCGCGTGCAGGACGGCAGCCCCGCGCCGTTCCAGCAGGGCGCCCAGCTCGTCGGCGCGGCGGGCGGCGGTGACCCCCACGGTGAAGCCCGCCAGGGGTCCGTGATCCGCTCGTCGGGGTTGCTGCTGTTCGTCGTACATGGCTCTCCTCGCTGACCGGCGCGCGAACCGAGCCTGTCAACGCCGCGTGACAGGCTCGGTTCCGCTTCATGTCACCGGTGTTACGTCACACCTCGGCGTAGGTGAGCTGCGGTGTCTCCTCGGCCGCGGTTCCGGCCTCGCCGCGCGCTGCCGTACGGCGAAGGTATACGGCCCAGGTCACGGCGAAGCAGACGGCGTAGTAGGCGAGGAAGGCGACGAACGCGCCGGTGCCGGAGCCGTAGGAGAGGAAGGACTGCCGGAAGGCCAGGTTGATGCCGACGCCGCCGAGGGCGCCGACCGCGCCGATGAGTCCCATCGACGCCCCGGACAGCCGCCGGCCGTAGGAGGCGGCCGCCTCCCCGGTGAGCCCCTTGGCCTGGGCCTTGGCCTGGAAGATGCCGGGGATCATCTTGAACGTCGAGCCGTTGCCGAGCCCGGTGAGCACGAAGAGGACGACGAAGGCGACCGTGAAGAGGGCGAGCGACTCACGCATGGACGCGGCGATCAGGACCGAGGTCGCGACGGCCATGGCCACGTAGTTGTACAGGGTGATCCGCGCGCCGCCGTACCGGTCGGCGAGCCGCCCGCCGATCGGGCGGATCAGGGAGCCGAGCAGCGGGCCGATGAAGGTGACGTAGGCGGCCTGCAGCGGGGTGCGCCCGAACTGGTTGGTGAGCACCTGCCCGAAGGCGAAGGAGTACCCGATGAACGAGCCGAAGGTGCCGATGTAGAGGAAGGACATGATCCAGGTGTGGCCGTCGCGCGCGGCGTCCTTGGCGGCGCCGGTGTCGTTGCGGACGTTCTCCAGGTTGTCCATCTTCACCGCGGCCATGGCCGCCGCGAGCAGGATCAGCGGGATGTAGATCCCGAGCAGCACGCGCGGCCCGCCGCTCGCCCCGATGATGGCCAGGGCGACGAGCTGGATGACGGGCACGCCGATGTTGCCGCCGCCCGCGTTGAGGCCGAGGGCCCAGCCCTTCTTCCGCAGCGGGAAGAAGGCGTTGATGTTGGTCATGGAGGAGGCGAAGTTGCCGCCGCCGACGCCGGCCAGGAGGCCGACGAGCAGGAAGGTGGAGAAGGAGGTGCCCGGCTCCATGACGACGAACGCGGAGATGGTCGGGATCAGCAGCAGACCGGCGGAGATCACCGTCCAGTTGCGCCCGCCGAAGACGGCGACGGCGAAGGTGTAGGGCACCCGGACGACCGCCCCGACCAGCGTCACCATCGACGTCAGCAGGAACTTGTCGGCCGGGGTCAGCCCGTACTCGGGGCCCATGAAGAGCACCAGCACGGACCACATGGTCCACACCGAGAACCCGATGTGCTCGGAGAGGACGGAGAAGAGGAGGTTGCGCTTGGCGATCCTCTCCCCGGTCTGCTGCCAGAAGGTCTCGTCCTCCGGATCCCACTGCCGGATCCAGCGGCCGCCCCTGCCGGGGGCGGGAGCGGAGCTAGGGGCTGTCATGACGCCTCCACGGTGCGACGGGCTCGGTTCCTGGGACCTGCGGGTGCCGAGTCCTGACGCTAGGGAGGGCGCGTTTCCGCGCTGTGCCTGTGGGTGACCGGGAGGGAACGTTGCTCTCACTCGGCCCGGGGGCCACCGGTGAGGCTCAGCCGGTCAGCTCCGGTGCGCCCCCTTGCGGGCCGCGCCGCGGGCACCGCCGCCGGAGCCGTCCGGCCACAGCTGCGGCTTGCGTTTGGCGGCCACGTCCTCCATCCAGCCGAACCAGACGACGCAGCTGGCGATCAGCATCCAGGCGACGATCAGGACGGGCCAGAGGCTGTCCAGCAGCCAGGGGACGTCCGCGCCGAGCACGTCGACGCGCCACAGCTTGTCCCACATCGTGGCGGCGATCAGGATGCACAGGTTGTGCCAGAGGTAGATCGTCACCGCGCGCGAGTTGAGCAGCGTGACCACCCGGTCGAGGCGGCGCAGCGGGCGCGGCCACTCGGACCAGGACGGGCTGACGTGCAGGAGCAGCAGCACCGTCGCGAAGGACCACAGTGCCTGCGCGAGGGGGATGTCGTCGAGGTCGTGGCCGGACTTGAAGCCGTGGGTCAGGGCGTACCAGAGGCCGACGGCGGCGATGAACGGCGCGATGGACGGCACGACGTAGCGCGGCAGCCGCTTCAGGACACCTTCCTGGTGGGCCATGCCGAGGATCCAGCAGGCGCCGAAGGTGCTGAAGTCGGTGAGGGCGGAGGGGAAGCGCTCGCCGGGTAGGAAGTCGAGGTAGCCGAACTGGAAGGCCGCGGAGAGGGCGATCGGGAAGGCGATCGTCGGCCAGGGCAGCCTGCGCAGCGCCTTGAGGATCAGCGGCGACAGCAGGACGTACCAGAGGTAGGCGCGGATGTACCACAGGGGTCCGGCCAGTTCGGCCGCCCAGTCCTCGCCGATGATGCCGTGGACGCTGGGCAGCCCCTCCGCGTACGGCGGGTCGCTGACCGGGACGATCCAGAAGGTCAGGTGCAGCCACCACCAGCCGGGCCGGCCGTCCGCGTCCGGGCCCCAGCCCTGGAGGACCATGCCGGTGACGCCGATCGCGCCGAGCAGCCACAGCGGCGGCAGCAGACGGCGCATACGGCCGCGTACGACCTGCACCGCCGGGCGCTTGAGGGAGCGGGCCATCAGGTTGCCGGCCAGGGCGAACATGACGCCCATGGACGGGAACACGACGGGCAGCCAGGCCCAGCCGGTGAGGTGGTAGAAGACGACCCGGAACAGGGCGATCGCCCGCAGCAGGTCGAAGTACCGGTCGCGGACCGGGCCGCGGCGCGGCGCCGCGGACGGGGCGGCCTCGCTCGTGCCGGACGGCAGGGTGGGCGGTGCGGTCACGTGCGGCGGGGCTTCCTGGGGCGCGGACGGATACGGGTGGGGCGCGGCTTCCTGGGGCGCGGACGGATACTGGTGGGGCGCGGCTTCCTGGGGCGCGGACGGATACGGGTGGGGCGGTGCCTGCCGGGGCGTGGGCGGGTACGGGTACTGCGGGGCTTCCCGGGGCGTGGGCGGGGTGAGGGAGCTGTCCATCAGGCGGAGATCCCGTTCGCGAGGGGCCGCCGTTCACCGGAGCCGCCGGGCGGGGCGGACACCCCGCCGTTGCGGCGCAGCTTCTGCCAGCGCAGCCGGCCGCCGGTCAGGGCCGTGATCCAGGACTGCAGCAGCACGACGTACATCAGCTGGCGGTAGAGGATCTGCTGCAGCGGCAGCGAGATCAGCGGGGTGAGCGGCTCGCGGTCGAGCCGGAAGGAGTACGCCGCGCAGACCGCCTGGATCGCCAGGACGCCGAACCAGGCCACGATCGTCTTCTCGGTCGGCCCGAAGACCAGGCCGTAGATCAGGAAGATGTCGAACAGCGGGGCCAGCAGCGGGGCGACCACCATGAACAGCGACACCAGCGGCAGGCCCACCCGCCCGAAGCGGCCCGAGGGGCCCCGCTCGAACAGGGCGCGGCGGTGCTTCCAGATGGCCTGCATGGTGCCGTACGACCAGCGGTAGCGCTGGGACCACAGCTGCTGCACGGACTCCGGGGCCTCGGTCCAGGCGCGGGCCTTCTCCGCGTACACCACCCGCCAGCCGTCGCGGTGGATGGCCATGGTGATGTCGGTGTCCTCGGCGAGGGTGTCGTCGCTCATGCCGCCGACGCGCTCCAGGGCGCTGCGCCGGAAGGCGCCGACCGCGCCGGGGATGGTCGGCATGCACTGCAGCACGTCGTACATCCGGCGGTCGAGGTTGAAGCCCATCACGTACTCGATGTGCTGCCAGGCGCCGATCAGGGTGTCCTTGTTGCCGACCTTGGCGTTGCCGGCGACGGCGCCGACGCGCGGGTCGGCGAAGGGCTGGACGAGTTCGCGGACGGTGGCCGGCTCGAAGACGGTGTCGCCGTCCATCATCACGATCAGGTCGTGGCGGGCGTTGGCCAGACCCCGGTTGAGGGCGGCGGGCTTGCCCGCGTTGAGCTGGCGTATGACGCGCACGTTCGGCAGCCCCATCGCCTCCACGATCCGCGCGGTGCCGTCGGTGGAGCCGTCGTCGATGACGAGGACCTCGATGGGATGCTCGCTGCGCATCAGGGAACGGACGGTGTTCTCGATGCACTTGGCCTCGTTGTACGCCGGCACCAGCACCGACACCGGTTCGGTGACGGGCGCGTCGGGCCCCCAGCGGAAGCGGCGGCGACGGGTGCGGCGGGCGTGCACACCGGACAGCGCCAGCATCAGGCCGAAACGGCCGAGGACGAGGACGCCGATCACGGAGAGGCCGACGACGAGGGTGCCGGTGATGTCATCGGACGCCTGGACCAGCCAGATCCAGGCCTTGCCCTTCCACAGTTCCAGGCCGCTGACCGGGATGTCGCCGCTGGGCGCGTCGAGAGCCTCGGTGAGGTTCTTGAACTGGTAGCCCCGCTGCTGCATCTGCGGCAGGAACCGGTCCAGCGCCTCGACCGTCTGGTGGCGTTCACCGCCGGAGTCGTGCATGAGGACGATCGCGCCCTTGCCGCCCTTGGGGGTGGCGTTGCGGATGATCCGGTCGACGCCCGGCCGGCGCCAGTCCTCGCTGTCGGTGTCGTTGACGACGGTCAGATAGCCGCGGCTGCCTATGTACTCCGTGACCGGCCAGGAGGCGTTGTCCATGTTCTGCGACATGGAGGAGTAGGGCGGGCGGAACAGGGAGCTGCGGATGCCGGCGGCCCCGGCGAGCGCGAGCTGGTTCTGGGACAGCTCCCAGTCGATGCGCTTGTGGGAGTGGTAGGAGAGGTCGGGGTGGTTGAAGGTGTGCAGGCCGACCTCGTGGCCCTCGTCCACCATGCGCTGGACGATGTCCGGGTAGCGGGAGGCCATGGTGCCGGTGATGAAGAAGACGGCGTGCGCGTCGTGCTTCTTGAGGATGTCGAGCACCTTCGGCGTCCAGACCGGGTCCGGGCCGTCGTCGAAGGTGAGCACGATGCGGTGGTCCGGCACCCTGAGCGTGGTGGCCTTGCCGCCCCGGGTGTCGATGACCGGGCCGCCCTCCAGGATGCTCACCGGGACCTTGTCGTTCTCCACGGCGGGCCGCACCCGGAAGTCGGCGAGGATCTCGCTGTGCACGTAGCCGCGCAGCATCAGCATGGCGAGCATGACGACCAGGACGAGGACGGGCAGCAGGTAGCGCAGAGGCAGCCAGCGCCGGCGGCTGGTGCGGGGTGCCATCAGAGGACGTTCTCCGGGGACGAGTCAGTTGCGGTGGGGGTGACCTGGGCGGGGGCCGGGGCCACGGGTCCGTCGGCCACCGTGTCGCTGCCTGCGGCCGGGTCGGCGGAGGGGTGCGGGAAGCTGCCGCCGCCGCTGGGCGTGGACGGGTGGGAGGACCCGCTGCCCGGGGGCGTGCTCGGGGTGCCCGGGGACTTGCTGCCGGTGCCGGCGGACGCGCCGGCGGACGACGTGGACGTGCCGGACGGGGTGCGCGCGCCGGCCGAGGACGGCCGGACCAGGGACGTGCCGGAGCCGTGGGCGCCGGGCGTGGAGCCGGGCCGGGTGCCGGCGGTGGCGGTCGGGCTCGCCGACGGCGTCACGGCCTGCTCGGAGGAGCCCGGGGAGGTCGGGGTGGCGGAGACGCTGGGCACCGTCGAGGGGTCGACCTGCCCGGCGGGCTTGTCGTCGCCACCCTGGGCGGGTACGGGCACCCACGGTGCGCTGGAGCTGCCGGACAGCAGGGTCGCGACGATGACGACGGCGTAGACCGCGCAGGCCAGGCCGATCGCGATGCCCAGACGCCGGAAGGTACGGCTGCGCCGGCCGGACTCGTCCACGAACACCGGCCCGTCAGAGCCGTCCTGGGCCGCGCCGGGGCCGGCCTTGACCGGGCGCAGCCGGGTGTCGCCCAGCATCACGGCGTCCATCTGGACGGTGACCTCGTGCGGGTCGTGCTCCAGCGGGAGGGAGGCGGCCGCGGAGGACTCGGCCCAGGGGTCACGCGGGGCGCGGGGGGCGGGGGTCGGTGCGGGGGCGGTGGGCGCCGGGCGCGGGGCGGGCTGACGGGGGGCGGCGGCGTAGGGCGGCAGGACGGCCGTCTGGTCGGCGGCGGCGTACGGGGGCAGCACCGCCGTCCGGTCGGCGCCGGGCGCGGCGGGGTGCGAGGCCGCGGGGGCCGTGTATCCCTGCCGGGCCTGGGCGTTCTGCTCCGGTCCTGCCGTCCGGGGGCCGGGTGGGGTGCGGGCTGTCTCGGGGGCTGGGGGATGTCGATGCGGCGCAGGGGGCGGGTCGCGTCGTCGGGCAGGCCGGAGTGCCGGATGCCGGCG
Organism: Streptomyces sp. Ru71; assembly: GCF_002920535.1. Taxonomy (GTDB): domain Bacteria; phylum Actinomycetota; class Actinomycetes; order Streptomycetales; family Streptomycetaceae; genus Streptomyces. Next base: position 14,185 of record NZ_PQSS01000047.1, on the reverse strand, counting down.
GGTCCGGTCTCCGGGAGGGCCTGGGTTTCTCCCCCCGTCACCGGGACGTTCCAGGAGGCGGATGCTCCCTGGGGCCATTCCGGTTGGGCGTCTTCCCGCCACTTGTTCACGCGCGTACTTCCCCCACGGGTCAGTTCTGGAAGCGTCTACGACTCCGAGCACCCGTCGGCCGGACCAGGCCCCCACCCGGGCCGAACGCCCCCTTTACCACACCGTGCTCGGGCCATGAATGTAGCGCACGTGGCTGAGCCGTGGTCGCCACGTGTCAGTTGTGGAGCAGCTTTGTGACATCGTCCATGGCCGGAATCCAACCCTCGCTCGGTCGCCGCAGCCACCCCTGAGAGGCCGTGAGCTGGGCGGCGGCCCGGCGCAGCGCGTCGAGCGCGGGATGAGTCAGGCCCTTTCTCCACACCAGCGCCACCGGCGACAGCGGCACGGGGTCGACCAGCGGCCGCACCACCGTGCCGGGCAGTGCCGGGAAGTCGACGACGGCGAGCACGGGATGGCCGGTCTTCGCCATCAGCCGCTGGAACTCCTCCTCCCCGACGGCCAGCGGGGCCGGGGGCGCGACCTCGATCCCCCTCCCCCGAAAGAGGCGGCGGGCGAGCTCGGTCCACTCCGGGGTACGGGGGTTGCCGGCTCCGGCGTAGACGGTCTCCCCGGCGAGCGCGGCCAGCGGGACCGTCTCCCGCGCGGCCAGCGGGTGGTCCTCGGGGAGGAGGACGGCCATCGGCTCGTAGCGCACCGGCTGGTGCTCCAGGACGCCGCGCAGCGCCGGGTCCAGGCCGGCGTAGCAGCCGAAGGAGGCGTCCAGCCGCCCCGCGGTCATCTCGGCGGCGGCGCCGGTCAGACCGCTCTCGTAGCGGGCCATCAGTTCGCAGTCGGGGGCGAGTTCGCGGGCCCGCTCCAGGACGCGGCGTCCGGTGAGCAGGCCGGGCGAGTTGAGATCGACCAGCAGCGGGCGGGCCTGGGAGAAGGCGGCCAGCAGGTCCTCCTGCGCCTGGAGCACCCGGCGGGCCAGCGGCAGCAGCCGCTCCCCGTCGGGGGTCAGCGCGACCTGACGGGTCGTCCGCAGGAACAGCTCCGTGCCGAGCTCGCGCTCCAGCCGCCGCACATCCCGGCTGAGCGCCTGCTGGGCGACGTAGAGGCGGGCGGCGGCGCGGGTGAAGTGCAGCTCCTCGGCGACGACGACGAAGGCGCGCAGCAGGCGGGGGTCGGCGGGGGACGGGGTCGGCACCGGGTGAAACTACAACGGGGGAGCGTGGATCGGGACCGGCCCCCGGTTCGGGAGCGATTGACAACACAGCTGCGTGAATCCGCGACGATCAGGTGTTGGACCCCATGATCCCCACGGGGCCAGCCTGGACCCATGCCGCAGACCACCCGGGGGACCACCCCCTCACGCCGCCCTGCCCCGCTGCCCGCCCTGACCGCCGACACCCTCGTCCTCGCCGACTTCACCCCCCGCACCCGTGACCGCCCGCCCGGCCCCTACCGCCGTCTCTTCGCCCACCCCGGCGCGCTGGCGTTCACACTCGGAAACCTTCTCGCCCGTATGCCGATGGGCATGTTCAGCGTGAGCGCGGTCGTGATGATCGCCGGGACCCGGGGCTCGTACGCCCTGGCCGGTTCCGTCACCGCGACCGGCCTGGCCGCCACGGCGGTGCTCGCGCCGCGTATCGCGCGGCTGGTGGACCGGTACGGGCAGGCGCGTGTCGCCGTGCCCGCCACCCTGTTCGCGGCGCTGGGCAGCCTCGCGCTGGTGCTGTGCGTGCGCACCGGCGCCCCGGACTGGACGCTGTTCGCCGCGTACGCCGCGACCGCGACCACCCCCAACACCGGCGGCATGTCCCGCGCCCGCTGGGCCCACCTGCTGCGCGGCGACGCTAAGGCGCTGCACACCGCCAACTCCTTCGAACAGGCCGCGGACGAGCTGTGCTTCATGCTGGGCCCGGTGCTCGCCGCCTTCCTGTGCGGGACGTTCTTCCCGGAGGCGGGCACGCTGGTCGGTGTGGTGCTGCTGGTCGGCGGGGTGCTGCTGTTCGCGGCGCAGCGCTCGACCGAGCCGCCGCCCCGGCCGCACACCCGGGCCGCCTCACCGCTGCGCGCGCCGGGGATGCCGCCGCTGCTGGCCGCCTGCCTGGCGACGGGGGCGGTCTTCGGGGCGACGGAGGTCGTCACCATCGCGTTCGCGGACGCACACGGGCACCGGGCGGCCGCGGGCGTGGTCCTGGCGCTCCAGGCGGCCGGTTCGGGCGCGGCGGGGCTGGTCTTCGGCGCCGTGCGTGGGTCGGGGCCGGCCGAGTGGCGCTACCCGTGGTGCCTGGCGGCGATGGCGGCGCTGCTGACGCTGCCGCTGCTGGCGGCGGCCCTGTCGGGTTCGCTCCTGGTGCTGGCGGCCGCGCTGCTGGTCGCCGGTACCGCCACCGCGCCGACGATGATCACCATGATGACGCTGGTGCAGCAGCGCACCCCGGAGGGCCGCCTGAACGAGGGCATGACGCTCGCCGTGACCGGTCTGCTCGGCGGTATCGCGTGCGGCAGCGCGGCGGGCGGCTGGATGGCGGAGCACGCCTCGCCGACGGCGGGCTACGGCGTGCCGGTGACGACGGCGGCGGTCGCCCTTCTCATCGCGCTCATCCACCAGGCGCGCACCACGTCTTGACAGCGGTCGGCCGATACCGGTTCTCTTCGTTGCTCATAGGGCGAGGCATTGCGCGATATGAAACCCAATGAGAGGGGTCAGCATGCCCGTGAGCCGGCGTCAGCTGCTCAGTGCCGTCCCGGTCGTCGCCGCCGCGACGGCCGTACCGATTCCGGCGCGGGCCTCGGAAGGCCCCGCCCCCGGCCGCGAGGTCCGCCTGCGCGACTGGCCCGAGGCGCAGGGGCGCCGGCTGGCCAGGCTCATCGAGGAGCACGCCGGGCGCGGCGCCTACGCCGTGTTCGACGCCGACAACACCATCTGGCGCTACGACCTCGAAGAGGCCCTGCTGCCCTACCTGGAGACGAAGGGCGTCCTGACCCGGGAGGCGATCGACCCGTCGCTCAAGCTCATCCCGTTCCGGGACGGCGAGAGCCTCTACTCGTACTACGTGCGGCTGTGCGAGATCGACGACAAGATCGGCTACCCCTGGATCGCGCAGGTCTTCTCGGGCTTCAGCCTGCGCGAGCTCAAGACGTACGTCGACGAACTCTTCGCCCACGGCAGCCCCATCCCGGTGACGTACTACGACGGCGACACCCTCGTGCACGACACCGTCAACCCGCCGCGCATCTACCCGGGCCAGCGCGAACTCCTCAACGCGCTGCGGCGGCACGGGATCACGCCGTACGTCATGACCGCCGCGCACGAGGAGCTGGTGCGCATGGTCGTCTCCGACCCCCGCTACGGCCTCGGCGTCGAACCGCGCAACGTCATCGGCGTCACGACCGCGCTGCGCGACCCCGCCACCGGTGAACTGACCACCGCCCGCAAGCAGATCGAGCAGGGCCACTTCCTCGACGCCGCGTACCCGGCGGACAAGCACGCCGCCATGATCGTGACGCCGTACCTGTGGACCCCGGCGACCTGGTACGTCGGCAAGCTGGCCGGGATCAAGGAGTACATCGACCCCTACCGGCGCCCCGTTCTCGTCGCGGGCGACTCCCCCTCGGACTGGTTCATGCTGTTCGACACCGATGTGCGCGCCGGGGGCCTGCGGCTGTGGGTCAACCGCAAGCAGAAGTACACGGACGCCCTGGAGTCCGAGAAGGCCGAGCGGGCGGACGGGCAGAAGGCCGCCGGCGTACCGGTGGACGCCGACCGGGGCTGGGTGGTCGTCAAACCGGCGGAGATCGGAGGCTAGGCGGCGTCCCGCTTCCACGGGCCTACGCCCAGCTTGCCCGTGGTGCCCAGGTCGAGTTCCGGGATCACCGTGACCGGCGCGACACCCGCCTTCGCGCGCACCCTGACGTACGGGGCGTTCACCGCCTCGCCGAACCCCGTGGTGTTGCGCCACGTCATGACGGCCACGGCCCGCTCGCCCGGCTTCAGGGCGAGCGGCGCCGGTGTCCCGTCTGCGCCGGTCCCGGAGGCGATCTGGTCGCCACCGTGCAGGACACGCACACCGTCGACCTGGCGGTGCTCCTCGTCGAGGAGCTGCAGGAGCGGATAGCCGTCGAGGCGGTAGACGCCGGTGCCGCAGTTCTCCAGGTGCAGGCCGACGACCCGCAGGCCCATCGCGGCATCGCCCTGGTCGGCGTACACCCGCACCCCGGACGACGGACACGGGCCGCCCTGCGAGGCGTCCTCGGCGGAGGGCACGGCGCGCACCTTGACGATCTCCGCGCCCGTCACCTCCCCCACGGCGCTCCCCGGCCCGGCCGTCCGCCGGACGGTCGCGCCCGGCGGGACCCGCGAGATGGTCTGCGTCACGTTGTCGAGCGCACCACCGGAGGCCGACATCAGGCCGATCGTGACGGTGTACGTCATCGGCGCACCGGCGCGGTTGGTGACCTCGTACGTGACGCCGAGGCTCCCGCAGCGAACGTCGGTGAGCGCGGTGATCCGAACCCCGTCCTTCGCCTCTTGCGCTCCGGTCACGGGTGAGGGGGAGGAACAGGCCCGGCCCGCCGCCGGGCCGTCCGCCGTCCGCGTCCCGCACGCGGTGAGCAGCAGGACACCGGCGACGGCGACGGGGGGCAGGAGGTGAGAGGTCCGCATCCGCTCAGCCGATCAGGGCGGCGAGGACACGGCTGTGGCGGAAGCCACCGCTCCGGTCACAGGGGTGTCACAGATCGCCACCTGCCCCCACACCGTCCACGTCCGCGACTCCAAGCTCTCCCCCCGCGGCCCCCACGTCTCCGTGCCCGCCCACGTCTGGGCCGCGTTCCTCTCCTACGCCGCCGGCGAGGCGTAGGGCCGGAACGTACGGCGGTACGCCTGCGGGGTCACGCCCAGCGCAGCGTGCAGGTGCTGGCGCAGGGAGACGCCCGTGCCGAACCCCGCGCGCTGGGCGACGACGTCGACGGGCCAGTCCGTCGTCTCCAGAAACTGCCGCGCCAGATCGACCCGCTGGCGGATCAGCCACCGTCCGGGCGTGGTCCCGGTCTCGTCACGGAAGCGGCGCGTGAACGTGCGCACGCTCATGTGGGCGTGCGCGGCCAGGTCGGCGAGCGTGAGGGGTTCGGCCAGTCGCTCCATGGCCCAGGCCTGGGTGGGGGCCGTGCTCGTGGCCGCCGGGTCGGGGACCGGACGCTGGATGTACTGGGCCTGACCTCCGTCCCGCCAGGGCGGCACCACGCAGGCGCGGGCCACGTCGTTGGCGACACGGGTGCCGTGGTCGCGGCGGACGAGGTGCAGGCACAGGTCGATTCCGGCGGCGACTCCGGCGGACGTGCAGATGTCACCGTCGTCGACGAAGAGGACGTCGGGGTCGACCCGGGTGCTGGTGAACATCCGCTGCAGACGCTCCGCCTCGCGCCAGTGGGTGGTGGCGGGGCGGTGGTCGAGCAGCCCGGCGGCGGCCAGGACGTAGGCGCCGGTGCAGATGCCGACGATCCGGGTGCCGGGGCGGATGGCGGACAGGGCGCCGGCCAGTGCCTCGGGCAGACGGCCCTCGTCGCGGATGACGCCGAGCGTGTGGGACGGCGGGATGACGACGGTGTCGGCCTCGGCCAGCAGGGAGGCGTCGCGGGTGACGGTGAGGCCCAGGGCGCCGTCGGCCCGCACCGGACCGCCGTCGAGGCTGCAGGTGGTGACCGTGTAGAGCGGATTGCCGGCGGGGTCGCGGGCGGTGCCGAAGATACGGGCGGGGATGCCGAGTTCGAAGGGGACGACGCCGTCCAGCGCCAGTACGCCGACGTGATGCATGGCCAGATCCTTTCACGGCATGACCATCAGGCCACTACGGCGGACCCGGCCGCCTCGGCAGCCTGGTGCCGTGTCCACGAGAGGGCACCGCAGCCAGGCACCACCGAGGAGGAAACGCCCGCATGTCCCAGGCCGCCACCACCGCCACTCCCCCGATGCGCGCCGTCGTGCAGGAGACCGCCGGAGCTCCGGAGGTCCTCAGGGTCGTCGAGACCGAACGCCCGCGGCCCGGCCGGGGGGAGATCCTGGTCCGGGTGCACGCGGCGGGTGTGAACCCCGCCGACTGGAAGATCCGCGCACGCGGGGTGTTCGCCGACGGTACGCCCCCGCCGTTCACGCTGGGCTTCGACGTCTCCGGAGTGGTGGAGCGGACCGGCGACGGTGTGACCCTGTTCCGGCCGGGCGACGAGGTCTTCGGGATGCCGCGCTTCCCGCACCCGGCCGGGGCCTACGCCGAGTACGTCACCGCCCCGGCCCGCCACTTCGCCCCCCGTCCCCGGGGGTTGAGCCACATCGAGGCGGGCGCCCTGCCGCTGGCCTCGCTGACCGCCTGGCAGGCCCTCGTCGACACCGCCGGCGTCCGGCCGGGCCGACGCGTCCTCATCCACGCCGCGGCGGGCGGCGTCGGCCACCTGGCCGTGCAGATCGCCAAGGCCCGCGGCGCGCACGTGATCGGCACGGCCAGTGCCGGGAAGCACGACCTGCTGCGCGCACTCGGCGCGGACGAACTCGTCGACCACCGCACCCGGGACTTCGCCGAGTGCGTCCGTGACGTGGACGTGGTCGTCGACAGCATCGGCGGCCCGACCTGGAGCCGCTCCCTGCGCACGCTGCGCCCCGGCGGCACGCTGGTCTCCCTGGTACCGCCGGACGGCACCTTCCCCCACGAGGAGGCCGAGGCCGCCGGTGTGCGGGCGGTGTTCATGCTCGTCGAGCCGGATCACCAGGGCCTGCTGGAGATCACCGAGCTGGTCGAGACCGGCCGGCTGCGGGTGATCGCCGACACCGTCTTCCCACTGGAGGAGGCCGCCGCCGCGCACCGGGCCGGCGAGACCGGGCGGACCACCGGGAAGATCGTCCTCTCCGTCGCGCCCTGAGGCTCTCCGTCGCACCCTGGGCCCGGACAAGGCGAAGGCCCCGTCGCTCGAAAGCGACGGGGCCTTGCCCACATGGGGTGGCCCCCAAAGGGGCCTCGTGGAGATGGCGGGAATCGAACCCGCGTCCAACGGTGCGGAACCAGGGCTTCTCCGTGTGCAGTCCGCTTCGCTTTTCTCGGCCCCGGAGATCACGCGGACAAGTCTCCGACGGGCTCAGTCACTGTTTGATTTCCCTCTTCACCCCGTGACCGGGATCGAGGTTTAGTTCCCTAGCTGATGCCAGGATCCGGGTCGGGAACAGCCCCGGGCTGACACTTCGCAAGTCGCTACTTAGGCAGCGAGGGCGAAGGAATCGCGCTTGGTGTTGGCGATTATTTTTTTCGGCCTGTGGTTTACGAGATCATGGCCGCTTCCTCGACACGCTTCCCCTGCTTCGACAGCCGCTGTCGAAACCGATCATCCCCATGTTGATTTTTCAAGAAGCACACCCGGCATGACGCCCGGTGCTACCTGCCATCGTACGTGACCAACGCAGGTGGATGCCAGCCTATTCCCGGCGGGCCGGCTAGCCCCGCTGCCGGCGCCGCACCGCCGAGATCGCCCGCTCGGTCTCCCGCCGGTCCTGCTTCTCCCGCAGCGCCTGGCGCTTGTCGTACTCCTTCTTGCCCTTCGCCAGCGCGATCTCGATCTTGGCCCGGCCGTCCTTGAAGTACAGGGCGAGGGGCACGATCGTGTGACCCGTCTCCTGGGACTTGGACTCCAGCTTGTCGATCTCCACCCGGTGCAGCAGCAGCTTGCGCTTGCGGCGGGCGCTGTGGTTGGTCCAGGTGCCCTGGCTGTACTCCGGGACGTGCACGTTGTGCAGCCACGCCTCGTGACCGTCCAGCTGCACGAAGCCGTCGACCAGTGACGCCCGCCCCTGGCGCAGCGACTTCACCTCGGTCCCGGTGAGGACCAGACCGGCCTCGTAGGTGTCGAGGATGAGGTAGTCGTGCCGCGCCTTCTTGTTCTGCGCGATCAGCTTGCGCCCTTTTTCCTTAGCCATAGTGCCGCCCATTTTCGCACCACCCGGGGGGTGCGCGGGAAGTGGATTAACCCGGGTCACACGCCCTACGTGGTGTCACCCAGGCCGGTGAGCACCGTCGCCGCCCGCTTCAGCGCCTCGCCGTCGGCCTCCAGGTCCGGCGTGATGCCGGTGCCGTCGACACCGCGCCCCGAGGGGGTGCGGTAGTGCCCGACGGTCAGCTCGGCGACGGAGCCGTCGGGCAGCCGGCTCGGCATCTGCACCGAGCCCTTGCCGAAGGTGCGCGATCCGACCACGACCGCGCGCCCGCGGTCCTTCAGGGCGCCGGTGAGCAGCTCGGCCGCGCTCATCGTGCCGCCGTCGACGACCGCCACCAGGGGCCGGGTGGTGTCGCCGCCGGGCGCGGCGTGCAGGGCGCGCTGGGCGCCGTCCACGTCGTAGGTGGCGACCAGGCCGCCGTCGAGGAAGACGGACGCGGTGTCGACGGCCTCGGTGACCAGGCCACCGGAGTTGCCGCGCAGATCCAGCACGACCCCGGCGTCGGCCGGTGCCCGGCGCACGGCGCCGCGGACCTTGTCGCCGACCCCCTTGGTGAAGGCGGTGATCCTGATGACGGTGACCCCGCCCGGGAGCGTGCGCACGGTCACCGAGTCCGTGGACAGCCGGGCGCGGCGCAGCGTGAGCGTCCACGCGCGTGTGCCGCGCTCGACGCCGAGCGTCACCGTCGTACCGGCGGGGGCGTCGGTGGCGTCGCCGCGCAGCAACGAGACGACGTCGGTGACGGGACGGCCGTCGACCTTGTGCCCGTCGACGCTGCGCAGCCGGTCGCCGGGGCGCAGTCCGGCCTCGGCGGCGGGCGATCCGCCGCTGACCCTCGTCACCTCGATACGGCCGTCCCGCTCGCGCCGCGCCCACAGGCCGACGCCGGTGTAGCGGCCGTCGAGGGCCTCCTGGAACTCCTCGTACTCGCCCTGGGAGTAGACGGCGCCCCAGCGGTCCCCGCTGCGGCTGACGGCCCGTTCGGCGGCCTCCGTGGGGGACTTGCCGGCGGCCATCGCCTCGGCGGCGGCCCTGGCCACCTCGTCGTGGCGCCCGGAGGGCGAGGCGGCCGTGCGGGACGCGTCCACCGTGTCCGGGCGGCCGGTGCCGGGCAGCGAACCGGTGGCGGCGCCCGCCACGAGCACGCCCGCGAACACGAAGGTCAGGGCGGCCCCGCGGCCGAGGCGGCGGGGCTGACAGAACAGGTCACGACCTGACATGGCGGCGAGTCTAGGACAACAAGGAAGGGCCGCAGGGGCTCTTGCCCCCGCGGCCCTCTTGGTGTGCGTCACACCTTCAGGTACTTGCGCAGCGCGAAGAACGCCGCCAGCGCGGGCATCAGGAAGCTCGCCGCGAGGATGAGCGGCAGCTTGGTCAACACGGCGTCCCAGCCGACGAAGTTGATGAGCGGGAGCTTCTCCGACAGCGCCACACCGTTGTCGATCACGAAGTACTGGCCGAGGACCAGGAACGCGCAGGCGACCGTGCCTCCGATCACACCGGCGACCGCGGCCTCCATGATGAACGGCGCCTGGATGTACAGGCCGGACGCGCCGACCAGCCGCATGATGCCGGTCTCCCGCCGGCGGCTGAACGCCGAGACGCGGACGGTGTTGACGATCAGCAGCAGCGCCACCGACAGCATCACCAGCATCACACCGCGCGCGCCCAGGTTGAGATACCCCAGCAGCGTGAAGAGGTTGTCCAGAATGCCCTTCTGGTCCTGCACCGACTGCACGCCGTCGCGCCCGTTGAACGCGGTCGCGATGACCTGGTACTTCTCCGGGTCCTTCAGCTTGATCCGGTACGACTGCTGCATCTGGTCCGGCGTCAGGGAGGCGGCCAGCGGGGAGTTGCCGAACTGCTCCTTGTAGTGCTTGTACGCCTCGTCCTGCGACTCGTAGACGACCTTGTCGACGACCGGCATCTTCTTCAGGTCGTCGAGGATCTGCTTCTTCTGGTCCTCGGTCACCGCGCCCTTGGCGCAGTTCGGGTCGGACTCGGCGTCGCTCTTGTTGCAGAGGAAGATCGAGACGTTGACCTTGTCGTACCAGTAGCCCTTCATCTGGCTGACCTGATCGCTCATCAGGAGCGAGGCGCCGAACAGGGCCAGCGACAGGGCGACGGAGACGATGACCGCGAGGGTCATCGTCAGGTTGCGGCGGAGACCGACACCGATCTCCGACAGGACGAACTGGGCGCGCATGGCGGCTGGTTATGCCTTTCCGTGGCTCTCGTGCGGTCTGAAGTGCGGTCTCAGTGCTGGTAGCCGTAGACGCCGCGGGCCTGGTCGCGGACGAGGCGGCCCTTCTCCAGCTCGATGACGCGCTTGCGCATCTGGTCCACGATGTTCTGGTCGTGCGTCGCCATCACGACGGTCGTACCGGTCCGGTTGATCCGGTCGAGCAGCTTCATGATGCCGACGGAGGTCTGCGGGTCGAGGTTGCCGGTGGGCTCGTCGGCGATCAGCAGCTTGGGCCGGTTGACGAACGCCCGCGCGATGGCGACGCGCTGCTGCTCACCGCCGGACAGCTCGCCGGGCATGCGGTCCTCCTTGCCGCCGAGCCCGACCAGCTCCAGCACCTGCGGCACGGACTTGCGGATCTCGCCGCGGGACTTGCCGATGACCTCCTGGGCGAAGGCGACGTTCTCGGCGACCGTCTTGTTCGGCAGCAGCCGGAAGTCCTGGAACACGGTCCCCAGCTGGCGGCGCATGTGCGGCACCTTCCAGTTGGAGAGGCGGGCGAGGTCCTTGCCCAGAACGTGCACCTGCCCGTGGCTGGCCCGCTCCTCGCGGAGGATCAGCCGCAGGAAGGTGGACTTTCCGGAGCCGGAGGACCCCACGAGGAACACGAACTCGCCCTTCTCGACCTCCAGGGAGACATCCCGGAGGGCGGGGCGGTTCTGCTTGGGGTAGACCTTGGAGACGTTGTCGAATCGGATCACGGATGCACCACGGGTAGCCGGGGGTAGATGAGCGTGACCATACGCGAAGCGAGTGTGGGAGCGCAGTCACCGGTTGCGGTTGAGCGAGGGTTGTGCGTTTTTGTACGGAACTTTGAAGGCGCCGGGGTCGCGGCCGGCCTCCCGGCGTCTTGACGCGCGCCGCGCGGGAACCTGGCAAAGTGGTAGGGGGAACGTTCGCGTTTCCCTGTGCGTTATATGGGACAGAACCGGTTCAAGGAGGGCGAGCGCATGACGTACGACCGGCTGGTGTGCGCGAACTGCGCGGCGCCCGTGAGCGAGGGCCGGTGCCCCGTGTGCCGTGCGAACCGCGAGCGGCTGCAGCAGGAGAACTTCTTCGCGGGGATCAACCCCATGGCGCTGATCGCGCTGCTGGCCGTACTCATCGCGGCGGTGGCACTGCTGGCGCACCAGACCGTGTGAGCGCGGTCACCCAACGACGCGAAAGGGCCCGGAGCGTAGAGCTCCGGGCCCTTCGTCGTGCGTACGGCGGGTGCCGTCGCCGCTACGGTCAGGCAGCGGCGCCGCGGCCGTTGACGAGGCGCGGCAGGATGCGGAAGCCGACACCGCCGGCGATCATCGTGGCGGCGCCGACGACCAGGAACATGGTCTGACCGGCACCGGTCTCGGCGAGCTGACCGTCCTTGCCCTGCGCGGATGCGTGCGAACCGCCAGTGGAGGTGGCCGCGCCGGTGTCGGTCAGGGCCGAGGAGCCCTCCTGCTGCGGGGAGCTGCCACCGTCGGGGCCGGTACCGCCGGTGGAACCGCCGGTGGTGGAGCCGCCGCCGTTGCCGTTGGTGCCGGTGCCGCCGTTGTCACCAGTACCGCCATTGTTGCCGGTACCGCCGTTGTTGCCGGTACCGCCGTTGTTGCCGGTACCGCCGTTCTGGGAACCGCCGTCGCCGGTGCCGCCGTTGTCGCCGGTACCGCCGTTGTCGCCAGTGCCACCGTTGTCACCAGTGCCACCGTTGTCGCCGGTACCACCGTTGTCGCCAGTACCGCCGTTGTCGCCAGTGCCGCCGTTGTCACCAGTGCCACCGTTGTCACCGGTGCCACCGTTGTCACCGGTACCGCCGTTGTCACCGGTGCCACCGTTGTCACCGGTACCGCCGTTGTCACCGGTACCGCCGTTGTCACCGGTACCGCCGTTGTCACCGGTACCGCCGTTGTCACCGGTACCGCCGTTGTCGCCGGTGCCGCCGTCCGCGCCGCCGATGACGCCGCCGATCACGCCGTCGTCACCACCGGTGTCGCCGCCCGTGTCACCCCCGGTGTCACCGCCGGTGTTCCCGCCGTCCGCGCCGCCGTTGTCCCCGTCGGCGGCGGCGACGTTGACGCCGAGGTCGAGTTCGAGTGCGGAGGCGGCGCCCGCCGCCGTCAGGGACGCACCGGCCGCGATCACGGCGCCGGCGGCGATCCGCGCGACCCGGATCCGCGTCTTCTTGGTCATGTGCCTGCTACCCCCAGTAGATGATCGTCTTTGAGGCGGCGCTCGGGACGGTGATCAACGGAGGCAGCGAATTCACTCAAGTCCCCCGGTTCACATGCGCCCCGGAATTACGCATGCCGCGCTCAACCCTTCCCATTTTTCAAAGCAACGTCAAGGCCGTTGTGGACGGGTTGTCCGGATAAGGTGATCTTTGCCGGGAGTTGGCGAGTGTGAGCGTGCTGCAAAACCTGGACAAACAACAACCGCCCCTGGTTCAGGGGCGGTTGAGTTTGTCGACAAACTTACTTCTCTTGCTGCTTGCGCCAGCGAATTCCGGCTTCCAGGAAGCCGTCGATCTCACCGTTGAAAACGGCCTCGGGGTTGCCGACCTCGTGCTCGGTCCGCAGGTCCTTGACCATCTGGTACGGGTGCAGCACGTACGAACGCATCTGGTTGCCCCAGGAGTTGCCGCCGTCGCCCTTGAGGGCGTCCATCTTGGCCTGCTCCTCCTGCCGGCGCCGCTCCAGCAGCTTGGCCTGGAGGACGTTCATGGCCGTGGCCTTGTTCTGGATCTGGGAGCGCTCGTTCTGGCAGGAGACGACGATGCCGGTGGGCAGGTGGGTGATGCGGACGGCGGAGTCCGTCGTGTTCACGCCCTGACCGCCGGGGCCGGAGGACCGGTAAACGTCGATGCGCAGCTCGGACTCGTCGATCTCGACGTGGTCGGACTGCTCGACGACGGGGAGGACCTCGACGCCCGCGAAGGAGGTCTGCCGGCGGCCCTGGTTGTCGAAGGGCGAGATGCGCACGAGGCGGTGGGTGCCCTGCTCGACGGAGAGGGTGCCGTAGGCGTACGGCGCCTGCACGGAGAAGGTGGTCGACTTGATGCCGGCCTCTTCGGCGTACGACGTCTCGATGAGCTCGGTCTTGTAGCCCTTCTGCTCCGCCCAGCGCAGGTACATGCGCTGCAGCTTCTCCGCGAAGTCGGCGGCGTCGACGCCGCCCGCCTCGGCGCGGATGTTGACGAGCGCCTCGCGGGAGTCGTACTCGCCGGAGAGGAGGGTGCGCACCTCCATCTCGTCCAGTGCCTTCTTGACGGAGGCGAGCTCGGACTCGGCCTCGGCACGGGTGTCCGGGTCGTTCTCCTCCTCGGCCATCTCGAAGAGCACGGCGAGATCGTCGATCCGCGAGCGCAGGGCTTCGGCCTTCCGCACCTCGGCCTGGAGGTGGGAGAGCTTGCTGGTGATCTTCTGCGCCTCGTCCGGGTTGTCCCACAGGGACGGCGCGGCCGCCTGCTCCTCGAGCACGGCGATGTCTGCCCTCAGCTTGTCGAGGTCCAGGACGGCCTCGATCGACTCCATGGTCGAGGAGAGGGACTTCAGCTCTTCGGATACATCGACGACTGCCACGCCTCCAGCGTAACGGCTCCGCCGTGGTACGAACGCCGGGTGACTGCGGCCGGCTCCCGGTACCCGGCCTTGCACCGCCCGCCAGGGGCTCCGCCCCGGACCCCGGGGGGCGTTTCCCACCCACCCACCCGTCTCGCTTGGCCAGGAGGCCAGCCCCGGGGCTCCGCCCGAACCCCGGCGGGGCTGCGCCCCCTGCACCCCGCACCACCGGCCTCCGGCCGTGCGGAGTCCGCGGGGCAGGGGCACAGCCCCTGGCGCAGCCCCGTGATGGGGCCCGGGGCGCAGCCCCAAGGGCATCCGTGGCGGAGCCCGTAATGGGGTCCGGGGCGGAGCCCCGCGACAGAACCTCTCGACCAAGCGAGACGGGCGGGT
>NZ_PQSS01000046.1 GCF_002920535.1 Streptomyces sp. Ru71 | reverse complement strand
CCGGAACTCATCGCCGCCGGGCCGGCTGTTCTACGGCACCTTCCCGATCCCGGCCCCGGGGCCTTAGCCGCACGATGACCGGGCATGACGACTTCCTGGACGGTCTCGCGTGTGCTGCGCGACGGCAACGCCCGCCTGTACCTCACCGGTGTGGTGGTCTCCGGTTTCGGCACGTCGGCGCTGTGGCTGGCGTCCGGCGTGTGGGTGAAGGACCTCACCGGCTCGGACGGCCTCGCCGCGCTGTGCCTGCTGGCCATGTGGGCGCCGACGCTCGCCGGCCCCGCGCTGGGCACCCTCGCCGACCGCGTCCGCCGCAAGCCGCTGCTCATCGGCGGCAACCTGCTGCTCGCCGCCCTGCTGCCCGCCCTGCTGTGGGTCGGCTCCGCCGCCGACGTCTGGCTGGTCCTCGCGGTGCTGCTGGTCTACGGCGCCACCGGGGTCGTCCACGACGCGGCCGAGTCGGCGCTGGTCGCCGCCGCCGTCGACCCGGCGCTGCTCGGCGACTTCAACGGGCTGCGGATGACGGCCACCGAGGGCATGAAACTGCTGGCCCCCCTCGCGGGCGCCGGCCTCTACACCGTGTACGGCGGACCGGCCGTGGCGCTGCTGGACGCGGGCACCTTCGTCCTGGCCGCGCTGGTGTACGCCCGCCTGCGGGTGACCGAGGCCCGGCCAGAGCGGCGCGACGTGGGCACCGCCGAAGGGGCCCGTGCGCTGTGGGCGCACCCGGGCCTGCGCCCGCTGGTCGTCGCGGGCGGCACGACGATGTTCTTCGCCGGCCTCAACGGCGCCCAGGTGTACGCCGTGGTGGACGCCCTCGGGCGGCCCGCCTCGTACGCCGGTGTGCTCGCCGCCGTGCAGGGTGCGGGCTCGGTGGTGGCGGGGCTGCTCTCGGGGGCCGCGCTGCGGCGGCTGGGCGAGCGGCGCTTCGCCGGGTACGGCATCGCGCTCACGGCGGTCGCGGTGGCGCTGCGGGCCGTGCCCGACCAGGCCGTGGCGCTGGTGTGCAGCGCGGCGATCGGGGCGGGCCTGCCCTGTGCGCTGATCGCCGCGCTCACGGCGGTGCAGCGGCAGGTGCCGGGCCCGCTGCTGGGGCGAGCGGTGGCCACGGCGAACACGCTGCTCTTCACGCCGAACGTGGCCGGGCTGGCCCTCGGCGCGGCGCTGGTGGAACTGGCCGACCACCGGCTGGTGCTGCCGGCGCTCGGCGTGGCCCAGCTGGCGGGACCCGTGCGGCGGCTGCTGAGGGGGGCGCCACACGCGACCCCCGGCTCACCCTCGGAGGCGAGCCCGCGGTAGGACACCCCCCCCGCCTTGAGACACCACCTCGGACGCGAAACCCGCCCTAAGCCCTCCCTCACACCCGGCCAGCCCCGCTCACCCCCCGCCCAGCGCCTCCCGCACGGCCGCCAGGTCGCCGTCCGACGCGAGCCCCGCGTGATAGAGCCGCAGCTCGTTCGCGCCCAGCTCACGCGCGCGTGCCGCGTCCGCGGTGAGGGTGCCCGGGCTGCCGCCCATGCCGCTGACCACGGTGAAGTTGGCGGCGAGCACCGTCCCCGCGCGGCCCTGTCCGGCGAACGGCACCAGCAGGTCCGGGCTTCCCGTGCAGGGCACGACCACGCCGTCCGCCACGCTCAGGATGTGCGCCGGGTCGACGCCGGCATTGGCGCCGCAGTGGTACGACACCGGGTCGGCGTGCAGCAGCACCTGGAAGCCCTCGGGCGCGGCGGCCCGGACGGCTGCGACGGCCTCCTCCTGGAGCGTGCGGGCCGTCTCGTCGCGGTACGCGCGCGTGGCGGTGGCCGTGGACTCGCCGAGCAGCTTCTCGACACCGGCCCACCCGGCCTCGTACGGCTCCTCGCGCCACACCGGCTCCAGCGCGGTGCGCACGGCGGCGGCCAGCTCGGCGGCGTCCAGGCCGTACCGGCCGTAGCCCTCCCGGCAGGCCGGGCAGAAGCACAGCGACATCAGGTACTGCCCGGCCTCGCCCAGCCCGACGCCGGCCGTCTTGTCGTGCGCGTGCAGATGGGCGAACCCGTACCAGCCGAGGGACTCCAGCTCGGTGCCGCGCGCGCCGGGCCGTACGGCGGCCTCGGCGGCGAGGGCGACGAGGTACGCGCGCGTGGCGGGCTGCGCGATGCACGGCGCCCACGGGTAGCGGTCGCCGTAGGCGTTGACGACGGAGGTGTCCGGATGCTCGGCACCGAGTCGGGAGTTGTGGGCGAGGACCACCCAGCTGTGCACCTCAAGTCCCGCGTCCGCGAGCATCGCGGCGGCCTCGCCGTAAGCGTCGCCGGGCGCCCAGTCCCCGGCCGGGTGGGGGCGCAGGGCGCGGTCCTGCCACAGCTCGCCCGGCGGGTACAGCACGGCGGCGTACTCGGCGGTGACCACGCGGTGGCGGGGGTGGCGGGGCGTCAGCGCGCGCGTGGAGTGGTAGGCGGCGGCCAGCGTCACCTGCTCGGCCCCGAGGGCGGCGATCCGGGTGGCCGCCCCCGGGTCCCCGGCCACGTCCCAGGGGTAGACGAACGCCGACGCCTTCACTTGTCCTCCTCCAGCAGGGCCTGGCCGCGCTCGATGAGCCGCGCGAGCTGCTTGACATGATCCTCGGCCGGTTCGTGCAGCGGCGGCCGCACCTCCCCCACGTCCAGGCCGCGCAGCCGCACGCCCGCCTTGACCAGGGAGACGGCGTACCCGCGCCCCCGGGAGCGCAGCTCGACGAAGGGACGGTAGAAGCCGTCCAGGAGCCGGCCGGCCGTCTCCTGGTCGCCGTCCTGGAGCGCCCGGTAGAAGGCGAGGGCGATGTCGGGGGCGAAGCAGAAGACGGCGGAGGAGTACAGCGGGACGCCGACGGCACGGTAGGCGGGCTGGGTCAGCTCGGCCGTGGGCAGGCCGTTGAAGTAGAGGAAGCCGCCGGGGACCTCGGTGCGCACCGCGCTGACCGTGCGCTGCATCAGGTCGAGGTCGCCGAGGCCGTCCTTGAGGCCGATGATCCCGTCCGTGCGGGCGAGCTCGACGACGGTCTGCGGGGTGAGGACGGCGTTGTCGCGCTGGTAGACGATCACCGGCAGCGTGGTCGCGGCGGCGATCTCCCGGTAGTGCCGCAGCAGCCCCTCCTGCCCGGCGACGACGAGGTAGGGCGGCATGGCGAGCAGCCCGTCGGCCCCGGCGTCCTCGGCGAGCCGGGCGTAGGTGACGGCGAGGGCGGTGCCGTATCCGGTGCCGGCGACGACGGGTACGCGTCCGTCGGCGGCCTCGACGGCCGTGCGCACGCACGTGGCGAACTCCTCCGGGGTGAGCGCGTGGAACTCCCCGGTGCCGCAGCAGGCGAACACGGCGGCGGCCCCGTCCTCGACGCCCTGGCGCACATGGGTGCGGTAGGTGACGAGGTCGACGGAGCCGTCGGGGCCGTAGGCGGTGACGGGGAAGAACAGCGGCCCGCCGGGGATGCCGAGTCGAGCGGCGAGGGGGGCTGACGTCACGGGCACTCCCTGGAGGCACTCATGTTTCTGATTGTCGTCCATATTCATGAACACCCTCACCCTAGGGAGCGCCATCGGCGCCGGTCAAGCACGTGCCGCGTGTGCAGCGAGGCGTCGAACTCCGAGAACATGCGGATTCCACGGCTCCGCGCGCCCCTTGACGGCACGCCGCGCCGATCTTTAGCGTGTCCATGCATGTGAATGCCATCCATGCACGCGGCTCGTGACGCAAGGAGACCGAGGATGCCCGCTCCCCGCACCGTTCTGCTGACCGGCGCCGCCGGCGGGCTCGGCACCCTGATGCGGGACCTGCTCCCCGGGTACGGCTACGAGCTGCGGCTGCTCGACGTCCGCCCCATCGAGGGCGAACCGGACGCGATCACCGCCGACCTCGCCGACGCCGACGCGCTGCGGGAGGCCGTCCGGGGCGTCGACGCGATCATCCACCTGGCGGGCATCTCCCTGGAAGCCCCCTTCGCCAAGATCCTCACCGCGAACATCGAGGGCACCTACAACCTGTACGAGGCCGCCCGACAGGAGGGCGTGGGACGCATCGTCTTCGCCTCCTCCAACCACGCCGTCGGCTACACGCCCCGGCCGCAGGGCGACGACCCGCTGATCCCCGTCGACACCCCGCGCCGCCCGGACACCTTCTACGGCCTGTCCAAGTGCTTCGGCGAGGACCTCGCGCAGCTGTACTGGGACAGGCACGGCCTGGAGACCGTCTCGGTGCGCATCGGATCCTGCTTCCCCGAGCCGACCAGCGTGCGCATGCTCTCGGTGTGGATGAGCCCGGCCGACGGCGCCCGCCTCTTCCACGCCGCGTTGACCGCCGAGGACGTCGGCCACACCGTGGTCTACGGCTCCTCCGCCAACACCCGGCTGTGGTGGGACCTGGCCTCCGCGCGGGCGCTCGGCTACGAGCCGCAGGACGACTCCGAGCCGTACGCCGAGAAGCTGATCGCCGAGCAGGGCGAGCTGGAGCCGGGCAACGAGGCGCACGCCTACCTCGGCGGCCACTTCGTCACCGACCCGCCGATCTGGCCGTACTGATCCGGCCGGAAGTCGTCGCCCGAGGGGGCGGGCGGGCACCGAACGGGCCCGCCCGCCCCCTCTTTCGGGCACCGGCCGTGCCCGATCCCACGCCCCCGCCGTACAGCGGCGCAGGTCCGCGGCGGGCACCGCACGGCGGATACGGGCACACCCGGGCAGCATCGGGCCCGCGACAGACCTGGTCGGCGCCCCGCGCCCGCTGTAGAACTTCCTCCGAGGGCCCGAACGGGCACCGTGGTGAGGGAGGTGTGCCGGCCATGGCCACGAACAGTGCGGAAGAACGCCAGCGCGAGATCGTCCGGGTCGCGCGCGCCACCGGCTCGGTGGACGTCACCGCGCTCGCCGCCGAGCTGGGCGTGGCGAAGGAGACCGTACGACGGGATCTGCGCGCCCTGGAGGACCACGGGCTGGTCCGCCGCACCCACGGCGGGGCCTACCCGGTGGAGAGCGCCGGCTTCGAGACGACGCTCGCCTTCCGCGCCACCAGCCACGTCCCGGAGAAGCGCCGGATCGCGGCCGCCGCGGCCGGGCTGCTCGGGGACGCCGAGACGGTCTTCGTCGACGAGGGCTTCACCCCGCAGCTCATCGCCGAGGCGCTGCCCCGGGACCGGCCGCTGACCGTGGTCACCGCGTCCCTGCCGGTCGCGGGCGCGCTCGCCGAGGCCCCGCACACCTCGGTGCTGCTGCTCGGCGGCCGGGTCCGCTCCGGCACGCTGGCCACCGTCGACCACTGGACGACGAAGATGCTCGCCGGGTTCGTGCTCGACCTCGCCTTCATCGGCGCCAACGGCATCTCCCGCGAGCACGGCCTGACCACGCCCGACCCGGCGGTCGGCGAGGTCAAGGCGCAGGCCATCCGGGCCGCTCGCCGTACCGTCTTCGCGGGTGTGCACACCAAGTTCGGCGCGGTCAGCTTCTGCCGGTTCGCCGAGGTCGGCGTGGTGGAGGCGATCGTGACGAGCACCCAGCTCCCGGCGGCCGAGGCGCACCGCTACTCCCTGCTGGGCCCGCAGGTCATCCGGGTCTGAACCGCGTCAACTCCCCTGTCGGGACGCCGCCTTCCCCGCGGCGCCCCTTATGTCCCCATACCTCCAGGAGCGATCCATGCGCACCCCGAGCCGACGGAGGCCGCGAGCCGCGCTCGCCATGGCCGCCGCAGGGATGCTGCTCGCCCCACTGCTGTCCGGCTGCTGGGCCGGTGCGGGCGGGTCCGGTTCCGGCGGCGATTCCCTCAATGTGCTGATGGTCAACAACCCGCAGATGGTGGAGCTGCAGAAGCTGACGGCCGCCCACTTCACCCGGGAGACCGGCATCAAGGTCAACTTCACCGTCCTGCCCGAGAACGACGTCCGCGACAAGATCAGCCAGGACTTCGCCAACCAGGCCGGCCAGTACGACGTGGCGACCCTGTCCAACTACGAGATACCGATCTACGCCCGCAACGGCTGGCTGCACGAGATGGACTCCTACGTCGCGAAGGACCCGGCGTACGACGAGAAGGACGTGCTGCGGCCCATCGCCGAGTCCCTCACCGGCGACGACGGCAAGGCGTACGGCCAGCCCTTCTACGGCGAGTCGTCCTTCCTCATGTACCGCAAGGACGTGTTCGCGGCCAAGGGCCTGACCATGCCCGCCCACCCCACCTGGCAGCAGGTCGCCGACCTCGCGGCGCGGGCGGACGGCGCCGAACCCGGCATGAAGGGCATCTGCCTGCGCGGGCTGCCCGGCTGGGGCGAGCTGACGGCGCCGCTGACCACGGTCGTGAACACCTTCGGCGGCACCTGGTTCGACAAGGACTGGACGGCCCGGCTCGACTCGCCCGCCTTCGAGAAGGCGACGAAGTTCTATGTCGACCTCGTCCGCGCCCACGGCGAGTCCGGCGCCGCCCAGTCCGGCTTCGCCGAGTGCCTGAACAACATGACCCAGGGCAAGGTCGCCATGTGGTACGACGCCACCTCCGCCGCCGGCTCCCTGGAAGCCGCCGGCTCCCCCGTGAAGGGCAAGGTCGGCTACGCCCCCGCCCCCGTGGAGCGCACGAAGTCCGCGGGCTGGCTCTACACCTGGGCCTGGGGCATCCAGAAGGCCTCCCGCAACCCCGACAAGGCGTGGAAGTTCGTCTCCTGGGCCTCCGGCAAGGGCTACGAGCAACTGGTCGGCAACGAGTCCGGCTGGTCGAACGTCCCGGCCGGCAAGCGTGCCTCGACCTACACCAACCCCGCCTACGTCAAGGAGGCGGCCGCCTTCCAGGAGATGACCCGCCAGGCCATCGCCACCGCCCGCCCGCACGACCCCGGCGTACAGCCGCGGCCCGCGCCCGGCATCCAGTTCGTCGGCATCCCCGAGTTCACCGACCTCGGCACCAAGGTCTCCCAGGAGATCAGCGCGGCCATCGCCGGACGCCAGTCCGTCGAGACGGCCCTGAAGAAGTCCCAGCAGCTCGCCGAGCGCATCGCGAAGGAGTACGAGGGACGATGACCGCCACCACCACGACACCCGTGGCCGCAGCGCCCGTCCGCGCGATACGGCAGCCCTCCGCCCGGCTGCGCGCCTGGGCCACCCGCGCCCCGCTGCTGCCCGCCCTGGTCTTCATGATCGCCGTCACCCAGCTGCCGTTCGTGGCCACGCTGGTGATCTCCTTCTTCGACTGGAACGCCCTCTACCCCAAGGCCCGCCGCTTCACCGGCCTCGACAACTACCACCAGGTCCTCACCGACGCCGCCCTGCGCCACTCGGTGTGGACGACCGTGCTGCTGACGGCGGCCGTGGTGCTGGTGAGCCTGGTGCTGGGCCTGGCCCTCGCCCTGCTGCTCGACCGCAGGTTCCGCGGCCGGGGCGTGGTGCGCACCCTGCTGATCGCCCCGTTCCTGATCGTGCCCGTCGCCGCCGCCCTGCTGTGGAAGCACGTCCTGTACAACCCCGAATACGGGCTGCTCAACGGCCTGTTGCACTACGTCGGCGGACCCCAGCCGGACTGGATCTCGAACACCCCGCTGCTCGCGGTCGAGGCGTCCCTGGTGTGGCAGTGGACCCCGTTCATGATGCTGATCCTGCTGGCCGGGCTGCAGAGCCGCGACCCGGAGCAGATGGAGGCCGCGCGCGTGGACGGCGCGAGCGACTGGCAGGTCTTCCGCCACCTCACGCTGCCGCATCTGCGCCGCTACCTCGAACTGGGCGCCCTGCTCGGCTCGATCTACATCGTGCAGAACTTCGACGCGGTCTTCACGATCACGTCCGGCGGCCTGGGCACCGCCAACCTGCCCTACACCGTCTACCAGAGCTTCTACCAGGCCCACGAGAACGGTCTCGCCTCCGCGGCGGGCGTGCTGGTGGTCATCGGCTCGATCGTCATCGCGACCCTCGCGCTGCGCGTGGTGTCGTCCCTGTTCCGCGAGGAGGTGGCGCGCGGATGAGCGCCGTACTGCGCCGAGGCGGCACGGGCCTGCTGGCCTGGCTGGCCGGGATCGTGTTCTTCCTGCCCATCGCCTGGATGGCCCTGACGTCCTTCCACTCCGAACAGGACGCGGCGACCAACCCGCCGTCCTTCACGGCGTCGCTGACGCTGGACGGCTACCGCGAGTTCTTCGGCACCGCCGGCGGGGCCAGCCCCTGGCCGGCGCTGATCAACTCGGTGGTCGCCTCGGTGGCCTCGACCGCGCTGGTGCTGCTGCTGGCGCTGCCGGCCGCGTACGCGCTGTCGATCCGCCGGGTGCGCAAGTGGACGGACGTGCTGTTCTTCTTCCTGTCCACGAAGATGCTGCCGGCCGTGGCGGGACTGCTGCCGATCTACCTCTTCGCCAAGAACGCGGGCCTGCTGGACAACATCTGGCTGCTGGTCGTCCTGTACACCTCCATGAACCTGCCGATCGCGGTGTGGATGATGCAGTCCTTCCTCGCCGAGATCCCGGTGGCGGTCATCGAGGCGGCCCGGGTGGACGGGGCCCGGCTGCCGACGATCCTGGCCCGCGTGGTCGCGCCGATCGCCCTGCCCGGCATCGCCGCCACCGCCCTGATCTGCTTCATCTTCAGCTGGAACGAGCTGCTCTTCGCCCGGGTGCTCACCGGTGTCGTCGCCGAGACCGCGCCCGTCTTCCTGACCGGCTTCATCACCAGCCAGGGCCTGTTCCTGGCGAAGGTGTGCGCCGCGTCGCTCGTCGTCTCCCTGCCGGTGCTCGCCGCGGGGTTCGCCGCCCAGGACAAACTGGTCCAGGGCCTGTCGTTGGGAGCTGTGAAATGAAGGCCGCCGTCATCGAGTCCGTGGGCCGTGCCGTGGTCACCGAGGTCCCGGACCCGACGCCGGGCCCGCGCGAGGTCGTCGTCGAGGTCGCCGCGTGCGGCCTGTGCGGCACCGACCTGCACATCCTGCAGGGCGAGTTCGCGCCGAAGCTGCCGATCGTGCCGGGGCACGAGTTCGCGGGGACGGTGGTCGCCGTGGGCAGGCAGGTCACGGAGGTGGCGGAGGGCGACCGGGTCGCCGTGGACCCCTCCCTGTACTGCCACGAGTGCCGCTACTGCCGCAACGGCCACAACAACCTGTGCGAGCGGTGGGCGGCGATCGGGGTGACGACGGCGGGCGGCGCCGCGCAGTTCGCGGTGGCGCCGGTCGCGAACTGCGTGAAGCTGCCCGAGCACGTGCGCACCGAGGACGCGGCGCTGGTGGAGCCCCTGTCCTGCGCCGTGCGCGGCTACGACGTGCTGCGCTCCCGCCTGGGCGCCCACGTCCTGATCTACGGCTCCGGCACGATGGGCCTGATGATGCTGGAGCTGGCCAAGCGGACCGGCGCGGCGAGCGTGGACATGGTCGACGTGAACCCCGCCCGCCTGGAGACGGCCCGCCGGCTCGGCGTGACGGCGTCGGCCGCGAACGCCGACGAGCTGGAGCGCCCGCAGGGCTGGGACGTCGTCGTGGACGCCACCGGCAACGCGGCGGCGATCCAGGACGGCCTGGACCGGGTGGCGAAGGCGGGCACCTTCCTGCAGTTCGGGGTGGCCGACTACGCGACGCGGGTGACGATCGACCCGTACCGGATCTACAACCAGGAGATCACCATCACCGGCTCGATGGCGGTGCTGCACAGCTTCGAGCGGGCGGCGGAACTCTTCGCGGGCGGCGTCCTGGACCCGGAGGTCTTCATCAGCGACCGGCTGCCGCTGGAGCGCTACCCGCAGGCGCTGGAGCAGTTCGCGGCGGGGGTGGGGCGGAAGATCGTGGTGGTGCCGTGACGCTCCGCGCGGCGGGGCGGGGCCGAACGGGGCTGGTAAGGGAACGGTAAAGCGATGTCGTTCGTTCACCCGGCATGACAGCTATGACCCCTGGCTCGAACATCCCTCTGCCGGTCGCGCGCGTGACGGTGGACGTCGCCGCGCCGGTGCGGCTCGACGTGTCGGGCCTGCTGCTCACCGCCGACGGCAAGGTGCGCTCCGACGACGACTTCATCTTCTACAACCAGCCCGCCGGCCCGGGCGTGACCTACCGCTCCGGCGGCGGTGCGTCCCCGGACGCGATCACGGTCGACACGACCGCGTTGCCCCCGGGCATCGAGAAGGTGGTCGTCACCGCCAGCCCGGACGCGGCCGGGCAGACCTTCCAGGGCATCGAGCCGACGGCCACCCTGCGCAACGCGGACGACGGCTCGGTGCTGGCCACCTTCACGCCCCCGCAGCTGGGCACGGAGACGGCGCTGGTCGTCATGGAGATCTATCTGCGCGGCGGCCAGTGGAAGGCCCGCGCCGTCGGCCAGGGGTACGCCAACGGCCTGGCCGGCATCGCCACGGACTTCGGCGTGAGCGTGGAGGAGCCCGCCCCCGCCGCGGCCCCGCCGCAACCGGCGGCACCGCCGCAGCCGATGGCGCCCCCGGCCCCCGTGCAGACCCCGGCCGCGCCGCCCGCTCCCCCGGCCCCCGCGCCGGGGGCCGGGAAGATCAACCTCGACAAGGGCCGGGTCAGCCTGCAGAAGAACCAGACCGTGTCGCTGGTCAAGGGCGGCCGTCCGCTGCTCTCGCAGGTCAAGATGGGCCTCGGCTGGGAGCCGGCGTTCCGGGGCGCGGACATCGACCTGGACGCGTCGGTCATCGCCTACGGCCCGCAGCGCAACCACCTCGACAGCTGCTACTTCGGCAAGCTGTCCATCCTGAACGGCGCGGTCAAGCACTCCGGCGACAACCTCACCGGCGAGGGCGCGGGCGACGACGAGGTGATCGTGGTCGACCTCGGCCGCCTCCCGCAGGAGGTCACGGGCCTGGTCTTCACGGTCAACTCCTTCTCCGGCCAGAAGTTCACCGAGGTCGCCAAGGCCTACTGCCGCCTGATGGACGCGGCCACCGGCGAGGAACTGGTCCGCTTCGACCTCACCCACGCCGAAGCGCAGACCGGCGTGATGATGGCCAAGCTCATCCGCCAGTTCTCCGGCGAGTGGGAGATGACGGCGATGGGCGACTTCGTCAAGGCCCGCACGGTCCGCAACATGGTCAAGCCGGCGGCGCAGGCGCTGTAGTCGGCCCTACGGCGGTCAGGGGCGCCCTCGGCCGGAGGGCGCCCCTGTGCCACCCGGCCCGAGCCCCTCCATCAGCAGGGCCAGGTACCGGCTGATCTGCCCGCCGTGCTCGTCGGCCAGCTCCGCCGCCGTCGCCACCCCGTGCGCCAGCCGCAGCAGCTCCACCGGCTCGATGTCGGGGCGCAGGGAGCCGTCCCGCTGGGCCGCCGCCACCAGCCGGGTCGCCGCACCCTTGATCGAGGTGGCGCAGGCGGTGACCGCGCCCGGCGCACCGTCCGTGACGGCCGATCCGAGCAGGGCCTTGAGTCCGCGCACCTGGATCGAGCCCACGCACAGCTCGTGGAGCCACTCCCGCAGGGCCTCGCCCGGCGCCCTGCCGTCCGCCAGCTCGTCGGCGCGGGCGGCGATGGCCTCGATCCGGTCGACGTAGGCGGCCTCCAGCAGCGCCCGGCGGTTGGGGAAGTGCCGGTACAGGGTGCCCGAGCCGACTCCGGCGCGCTTGGCGATGTCGTCGAGCGACGCGTTCTCCCCGTGCTCGGCGAAGGCCTCAGCCGCCACCTTCAGCAACCGCTCGTAGTTGCGCCGGGCGTCCGCCCGCATGGGCCTGTCCTGCGACATCCAGACACTCCTTGCCAACCGGAGACCAACTCCGTAGCGTACCGGCCAGGCAACCGGAGACAGTCCCCGGTTACGCGTCCGAACGGAGTCCGCGCGGATGGTCAGCAGTTCCCCGCCAGCCCCCGGCCCGCGCGAGGTGGTCGCCCGCTATCGCCGGGCGATCCTCGACCGGTCCGCGGACGCGCTGGCCGGCCTCTACGCGGCCGACGCCGTGCACGAGTTCCCGTTCGCCTTCCCGGGTCTGCCCGCGCGCTACCACGGGCGCGAGGAGATCCGCGCGGGCTACCGGGCCCTGTGGGCCGCGAGCCCGGCCCGCCCGGAGCAGGTGCGGGAGGTGGCCGTGCACGAGTCCACCGACCCGGAGGTCCTGGTCGTCGAGCAGACCGTCACCGGCGCACTGGCCACCACCGGGAAGCCCTTCGAGGTCCCGGGCCTGCTGGTGATGCGGGTCCGCGACGGTCTGCTCGTGCACGTCCGCGACTACATGGACGCCTCCGCGGTGGCCGGCACGAGGACGCGGCCACCGGCGGACTGAGGGCGCCGCGAGGTCCCGGCAAGGACCCCGCGAAGACCGGGCCTCAGCGGCGCTGCCGCTTCCAGGGACCGGTGATCGCCAGCATGATGCCCGGCTCCTGGATGTTGGCGAAGAGGGTCTTGCCGTCGGGCGAGAAGGTGACGCCGGTGAACTCGCTGTACTCGGGCTTCTCGGCGGTGCCGATGTTCAGCTCGTTGCGGGCGATGGGGTAGGTGCGGCCGCTCTCGGTGGCGCCGAACAGGTGCTGCACGCCCTCGCCGTCCTCGGCGATCACCAGGCCGCCGTAGGGGGAGACGGTGATGTTGTCGGGGCCGTCGAAGGCGCCGTCCTTCGCCGGGTCCGGGTTCACACCGAGCAGGACCTTCAGCGTCAGGGTGCGGCGCTTGGGGTCGTAGAACCAGACCTGTCCGTCGTGCTGGATCGGGCTCTCCGCACGGGCGAAGGAGGAGACGATGTAGGCGCCGCCGTCACCCCACCACATGCCCTCCAGCTTGCGGGCGCGGGTGACCTGGCCGGCGCCGAACTGCTTGCGCACGGAGACGGTCTTCGCGTCGCGGTCGGGGACGTCGACCCAGTCCACGCCGTAGACCGTGCCGGTCTTCGTGGCGCGGGAGAGGTCGTCGACGAACTGCCCGCCGGAGTCGAAGCACTTGAACGCCTGGAGCACGCCGGCGTCGTCGGCGAGGGTGCGCAGCCGGCCGCGGCCGTGCTCGAAGCCCTCCGGCGGGGTCCAGCGGTAGAGCAGGCCGTTGGGGCCGGAGGCGTCCTCGGTGAGGTAGGCGTGGCCGCGCTTGGGGTCGATGACGACGGCCTCGTGGGCGTAGCGGCCCAGCGCCTTGATGGGCTTGGGGTCGCGGTTGGCCCGCCGGTCCTCGGGGTCGACCTCGAAGACGTAGCCGTGGTCCTTGGTCATGCCGTTCTGGCCGGCCTTGTCCTCGGTCTCCTCGCAGGTCAGCCAGGTGTCCCAGGGGGTGCGGCCGCCGGCGCAGTTGGTGGAGGTGCCGGCGATGCCGACCCACTCGGCGACGTGGTCGCGGCGCACCTCGACGACCGTGCAGCCACCGGAGGCGGCCGGGTCGTAGACGAGTCCCTCGGTGAGCGGCACCGGGTACTTCCAGTTGGCCCGCGGGCCCTTCAGCTCGTGGTTGTTCACCAGGAGGGTCGCACCGCGCGGGCCGTCGAAGGTGGCGGTGCCGTCGTGGTTGGACGGGGTGAACTCGCCGGACTCCAGTGTGGTCTTCCCGCTGTGGGTGATGATCCGGTAGGAGAAACCGGCGGGCAGGGCGAGGATGCCCTTCGGGTCGGGCACGAGCGGCCCGTAGCCGACGCCGTGGTTCTCCGCCGACGCCTCGTCCGCGGCCTCGGTGTCGGTCTCGGCAAAGGCCAGGGCGTTCGGCGCGCTGGCGAGGGCGCCGACGCTGCCGGCCAGTGCGACCCCGGCACCGGTGACCGCGGATTTCCTGGCGAAGTCCCTGCGGGTGAGCGACATGGTGTCTCCTGAGACGGTGGGTGTGCCGTGGAGGGTGGCGGACCTCTGGTTTCGGCGACACCGTCGCGCCCGTTGCTGAACGGGAATTGAACACCGTACGACGTCGGCGGGGCCCGGTGCGTGAATCCGTCCGCGCACCGGGCCCCGCCGCGTCGCTCAGTACACGTGCAGGCCGTAGGTGTTCAACGCCTCGGTGACCGGCTGGTACCACGTCGTGCCGGCGGTGCTGCCGCACCCGGCGTTGGCGTTGGCGCCCCCGGAGGTCAGGCCCAGCGCCTGGGTGCCGGAGTACAGGGGCCCGCCGCTGTCGCCGGGGCCGGCGCAGATGTTGGCGCGGATCAGGCCGGACACGGGGCCGTCGCCGTAGTTGACGGTCCAGTTGAGCCCGGTGATGCGTCCGCAGTGCGTGCCGGTGGTGGACCCGCGGCGGCAGGCCGCCTGGCCGACACGGGGGTTGCCGGCGCTGGTGATGTCCTGGCCGTCGACGGTGCCGGGCGGGGCCGGGTCGTCGCTGTCGTACCTGACGAGGCCGAAGTCGTTCCCCGGGTAACTGGAGCCGGCGGTGGTGCCGATGTGCGTGACGAACTGGTCCGAGTACCAGTCGGTGGCGCCGTTGGTGCAGTGGCCGGCCGTGAGGAAGTAGTACCTGGCGTTGGCGTCGTCGGTGTCACGGACGTTGAAGCCGAGCGAGCACCGGAACCGGCCTGTCGGGTCACTGCTGTAGACGGCGTCCCCACCGGTGAGGTACTTCATGAGCTTGCCGGGCAGGCGCTCGAAGCGCAGCGCGCCGGAGTTGGCGCCCGCCCGCTTCTTGACGGCCTGGAGCGTGGCGTTGGACACGGTGGGGTCGGCCGCGAACAGCACCCGGTTGGACGCGGTGTCCACGGTCCACGCGGTGCCGGCCACATCGGCGCCCGCGACGGCCTTCTCGACGGCGGCGAGCTGCTCGGTGCTGTAGGTGGTGGTCGGGCTGGGGTCGGCGCCGCCGGCGTGGGCCGCCGTCCCGGCCAGGGCCGTCGCCGCGACGGCGGCCAGTCCCGACGCCAGGGCGACCAGGCGTATGCGTCCTCTCGTGCCGCCGCGGGGCGCCGAGCGTCCTGTCCTCATGTGTTCCTCCGGAAAGGGAAGGGCCGCGCGCACGCCACCGGCGCGGATGCGACCGCTCAGTGATCCCCTTTCCGGACGCTAGACGCGCCGCGGACCCCGGGCACCCCGGACACCGCGTACGGGTGACGGCCGTCCGGGGACACGGACACGCCAGGATACGGGCGCCTCGGAACCGGTGCTCCGGAACCCGTCGCCCTTGAACTGGGGGCTCCCGAACCCAGGAGTCCCCGAACCCGGGCGCCACGGAACACCGGCGCATCCGAGCCCGGGGCGCCACGAAACACCGGCGCGTCCGAACCCGGGGCGCCACGATCGCCCGCGCATCCGAACCCGGCATGCCCGTGACGCGGGCGCTCCGCCACCGCGTTCGCCGGGCGGGCACTTCACGACCACGTGCGCGGGACAGGGGCGCCGGAACCCGGCGCCCCGCCACGGCATACGCCGGGCCCTGCCTGGGAATCCGGGCGCTCCGCCGCCCCGTACGCGGGCGGGCGCTTCACCACCACGTGCGCAGGACAGGGGCGCCGGAACCCGGCGCTTTGCCACGGCATACGCCGGGCCCTGCCTGGGAATCCGGGCGCCCCACCGCCCGTACGCGAGACCACGCGCCTCGTCGGTGCGTCCCCGCAAGTCCCTGCGCGGGCGGCGCCGCACCGGCCGCACCCGGGCTTCCGGCGTCTCAACCCCCCTGCTGGGAGCGCGCCTTGAACGCCGCCTTGCGGGCCTCCTTGGCCACCTTCTTGTCGGGGTGCAGCCGCCCCATCGCCTCCAGCACGTCGGCCGTGGCCGGGTGGTCCACGCGCCAGGCCGCCGCGAAGAAGCCGTCGTGCTGCGCGGCCAGTCCCTCCACCAGGCCCTGGAGTTCGTCCGAGTTGCCCTCGGCCGCGAGCTGCGCGGCCAGGGTGTCGATGGTCAGCCAGAAGATCAGGTCCGGGGAGGGCGAGGGCACGTCCCGCGCGCCGTGCTCGGTGAGCCAGACCCGGGCCAGGCCGCCCAGTTCGGGGTCGTCCAGGACCTCCCGCAGCGCGGGCTCGGCGGCGGTGCCGACCAGGGACAGCGCCTCCTGGCAGCGCAGCCGGCGCAGCGGTGCGCCCGCGTCGCCGCCACGGGCCGCGGCGAGCAACTCCCGTGCCGCGGCGAGCGGTTCGCGCCGGGTGAGCCACAGCTCGGTCTCGGCGCGCGCGGCCCGGGGGCCGTACGCGGCGGTGCCGTCCAGCAGCGCGTCGGCGCCCTTGTCGGCGAGCTCGCCGAGGACCGGCGCCGCGAACCCGGCCTCCAGCAGCCGCGACCGCAGCCCGTACAGACCGAGCGGGGTGAGCCGGACCATGCCGTAGCGGGCGACGTCCGTGTCGTCGACGGGCGCGGCGCTCTCCTCGTCGGCCTCGGCCATCAGGGCCTCGTCGACCGGCTGGTACTCCACCAGCCCGGTCGGCTCCAGCAACCGGAACTGGTCGTCCAGGCGCATCATCGCGTCGGAGACCTGCTCCAGCACGTCGTTGGTGGGCTCCGCCATGTCGCCGGGCACGATCATCGACGCGGCGAGCGCGGGCAGCGGCACCGGTCCGTCGCCGGGCCCGTCCTCGCTCACGGTCAGCAGGTAGAGGTTGCCGAGGACGCCGTCGAGGAAGGCGGCCTCCGCCTCGGGGTCCCAGTCCAGCTGGGAGAAGTCGACCTCCCCGCCCTCCTCCAGGGCGTCGACCAGGTCGTCGAGGTCGGGCACGCTCGCGTCCGCGATGACCGTCTCCAGGGCGCCCTGCCAGATGCCGAGCACGTCCTGCGGGGAGCCGGTGAGCAGCGCCAGGTCCTGCCCGGCGGCCACGGTGCCGGCCTCCTCGTCGGTGATCTCCACCAGCCCGGTGTCGACGGCGACCCGCCAGGCCTCGCTGGCGTAGGCGGCCGCGTCGTCCCCGGTCAGCCCGAGCTCCTCGGCCGCGCCCGGCAGCTGCTCCTCCACCAGCGCTCCCCCGGCGTCCACGCGGGTGTCGGGCCCGGCCCAGCGGGCGAGCTTCGCGGCCCGGGCGAGCAGGGGCGTGGACAGGGCGTCGCGCGCCAGCTCCGCTTCGGAGGTCAGCCGCACCGGCGGCAGGGAGGAGCTGTCTGACATGGGCGGGTTCTCCTAGGACGCGATGTGCCACTCGGGTTCAGCCTAGACGGATTTCGACCCATGCCGTCCGGTTCATCTCCCCGTCGACGGCCGTACATGGCCGAAACCTTGACAACTGCCCCGGCCAGGCTGGAAATTGACGCGCGTAGAAAGAAGGGAACGACCGTTCACTCGCTTCTACGCGCGTCACGGGCCGCCCTGCTCCACCCTCGTCCCGGCGCTCGAAGTCACGTCCCCGGAGGGAATCCCTTGCCGAGCAAGTCGTCCGCGCGCCTCGCCGCGCTCACCGTCGCCGCCGTGTGCTCCGCGGCGTCCACCGTCGTCCTGTCCGCCCCCGCGCACGCGGACTCGGTGCGCATCCACGACATCCAGGGCACGACCCGGATCTCGCCGTACGCCGGTCAGAAGGTCGCGGATGTGGCCGGAATCGTCACCGGTATACGCACCTACGGCTCGTCCAAGGGCTTCTGGATCCAGGACCCGAGCCCCGACGCCGACCCCGCGACCAGCGAGGGCGTCTTCGTCTTCACCAGCTCCACGCCCAAGGGCGTGGCCGTCGGCGACGCGGTGAAGGTGTCCGGCACCGTCTCGGAGTACGTCCCCGGCGGCACCTCCTCCGGCAACCAGTCGATCACCGAGATCACCAAGCCGGCCGTCACCGTCGTCTCCTCCGCCAACCCGGTCCCGGCCCCCGTGGTCCTCGACGAGGACGCCGTACCCGACGCTTACGCGCCGGCCGGGGACAGCGCGGCGAACAACTCGGTCAACGGCCTGCCGCTGCGTCCCGGCCAGTACGCCCTCGATCTGTACGAGTCCCTGGAGGGCATGAACGTCGAGGTCGGCGACGCCCGGGTGGTCGGCGCCAGCGACCCGTACACCGAGCTGTGGGTGACGGTGAAGCCGGACGAGCACGCGAGCCGGCGCGGCGGCACCGTCTACGGCTCCTACGACTCGCAGAACACCGGCCGGCTGCAGATCCAGTCCCTGGGCTCCACCGCCGACTTCCCCGCCGCGAACGTCGGCGACACCCTCGCCGGCGCGACCACCGGCCCGCTGGACTACAACCAGTTCGGCGGCTACACGCTCGTCGCGAGCCGCATCGGCACGCTGGAGAGCGGCGGGCTGGAGCGGGAGGCCACGCGCCGGCAGCAGAACGGCGAACTGGCCGTCGCCACCTACAACGTCGAGAACCTGGACCCGTCGGACGGCACCTTCGCCGCGCACGCCGACGCGATCGTGAACAACCTCTCCTCCCCCGACATCGTGTCGCTGGAGGAGATCCAGGACAACAACGGCGCCAAGGACGACGGCACGACCGCCGCCGACGTGACCGTGACCAAGCTGATCGACGCGATCGTCGCCGCGGGCGGCCCGCGCTACGACTGGCGCTCCATCGACCCGTCCAACGACACCGACGGCGGCGAGCCGGGCGGCAACATCCGCCAGGTCTTCCTCTTCAACCCGCAGCGGGTGTCCTTCACCGACCGTCCGGGCGGCGACGCGACCACCGCGGTCGGCGTCACCCGGGAGCACGGCAAGGCGGCGCTGACGGTCTCCCCCGGCCGGATCGACCCGGCGTCCGACGCCTGGAAGTCCAGCCGCAAGCCGCTGGTCGGCGAGTTCGTCTTCCGGGGCCGCACGGTCTTCGTGATCGCCAACCACTTCAACTCCAAGGGCGGCGACCAGGGGCTGACCTCCCAGTACCAGCCCCCGGTGCGCAGCTCCGAGACGCAGCGCCACCAGCAGGCGGCGGAGGTCAACGCCTTCGTCAAGGACCTGCTGGACGTGCAGAAGAACGCGGACGTCATCGCGCTCGGCGACCTCAACGACTTCGAGTTCTCCGACACGGCGAAGATCCTGGAGGGCGACGGCGAGCTGTGGTCGGCGATCAAGTCGCTGCCGAAGAGCGAGCGGTACACCTACGACTACCAGGGCAACAGCCAGGTGCTGGACCAGATCCTGATCAGCCCGGCGATCCGGCGCGGGTGTGACTTCGAGTACGACAGCGTGCATCTGAACTCGGAGTTCCACGACCAGATCAGTGACCACGACCCGCAGGTGCTGCGCTTCCACCCGTGACGCTGCCGGCGGTCCACCTGTGACGGTGGCCGTCGCTCCACCTGTGACGGTGGCCGGCGGTCCACCCTGTGACGGTGGGCGCCCGTCTCCTCCCCGGGTCAGGCGGGGAGGAGACCGACGGCGTGCTCGTAGCGGGCGGGGGTGAAGCCCCTGACGCCCGGGTACGTCCGGACCCGCTCCCACTGCTCGGTCGGTGCGCCGATGCCCTCGCCGGGCGCGGCCAGCACCGCGTCGTAGGCGGCGGTGCTCTCCCACTCGGCGTAGTTGAGGACGTGGCCGCCGTCCGTGCTGAGGTGGAAGTGGGCGGAGATCAGTCCCTGGTGGCCGACGGGGTCGTCGTCGAGTGCCTTCAGCACCATGTCGACCCAGTCGCGCCGCTCCCCCGCCGCGGCCGGCTCGAAGTCGATGCGCACGGCCACGATCAGGCCGGGAACCCGCCGGTCGCCGGCCGCGCGTTCCCGGCTGCGGTGGTACCGGTAGCGGGACAGGCCGACCCGCTCGATGTCCGGCACGGCCGTGTCGATCTCGTCGACCCGCTCCTGGCGGTGCGTGCGCACGAACGCCTCGTAGGCCTGCTCGCTCGTCCACTGCGAGTAGTGCATGAGGGTGGTGCCGTCGTGACCGGTGTAGACGTGGTAGCTCAGCAGGTCGCCGGCCGGCCAGGGCCGGCGCTCCCAGGTGCCGGCGATGGCCTCGACGGTCCGGCGCTGCCGCTCGGGCGTGCCGACGCGCCAGGTGCTGAAGAACGGGGCGCCGACGCGCGGGTCGGTGAGATCGGGGTGGGCGTCGGTACGACGGGTCATGGCGGCCTCCGGTGATCGGCATCGGATGCGTGCGATGACCACCCTCCAACGTCAAGCGCGGTTGAGGTCAACCGCGGGGCGAGAGCGGGCCGCACCAGGACAGCGCCGCGACCCGGACCGTACGTCCATCGGCCCGGGCCGCGACCCGTGTGCGCCGGTGCGGACACTCACCGCACCGGTTCTTGTCCGCTCAGCCGTCGGTCGCGCTCCCGCACGCGTCGGGTAGGCGCCGGCGCTCCACCGGACCGCCGACGCCGCTAGCGCGTGCGCCGGTACACCCGCCACGCCCGCCATGCGCCGAGCGCGGCCATCGCCGTCAGCGAGGCCCACGCCAGTCCGGGGTGGCGCCGTCCCGTCACGAAGAGCGTGCGCACCGGCCGCGGGAGCCGGTCCTCGGCGGTGTCGCGGCCCTGGACCGCCCGCTCCTGCGCGGCGTCACCGGCACGGGAGGCCCCGTCCCGCGCCGCATGGCCCGCGTGGGAGGCCCGCTCCTGCAGGGTGTGACCCGCGTGGGAGGCCCGTTCCTGCAGGGTGTGACCCGCGTGCGAGGCCCGCTCCTGGAGGGTGTGGCCGGCGTGCGAGGCCCGCTCCTGCATGACGTGCCCGGCCCGGGACGCCTTGTCCTGCATCGCGTGCCCGGCCTGTGCGGCGGTGCTGCGCAGCTGGACCGTCATCGCGCCGGCCTTGTCGCGCAGGTCGGCGGCACGGGTCCGCGCGCGGCCCTTGAGGTCCGCCTTGGCCGCCAGCTCCTCCACGGTGTCCCCGAGCTGGCTGCGCGTCTCGGCGATCTGCCGGCGCAGTTCATCGGGGCCCTTGGCTCCCCCGGTGGCCTTGCCGGCGGAGCCGTTGCTCGCGTCCGTCATCGATGCGCCCTTTCCCTGATCTCCTCCACATCGGCCCTGACACTGCCGAGCGCCTCCTCCGGCGCGGGCGGTGTGGCCCGGCGCAGCTGGGAGCGGCCGGCGACGGCCAGCACCCCGGCGACGGCGAACAGCAGCGCCGTCACGATGAGTGCGGCGGCCCACACGGACAGCACCAGCGAGAGCGCGGCGATGGCTGTGCCCGCAGCGGCGAGCAGGCCGGCGTAGGCGAAGGCGCCCGCGGCACCCAGCATGCCGCCGCCGCGTCCGGCCCGGCGGCCCTTCTCTGCCAGTTCCTCCTTGGCCAGGCCGATCTCCTGCCGTACGAGCCGGGAGAGCTGTTCGGTGGCCTGTCCCACGAGTTCGCCCACGGAGTGGTGCGTGCCGTCGATCGGCGTCCGGCGCTCCTCGCGCACGGGCCGGGTGTCCATGGTCCCGGTCACGGTGTTCCGCCTCCTCTCGGTCACGGAGGCTCCCGGGTACCCCTACCGCCAGTCACTACCCCTGCGACGCGCTGCCGCTCCCCCGCTCGCCGAGTCGGGCCAGCTGGGTCTGGAACCAGTCGAGCCGGGCCTGCAACAGGGCGGCCTCGGCCACGAGTTCGGGAACGTCGAGCCCCGACCCGGCCTCCTGCCGGGGTTCTGGGCCGGCCGCGGCGACGACCCGCAGCCCCTCCCCGGCCAGCCGGGCGAAGGCGGTGAGCGACAGGGACGTACGGGCGCGCACGCAGCCCGCGCAGGACGGGGCGAGCGCGCGCCACCCGGGCCGGCCCCAGCCGGCGTCGGCCAGCGCCACCGCCGGCGCTCCGCAGGCACATGGCCCGACGGTCGCCGTGCGCACCCGCTGGCGGGCGCTGCGGAAGCCGCGCTCGAAGCGGATGTAGGCGCCGAGCACCGACACCTCCAGCAGGACGGCGGCCCGGTGCTCGGCGGTGCTGAGCAGCGCCTCGGCGTCCGCGCGGTCGTGCACGCAGTGGAAGCCGCAGTCGCACAGCCGGGCGGGCGGCCGGTGCCGGCGGCCGTAGACGCAGGAGGCGTCGGCCAGGACGCCGTACGGGAGCGCCCCGCCGAGCGATACGCCGGTGAAGCCGGCCCGGGTGCCGTCCTGGGAGAGCACCGGGTGGGCGATCTTGTAGCCGGTCGGCGGCTCGGACGGGTGCTCCTGCGGGAGCCGCAGCCTCATCGGGCGGCGGGCACCTCTTCGGGCAGGGAGACCTCGACGTCCGTGATCTCCTGGGCGGGTTCGGGTTCCTCGGCGCGGATGCTCTGCGGCTCTTCCTCCGCGACGCCGGTGGCCAATGCCTTGCCGAGCTTCATGACGCCTCCCGTAGCGGTGAGTGCATGACCGTC
This sequence comes from Streptomyces sp. Ru71, assembly GCF_002920535.1. GTDB lineage: Bacteria > Actinomycetota > Actinomycetes > Streptomycetales > Streptomycetaceae > Streptomyces. The sequence goes on along the minus strand of NZ_PQSS01000046.1, from coordinate 37,122 downwards.
GTGAAGGCCATGGTGACTCATCGGGCCCCGACTTGGACATAGGGCGGCGGCCGGCCGGCCCGCGAGGTCATGTCTCGTGACGCAGCATTCCTTACCGATACCTCGTAGCAGATTTAAGTGGAGCTTCACGATCGCGCTGCCGAGACTGATCCCATGACCTACGCAGCCTCCTCGCCGCCGCCCTTCGGCCGCACCCTGTGCGCGATGATCACGCCCTTCACCGAGGAGGGTGCCCTCGATGTCGCAGGGGCGCGGCGGCTGGCCGCGCATCTGGTGGAGCAGGGCTGCGAGGGCCTGGTGCTGTCCGGCACGACGGGCGAGTCGCCGACGACGAGCGACGCGGAGAAGGCGGAGCTGATCCGCGCGGTGCGCGAGGCGGTGGGCGAGCGGGCGTCGATCGTCGCCGGGGTGGGCACGGCGGACACCCGGCACACGGTGAATCTGGCCCTGGAGGCGGAGAAGGCGGGCGCGGACGGCGTCCTGCTGGTCACGCCGTACTACAGCAGGCCGCCCCAGGACGCGGTCGAGGCCCACTTCCGCGAGGTCGCGGACGCGACGGCGCTGCCGGTGATGCTGTACGACATCCCCGGCCGCACCGGCACACGCATCGAGCCGGAGACGATGATCCGCCTGGCCGAGCACCCCCGGATCGTGGCGGTGAAGGACTGTTCCTACGACTTCCTCGGCACCCAGAAGGTCCTGGCCGCCACGGACCTGGCGTACTACGCCGGCTGCGACGAGCACAACCTCGCCCTGTACGCGGTGGGCGCGGCGGGCTGCGTGAGTACGGTCGCGAACGTGGCCCCGCGCGAGATCCGCGCCGTCCTGGACGCCTACGACGCGGGCGACACGGCCCTGGCGACCCGGCTCCAGCGCCGCCTGACCCCCTTGATCAACCGGATGATGTCCTCGAACCTCCCCGGCACGGTCACAGCCAAGGCCCTCCTGACAACCCTCGCCCTCCCCGCGGGCCCGGTCCGCCCACCCCTACGTCCGGCGAATGCGACCACGACGACGGCCCTCCGGGAGGCATACGACCACCTCGTCGTGACCGAACCCGCCTGACACGAACGAGCGCCCTCCCACCGATCGGCGGAAGGGCGCTCAGCCGCGTGCGCTGCGTCAGTTGTGGCTGTGCAGGATGTCGTTCAGGCCGCCCCAGACCGCGTTGTTCGGGCGGGCCTCGACGGCGCCGGTGACCGAGTTGCGGCGGAAGAGGATGTTGGACGCGCCGTTCAGGTCGCGGGCCTTGACGATCTGGCCGTCGGGCATGGTGACCCGGGTGCCGGCCGTGACGTACAGACCCGCCTCGACCACGCACTCGTCGCCGAGCGCGATGCCGACGCCGGCCTCGGCGCCGATCAGGCAGCGCTCGCCGATGGAGATGATCACGTTGCCGCCGCCGGACAGGGTGCCCATGGTGGAGGCGCCGCCGCCGATGTCGGAGCCGTCGCCGACGACGACGCCCGCGGAGATGCGGCCCTCGACCATGGAGGTGCCGAGGGTGCCGGCGTTGAAGTTGACGAAGCCCTCGTGCATGACCGTGGTGCCCTCGGCGAGGTGCGCGCCCAGGCGGACCCGGTCCGCGTCGGCGATCCGCACGCCCTTCGGCGCGACGTAGTCCGTCATGCGCGGGAACTTGTCGATCGAGGTGACCTGCAGGTGCAGGCCCTCCGCGCGGGCGTTCAGGCGGACCTTCTCGACGTCGTCCACGGCGACCGGGCCGAGCGAGGTCCAGGCGACGTTCGCGAGGTGGCCGAAGATGCCGTCCAGGCTCTGGCCGTGCGGCTTGACCAGGCGGTGCGAGAGCAGGTGCAGACGCAGGTAGACGTCGTGCGCGTCGATCGGCTTCTCATCGAGGGAGGCGATGACCGTGCGCACCGCGACCACCTCGACACCCCGGCGGGCGTCCGGGCCGATCGCCGCGGTCGCGCCGCCGCCGAGGAGCTGAGCGGCCTGCTCGGCGGTCAGCCGCTCGGTGCCGGCGGGGCCGGGCTGCTCGACCAGCTCGGGCGCGGGGAACCAGGTGTCGAGCACGGTGCCGTCGGAGGCGATGGTGGCGAGGCCGGCGGCGACGGCGCCGGTGGTGCGAGAAGCAGTCGAGTCGGTCATGAGGGCAACCTAACCGGCCGGGGGCCGCGGAGGCCAACCAGCGGCCCGGTGTCTCAGGTGGCGGGCGGACGGATTCCTCGGCGGGCCCTCGGAAGCGGCCCTCGCCGGCAGTTCTCAGAAGCGGTCACCAGAAGCGGTCCTCACAGCGGCGGGTTCCGTCGTCGGCCCGCGCCGGGCACGGCCGCCGGGGGCCGCTCCCGCTCCCCGGTCACCTCCACCGCCCACTCCGGCACCTCCCGCGTGTCCTCCCGCTCGCCCTCCAGCCGCGACCCGGCCAGCACCGCGCAGCCGGCCACCGCGGCGGCGAGCGCGCACAGGGGCCACAGCAGGTCCGGGGCCGCCTGGTACAGCGCGCCGCCGAGCGGTGCGGCCAGGACCACGCCCGTGATGGACGCGCCGGCGTACAGCGACTGGAAGCGGCCCAGGACATGGGCCGGGGCCCGGTCGGCGACGTACGCCGTGGCGGTGCTCTTGTACAGCAGTTCGCCGAGGGTCAGCAGGGTCATCATCACCACCGCCGCACCGGCTCCCGCGCCCGCGAGCAGCGCCGCGTACCCCGCCGCGACCAGCAGCAGCCCCGTCGCCACGACCGGCAGCGGCGAGCGGCGGCCCAGGGCGAGCGCGGCGGGTAGCTCAAGGCACAGCAGCACGGCGCCGTTGACGGCCAGCAGCGCGCCGTAGACACCGGTGTCCAGGCCGTGGTCGGCGAGGAAGACGGGGAAGGTCGTGTACTGCTGCCGGTAGACGACGTCGACGACCCCGATCGCCCCGAGCAGCAGCAGCACCGCCGGACGCGTCCGCAGCACCGCCCACAGCCCCGCACCGCCCGCCGCCTTCCCGGCCCGCGCCGTCTCCCGGCGCACCGGGCTCACCCGCACCGGGCTCACGGCCGCCGGTACCACCCGCGCCGTCCACCAGGCCAGCCCCACGCTGCCGAGCCCGTCGGCGACGTACAGCCAGTCGTACGACAGCCCGGTCGCGACCAGGGCGCCGAGCAGCGGGCCGACGGTGAAGCCGCCGTTGCCCGCCGCCCGCATCACCGCGTACGCCTGCCGTCGCGATCCCTCCGGCACGATCACCGCGACCAGCGCGGAGGTCGCCGCGCGCTGCACCCCGGCCGCGTACTGGGCGAGCGGCAGCGCGGCGTACAGCGCGGGGGTCGGCAGCACGGGTACGGCGGCCAGCAGCAGCCCGCCGGTGGCGGCGGAGACGAGCAGGGCCGGGCGGTGCCCGAACCGGTCGCCGAAGAAGCCGCCGGTGAGGTTGCCGGCGAGCAGGCCCGCTCCCCCCACGCCGGCCAGCAGGCCCGCCCGGCCGGGGTCCAGGCCGCGCGGGCCGGTCAGGTAGAGGAAGAGGTAGGCGAAGGTCACGCTCACGGTCATGTTCACGAAGGTGCCGGCGGCCAGCAGCCACACCGCCCGCGGAACGTCCCTCAGACCTCGCACCCCGCCCAGCTCCCCCCAATAAGTTTCTTTTGGGAACTGACTATGTCAGCATGGCAGCCTCGGGTCAACGACGAACCGGTGGACGAAGAGGTGGAGGGTCATGGCCCGCAGAACGAGCCTGGAGGATTCCACCTGCGCCATCGCCCAGGCGCTGGACGTGGTCGGCGACTGGTGGACCCTGCTGATCGTGCGGGACACCGCCCGCGGTGTGCACCGCTTCGACGAGCTGCAGCGCGAGCTCGGCATGTCGCGGAAGGTCCTCACCGAGCGGCTGCGCCTGCTGGTCGAGGCCGATGTCCTCGCGCGTGTGCCGTACCAGGAGCGCCCGGTGCGCCACGAGTACCGGCTCACCCCGCGCGGCCGCGCCCTGCTGCCGGTGCTGGTCGCCCTGCAGGACTGGGGGGACGCCTGGGTGCTGGGCGACGGCACCACGTCGGCCACGGCCGGGGAGGCCTCGGCGGAAGCCCACCGGGTGCACGAGCTGGTCGGCACGAGCGTGCCCGAGCTGACGCTCCTCGACGACACCGGCGCACCCCGCGACCCGGTCGCCCAGGACACCCCGTTCACGGTGCTGTACTGCTTCCCCGGCGCCTACGCCCGCGCGGACGCCTATCCCCCGGGCTGGTCCGACATCCCCGGCGCCCCCGGCTGCACCCTGGAGTCGTGCACCTACCGCGACCGGCTCGCCGACTTCACCGCGGCCGGCGCCACGGTCCACGGCATCTCCACCCAACGACCCGACGAGCAGCGGGCGTTCGCCGAGAAGGAGCGGCTGGGCCAGCGGCTGCTGTCCGACGCCGAGCTGTCCCTGATCACCGCGCTGCGGCTGCCGACGTTCCGCGCGGCGGGCGCGACCCGGCTCAAGCGGCTGACCCTGGTGGTGGACCGGGGCCGCGTCGTGCGCCATGTGCAGTACCCGGTCACCGATGTCGCCGGCAGCGTGGGCGCCGCGCTGTCGGCCGTACGGCAGGGCATGTGACGAGGCGTCAGTGCGCCCCGCCGAGGTTCAGCACCACCACGCCGATGATGATCAGCGCCATCCCGGCGGCCTTGGCGGCGGTCATCCCCTCCCCGAGGAACAGGATGCCGATCGCGGCGATCGCCGCCGTGCCCACCCCCGACCAGATCGCGTAGGCGGTGGCCACGGACAGGGTCTTCAGGGTGAGGCCCAACAGGTAGAAGGAGAGCAGGTATCCGGCGAGGGTGAGCAGCGACGGCACCAGCCTGCTGAAGCCGTCGCTGTACTTCAGCGCGGTCGTCCCGGCCACCTCGGCGGCGATGGCTGCGATCAGCAGCAGGTAACCCATGGGCCGAGCGTACACACGCGAAACGGCGAGGCCCGTGCTCCGGACCTCGCCGTTTTCACCAGGTCGGTGACGACCTTTCAGACGATCTCGCGTCAGACGTTGAACCCGAGCGCCCGCAGCTGCTCGCGGCCGTCGTCGGTGATCTTGTCGGGGCCCCACGGCGGCATCCAGACCCAGTTGATGCGCAGCTCGTTGACGAGGCCGTCCGTGGCGGACTTGGCCTGGTCCTCGATGACGTCGGTCAGCGGGCAGGCCGCCGACGTCAGGGTCATGTCGACGGTCGCGATGTTGGCGTCGTCGATGTGGATGCCGTAGATCAGTCCGAGGTTGACGACGTCGATGCCCAGCTCGGGGTCGACGACGTCCATCAACGCCTCGCGGAGCTCCTCCTCCGAGGCCGGCTTCATCTCAGCGGTGTCGGTCATGCCGTCTTCCTTTCGGCCTCGGCGCCGCTCAGCGCCTGAGCCGTCGCGTCCTTCCACGCCATCCAGCTGAGGAGGGCGCACTTGACCCGAGCCGGGTACTTGGAGACCCCGGCGAACGCGACCGCGTCCTCCAGCAGGTCCTCCATCGCGTCATCGGGCTCGATCTTGCCCTTGGACTGCATCAGCTCCAGGAAGGTCTCCTGGATCTTCTGCGCGTCGGACAGCTCCTTGCCGACCAGCAGCTCGTTCAGGACGGACGCCGAGGCCTGGCTGATGGAGCAGCCCTGGCCCTCGTACGAGACGTCCGCGATCTTCGTGCCGTCGTACTTCACACGGAGCGTGATCTCGTCGCCGCACGTCGGGTTGACGTGGTGCACCTCGGCGTCGCCATCCCGCAAGCCCCGCCCGTGCGGGTTCTTGTAGTGGTCCAGGATGACTTCCTGGTACATCGAGTCCAGCTTCACACCCGCTCCTAGCCGAAGAAGTTCCGTACGTGCTCCAGCCCCTCGACCAGTGCGTCGATCTCGGCCGGCGTGGAGTACAGATAGAACGACGCTCGCGTGGTCGCAGGAATTCCGTAGCGCAGGCACACGGGACGCGCGCAGTGGTGACCCACGCGCACCGCGATGCCCTGCTCGTCGAGGACCTGGCCCACGTCGTGCGGGTGGATGTCGCCGAGCGTGAAGGAGATCGCCGCGCCCCGGTCCTCGGCCGTGGTCGGGCCGATGATGCGCAGGTCGGGGACCTGCTGCAGGCGCTGGACCGCGTACTCGGTGAGCGCGTGCTCGTGGGCGAGGATCTTGTCCATGCCGATCGAGTTGAGGTAGTCGATCGCGGCGCCCAGACCGACCGCCTGCGCGATCGGCGGGGTGCCCGCCTCGAACTTGTGCGGCGCCGGGGCGTAGGTGGAGGAGTGCATCGAGACGGTCTCGATCATCTCGCCGCCGCCCAGGAACGGGGGCAGGTCCTCCAGCAGCTCCTGGCGGCCCCACAGCACGCCGATGCCGGTCGGGCCGCACATCTTGTGACCGGTGAAGGCCACGAAGTCGGCCTGCAGCGCCTGCACGTCCAGCGGCATGTGCGGCGCGGCCTGGGAGGCGTCGATGCACACCAGGGCGCCGACCTCCTGGGCGCGGCGCACTATCGCCTCGACCGGGTTGACCGTGCCCAGGATGTTGGAGACCAGCACGAAGGAGACGATCTTCGTCTTCTCGGTGATGATCTCGTCGATGTTGGACAGGTCGAGGCGGCCGTCGTCGGTGAGGCCGAACCACTTCAGCTTCGCGCCCGTGCGCTGTGCCAGCAGCTGCCACGGCACGATGTTGGAGTGGTGCTCCATCTCCGTGATGACGATCTCGGTCTCGGAGTCCACCCGGTAGGGCTCGTCGGCCCAGCCGAGCATGTTGGCCACGAGGTTCAGCGACTCCGAGGCGTTCTTGGTGAAGATCACCTCGTCGCGGCTGGGCGCGTTGATGAACTCCGCGACCTTGTCGCGCGCGCCCTCGTACAGCGCCGTGGCCTCCTCGGCGAGCACATGCACACCGCGGTGGACGTTGGCGTTGTGCTGCTCGTAGTACTCCGCGAGTACGTCGAGGACCTGGCGCGGCGTCTGCGAGGTCGCCGCGTTGTCCAGGTACACCAGCTTCTTGCCGTCGTGGAGCACCCGGTCCAGGATCGGGAAATCCTTACGGAGCGCCTCGGTGTCGAGGAGGCCCGGCAGCTGTGTCACGCGGATGCGCCACCCTTCACGTACGACTCGTAGCCCTCGTTCTCCAGCTTGTCCGCGAGCTCCGGACCGCCGGACTCGACGATGCGGCCGCCGGCGAACACGTGAACGTGGTCGGGCTTGATGTAGCGCAGGATGCGCGTGTAGTGCGTGATCAGCAGGGTGCCGACCTCGCCGGTCTCGCGGACGCGGTTGACGCCCTCGGACACGATCCGCAGCGCGTCGACGTCCAGGCCGGAGTCGGTCTCGTCGAGGATCGCGACCTTCGGCTTGAGCAGCTCCAGCTGGAGGATCTCGTGGCGCTTCTTCTCACCGCCGGAGAAGCCCTCGTTGACGTTGCGCTCGGCGAAGGAGGGGTCCATGTTGAGGCGCTCCATGGCCTCCTTGACCTCCTTCACCCAGGTGCGCAGCTTCGGGGCCTCGCCGCGCACGGCGGTGGCGGAGGTGCGCAGGAAGTTGGAGACCGAGACGCCGGGGACCTCGACCGGGTACTGCATCGCCAGGAACAGGCCCGCGCGGGCGCGCTCGTCGACGGACATCTCCAGGACGTCCTCACCGTCGAGGGTGACGGTGCCGCCGGTGATGGTGTACTTCGGGTGACCCGCGAGCGAGTAGGCGAGGGTCGACTTGCCCGAGCCGTTGGGGCCCATGATGGCGTGCGTCTCGCCCTGCTTCACGGTCAGGTCGACGCCCTTGAGGATCTCCTTCGTGGCGTTGTCGGCCTCGACGGTGACGTGCAGGTCTCGGATTTCAAGCGTTGCCATGGGTGCCTCAGGACTCCTGGGAGAGGGAGACGAGCACGTCGTCCCCTTCGATCTTTACGGGGTATACGGGGACGGGACGCGTCGCCGGAAGACTGTCGGGCTTGCCGGAGCGCAGGTCGAAGCGCGAGCCGTGCAGCCAGCACTCGATGTGGCAGTCGTCGACCTCGCCCTCGGAGAGGGAGACGTTCGCGTGCGAGCAGATGTCGTGGATCGCGTAGACCTCGCCCTCGGTCCGCACGATGGACAGCGGCGTGCCGTCGAGTTCCACCCGCTTCGGGGTGTCCTCCTCCAGCTCGCTGACGCCACAGGCGCGTACGAAGGTCATGCGACCGACGCCTCCAGCTCCTGCTCGATCTTGGCGATCAGGCGCTCCTCGATGTCGGCGACGCCGATCTGCTGGACCAGCTCGGCGAAGAAGCCGCGCACGACCAGGCGGCGGGCCTCGTGCTCCGGGATGCCGCGGGCCATCAGGTAGAACAGCTGCTCGTCGTCGAAGCGGCCGGTGGCGGAGGCGTGGCCGGCGCCGACGATCTCACCGGTCTCGATCTCCAGGTTCGGCACGGAGTCGACCCGGGCGCCGTCGGTGAGGACGAGGTTGCGGTTCATCTCGTAGGTGTCGGTGCCCTCGGCCTTGGCCTCGATGAGCACGTCGCCGATCCACACCGCGTGCGCCGAGTCGCCCTGCAGCGCGCCCTTGTAGACGACGTTGGACTTGCAGTGCGGCACGTTGTGGTCGACCAGGAGGCGGTGCTCCTGGTGCTGGCCGGCGTCGGTGAAGTACAGGCCGAACAGCTCGGCCTCGCCGCCGGGGCCGGCGTAGGCGACGCGCGGGTGCAGACGCACCACGTCACCGCCGAAGGTGACGACGACCGACTTGAAGGTGGCGTCCCGGCCGACGAGGGCGTTGTGCTGGCCCACGTGCACGGCCTTGTCGTCCCAGTCCTGCACGGAGACGACGGTCAGCTTGGCGCCGTCGCCGAGGACGTAGTCGACGTTGGCGGCGAGCACCGCGTCGCCGGTGTGGTCGATGACCACGACGGCCTCGGCGAACGCGCCCAGCTCGATCACCTGGTGGCCGAAGGCGGTGCCGCCCTCGCCGTGTACCGCGATGCGGATCGGCTCGGCCAGGACGGTCTCCTTCGGCACGGTCACGACCGAGGCCTTCTCGAAGGCGGAGTACGCCTGCGCGGCGACGCGGTCCACCGGGGTGCCCGCCTTGCCGAGCCGCGCGTCGTCGCGGCCGACGGTCTCGACGGTGACGCCCTCGGGGGCCTGCACGTCGACCTTCACGCCGTCGCCGGTGGCGGTGGCGGTGCCGTCGTGCAGCCCGCGCAGGCGCTCCAGCGGGGTGAACCGCCACTCCTCCTCGCGGCCGTGCGGGACCGGGAAGTCCGCGACGTCGAAGGAGGGCGGGGCGCTCATGCGGGTGGCGACGGTGGACTCCCCGGCCACCGCGATGGCGCCGGAGGTCGTCGACCCCACGGGGATGTTCTGGGCCTCAGCCATGGCTGTCGTAGTGCTCGCTTTCCGTTACGTATGGGGCTTGACGGGGACGGCGGGCCGCAGCGGTCTGCGGCCCGGGCCGGGGATTAACCGACCGCGCCCTCCATCTGCAGCTCGATCAGCCGGTTGAGCTCCAGCGCGTACTCCATGGGCAGCTCCTTGGCGATCGGCTCGACGAAGCCGCGCACGATCATCGCCATCGCCTCGTCCTCGGCGAGACCGCGGCTCATCAGGTAGAAGAGCTGGTCCTCGGAGACCTTGGAGACGGTGGCCTCGTGGCCCATGGACACGTCGTCCTCGCGGACGTCGACGTAGGGGTAGGTGTCCGACCGGGAGATCGTGTCCACCAGCAGCGCGTCGCACAGCACGTTGGACTTCGACCCGGCGGCGCCCTCACCGATCTCGATCAGACCGCGGTAGGACGTACGGCCGCCACCGCGCGCCACCGACTTGGAGACGATGTTGGACGAGGTGTTCGGCGCCATGTGCACCATCTTGGCGCCGGCGTCCTGGTGCTGCCCCTCGCCGGCGAAGGCGATGGACAGGGTCTCGCCCTTGGCGTGCTCGCCCATCAGGTAGACGGCCGGGTACTTCATCGTCACCTTGGAGCCGATGTTGCCGTCGACCCACTCCATGGTCGCGCCCTCGTAGGCCACGGCGCGCTTGGTGACCAGGTTGTAGACGTTGTTCGACCAGTTCTGGATGGTCGTGTAACGGCAGCGGGCGTTCTTCTTGACGATGATCTCGACGACCGCGGAGTGCAGCGAGTCCGACTTGTAGATCGGGGCCGTACAACCCTCGACGTAGTGCACGTAGGCACCCTCGTCGACGATGATCAGGGTCCGCTCGAACTGGCCCATGTTCTCGGTGTTGATCCGGAAGTAGGCCTGGAGCGGGATCTCCACGTGCACGCCCTTCGGCACGTAGATGAAGGAGCCGCCCGACCACACGGCGGTGTTCAGCGCGGCGAACTTGTTGTCACCGGCCGGGATGACGGTGCCGAAGTACTCCTTGAAGAGCTCCGGGTGCTCCTTCAGCGCGGTGTCGGTGTCGAGGAAGATGACGCCCTGCTCCTCCAGGTCCTCGCGGATCTGGTGGTAGACGACCTCCGACTCGTACTGGGCGGCGACACCGGCGACCAGGCGCTTCTTCTCGGCCTCCGGGATGCCCAGCTTGTCGTAGGTGTTCTTGATGTCCTCGGGCAGGTCCTCCCAGGACTCCGCCTGCTTCTCCGTGGAGCGCACGAAGTACTTGATGTTGTCGAAGTCGATCCCCGACAGGTCCGAGCCCCAGTTCGGCATGGGCTTCTTCTCGAAGAGACGCAGGCCCTTGAGGCGAAGCTTCGTCATCCACTCCGGCTCGTCCTTCTTGGACGAGATGTCACGGACGACGTCCTCGTTCAGACCACGCCGCGCCGACGCACCGGCTTCGTCGCGGTCGGCCCAGCCGTATTCGTACTTGCCCAGGCCCTCCAGCTCAGGGTGGGCAGTCTCCGTGGGGAGAGTCATGCGGGGTTCCTCCCGGCCGTGCTTGCAGATGCGTCAGTGGAAATCTTGGGGTCGTTCTTGGGGATGAACGTCGTGCAGACACCGTCGCCATGGGCGATCGTCGCGAGCCGCTGCACATGCGTACCGAGAAGCTCGGCGAAAAATTCCGTCTCGGCCTCGCACAGCTGCGGGAACTGCTCGGCGACGTGGGCGACCGGGCAGTGGTGCTGACACAGCTGCTCGCCGACGGGCGCGCTCCGCGCGGTAGCAGCGTACCCGTCGCCGCTCAGGGCCTTGGCCAGCGCTTCGGTCCGCTTCTCCGGGGGCGCCGCCTCGACCGCCTCGCGGTAGGCGCCGGCCTGCGCGGCGATCCGGGCGCGGGCGAACGCGGCGACGGCGTCGCGGCCGCCCTCCTGCTGCGCGATCCAGCGCAGGGCGTCGGCGGCGAGCTTGTCGTACGACTGGTCGAAGGCGTCCCGGCCGCAGTCGGTGAGCGCGAAGACCTTCGCGGGACGCCCGCGCGTGCGCGTGCCGTACACGCGCTGCTCGCGTGCCTCCACGACGTCGTCGGCGACCAGCGCGTCCAGATGGCGTCGTACGGCGGCCTGGGTCAGGCCCAGCCGGGCGGCCAGCTCTGCGACGGTCGACGGGCCGTGGTCCAGGATCGACCGCGCGACCCGGTTGCGCGTCGAGCGCTCCCCGGTCGCGAGCTCCTCGTGCGGGGCCCCCGTGGGGGTCTCCCGAACCTCGCCGACGTTTTTCACAACGCCATTGTTGCGTAATTCTCGCGAGCGTGACAAGCGACGTCCGGACGAGCCGATGGTGCCCTGCGTCACTTAGGCATACCTAACGTGACCTGCGGAAACGATCTTTGATCGATCAAACGGGCGGTGGCGAGGGGGCTCGTCCGCGGGACCGGGCCGCTGGAGCGAACCGGACCCGCGCGTCCGAGAGCCTTCCCGGCTCCCTAGACTCGGGTCCCATGCGAAGTGAGCCCGTCGTCCAGGTGCAGGCCCTGGTGAAGCGGTACGGCCCGAAGACCGCGGTGGACGGCCTCGACCTGGTGGCCCGGGCGGGTGTGACCGCCGTCCTCGGTCCCAACGGCGCCGGCAAGACGACCACGGTCGAGACCTGCGAGGGGTACCGGAAGCCGGACGCCGGCACGGTGCGCGTCCTGGGCCTCGACCCGGTCGCGGACTCCGCCGCCCTGCGGCCCCGGATCGGCGTGATGCTCCAGTCCGGCGGCGTCTACTCCGGCGCCCGCGCCGACGAGATGCTGCGGCACATGGCCAAGCTGCACGCGAACCCGCTCGACGTGGACGCGCTCATCGAGCGGCTCGGGCTCGGCTCCTGCGGCCGCACCAGCTACCGGCGCCTGTCCGGCGGCCAGCAGCAGCGGCTCGCGCTCGCCATGGCCGTCGTCGGCCGCCCCGAACTGGTGTTCCTCGACGAGCCGACCGCCGGCCTCGACCCGCAGGCCCGCCGGGCCACCTGGGACCTGGTGCGCGACCTGCGCGCCGACGGGGTCTCCGTGATCCTCACCACGCACTACATGGAGGAGGCGGAGCAGCTCGCCGACGACGTCGCCGTCATCGACGCCGGCAAGGTGATCGCCCAGGGCTCCCCCGAGGAGCTGTGCAAGGGCGGCGCCGAGAACACCCTGCGCTTCTCCGGCCGCCCCGGACTCGACGTCGCCTCCCTGCTCAAGGCCCTCCCGGCCGACTGCTCGGCCGCCGAGCTGACCCCCGGCTCGTACCGGGTGAACGGCAAGGTCGACCCGCAGCTGCTGGCCACCGTCACCTCCTGGTGCGCCCAGCACGGGGTGATGCCGGACAAGATCTCCGTCGAGCGGCACACCCTCGAAGACGTCTTTCTTGAGCTCACGGGCAAGGAGTTGCGCGCATGATTCCGGTCAGCACCGAGATCGGCCGGGGGTCCGGGGGTCGTCCCCCGGGAAAGCACCGCCTCGAACTGACCGGCAAGGAGCTGCGCTCGTGACCGCCACCGGCACCTACGCCCCGAAGCCCGGGGCGGCGCCGCTGTCCCGCATGATCGCGGCGCAGGCGGCGCTGGAGACGCGCATGCTGCTGCGCAACGGCGAACAGCTGCTGCTCACCGTGATCATCCCCACCCTGCTGCTGGCGCTCTTCAGCTCCGTCGACATCGTCGACACCGGCGCCGGCGAGGCCGTCGACTTCCTCGCCCCCGGCATCCTGGCGCTCGCCGTGATGTCGACGGCGTTCACCGGCCAGGCCATCGCCACGGGCTTCGAGCGGCGCTACGGCGTGCTGAAGCGGCTGGCGTCCTCGCCGCTGCCCCGCTGGGGCCTGATGACCGCCAAGACGGCGTCCGTGCTGGTCACCGAGGTGCTCCAGGTGATCCTGCTGACGGTGATCGCCTTCGCGCTGGGCTGGTCGCCGCACGGCAACCCGCTGGCCGTACTGCTCCTGCTGATCGCCGGCACCGCCGCCTTCTCCGGGCTCGGACTGCTGATGGCCGGCACGCTCAAGGCCGAGGCCACGCTGGCCGCCGCCAACCTGGTCTTCCTGCTGCTGCTCGTCGGCGGCGGGGTGATCGTGCCGCTGGACAAGTTCCCCTCCGGTGTCCAGGACGTGCTGAGCCTGCTGCCCATCTCCGCCCTGTCCGACGGCCTGCGGGACGTGCTCCAGCACGGGGCCGGGATGCCCTGGGGCGACCTCGGCATCCTCGCCGTGTGGGCGGTCGCGGGGCTCGCGGCCGCGGGGAAGTTCTTCCGCTGGGAGTAGCTGGCGATGGACCCTCGTGAAAGCGTGCACAAGCAGGCGCCTACCATGGAGCCCGTGCCAAAGCTGACCCGCGCCGACGCCACCGCGGCCGTGCGCAACCCGCTCGCCTTCATCGCCGAACGCTGGACGCCGACCCCGAGGACGGTCCAGCGGGCGGCCCTGTCCGCGCTCGTGATGTCGGTCGTCATCGTCGTCACCGGCGGCGCCGTGCGTCTGACCAGCTCCGGGCTCGGCTGCCCGAGCTGGCCCAAGTGCACCGCCGACTCCCTCACCGCGACCAGCGAGATGGGCTTCCACGGCGCGATCGAGTTCGGCAACCGCATGCTGACGTACGTGCTGTGCGCGGCGGTCGGCTGGGCCATCATCGCCGCGCGTTCGGAGAAGCCGTGGCGGCGCGGCCTGACCCGGCTGGGCTGGGCCCAGTTCTGGGTGGTCATGGGCAACGCCGTGCTCGGCGGCATCGTCGTGCTCGTGGGCCTGAACCCGTACACGGTCGCGGCGCACTTCCTGCTGTCCACCGCGCTGATCGCCGTGGCCACGCTGATGTGGCAGCGCAGCCGCGAGGGCGACGGGGCGCCCCGGCCGCTGGTCGGCAAGGCCGTCGTGCAGCTGGTGTGGTTCCTCGTGGCCGCCTCGGCGCTGCTGATCGCGGTGGGCACCGTGGTGACCGGCGCCGGCCCGCACGCGGGTGACTCCAGCGAGGTGGACCGCATCCCGGTGGACTGGGAGGGCGTCGCCAAGCTGCACGCCGTCCTGGCCTGGATCGTGGTCACGCTGACCTTCGCGCTGTGGTTCGTGCTGAAGGCGGTCGACGCGCCGCGCGGTCCGCTGGCCCGGACGCGGGATCTGTTCCTGATCCTGCTGGCGCAGGGTGTCATCGGCTACATCCAGTACTTCACCAAGCTCCCGGAGCTGCTGGTCGGTCTGCACATGTTCGGCTCGGCGCTGGTGTGGATCGGGGTGCTGCGCGTGCTGCTGGCGCTGCGGGAGAGGCCGGAGGAGGTCAAGGCGGACCTGCCGGGTCCGTCGGCCGAGGCGAAGCTCGCCAAGGCCTGAGCCGCCAGGCCACCGAAGTCCGGTGGCCTTACCCGGGCGGGGCCGGGTCACTGGAGCCCGCACACCCGCCCCCCGGGCGGGCCGGGTCACTGAAGCCCGTACACCCGCCCCGCGTTCCCCGACGCCAGCAGGTTCGCCACCCGTTGCGCGTCCGCCAGGGACCACGCGCCCTCGGCGACCCAGCCGCCCAGCACCCGGCCGAGGGCCTCGCGGAACAGGCGGGCCGCGACCACGTGCAGCTCGGGCAGCCCTCTGGCTCCACTGGAGAAGAGGATCTTGCCGAACGGGGCCAGCTCCAGGACCTCGGCGAGCACGTTCGCCGCGCGGGCCCCGGTGCGCACCAGTGCGGCGCCCGCGTCGGCGTAGACGTGCGGGAAGACCCCGGCCAGATGGGCGGCGTGCCGGTGGTAGGGGTAGCCGTGCAGCAGGACCAGGTCGGTACCGAGGCCGGCGGTCGCCCGCACGAAGTCCGTCAGCAGCACCGGATCGGTGCGGTCGGTGCGCCGGCCCGGCTCTCCCAGCCCCGCGTGCAGTTGCAGCGGCCGCCCGGAGGCCACCGCGATCCACAGCAGGTGCCGTAACAGCACCGGGTCGCTCAGCTCGTCCCCGGCCCGGCGCCCGGCCAGCCAGCGCCCGGCGGCGCCCCGCACCTCCCCCGGCCCGGGCGGCTCCGGCGCGAGCGCCAGACCGTGCCGTACGCCCGCCACCGAGGTGAAGGCGACGGCGTGCTCGGCGGCGCCGTGCACGGATTCGGCGAGGTTGGCGAGGAAGGACTCGACGGTCCCGGAGGTGTCGGCGACCTGCTCCGCGAGCGGCTCAAGGCGCACGATCTCGTGGGCCGTGGCGGCACCGGCGGTGGCCATCTCGGCGGGGCCGGTGAGGTCTCCGGGCAGGGCCGTGTCCACCAGGTACGTGGTGATGCCGCTGCCCCTCAGCAGCCTGCGGCCGGCCTCCAGGACGCCCAGTTCGCGGCGCCGGGCCAGATAGCGGGCCGGAGGGCAGTGCGGCTCCAGGCCGAGCAGGGGCGGACACCAGCGGCGTACGGCGAAGCCGGTCTGGGTGTCGAAGAGGGTGGTGCCGGGGGCGGGTGGTCCCTCGGTACGGGCCAGCTGGGCCTCGAAGGTGCCGAGGCCCAGCTCCGTTCTCAGCACGCCGTGACAGTACTGGTCCACGAGGGACGGCGTTTCGATCATCCGGACTCCCCGCTGCGCTGGCTTGACCGGCCTAACGGGTGAACGGGGTCCCAGGTCGCGGATGAGCCCGGGAATGCGCGTTGTTGGGCGGCTCTCGGCCCGTTGTGGTCGATCGCGCAGTTCCCCGCGCCCCTTTGGGGCGCGTCGCTCAGCCGCCGATCTGAATGCCCGCCATGCGCTTCCACTCGTACGGGCCCGTCTTCACCTTCGCCGCGAACTCGCCGTCGAAGGACTCGTGGGCCGTGATCCCGGACTTCTCCACGGCCTTCTCGGCGATCTCGTAGGAGGGTGCCACCACGTCGCCCCAGCCGCCGTCCTCGCCCACCAGGACGATCCGCGCGCCGCGCTCGCCGATGTAGGCCACCTGGCCCTCGGCACCGCCGTGCGCCTTGGCGAAGGCGCTGATCCGCCGGGCCAGCTTCTGAGCCGTGCGCTCGGCCTTCGCGTCAATCTGCTGCGTGTCTGCCATGGTCAGGATGCTACTCAGCGGTAGATCAAACGGCGACGGGCGGGGTGCGTGGCATGCGCCACTCCCCCAAGCTCTTCGAGCAGGGGGCACCCCCACCGCCCGGAATGTCCGAATGCTGCGTCTACCGCAGGAAGGGGTCCACCGCCACCGCCACGAACAGCAGCGAGACATAGGTGATGGACCAGTGGAACAGCCGCATCTCCTTCAGCTTCGCGCCCGTCACCTCGGCCTTCGCCCGGTTCTGCAGGGCGTGCGCCTCCCACAGCCACCAGCCGCCCGAGGCCAGCGCCACCGCCGTGTAGAACCAGCCGGTGTAGCCGAGCGGGGTCAGCAGCAGCGAGACGGCCACCATCACCCAGCTGTAGATCACGATCTGCTTGGCGACGACCTTGTTGGAGGCGATCACCGGCAGCATCGGCACGCCCACGCGCGCGTAGTCGTCCTTGACCTTCATCGACAGCGGCCAGTAGTGCGGCGGCGTCCAGAAGAAGATGACCAGGAAGAGGATGACCGGGGCCCAGGACAGGGAGTCCTTGACCGCCGTCCAGCCGATCAGCACCGGCATGCAGCCGGCGATGCCGCCCCAGACGATGTTCTGCGCGGTGCGGCGCTTGAGGATCATCGTGTAGACGACGACGTAGAAGAGGAGCGCGCCCAGGGACAGCCAGGCGCTCAGCCAGTTCACGGTGAGGCCGAACAGCAGCGTCGAGACCACCGCGAGGGTGATGCCGAAGGCCAGACACTCGCGCGGGCTGACCATGCCGGTGACCAGCGGACGCTGCGAGGTGCGGTCCATCAGCGCGTCGATGTCGCGGTCGATGTACATGTTCAGCGCGTTGGCGCCGCCGGCGGACAGGTAGCCGCCCACGCAGGTGAGCAGCACCAGCCCGAGGTCGGGCACGCCCTGCTGCGCCAGGAACATCACCGGAACGGTGGTGATGAGCAGCAGCTCGATGATCCGCGGCTTGGTCAGCGCCACGAACGCCTTGACACGGGCCCCGAACGGCCGGTGGGTCGGGTGCTCCCCTAGCACCCCCGCTGGACGGGATTCAACGGCCGTCACGAACACCCCTGACAGAGACATCCCAGCAAGCCTCCCCGTGTGAAGTGGCGGTAAAGGCTCGCGCGTACCACGCCACTTTAGACGTTGCCCATACCCCGGCCTTCGCGGGGGTGGGGTCGTGTTGGCGGGGCATGATCGTCCGGGTCCGGCGACCGCCCTGCGCCGGTGATCGTTCCCGGCCTCGCCGGCGCGTTTGCGGAATGCGTTCTTCCGCGCATACCGAAGCTCGATTGAGCGGTCAGATGAGCGGCTCCGTATTCATGTGCTGAATGCCTTACGGCCCAGTCAGGAGGCGGATCGCACTCAGTCCCGGCAGTCTGTAATGACGGGGAAAAACGCACGTCTTTACGGGGGTAGGCTCGACAGCGGCCGGTGGGCGCCCAGTGCACCGGCGACCGGTGGGCACAAGCCCGACCAGACCGGTATTCGACATGTGGAGAGGAGCCCTGAAAAGGGTGAGCACCAAGCCGACCACCACAGACTTCGAGTGGACCGAACTGGACCAGCGGGCCGTGGACACCGCCCGCGTCCTGGCCGCCGACGCCGTACAGAAGGTCGGCAACGGCCATCCCGGCACGGCGATGAGCCTGGCTCCGGCCGCCTACACCCTCTTCCAGAAGGTGATGCGGCACGACCCCGCCGACGCGGACTGGGTCGGGCGTGACCGCTTCGTGCTGTCCGCCGGACACTCCTCCCTGACCCTGTACACCCAGCTGTACCTGGCCGGCTTCGGCCTGGAGCTGGACGACCTGAAGTCGTTCCGCACCTGGGGTTCGAAGACCCCGGGTCACCCGGAGTACGGCCACACCACCGGCGTGGAGACCACCACCGGCCCGCTCGGCCAGGGTGTCGCCAACGCGGTCGGCATGGCGATGGCCGCCCGCTACGAGCGCGGTCTGTTCGACCCGGAGGCCGCCCCCGGCACCTCCCCGTTCGACCACTACATCTACTGCATCGCCGGTGACGGCTGCCTGCAGGAGGGCATCTCCGCGGAGGCGTCCTCGCTGGCCGGCCACCAGAAGCTCGGCAACCTGATCCTGCTGTGGGACGACAACCACATCTCGATCGAGGGCGACACCGAGACGGCCGTGTCCGAGGACACCGTCAAGCGCTACGAGGCCTACGGCTGGCACGTGCAGCGCGTGGAGGCCAAGGCCAACGGCGATCTGGACCCGGAGGCGATCTTCGCCGCGATCCAGGAGGCCAAGGCGGTCACCGACCGGCCGTCCTTCATCGCGATGCGCTCGATCATCGCCTGGCCCGCCCCGAACGCGCAGAACACCGAGGCCGCCCACGGCTCGGCGCTCGGCGACGAGGAGGTCGCGGCCACCAAGCGCGTCCTGGGCTTCGACCCGGAGCAGACCTTCGAGGTCTCCGACGAGGTCATCGGCCACACCCGGCAGGCGCTGGAGCGCGGCCGCCAGTTCAAGGCGGAGTGGGAGAAGTCCTTCCAGGAGTGGCGGGACGCCAACCCCGAGCGCGCCGCCGAGTTCGACCGCATCGCCAAGGGCGAGCTGCCCACCGGCTGGGCGGAGAAGATCCCGGTCTTCGAGACGGGCAAGGGTGTCGCCACCCGCGCCGCCTCCGGCAAGATCCTGCAGGCGCTCGGCGCGGTGATCCCGGAGCTGTGGGGCGGCTCGGCCGACCTCGCGGGCTCCAACAACACGACGATCGACAAGACGTCGTCCTTCCTCCCGGCGGGCAACCCGCTGCCGGAGGCCGACCCGTACGGCCGCACCATCCACTTCGGCATCCGCGAGCACGCGATGGCCGCGGAGATGAACGGCATCCAGCTGCACGGCAACACCCGCATCTACGGCGGCACCTTCCTGGTGTTCTCCGACTACATGCGCAACGCGGTGCGGCTGTCGGCCCTGATGCACCTGCCGGTGACGTACGTGTGGACGCACGACTCCATCGGCCTCGGCGAGGACGGCCCGACCCACCAGCCGGTCGAGCACCTGGCCTCGCTGCGCGCCATCCCGGGCCTGAACGTGGTCCGCCCGGCCGACGCCAACGAGACGGCCATCGCCTGGCGCGAGATCCTCGGCCGCTGGACGAAGGAGTTCGGCAAGGGCCAGCCGCACGGTCTGGTCCTCACCCGCCAGGGCGTGCCGACCTACGAGCCGAACGACGACGCGGCCCGCGGTGGCTACGTGCTGTTCGAGGCCGACGGCGGCGACGCGCAGGTCCTGCTGATCGCGACCGGTTCCGAGGTGCACGTGGCCGTCGAGGCGCGTGAGCAGCTCCAGGCGGCCGGCATCCCGACGCGGGTCGTGTCCATGCCGTGCGTGGAGTGGTTCGAGCAGCAGGACCAGGGGTACCGGGACAGCGTGCTGCCCCCGTCCGTGAAGGCCCGTGTCGCCGTCGAGGCGGGTGTGGGTCTCACGTGGCACAAGTACGTCGGGGACGCCGGCCGCATCGTTTCCCTGGAGCACTTCGGTGCTTCCGCCGACGGCAAGGTGCTCTTCCGCGAGTTCGGCTTCACTGCCGAGAACGTGGCCGCCAAGGCCCGGGAATCCCTCGAAGCCGCCCAGCGCTGACGCTCACATACGACACGTAGGAGATGTAATTTCCATGACAGACGCACTCAAGCGCCTCTCCGACGAAGGCGTCGCGATCTGGCTGGACGACCTGTCGCGCAAGCGGATCACGTCCGGCAACCTCGCCGAGCTGATCGACCAGCAGCACGTCGTGGGCGTCACCACCAACCCGACGATCTTCCAGAAGGCGATCTCCGAGGGCGACGGCTACGACCAGCAGCTCGCCGACCTCGCCGCCCGCAAGGTGACCGTCGAAGAGGCGATCCGCATGATCACCACCGCGGACGTCCGGGACGCCGCCGACATCCTGCGCCCCGTCTTCGACGCGACCGACGGCCAGGACGGCCGGGTCTCCATCGAGGTCGACCCGCGCCTGGCCCACGACACCAGGGCCACCGTCGCCGAGGCCAAGCAGCTGGCCTGGCTGGTCGACCGCCCGAACACCCTGATCAAGATCCCGGCCACCAAGGCGGGCCTGCCGGCGATCACCGAGGTCATCGGCCTCGGCATCAGCGTCAACGTCACGCTGATCTTCTCGCTGGAGCGCTACCGCGAGGTCATGGACGCGTACCTGTCCGGCCTGGAGAAGGCCAAGGAGCGCGGCCTGGACCTGTCGCAGATCCGCTCGGTGGCGTCCTTCTTCGTGTCCCGTGTGGACACCGAGATCGACAAGCGGATCGACGCGCTGGGCACCGACGAGGCCAAGGCGCTGCGCGGCAAGGCCGCCGTCGCCAACGCCCGCCTCGCCTACCAGGCCTACGAGGAGGTCTTCTCCTCGGACCGCTGGCAGGCGCTGGAGAAGGCCGGCGCCCGCACGCAGCGTCCGCTGTGGGCCTCCACCGGTGTGAAGGACAAGGCGTACAAGGACACGATGTACGTCGACGAGCTGGTCGCGCCGAACACCGTGAACACGATGCCGGAGGCCACCCTCTTCGCCACCGAGGAGCACGGCGAGATCACCGGCAACACCATCGCCGGCACCTACGAGCAGGCCCGCGCCGACCTCGACGCCGTCGAGAAGCTCGGCATCGCGTACAACGACGTGGTGCAGCTGCTGGAGGACGAGGGCGTCGAGAAGTTCGAGGCGTCCTGGAACGACCTGCTGAAGTCGACGCAGGCGGAGCTTGAGCGCCTGGCTCCCTCGGAGGGCTGAAACTTTGTCAAGCAGCACTTCGCTGCTCTCGGGCAGCAACCCGCTGCGTGACCCCGCAGACCGACGGCTCCCGCGTATCGCGGGGCCGTCGGGTCTGGTCATTTTCGGCGTCACGGGCGATCTGTCGCGAAAGAAGCTGATGCCGGCCGTGTACGACCTCGCCAACCGGGGTCTGCTGCCGCCGGGGTTCTCGCTGGTCGGTTTCGCCCGGCGCGACTGGGAGCACGAGGACTTCGCCCAGGTCGTGCACGACGCCGTCAAGGAACACTCCCGCACGCCGTTCCGCGAGGAGGTCTGGCAGCAGCTCATCCAGGGGATGCGCTTCGTCCAGGGCACCTTCGACGACGACGAGGCCTTCGAGCGGCTGCGCGGCACGATCGAGGAGCTGGACAAGGCGCAGGGCACGGGCGGGAACTTCGCCTTCTATCTGTCGGTGCCGCCGAAGTCCTTCCCGGTCGTGATCCAGCAGCTGAAGAAGCACGGTCTGGCCGACCAGAAGCAGGGCTCCTGGCGGCGCGCGGTCATCGAGAAGCCGTTCGGCCACGACCTGAAGTCGGCCGAGGAGCTCAACGCGATCGTGCACGAGGTGTTCGCCTCGGACCAGGTCTTCCGCATCGACCACTACCTGGGCAAGGAGACGGTCCAGAACATCCTGGCGCTGCGCTTCGCCAACCAGATGTTCGAGCCGATCTGGAACCGGTCCTACGTCGACCACGTGCAGATCACGATGGCCGAGGACATCGGCATCGGCGGCCGGGCCGGCTACTACGACGGCATCGGCGCCGCCCGTGACGTCATCCAGAACCATCTGCTCCAGCTGCTCGCGCTGACCGCGATGGAGGAGCCCGCCTCCTTCGACGCGGACGCGCTCGCGGCGGAGAAGACCAAGGTGCTCGGCGCGGTCCGGCTGCCCAAGGACCTGGGCCGGGACACGGTGCGCGCCCAGTACACGGCGGGCTGGCAGGGCGGCGCGAAGGCGGTCGGCTATCTGGAGGAGGAGGGCATCGACCCCGGCTCCACCACCGACACCTACGCGGCGATCAAGCTGGGCATCGACAACCGCCGCTGGGCGGGCGTCCCCTTCTATCTGCGCACCGGCAAGCGGCTCGGCCGCCGGGTCACCGAGATCGCGGTCGTCTTCCAGCGCGCCCCGCACTCCCCCTTCGACACCACGGCGACGGAGGAGCTGGGCCAGAACGCGATCGTCATCCGCGTCCAGCCGGACGAGGGTGTGACGGTCCGCTTCGGCTCGAAGGTGCCCGGCACGTCGATGGAGATCCGGGACGTGTCCATGGACTTCGCCTACGGCGAGTCGTTCACGGAGTCCAGCCCGGAGGCGTACGAGCGCCTCATCCTGGACGTGCTGCTCGGCGACGCCAACCTCTTCCCGCGCACGGAGGAGGTCGAGCTGTCCTGGAAGATCCTCGACCCGATCGAGGAGTACTGGGCGGCGCACGGCAGGCCTGCCGAGTACCCGGCCGGCACCTGGGGGCCCGACGCGGCCGACGAGATGCTGCAGCGAGACGGACGGAGCTGGCGCCGGCCATGAAGATAGACCTGACGGACACCACTGCCAGCAAGATCAACAAGGCGTTGGTGCAGGGGCGGCGTGCCATCGGCACGCCGGCCGTCGGCATGGTGCTCACCCTGGTCATCGTCACCGACGAGGAGAACGCCTACGACGCCCTGAAGGCCGCCAGCGACGCCTCACGCGAGCACCCCTCGCGCACGCTGGTGGTCATCAAGCGGGTCTCGCGCACCCCGCGCGACCGCACCCAGTCCCGCCTGGACGCCGAGGTGCGGGTGGGCGCGGACGCGGGCACCGGTGAGACGGTCGTGCTGCGCCTGTACGGCGAGATCGTCGACCAGGCACAGTCGGTGGTCCTGCCGCTGCTGCTGCCGGACGCGCCGGTCGTGGTGTGGTGGCCGGTGAACGGCCCGCTCGACCCGGCCGGCGACGCGCTCGGCGCGCTCGCGCAGCGCCGGGTCACCGACTCCTACGCGGCGGAGGAGCCGGTACGGGAGCTGGCGGCGCGCGCCCGCGCCTACACGCCGGGCGACACCGACCTGTCCTGGACCCGGGTCACGCCGTGGCGCTCCATGCTGGCGGCCGCGCTGGACCAGGTCACCTGCCGGGTCCAGGCCGTCGAGGTGGAGGGCGAGGAGTTCAACCCGAGCTGCGAGCTGCTGGCGATGTGGCTCGCGGACCGGCTGGACGTGCCGGTGAAGCGGTCGCTGTCGGCCGGTCCCGGTCTGACCGCGGTCCGGATGGACACCGACTGCGGGCCGATCGTCCTGGACCGCGCGGACGGCACGCTGGCCACGCTGTCCATCCAGGGACAGCCGGACCGGGCGGTGGCGCTCAAGCGCCGGGAGACCTCCGAGCTGATCGCGGAGGAGCTGCGCCGGCTGGACCCGGACGACACGTACGCCTCCGCGCTGCGGTACGGGGTGGAGCGGCTGGACAGCGGTGCCGCGAAGGACGCGCCGGCCGCCGGGGAGCCCGCCGCGGCGGACGACCCGGTGGCCGCCGAGGACCCGGTCGCACCGCACACGGCAGAGGCCGCGGAGGAAGCCGTAGCCGTCGAGACCCCCGTGGAGGAGGCCGCGAAGGCGCCGGCGAAGAAGGCGACGGCCAAGTCCGCGCGGAAGTCCCCGGCGAGGAAGGCGGCGGCGAAGTGAGCACCCCTCAGCTGGTCGTGCATCACGACAAGGAGCTGATGGCGCAGGCCGCCGCGGCCCGTCTCATCACGAAGATCGTGGACGCGCAGACGTCCCGGGGTTCGGCGTCCATCGTGCTCACCGGCGGCCGCAACGGCAACGGCGTCCTGGCGGCGCTCGCCGCCGCGCCCGCGCGGGACGCGATCGACTGGGGGCGCCTGGACCTGTGGTGGGGTGACGAGCGGTTCCTGCCCGAGGGCGATCCGGAACGCAACGTCACCCAGGCCCGCGAGGCCCTGCTGGACGCCGTGCCGCTGGACCCCAAGCGGGTGCACGCGATGCCGGCCTCGGACGGACCGTACGGCAACGACGCGGACGCGGCGGCCGCCGCCTACGCGGAGGAGCTGGCGCGGTCGGCGGGGCCGGAGAACCACGGTCCGGTCCCGGCGTTCGACGTGCTGATGCTGGGCGTCGGCCCGGACACGCATGTGGCGTCGCTGTTCCCGGAGCTGCCGGCGGTGCGGGAGACCGAGCGGACGGTGGTCGGGGTGCACGGCGCTCCCAAGCCGCCGCCCACCCGGATCTCCCTGACGCTGCCCGCGATCCGGGCGGCCCGCGAGGTGTGGCTGCTGGCGGCCGGCGAGGACAAGGCGCAGGCCGCGGCGATGGCGCTGTCGGGCGCGGGCGAGATCCAGGCCCCGGCGGCGGGCGCCCGGGGCCGCTCCCGCACCCTGTGGCTGCTGGACTCGGCGGCGGCCTCGCAGCTGCCGAGGTCGCTCTACCCGCCGGCGTCGCCGTGAGCGCGGGCACCTGAAGCTCCTGACGCACAGGCGCCGGGCGGGCCGGGGAACCGGTCCGCCCGGCGTCTTTTCCGCTCGTCTCACATCGGGCGGAAGGGCTCGTTCGCGGGGACGCCGTACGTCTCGATGACGGTCTTTCCGTCCCTCACCGTTCCCTTCAGGCAGAGCGGGCTGTCCATGAGGCGCAGGTCCAGGAAGAACCGCGCGACCGCGCCGGACCGCTCCGGGCCGTGGATGCGTTCGTCGAGGTAGCCCAGTCCGCGCAGGGCGGCCCTGACCTGGGCGGGGGTGGGGTCGGGCAGAGTGCCGAGGGCCTTGGTGATGCGCTCGGCGTGACGGCGGGCCGCGCACTGCTCGGCGGGGGTCAGTTCGGCGGCGGGCGGTGCCCCGGTGGGGGTGGACGCCGGGGCGGCCTCGGTGGGCGGTGCGGGATCGACCGGCAGCTGTACGGGGACGGGAGCGGTGCGCGGCTGCTCGGTCGGTGCGGACGGCTCCGGCCCGGTCGGCGGGTGCGGGAAGCAGGGCTCGCCGACCGTGTTCAGCAGCTCCATGAAGGCCACCTGTGGGTCGGTGGCGGGTGGTGCGCCGGCGGGCCGGGCTCCTACGGCGTCGGCGGGTCTCTTCCCCGCGGCGGTGGCGCCGGTGCGGTCGGTGCCGCAGGCGGCGAGGGCCAGGGTGGGGAGCGCGATGACCGCGAGGGCGAGACCGGACCGGCGCGGGGCGGGAGTTCGAGGCATGCGGACAGTCTCCGGAGGCGCTCGCCACGGCACATGAGTACGCGTACTCAGCACCGGCGAGGCAACACCCCACGGGCCGTGGGGTGTTGCCTCCGCTCTCCGGTCTCCCTCTCCGGTTTCCGGTCTCCGGTCTACTTCACCGACCCGGCCATCACGCCCTGCACGAAGTGCCGCTGGAAGGCGAAGAACACCACGACCGGCACGATCAGGGACAGGAACGCGCCCGGCGCCAGCACATCGATGTTGCTTCCGAACTGCCGGATCTGCGACTGCAGTTGTACGGTCAGCGGCTGCGAGGAGCTGTCCGCGAAGAGCAGCGCGACCAGCATGTCGTTCCACACCCACAGGAACTGGAAGATGGCCAGTGAGGCGATGGCGGGCCGGCCCACGGGCAGCACCAGCCGGGTGAAGATGCGCCACTCGCTGCCGCCGTCCATGCGGGCCGCCTCCAGCATCTCCCTCGGCATCTCGGCGAAGTAGTTGCGCAGCAGGAACACCGCGAACGGCAGGCCGTAGGCGACGTGGAAGAGGACGACGCCGGGGATCGTGCCGAACAGGCCCAGCTGGCCGAAGAGCTTGGCGACCGGCAGCAGGCCGATCTGCACCGGCACCACCAGCAGCGCGACCACGAGCAGGAACAGCGGTTCGCGCAGCGGGAAGTCCAGCCAGGCGAAGGCGTATCCGGCGAGCGCGGCGAGGACGACGACCAGGACGGTCGTCGGCACCGAGATCGCCACCGTGTTCCAGAAGGCCTGGGTGATGCCCGCGTTCTTCAGCAGCGCGGAGTAGTTGTCGAAGGACAGCTGGCCGGGGCTGGTGAACACCGTCCACCAGCCGCCCTTGGCCGTGTCCGACGCCGACCTGAGCGAGGACAGGAACAGTCCGGCGAGCGGGGTCACCCAGACCAGGGCGACCACCACCAGGAAGGCCTGCACCACAGCGCTGCCGAGGCCGCGCCTGACCGCGTTCATCGCTGACTCCTTCGGAAGCGGCGGACGTTGAAGACCATCGCGGGGATGACCAGGAGCAGCAGCAGGACGCCGAGGGCGCTGCCGAGGCCCTGGTTGTTGCCGCCGCCGAAGGACACCAGCCACATCTGGGTGGCGAGCACGGTCGCGTCCTCCTGCACCGGTCCGGGCGCGATGATGTAGACGAGGTCGAACACCTTCATCACGTTGATGACGAGGGTGACGAAGACGACCGTGAGGACCGGCGCGAGCAGGGGAACCGTGATGCGGCGGAAGATCTGCCACTCGTTCGCGCCGTCCATGCGGGCGGCCTCCAGCGCGTCCCGGGGCAGCGTGGACAGGCCGGCGCCGATCAGGACCATCGCGAAGCCGGTCCAGATCCACAGGTACGCGCCGATGATCGCCGGGGTGACCAGGGTCGGCCCGAGCCAGGAGACGCCCTGGTAGGGCGGGGCGAAGTTGGACTTGGGCAGCTTCAGCGTGTACGGGCCGTCGTCGAGTCCGGCGAAGCGGAAGGAGCCGTCGGCGGCGGTGGTGGCGCTCGCCACCGTGCTGCCGTCGCGGACCGCCTCGACCTTCATGCCGGGCAGCCCGCTCTCCTTGGGGTCGACCCGGCCCTGCCGCCCTCCCCCGCCGGGGGTGAAGTCGAGGTAGACGACACCGCGCACCTCACCGGCGGCCGCCGTGCGCGCGGCGGCGCCGTAGGCGGGCCGGGCGTCGGCGGGCAGGTCCTTGGGGAGGACGCCGACCACGCCGAGCGCGGCGCTCTGCCCCGGCCGCACGCTCGCGGTCGTCAGGTAGGAGCCGTCCCGGCCCTGCTCCAGGCCCTGCCCGTCGCGGACCCGGGCCGTGGGGTAGGACGACGTCCCCTTGAAGGCGTCGTGGACGGAGACGACGGCGGCGTTGAGGACGCCCTTGTCGGGGTCCTCGTCGTAGGCGAGGCGGAAGATGATGCCGGCGGCGAGGAAGGACACCGCCATCGGCATGAACAGCAGCAGCTTGAAGGCGGTGGCCCAGCGGACCTTCTCCACCAGGACGGCCAGGATCAGGCCGAGCCCGGTGAGCAGGGCGGGGGCCACCACCACCCAGATCGTGGTGTTGCGGATGGCCTTGAGGGTCGCCGGGTCGCGGAACATCTCGGCGTAGTTGTCGCCGCCGACGAAGCGGGTGCCGGACGCGTCGAAGAAGCTGCGCCCGATCGAGAACAGCACCGGGTAGACGACGAGCGCGCCGAGCAGCAGCAGGGCGGGGAGGACGAACAGTACGGCGATGATCTTCCCGCGCCGCTTCAGGCGCCGGGCGGGCGTGGCGCCCGGGGCGCCGCCGCGGGGCGGGCTGGCCTCTTGGGTGAGGGTGGCGGTCATCGGCGATCAGCCCTGGTACGCCTTGGCCGCCGCGTCCTCCAGCTTGGCGGCGGTGGCCTGCGGGTTCGACGGGTCGCGCAGGAAGTCCTGGAGCAGCTTCCACTCGCCGACGCCCTTGGTGCCGCCGAAGGCCGCGGGTGCCTGGTCGGACATGTCGAAGCGGACGGAGTCACCGGCGGCGATCAGCGACTTGGCGGTGGCGCGGGTGACGTCGTCGCCGTACTCGGCGAAGTCGAGCTTCTTGTTCGGGGACAGGAAGCCGCCGGCCTTCGCCCACACGGCCGCCGCCTCGGGGGTGGCCAGGTACTCCAGCAGCTTCATGCCGGCGTCGGCGTTCTTGCCGTCCTTGAGGACGACGGCCGCGTCGCCGCCGCTGACCACCGGGGCCTTGCCGCCGTCGACCGCCGGGAAGGGGAAGAAGTTCGCGTCCTGGCCGATGTTCTTGCCGTACTGGTCCTTGGCGACACCGGCGACGAAGTCGCCCTCGTAGACCATGCCGGCCTGCGGCTTCGGCCCGAACACCTTCTCCACCGAGCCCGGGAAGTCGGTGTTCAGGGCCCCGCTCTGGCCGCCTGCGACGAGCTGCTTGTCCTTGAACAGCTTGCCCAGCGTCTGCAGCGCCTTGACCACGGACGCGTCGGTCCACTTCAGCTTGTGGGCGGCGAGGGCGTCGTACTTCTCGGGGCCGGCCTGGGAGAGGTAGATGTTCTCGAACCAGTCGGTGAGGGTCCAGCCGTCCTGTCCGGCGACCGCGAACGCGGCGAGCCCGGAGTCGGAGACGGTGTGCCCGGCCTTGAGCATCTCGTCGTACGTCGCCGGCGGCTTGACGCCGGCCTGGGTGAGCGCGTCGGGGCTGTACCAGACGGTCGACTTGTGGGCGGCCTTGAAGTACAGGCCGTAGAGGGTGCCCTCGACGCTGCCGTACGTCTTCCACACGGGGGCGTAGTCGGCGCCGATCGCCTGCTGGGCGGTCGGTGACAGCGGCTTGAGCCAGCCCTTCTTGGCGAACTGCTGGAGCACGCCGACCTGCGGGACCATCACGACGTCGGGGGCGTTGCCGCCCTCGATCTTGCTGCCGACGACGGTGGAGACGTTGTCGCCGGTGGAGACGAACTGCGTCTTGGCGCCGGTCTTCTCGCTGAACGCGTCCAGCACCTTCTGGAAGTTCTTCTGCTCGGTGCCGGTCCAGACACCGGCGACGGTGACGGTCTTGCCGCTGAGCGCCTTGTCGCCGCCGCCGGCGGAGACCGGGGTGGAGCCGCCGCAGGCGGTGGCGCCGAGCGCGAGGGCGAGGGCGGTGCAGCCGGCGAGCAGGGTCGTACGGCGTCGCATCATCGTTGATGTCCCTTCGGGGGGCGGGTGAGTGACGTAAATCAGTGGTCGGCGATCCACCAGGCGGCCGTGGAGCCGGGCAGCTCACCGGGGGTGGGGCAGGCCCCGCTGGCCAGCAGCGGGGTGCCGGGGACCGGGGCGGGGACCGGGGCGGTGGTGAAGTTGACGGCGCAGACCAGGCCGTCGCCCCGGGTGAAGGCGAGGACGCCGGGCGGGGTGTCCAGCCAGTGCAGCGGGCCCTCCCCCAGCTGCGGGAGTTCCTTGCGCAGCTGCAGGCCGTCCCGGTACAGGTGCCAGAAGGAGCGGGTGTCGGCGAGCGCGCGGTCGGTGGCGTACTCGGCGAAGTAGTCCGGCTGCGGCAGCCACGGCTTGGCGCTCTCGGCTCCGGGGGTGAAGCCGAACGGGGACGCCTGCCCGGACCAGGGCAGCGGCACCCGGCAGCCGTCGCGGATCCGGGCCCGGCTGCCGGTGCGCCGGAAGATCGGGTCGGTGAGCACGTCGTCGGGCAGGTCGACGACCTCGGGCAGGCCCAGCTCCTCGCCCTGGTAGATGTACGCCGCTCCGGGCAGCGCCAGCATCAGCAGCGCGGCGGCGCGGGCGCGGGCGGCGCCGAGGCCGCTGCCGTGCGGGGTGGGCTCGCCGTAGCGGGTGACGGTGCGGACCTGGTCGTGGTTGTTGAGGACCCAGGTGACCGTGGAGCCGGTGCCGGCGATGTCCTGCATGGCCTCGGTGATGACCTTGCGGAAGGCGTCCGCGTCCCAGGGGGCGCCGAGCAGGTCGAAGAAGAACGCCTGGTGCAGTTCGTCGGGGCGCACGTACTGGGCGTGCTCGCGGGCGGTGGGCACGGAGACCTCGCCGACCAGGAGGCGCTCACGGCCGTCGCGCTGCGCGTACTCCTCGCATATGGACCGCCAGCGCCGCCACACGTCGTGCACCTCGGGCTGGTTCCAGGCGAGCGGGTTGACCGAGTCGCGGGTGCGGGCGTCGGCCTCCGGGTCGTCGGAGTCGGGCAGCTCGGGGTGCTTGTACAGGCCGGCGGCCACGTCGATGCGGAAGCCGTCGACGCCCCGGTCCAGCCAGAACTTCAGCACGCGCTCGAACTCGGCGGCGATCTCGGGGTTGCGCCAGTTCCAGTCGGGCTGCTCGGGGGTGAACATGTGCAGGTACCACTGGCCGTCGTCGACCCGGCTCCACGCCGGGCCGCCGAACATGGCGTGCCAGTTGTTGGGCGGCTCGCTGCCGTCCGGGCCGCGGCCGTCGGCGAAGTGGAACCGGGCGCGGGCCGGGCTGCCGGGCTCACCGGCCAGTGCCTCGCGGAACCAGGGGTGCTCGCTGGAGCAGTGGTTGGGGACGATGTCCAGCAGGACCTTGATCCCGAGGCGCCGGGCGGACGCGATCAGCAGGTCGAACTCGGCGAGGTCGCCGAAGAGCGGGTCGACGTCGCAGTAGTCGGCGACGTCGTAGCCGTGGTCGTGCTGCGGCGAGGGGTAGAAGGGGCTCAGCCAGATCCCGTCCACGCCGAGCTTCTTCAGGTAGGGCAGTCCGGCCCGCACGCCCGCGAGATCGCCGATGCCGTCGCCGGTGCTGTCCAGGAAGCTGCGGACATACACCTGGTAGATCACCGCGTCACGCCACCAGCGGTACTTACTCAACATGCATGCATGTTAGGTATCTGTGTCGCGAGGGTGTCAATGAAAAGAACAGAAGCTACCGCCGAGTTGGCGCGACAAACACGGACACAATGGGGCGCTTCTTCGGCAGATGAGATATCCGCGTTACCTAACAGGTAACTATCAGCGGGAGACGGCCGCCAGTTCCCGGGCCAGTCGCCGCACCGCCGCCGCGGGCGTCTGGCGCCCGGTCAGCGCGTCGTGCACGACCGCCTGCACCACCAGGCTGACCTGGTCGTAGTGCGGGCTCTTGGGGCGCGGGGCGGCGTTCAGCACGCTCTCGCGCAGCGTCGGCAGATACGGGAACCGCCGCACCAGGGCGGGGTCGTCGTAGAGGTCGGCGCGCACGGGCGGCAGCGCGCCCTGGGTGAGGACCTGGCGCTGGACGCGCTCGCTGGTCAGGTACGCGATCAGGCGCTCGGCGGACTCCGGGTGCCGGGCATGGGCGTTGACGGCCAGGTTGGACCCGCCGAGCACGCTGGTGCCGGGACCGTCCGGCCCCGGCAGCGGTACGACGCCGATCTTCCCGGCGACCTTGGAGCCGGGGGCGGAGGCGACGGCGTAGGCATAGGGCCAGTTGCGCAGGAAGAGCAGCCGGCCGTCCTGGAAGGCCTGCTTGGACTCCTCCTCCTTGTAGGTCAGCGCCGCCTTCGGGATCCAGCCCTCGCGCAGCCCGCGCGCCAGGAAGCCGATGCCCTCGCGGGCCGCGGCGGAGTCCACGGTGACCCGGGCGCCCTCGTCGCCGAGGATGGTGCCGCCGGCCGAGTAGACCGCCTCGGCCGCGTTCACGGTCAGCCCCTCGTAGGGCAGGAGCTGGCCGGCGTAGCCGTCGAGGCCGTACTTCGGCGCGACCGTCTTCGCGTCCCGTTCCAGTTCGGCCCAGGTGCGCGGCGGCGGCAGGCCCTCCTTGGCCAGGACGTCCTTGCGGTACAGCAGCAGTCCCGCGTTGGTCACGTACGGCACGGCGTACAGCCGTCCGTCGTAGGTCGCCGTGTCCACGACCGGCGGCAGGAAGCTCTCCAGCGGGAAGCGTTCACGCGGCAGCGTGCGGATCCAGCCGGCCGCGGCGAACTCCGAGGTCCAGTCGACGTCGATGTTGAGCACGTCGAACCGGCCGCGGTCGCCCCCGCGCAGATCGGTGACCATCTGGGCGCGGGTCTCATCGGCGGAGTCGGGCAGTTCGACGAGGGTGACCTTCTCGCCGGGGTGGGTGCGGTTCCAGCCCTGGAGAAGGGGGCCGAGGTAGCCGGTGAGATCCCCGGCCGTGGCCAGGGTGAGCGGCCCTCGGCCACCCGCGGCCCCCTCGTCGGCACGGGCTCCGGAGGCGACGTAGCCGGTGAGCACCACGAGGAGAACGAGGAGGCCCCTACCCGCGGCACGTATCCACCGCATAGGTTCCTCCCTGTACACCGGCCACGGGCATCCTCGCCCGGGGTCAGAGGCCATGTATACCTGTTAGGTATGCGCGATACTAGGGCCTGGAGCACATTGGACGAGACAGGAGGACCGACGGCGTGCGCCTGCCCCTCCTGGCACTCCTGGCCCGTGGTCCGGCCCACGGCTACGAGCTGAAGCAGGACCTTGAGCAGCTGCTGGGCTCCGCGTACCCTCAGCCGAACATCGGCCAGATCTATGTGACCCTCGGCCGCCTTGAGAAGCAAGGGCTGATCGAGGGCGAGGAGGTCGAGCAGTCCAGCCGGCCGAACAAGAAGATCTACCACCTCACCGACGCCGGTCGGGAGGCGCTGAGCACCTGGTTCGAGGACACCGAGGACGAGCCGCGGGTGCGGGACGAGTTCTTCATGAAACTGGCGCTCGCCCCGCAGACCGGTCTCGCCGACCAGATCGCCCTCATCAACCGCCAGCGGCGCCAGTACCTCAACACCATGCGGAGCCTGTCGAAGCTGGCGGCGTCGGAGAGCCGGGAGAACCGCATCGCGCATCTGCTGATCGAGGGCGCGATGCTGCATCTGCAGGCCGACCTGGACTGGCTGGAGCGGTGTCAGGAAGAGCTGGAGGAGCTGGAGTGAGCGAGGGTACGCAGTCCCCGGCTCCCGTGCTGCGCGCCGAGGGCCTGGTCAAGACCCACCACGGCGAGGGCGCCCCCGCGCATGCCGTGCGCGGGGTTGACCTGAGCGTGGCGAGGGGTGAGTTCGTCGCGGTCACGGGCCCCTCCGGCGCCGGCAAGTCGACGCTGCTGCACCTGCTGGGCGGGCTGCAGCGCCCCGACCAGGGCACGGTGTGGCTGGGCGACTCCCGGACCGACACCTGGAGCGAGGCCCGCTGGGCGGTGGAGCGCCGCAAGCGCATCGGGATCGTCTTCCAGTTCTTCAACCTGGTCTCCAACCTGTCGGTCGCCGACAACGTCGAGCTGCCCGCCCTGCTCGCCGGCGTCCCGCCGAAGCGGGCCCGCGCCGAGCGGGAGGAGCTGCTGGCCGAGCTGGGCCTGAGCGGCAAGGAGCGCAGCATGCCGGGCGAGCTGTCCGGCGGTGAGCAGCAGCGCGTCGCGCTCGCCCGCGCGCTGGTCAACCATCCGCCGCTGCTGCTGGCCGACGAGCCCGCCGGCAGCCTGGACAGCAAGGGCACCCGTGAGGTGATGCGGCTGCTGTCCCGGTTCCACCAGCGCGGCCAGACGATCGTGCTGGTCACCCATGACGCCCGGCTGGCGAGCGCCGCGGACCGGGTGATCAGCTTCTTCGACGGCCGGATCGTCGACGACGCGACCCTGGACGGCGCGGCGCCCACGCGGGGGCGCGGGACGGCGGGCGTGCTGGAGCTGAAGGAATGAGCCCGGTGCACGCGTCCCTCCCGAGCCCGGTGAACACGTCCGACCCGAGCCCGGTGCACGCATCCGCCGCCGGCCCGGCACACGCGTCCTTCCCGTCCGGGACGAGGAGCTGAGGCCGGTGCGAGCGACTCTGCGCTGGGCGCACTCCGATCTGCGCACGCACCGCGGCGAGGCCCTGTTCATCGTGCTGGCCACCGCCGGGATCGTCGCGTCGCTGCTGCTGGCCACGGCCCTGTTCGGGTACGCCACCAATCCCTGGCAGCGCGTGTTCACCCAGTCCCGTGGCGCGCATGTGTGGCTGCACACCACCGCCACGGCCGACACCCAGCGGCTCTCCCGGCTGGACGGCGTCGCCTCCGTCGCCGGGCCCTACGCCACCGAGTCGGTCACCGTCGCCGCCCGCGGCACCCGTGCCTCGGTCGAACTGCGCGCCACCGACGGCCGCCCCTCGGTGGGCCGGCCCCTGCTGACCTCCGGGCAGTGGCTGCGGGCCGCTGACCCCGACGGCGTGGTGCTGGAGGGCCGGCTCGCCCGCGCGCTGCTGGCCGAGCCCGGGGACACCCTCACGCTGCCCGGCACGACGCGGACCCTGACCGTCGTGGGCATCGCCGACAGCGCCGAACCCGGCTACCGTCCCGGCGAGCGGCCCGGCCTGGTCTGGGCCCCGCCGTCCGCCGTCCGCTCCCCGGGCGGCGAGGTCGTCGGGCTGCGGCTGACGGACCCCGGCGACACCGACTACGCGGTGCAGCGGGCCGTGACCGCGCTGGGCGCCGGCACGGTCGGCGAGGTCGCCACCTGGCAGCAGGCGCGGGCCGAGGCCCAGGGCGACACCCGGCTGCTGGGCCAGGTGCTGGGACTCTTCGGGCTGGGCGCGCTGCTCGCGGCCGGTCTCGCGGTGCACGGCGCGCTCGCCACCCGCATCCGCGGCCATCTGCGTGACATCTCCGTGCTGAAGGCGATCGGCTTCACCCCCGGCCAGGTGGTCCGCATCTTCCTGCTCCAGCACGTGGCCTACGCCCTGCTCGGCGCGGTGGCGGCGGCCGTGCTGGTGCAGAGCCTGGGCAGCGGTCTGCCGGGCCGGCTGGGCGACGCGGTCGGCGTGTGGCAGGGCCTGCCCGGCCACACCGCCTCGCTGCTCGGGGTGCCGGTCGTGGCGGTGCTGTTCATCGCGGCGGTCACCGGGCTGGCGGCGTGGCGGGCGGGCCGGGTCCCGCCGGTCCCCGTGCCGCGTCCGGCGGCCCCCGGGGGCGGCCGGCTGCCCCGCCTCGCCCGCCGGGCGCTGGGCCTGCGGGTGCCGCCCGCCCTGGTCCTCGGCTGGCACCGCGCCTTCACCCGCCGCCCGCGCGCAGCGGCGACGATCGCCCGCCTGGCCCTGCCCCTGCTGCTGGTCGTGGTGGCGCTGAGCGCCTGGACGACGATCGACCGCTTCCACACCGCCCCCGACCGGATGGGGCTGCCGGCCTCGCTGACCGTTCGTTCGGACGCGAGCATGACCGACACCGCCACCCGGGCCCTGCTCGCCCGCACGCCGCAGGTCGCCGCCGCCTACCCGGGCGTCGAGGTGGCCGCGCTGGTGCCCGGCCAGACGGCGACGATCGCCCTGCGCGGCCTCGGCACCCATGCCTCCCCCTACCCGTACACCCTCGCCGAGGGCCGCCCCGCCCACGGGCCCGACGAGGCGGTGGCCGGCCAGGGCCTGCTCGACCTGCTGGACGTCGGCGTCGGCGACTGGGTCCGCATGACCGTCGGAGACCGGCCCCAGATCCTGCACATCGTGGGCCGCAGCATCGAACCGGAGAACGCCGGCCGGGTCATCTCCACCTCCCTGGACACCCTCCGCGAGAACGACCCCGACCTGCGCCCGAGCCTGTACCAGCTCCGGCTGCGCGAGGGCGCCGACCCCGACGCGGTGGCCGCCTCGCTGGCCACGGCGGCGCGCGGGCACCTGGACGTGCACCGGGTGACCAACCCGGCCGACGGCCTGTCGCCGCTGCGCGGCGTGGTGGCCGGGCTGATCGCCGTACTGGCCCTGATCGGGGTCGTCGAACTGCTCACCGCGATCGGGGCCACGGTCCGCGAGAGCGAACGGGACCTGCTCGCCCTGAAGGCCATCGGCCTCTCCCCCCGCCAGATCACGACGATCACCGTGACGGCGACGGCCCTCACCGCCCTCACGGCGACGGCCGCCGCCCTGGCCCTGGGCCTCCCCCTCGCCCATCTGCTGATCGACACCCAGGGCACCACCAGCGGCATCGGGGCGGGCATCGCCCAGACCCCGTCCCCGGCGGTCCTGCTCACCACGGCGGCGACGGCCATCGCCGGCGCCGCCTGCCTGGCCGCGATCCCGGCGGCGCGAGCGGCCCGCCGCCGCCTGGCGGACACGTTGAGCGCGGTGGCATGAGGCCTGGGCGGTGGGTTGAGAGGGGCGGTGGCTTGAGGGGGGAG
Source organism: Streptomyces sp. Ru71 (assembly GCF_002920535.1). Lineage (GTDB taxonomy): Bacteria > Actinomycetota > Actinomycetes > Streptomycetales > Streptomycetaceae > Streptomyces. The sequence continues at coordinate 1,346 of NZ_PQSS01000046.1, read as the reverse complement.
GTCCCCCTCAAGCCGGGGTACTGAGAGGCTCCGTCCCCTCACGCCGGCGCTCTCCCTCAGCGCCCCCGCAGCGACCGGTACGTCGCGACCAGCGCGCGTGTGGACGTGTCCAGTCCTTCCACCTCCGCCCCCTCCGTGAGCGCCGGCTCCACCCGCTTGGCCAGCACCTTCCCCAGCTCCACGCCCCACTGGTCGAAGGAGTCGATGCCCCACACGGCGCCCTGCACGAACACCTTGTGCTCGTACAGCGCGACCAGCTGCCCGAGCACCGAGGGCGTCAGCTCCCGCGCGAGGATCGTGGTCGTCGGGTGGTTGCCCCGGAACGTCTTGTGGGCCACCAGCTCCTCCGGCACCCCCTCGGCGCGCACCTCCTCGGGCGTCTTGCCGAAGGCCAGCGCCTGGGTCTGGGCGAAGAAGTTGGCCATCAGCAGGTCGTGCTGCGCCTTGAGCCCGTCGCCCAGCTCCGCCACCGGCTCGGCGAACCCGATGAAGTCCGCCGGGATCAGCTTGGTCCCCTGGTGGATCAACTGGTAGTACGCGTGCTGCCCGTTGGTGCCCGGAGTGCCCCACACCACCGGGCCCGTCTGCCATTCCACCGGCCGACCGTCCCGCCCGACCGACTTCCCGTTGGACTCCATGTCCAGCTGCTGCAGATACGCCGTGAACTTGGACAGGTAGTGCGAGTACGGCAGCACCGCGTGCGACTCGGCGCCGTGGAAGTTGCCGTACCAGATGCCCAGCAGCCCCAGCAGCAGCGGCACATTGGTCTCGGCCGGCGCCGTGCGGAAGTGCTCGTCGACGGTCCGGAAGCCGTCGAGCATCTCGCGGAACCTGTCCGGCCCGATGGCGATCATCAGCGACAGCCCGATCGCGGAGTCGTAGGAGTAGCGCCCGCCGACCCAGTCCCAGAACTCGAACATGTTGGCCGTGTCGATGCCGAACTCGGCGACCTTCGCGGCGTTCGTCGACAGCGCCACGAAGTGTCTGGCGACCGCCGCCTCGTCACCGAGCGCGTCCAGCAGCCAGGCCCGTGCGGACGTGGCGTTGGTGATCGTCTCGATGGTGGTGAACGTCTTGGAGGCAATAATGAACAGCGTCTCGGCCGGGTCCAGGTCGCGGACGGCCTCGTGCAGGTCGGCACCGTCGACGTTGGAGACGAAACGGAACGTCAGGTCCCGGGCCGTGTAGGCGCGCAGCACCTCGTACGCCATCGCGGGGCCCAGATCCGAGCCGCCGATGCCGATGTTGACGACGTTGCGGATGCGCTTGCCGGTGTGCCCGGTCCACTCACCGGAGCGGACCCGCGCGGCGAAGGCGCTCATCCGGTCCAGAACGGCGTGCACCTT